>JAVBNU010000003.1:0-48824 GCA_031551265.1 Candidatus Gastranaerophilaceae bacterium
TGCTAATCCTGATGCCTCCGATTGGGAGAAAGAAGTTGATTATCTCTTTGATGCCGGGGCGCTTGAGCTGACCTATGAAAATCGTAAAAAATACTATGACAAGTATCAGAAAATAATTTATGATCAAAAGCCGATTTTGTATTTATATTCACCGCTGCAAATCAGTGCAATTCGCACGAAGTTCGGCAATATTTTCCCAACGCCTTTAGGTGGTGTGGTGCATAATATTGATGAGATTTATGTGAAGTAAAATGTTTTTTGCCGTTTTTTGAGTTTAAGAATGACACGTTAAAGTAAGGTGTACATTGCGCACCAACATCAAGGCAGTATTTTCGGTGCGTGGGACGCACCCCACAATATTACAGTTTACAAATTATTGTTGGGGTGGAAACCCCAACCTACAAGCTAATGATTAGAGTTAAAGTAAGGTGTGCATTGCGCACCAACATCAAGGCAGTATTTTCGGTGCGTGGGACGCACCCTACAATATTACAGTTTACAAATTATTGTTGGGGTGGAAACCCCAACCTACAAGCTATTGGGGACGTTTTTCATATTTAGCAAGCAATTCATTAACTTCCTTGTCCAAGTCAGGCAGTTGTTTTAGATATTCACAAACTTTGGAACAAAAATCTTCCGCGTGGGTCGACATTGGTAAATTTCCGAATTTAAAATCTGTCTCAATTTGACTAATATAACTTCCGTCTTGATTCTGTTCGTTAATAGTTGCTTTTAAAACGGTTTTACCTGCCATACGATCATATACTCCAGAAATAAAAACATCACATTCTTTTCTTTCTGAAAGCATGTTTATTGTGTCAAAACCTTTTTCTAGTGGACGAAGCCCGTCAGCATCCTTAATTGTTCGAATTGATGATTTAGCATCTTCATCTACATAAAGTGCTTTAAAGCTCACATTGTTGTTTGTTTTTCCTATCATGAAAAGTCTCCTTTTTCTTTACACATTTATACTTGTTTTAAAAATACTGAAAAAAAAAGTTGTCATTTTATTGGGAAATTTTAAGAAATTTGTAATATTTATTTACAATTCAATCAGTTTAACCAATTCAAAAATAGTATGAATACTGAGTTAAATCATGCGATTCTTCGGGCTTTGCCCTCAGAATGACGAAAAATTTTACAATTCGAAGAAGATTTCTTTGTTGAGGATGAAGTCGGTGCGGTAGTAGCTGTAGTATGTTTTAGCTTTGCGCACGCGTTCTGCCCATTCGTCTTTTTTGTATTTAAAGTCGTTGATGTCTTTGTTGATATAGTGAATCATTATAACGCCTTCGTGGGTGGGGGTTGAGCGAACTATTTCGCATTGACCGCCGCCGGTACCTACGTTTGTTGCGCACCAGTAGAACATTGTATCTTTTGAGTTTACTCTTAGAGGTTCGACAGTCAGGTTTTTCGCGGTTTGTCTCACTTCACCTAATTGGCGGTACATGAGTTGTCTGGCGAATTCAGGCGTCGCTTTTTTAGATTTGTATGAGTGATAAACGACTGTTTCGGTGAAATGTTCGCGAGTATGTCCTCTTGGAGCGTATTGTACGATTGCTTCTTTTTTGCCGCCAACGTAGTGGACTTTTCGCCAGCCCATGTTATCGGGGAATTTTAGGATTACTGTTTCATAGGCGAGGCAGGGTAATGCGCACAATAAAGCCATCACAACAAGACACAGATACTTACAGATATTTCCAGATGTTTTTTTCATTAGCAATAGTTATTTCCAGTTTTTTGTTTTCAAGGAGTGAGTTAATTTTTTGTAGTGATGGTTTTTCACTTTCTAAATGTCCTACATCCAAAACAGTGTAGTCTGCGACTTCAAGCGCATCATGGTATTTAACGTCTGATGTAATATACAAATCTATTCCTTGATTGTTAAGCTCAGGTATAAATGAGCCGCCTGCGCCCGCACAAAATGCTATTTTTTTGACGGGTTTGGAGGTAGTATAGTTAACAACTTTAATTTTATCGATATTTAAAGCGATTTTGGTTTTGAGAATGGCATCATCCAAGTTACTTTCTTTTTTTAATTTATGTACAACGACAAAATCATTGATTCTTTCTATGTTTTGGCTGTCAAAGTTAAGTTTGGCAGCCAAACTTTCACTTGTGCCGCCTGAGGCTTTGTCAAAGTTGGTGTGCAAAGAATAAATTTGAATATTGTTTTTTATGGCATCAAAATATTTTGTGTCGGTTATATTGTTTATTTTCGGAAAAATAAACGGGTGATGTGCGATAATTAGGTCAATATTTTGGGCAATTGCTTGTTGAATCACATCGTCAGTAACGCTGACGCACAGCATAATTTTAGAAATATCTTCAATATCAGATTTAATTTGCCAACCTGAGTTATCCCATTCTTCAGCAGTTTCGAGGGGGGCATAGTTTTCAAGTATTTTGATTATTTCATTTTTTTTCATTAAAAATGTACTCCAAAATTTCTTTTGCTACATTCTTTTTGGTATTTTTTTCAATTTTTTTGGAATTCAGTTTTTTGTCTATTATATAGACTTCGTTATAGTCAGAGCCAAAGGTTATGTCAGAGCGGGAAACATCATTCGCAACAATGTAATCGCAGTTTTTGTTTTGAATTTTTTCTTTGGCATTATTAATTAAATTTTCAGTTTCAGCGCAAAAGCCGACAACTATCTGGTTTTGCTTTTTTCTGGCAGAAATTTCTGCTAGGATATCAGGATTTTTAACAAGTTCAATAGTCAAATCCTGTTGTGAATTATTTTTTTTAATTTTTTCATTTTGAATACTTTTTGCACGATAATCAGCGACAGCTGCTGCCATGATGAGTGCATTTGCTGTGGGGAAGATTTTTTCAACGGCTGTTTTCATTTCAAGAGCAGTGTTAACTTTAATGACAGAATATTGGGCAGTAACAGGACAATCAACAGTCGTAATGAGTGTGACATCAGCGCCCATCTCGAAGGCGAAGTCAGCGATTGAGTTGCCCATTTTGCCTGAGCTGTAATTGCCTATATATCTGACTGGATCAATATTTTCACGTGTGCCGCCTGAGGTTACGACAATTTTTTTATCCTTCAACATTCCTGCTTTTTGATTCATAATTTCGACGGTTTTTTCAAGTATTGTACGAGGTTCGCACATTCTGCCAACACCCTCAACGCCGCACGCCAAAAAACCACTTTCAGGCGGAATTATAGTAACACCGCTGTTTTTTAGTTTTTTAATATTTTCTTGTACAAAAGTATTTTCCCACATGCCGGTATTCATTGCAGGAACAATAATCATGGGCTTTGTGAAAGCGCATGCAATTGAGGTGAGGAGATTATCACAAATTCCGTTTGCAATTTTGCCGATGGTGTTTGCTGTTGCAGGTGCAATTACTAAAATGTCAGCAAAATCAGCGAGAGCAATATGTTCAGGGCTAAAAAACTCTGTTTCAAACTGATTATAGTAGACATTATTATTGGTCAGAGTTTGAAGAGTTACTTTATTGACGAAATTTAGCGCGTGAGGAGTCACCATAGTTTTGACTGTTGCACCGTTTTTTTTGTACAGTCGTATTAAGTCGTAGATTTTATAGGCAGCAATACCGCCGGTAATCCCTATTAAAATAGATTTGTTTTTTAGCATATCTTCTTCTCTAGAAGCTATTTAGACTTTAGTTTCAGTGAAATGTTTAGCAATAAATCCGGTGTCGAATTTACCGCTTATGAATGCTTCATTATTCAATATCTTCTGGTGAAAGTCAATAGTGGTTTTTACGCCCAAAATGAGGTACTCATCAAGTGCGCGCAGCATTTTTTTGCGGGCGTCTTCGCGGTCTGTGCCCCAGCATATGAGTTTGCCAATCATTGAGTCATAATATGGCGGAATTTTGTACCCTGTGTAGCAGTGAGAGTCAACTCTGACTCCAAAACCACCGGGAGCAATATATCCCTGGATTTCACCCGGACAAGGTCTAAAGTCTTTACAAGCATCTTCCGCGTTTATGCGGCATTCAATTGCGTGACCTTTAAGTTCGACGTCGCTTTGAGTGAATGATAATTTTTCGCCTGCGGCAATTTTGATTTGTTCTTTCACAATATCAATACTTGTAACCATTTCAGTTACACAGTGTTCAACTTGTAATCTTGTGTTCATTTCCATGAAGTAGAAATTATTTTTATTATCTACAAGAAATTCGACTGTGCCAACGCCTTCGTAGTTAATTGCTTTCACAGCTTTTGTAGCGGCTTCGCCCATTGCTTTTCTCATTTTTTCGTCAATAATCGGTGAAGGAGCTTCTTCGATTAATTTTTGGTGACGACGTTGAATAGAGCAATCGCGTTCGCCTAAGTGAGCGACGTTACCATATTTATCAGCAACAACCTGAATTTCAATATGGCGCGGGTTTTCCATATATTTTTCAATGTAAACTGCAGGGTTACCAAAAGAGTTGGCAGCTTCTGTTTGGCAAAGCTGCATCATATCTATAAGTTCGTCTTCTGCGCGAACAATTCTCATGCCTTTACCGCCGCCACCTGCTGTTGCTTTAATGATAATAGGATAGCCGGTTTTTTCTATCCAATCGCTAACATCAGCAAGGTCATCGACCAAGCCTGTGCCGGGTGTTGTCGGTACATTGTGTTCTTTCATGGTTTTACGTGCAGTTGCTTTATCACCCATCATAAGCATTGCTTCGGCAGAAGGACCAATAAATGTGATATTATGGTCTTTGCATATTTCCACAAAGTCGGCTCTTTCTGACATAAAGCCATAACCTGGGTGAATTGCGTCAGCGCCGGTTGTGAGAGCGACCGATATAATTGCAGGAATATTTAAGTAGCTTTTGTCGTTTTGGTAAGGTCCTATGCAATATGCCTCATCGGCAAGGCTGACGTGGAGTGAGTCTGTATCAGCTTGAGAATACACAGCAACAGTTTGAATATCCAGCTCTTTGCATGCTCTAATAATTCTCAGGGCAATCTCACCGCGATTTGCTATTAATATTTTTTTAATCATTTCGTCCCCAATATGTAGATTTTTTTAAATAAATTTATTCAACGTACATTAAAACTTGTCCATACTCAACGGGTTGACCGTTTTGGACGCAAATTTCAATGACTTTTCCAGATACTTCAGCTTCAATTTCGTTCATCAATTTCATAGCTTCGATTATGCAAACAACCTGACCTGTTGAAACAGTGTCGCCAATTGCAACAAATGGTTTCGCCGTAGGTGAAGCTGCGGCATAAAATGTGCCAACCATAGGTGAAGTAACGGGTTTGCCTTTTGGAGCATCTGCTTTAGCGGCAGGTGCGGCTTCAGCAGCGACAGGTGTCGTGGGAGCTGAGACTATTTGAGAAGTAGAGTAAGCCGGAATCATAGGAGCACCCGCAACAGCTACTTCTGTTGGTTTTCTTAATTCAATCAGTTGTTCGCCGTCTTGTAGAATGACTTCGGCAACATTACTTTCAGACAGCAATTTTAACAATTTTTCTATATATTCTAAATCAAAATTCATATTTATAATCCTTTATACTCTATCTAGATATTCATTTGTGCGTGTATCAACTCTGATAACATCGCCTGTAGCAACGAAGAACGGAACGTTCACAACCGCACCTGTTTCAAGTGTTGCAGGTTTTGTACCGCCTTGTGCAGTGTTTCCTTTTTCAGCCGGAGGAGTGTCAACAATTTCCAACTCAACGTGTGTTGGTATATCAATACCAATAATTTTGCCGCCGTGCATAAGAATGGAAATTTTCATATTTTCTTTCAAATATTTAACGCCGTCGCCTATGCGGTTAGATGGTATGCCTTGTTGTTCATATGATTCCATGTCCATCATTACGAAGTCATCGCCTTCTTTGTAGAGATATTGCATATCACGTCTGTCAAGTTGAGCTTTGGCAACTTTTTCGCCGGCTCTGAAAGTTTTTTCCAAAACGCTTCCTGATTCAACGTTTTTTAGTTTTGTTCTTACGAATGCAGCGCCTTTACCGGGTTTTACGTGTAAAAACTCGACAACAGACCATAAGCCATGATCCATTTCTATGGTTAAGCCTGTTCTTAAATCGTTTACGGATATCATATCTTAGTTTCCTCTTCAAATTTTAGATACTAATATAAATATCACAAAAATAAAAATAACGCTATAAAGTAAACGTCACTGTGAAATAATTTTGTTAAAGAATGTAAATATATTTCCTGCAACTAGCAACTATTTTTCTTGACCGACTTAAAATAAGAGGAGACTAGAAAGGCGTCTAAAAATGGTTCAAGGACTGCATCCTGTAGAAAGAAAATTTATTCAAACGACAAGTCGCGTGTCACAGCCTGTTATGGGTGATTCGCCTGCAGCATCTGCTACGTCTGTTACGCCTCCAGATACTTTTCAGCCTGGTACGCTTCATCAAAATCAACCACAAAGTTTTTTAAGCAAGCATTGGGGTAAGTTGTTAATTGGAGTTGCTGTAGTCGGCACTGGAATAGGTCTTTGGGCGAGCCATGGCAGGTGGTGGGGTACTCTGAAAAATGCATCTAAAGCAGTAAGTAAGCCTTCTTCCGCAACAGAGCCGCACGTTCCACCTCAGCCGGTACCACATAATAATCCTGCGCCAGCACCACCTGTTATTAAGCCTGAGACTCCTGTAGTTCCTAATGTGCCTGAGGTTAAAGTTGAGCCGCCGGTTGTTAAGCCTGAACCCGCTGTAGTGCCTGCTGTGCCCGAGGTTAAAGTAGAACCACCGATTATTAAGCCTGAGCCAGCTGTAGTTCCGACTGCGCCCGAGGTTAAAGCTGAACCGCCGGTTGTTAAAACTGAGCCGTCTGCAACTCCGAAACCCGAACCTAAGGCAGTGGAAACTGTCAATCCGGCAGCAGCTAAGACTGCGTTGAATGCAGTTGCAATGAGCATGGATGAATTAGAAAAGAGTGGAGTGCAGAGGGTAGAAAAATTATTAGCAGAACGACGTAAACTTAAAACTCTGGTTGAAGAAGCTAAAGTTTCTAAGGAGGTTGTTGCATTAAGAAACGAAATGACACAAAAGCTTGAAGAGGCGGCAGCTGAAATAGAAAAATTCAAAGCTGAGAGTCAGGCTAAATTTGATAAAATGCAGACATTGAAGGAGCAAGAAGATTTCAAAGAAGAGGTTCTTGCAACGTTGCGTTCTATGACTGCGAAGCATAGTGATATGGAGAATACATATAATCACAGGATTTCCCGTCATAAAAACATAAAAGCTGCAGAACAAGCTGTATCGGATTTTGATACTCAAAATGCAATATTTTGTGATCATTACGCAGCAACATTGTCTAGTGATGGGAAAAAAGTAATAACATTTAATGTTAAAGATGGAAGCATCCAACCTGTTATAGAAGATTTCCCATGCAGCAACTTCCACTATAATTGGTTGCAAAATACAGACAGTTATGCAGGAATGCTTGAGCATCTCAAGCTCACCCCTGAGGCACGTTTCGATAATATAGATGATATTTTTAGTTATTTTTGCAGAATAGGCAGGGTTGAAGATATGTTGCCTGTTTTGAAAAGTGATTTAGCGCATTTTCTTGAGAGCGACCTCAAGGAAGGCCGAATGGGATATTCCAGAATTTATTTATTCAGCTTATTTGACCCATTGACGCCTACAAGCAGCGATTCCATTAGAAAAATATATGAAATAGATAAAGAATTTATTCCAAAATTATATGAAACCGCAAGCAATCATTTTGTTGATAAAAATATCCAAGGATATAAGTCTTTTTGTAACCACAAAGCAAAAGTTTTTGAAACCTTAAAAGAAATATCCAAAGAGGTGTAATTTCTTTGGTGCGTGAGATGCACTCTACAGCTAGCTTTACGACGGGGCAGTAGTGACTGCACCATACTTTAGTTAAAACATAAAGAAAATCAAAAACAGATTATTCGCTGACAGAGTTTAGTTTTATGTATTTAGCTGAGCGAACGCCGTCGATAGCGTCTATTTTTTTGATAATTTCGTCATTTACGTCGGTGTCTGTGTTGATAATCATTATTGAGATACCGTCGTTTTTAGTGCCGTGTTTTTGGACAACGGTCATTGAGCTGACGTTGACGTTATTTTCACCGATTACGGTTGCAACTTTGGCAATCATTGACAATTTGTTGTCGTGAGGCACCAGCAGCATATTTCCTTGAGGTCTCACGCTCATTTCGTAGTCGTCCAGACGGACAATTCTAGGTATGTTTTTGGCTATCATTGCGCCTGTAACGATATTTGAGCCTTTATCAGTTTTAATTTGTACTTTTATTGCGCCTGAGTAGTTACCAACTTTTTTAGATGCCGAGGTGACAACACCAACATCGCGTTTTTTGGCAATCAGTGGGGCATTGACGTAGTTGACGCCTTCCATTTGGTGTGAGAAAACGCCTTTTAGGATTGCGACTTCAAGAGGTGAAATATCTAACTCCGCGAGTGCGCCATAGGCTGTAATTTCTATGGATTTTATGGCGCCGGAAGCTACTTGTTGGGCAATTTCGCCGAGGTTTTCGGCAAGCTGCATGTAGTCTTTTACGGGTTCGAGTTTTTCAGGTTTTAAAGACGGGATATTAACTGCTGCTTTTGCAGAGCCACCTGAGAGGACATCTCTAATTTGTTGTGCAACGTCAATTGCGACATTTATTTGTGCTTCGCTTGTGCTTGCACCTAAATGTGGAGTTAGGAGTACATTTCCGTTTGTATCGAGCAGCGGGCACGCTGAAATATCAGGTTCATTTTCGAATACATCGATTGCAACAGAGGCAACCTGGCCGCTTTCGATAGCAGCTTTTAAATCGGCTTCGTTAATGATACCGCCGCGAGCGCAGTTGACTATGCGAACGCCTTTTTTCATTTTGGCGAGAGTGTCTTTGTTTATGAGGTTAATTGTGTCTTTAGTTTTGGGGACATGGAGCGATATAAAGTCACATTTCCCCCAGAAATCGTCGAGGTTTTCGACGTATTCGCCGCCTAGTTTTTCAACTGTAGCTTTTGAAGTGAATGGGTCATAGACAAATATTTTCATGCCAAGGGCAAGTGCGACTTTCGCGACATGTGAGCCGATTTTGCCGAGTCCGATAATGCCTAGAGATTTGTTGAAAAGCTCAGTGCCTGTGTATTTTGAGCGTTCCCATTTGCCTTCTTTGGTTGTTTGGCTTGCGGGCGCGATATTACGAGCCATTGCGAGCATCAAGGCGATTGTGTGTTCGGCAGCGGCTGTTGTGTTGCCATCGGGTGAGTTTACGACGATTATGCCTTTTTGAGTGGCTGCATCGACATCGATATTGTCAACGCCAACTCCTGCGCGTCCTATAATTTTGAGGTTTTTGCCTGCTTCTATAATTTTAGGGGTAACTTTAGTTTGGCTTCTAACCATTAAAGCATCGTATTCGCCTATTTTTTGGGCAAGTTCATTTTCGTCCATTGTTGGCAAAAAGTCCACTTGTGCGGCTTCTTTGATTATGTCGCCTGCTGACTCGTTTATTTTATCGGTTACTAAAACTTTCATTATTTATCCTTCATTTATAGTGAGTTAATTAATTCTTTCAGGCCTCTGCCCAGCGGGAATTCGAAGCCGAGTTTGCGCAGAGTCGCTTCAAGAGCACCGACTGCTGCAACTAGGTCACGGTCACAAACAAAGCCGAGTGTGCCCATTCTAAAAATCTTGTCTTTAAGCGCACCTTGGCCGTTTGCTACGATAATATCATAGTCATTTTTCAGGGTTTTTCTGATATCCGGCACGCTTACACCTTCAGGAGGTAAAATTGATGTAATTGCGTGGCTTGTGCAATTGTCATCTTCGACAAACAATTTCAATCCGATAGCTTTAACGGCGTGGCGCAGTGCTAAAGCGTATTTTTTATGGCGTGCTTGGACGTTTTCTAAGCCTTCTTCTCTTATTAATTTGAGGGCTGTGTTGAGTCCGACAATCAAATTGACAGCAGGTGTAAATGGTGTTGAGTCATCTGCAACAGCTTTTTTATGCGCTTTCCAGTCGAAATAAAAACTCGGATATTTGCATTGTTCGTAAAGTTTCCATGCTCTTTCGTTTGCAGCCAGAAAAGCTAGCCCCGGGGGAATCATAAAGCCTTTTTGCGAGCCGGAAATCAGGACATCAATGCCCCATTCGTCCATTTTGCATTGCATAGCGCCGACGCTTGTTACGCCGTCGACAACTGATAATGCACCGTGTTCACGAATAATTTTCACCAGTGTTTGTATGTCGTTTGCAGCGCCTGTTGAAGTTTCGCTGTGTGTCAGAGTGACGATTTTAATTTCTTTATTTGTGTCACTGTCTAATCTGGCTTTCAAAACAGCCGGGTCAATTACTTGTCCGCTTTCGACTTTGATTTCTTCAACAACAGCGCCGCGCGAGCGTGCAATTTTAGCCCAGCGATCGCCAAAGTTTCCGATTATCAGTGACAAAACTTTATCGCCTTCGTTTACTAGATTTTCGAGTGCTGCACACATAGCGCCCGTACCGCTGGCTGTAAATAAGAATACGTCATTTTGTGTTTGGAAAACGTATTTCAGGTTTGCGTATACTTCTTTTAAAATTGCCGAAAACTCGGTGCTGCGGTGCCCAATAGGGTGTCTGGCAATATCTAACATAACAGATTCAGGAACAGGTGTTGGTCCCGGTATCATTAAAAAAGTTTTATCTTTCATAATCGTATCCTTAATTAAGTATTTTGGTGCAGTGGTGATTGCACCACATAGTTTTGACTCCTCGCGATGACATTATGTTGAATGGTCATGCGCACAATAATATTATTTTCGCATAAACAAACTATTCGTAGCAAATTTATTAATAATTTTCATATTCCAATTAATACTTATTACTCAGTGAAAGAGCGTTCAAGTTATAGCGTTCTTTCACATTTTTTTACTATCAATCCTATTAGCCATGTTTATCCGACAGATGCACTTGTTCAAGTATCCTGATATGTACGGCTCCTTTGCCGCCTACATCTCAAGCCTGAACATTAACGTTTTAAGTGTAGCTTGATGTTTAGCGTTTCAGCATGACCACAAGTACCGATAATAATTAATTACCATAGTATTTTTTAAAGGTTTTGACTTTTGAGTTGTCAGCGTATTATCATATATAAATTATGAAACCCGAGTTATTAATGCCTGCGGGCAATATTGAGAAAATGGATTATGCATTCAATTACGGCGCCGATGCGGTGTACATGGGTGTTGCTGATTTTAGTTTGCGTGCGTTGCGTAAGGGTGAAGTTATTACTAATGACAACCTCAAACGTGCGATTGAATTAGCGCATTCGTATGGTAAAAAAGTTTATTTAACGTTCAATATTTTTGCGTTTAATGATGATATTAAAAAGCTTCATGAAATGATAGAAATTATAAAAGATGCGAAGCCTGATGCGCTTATTATAAGTGATTTTGGCATTTACAATGTTTTGAGGAAAGAGTTGCCTGAGCTGCCATTACATGTAAGTACACAGGCGAATACGTTGAATTATGAGGCAGTGAAATTTTGGCAGGATTTGGGTGCAGAGCGTGTTATTTTGGCGCGGGAGTTGTCGATACCTGAAATTGCTGAAATAAAAGCCAGGGTTCCTGATATGGAGCTGGAGGTTTTTGTGCATGGTTCGCAGTGTGTGGCTTTTGCGGGGCGTTGTTTGTTGAGTGACTATATGACCGATGGTGAGCGCAAAGCCAATCATGGTAACTGTTCGCAGCCATGTCGTTGGAGTTATAAATTGCTTGAGGAAACGCGTCCTAATGAGTATATGGAAATTGAGCAGAATGAGCGTGGTACGCATATTCTGAGCCCTAAAGATTTGGCGTTGGTTGAATATATACCACAATTGATTGATGCAGGGATTGATTCGTTCAAAATTGAAGGCCGCACAAAGAGTTTATACTACGTTTCGGCGGTTACAAAGGTTTATCGTCAGGCGATTGATGAGTATTGTAATGGTATAAAATCAGATTTTTCATATTTAAGAAATGAATTGATGAAAGTTGGCAATCGTGGTTACACGACGGGATTTTTTGTAGATAAAGCACAGGTAGGTAACTACAGCTACGATATTTCAAAAGGTTTGGCAGGTGCTGATTTTCTTTGTGAGTTTCTTGAGAAGAAAGATAATTTATACAGAGTAAAGACACGCAATAAAATGCTTTTGGACGATGAGATTGAAATAATATCACCGGATGAGAATTTCATAGCAAAAATCACGAAGATATATGATTTAAAAGATTTAGAGACAGTAAAAGATGTCGCGAATACGAATGATGAGTTGTATATTGAGCTTTCAAAAGATCCAAAAGATTACAAATATGCTTTAGGGAGAACTGTTGGGGTTAAAGTCGTAAGATGATAATAAAGCCTGATTATAATTTAAAATCATTGTTTGATATTGATATCGAGGAATTAAAAAAACTTGGTATTGAAGCATTTTTGTTCGATTTAGATTCTACCGTTATGGCTTCAAAAACCGGGGTATATTGTGAAAAAGTTTATGACTGGTTGTGCGAATTGAAAAAAGATTTTGAAGTTGCAATTATAAGCAACAATTACGACGAAAAATATATTAATAATGTTCAGCAGCAGTCTTGTTTTGATGTAATTGGAGCGGCGAGAAAGCCTGATACGAAGGTTACGCTTGAGTATTTAAAGCGAATTGATGTCGCACCTGAAAAATGTGTAGTAGTTGGTGACAGGCCGTTGACTGATATTTTGCTGGGTAAAAAATTAGGTGCGAAGACAATTTTAGTGGATTCAATTACATGTGACACCGAGGCGAAAATAGTGCGGTTTGTGCGTGCGCTTGAGAGATTGTTTATTCGGAAGTAATTATTGGTGCGTGAGACGCACCCTACATATTTAACTAATTGTTGGGTTTTCAACCCCAACCTACAAGCTACAATCTGTCATGCCACGACATTAATCATTGGGTAACTCTTGAGTCGAACGCAAGTGGCATACTGTGTTTATGAGTTAGTATGATAGCCCACTTACGTACGCTTAGATTACAATAAAACAATCTATGTCGTGGGCTGACGTTGCCAGTTAATCTGGTGGGCTGACGCACTCTACAATATATTATGCAGAAACTGTCGGAACTGCGGGGCCTTTGTATGATTCGTATAATTTCATAACACGACTGTCAAATTTATGACCGCTGCACAGGCTTGCGTAGACTTCTGCAACGAATTCCATTGGTGATGTGGTGGCATAGTGAGAAACGGTGTTTGCAATATATTGTTTTTCAGGGTCGGTTACAAAGTCAGTAACTTCTTTAGGAACCGGTTTTCCAGCTTCTTTGTATACTTCAGGTTTGTTTAATTTTCCATAGAAATCGCCCCAAATTGCGTTTTTGTGGTGGAACAAATGTCCTTGCTCGTGGTATATAGTGTCGAATACGTCTGCTTTCCTATTTATGACATTAGGAACGGGGTATTTTAAAATATTTTCTTCACAAAAGCTGACTAAAATATTATACGAGTCATTAAGATAATGGCATTGCTGTTCTTGAGATAATTTTTGGAACTCAGCGAGTTCAAGGAATTTATATGGTTCTAAAGCTTTTTCTATTAATTGTTCTCTTGTGTATTTGTTTTGTGATAATTCAGTTATTTGAGTTATTTTTGTCTTAATGCCGGTAATGCTTGTAGAATGCAATGTATCCGTTTCGTATAATCTGACGTATTCGCTCAAGTAGTCTCTTAGTCTATCTGATTTAAAGGATGGGTTTTTCTTTGAAATATCGTCTGCAATACTTTGGGCATCAACAGTAGATGCAACCTGCTTCAATGCATATTCCAGTAGTTCTTGGTCACTTAATTCAGCAAATTTGGCTGATTCTTTTGCGGATATTTTAGCCATTGCTTTTTGGATGCCTGTTTTTGTTTTTTGATTTGAGTATAAATCTTCTAAAAATCGTAGCGGTCTACTTGCCAGTAATTCCTCGAAAGCGTTGCAGTCACTTATCAGTGAGTTCAAAGCAGACATTTCTTGTTTTGTTGCAGTATTGTTTTTGAAATTAATGGCTAGGTCGCATAATTTATTAAATTTTTGTGGGTCTATATATGGAAATGATTTTACCCTAAATCCGCTGTCGGTAAACATAAAACCTATAGAATTCAGCCCTGTTTCCAAATCTTTAGGCAAGTCAGTAAAATAATGATTATTAACAAAGAGCGTTGGTCGCATTCTGCCGTCTTCGCATATTCCGGCGGCCATGCCTGCAATTACATCGATTTCTTTTTCACCATTTGGAAAAGGTTTAACTTGAGTTGGCATGTGACCTTTGCCTTTGTATAGGTTGTTCATTCTTGCGAGGCCTTCGTTTACCCAGTTGGCGAGTTCGAGGTCATTGCCTGTGTCAAAGTGAGTAATTTTAAAATTTTCTTTGGCAAATTTGATTGCCTCGTCCATATTTTTGGCTTCTGTAAACTCGATTTTTTCGGCTAGTTTTGTGATTTCAGTCATTCTGCCGTATCGTACTGCTACCGCAATAGCTACAGCTGTTGCAACAGCACCGGCGCCAACTGCTATTTTCGTTTTTAATGACCAGCCTTTTTTCTCTTCTTTATTATTTGAAGAAATTTCAACGGTGTCTTGTTTTGGCTGTGAGTGAATAAAATAGGCACTATTCGGTATAGCTGGGGGCATAGTGGTATTAGCACCCTGGGGGGTAGTTTGGAGATTACTTATGTTTGATGACATCTGACTAAAAACTTCCTTTTGACTTTCCTAGTTTCTTCTTTAATAAAAACAAAAAAAGAAAAATAATTCCCTCGCCTCGGCTTATCTTATCTTATCTTATCTTATCTTATCTTATCTTATCTTATCTTATCTTATTAGGCATTTTTATTGAGTTTCAGGGGGTTAAAACTCGTTTTTACAATTTGTAATATTTGGTATTTTGTGGCCAGAATGCCCTTTACGTTTTGTTGGGGTAGAAACCCCAACCTACTAATCTATAACCTGTCATGCCACGACATTAATCATTGGACAACTTTTGAGTCGAACACAAGTGTCATATTGTGTTTACAAGTTATTCTGGTAGCCCACTTCCTTACGCTTAGATTACAATAAGACAATCTATGTCGTGGGCTGACGTTGACGGTAATTGCAGGTGCTTGGGACGCACCTTACAATTGTTACACGATGCTTTTTTGGAGGCGGTCAGCTCGGGATTGGCTGAGGATGTTGCGCAGTTTCATGATGGCTTGCGAGTGCAGTTGGCAGGCGCGTGATTCTGAAATATCAACGGCTTCGCCGATTTCTCTAAGTGTCATGTTTTCGTGGTAATAGAGTACCATTATAACTTTTTCTCTTTCGGGTAGTTTGTTTAGCGCCATTTGTAGTTCTTTCTTTGAATCTTTTTCTTCAAGCATTTCAAGCGGGAGTTTGTTGTTCTCATCTTCAATGGTATCAATAATTTCAATGGAGTCATCCGCAGTGCTTTTTTTGTCATAAATTGAGGTAATTGTTGTATCTTCAGCCATGATAGAGTTAACTTTATCGGCTGTAAGTCCTAACTCTTCGCCTATTTCAGACGGGGTTGGTGTTCTGCCCAGGGTTTTTCTCAAGCGTTCTGAGGTTTCTTTGATATCTTTGATTTTTTTTCTGACGTTACGTGGCAGGAAGTCCTGGTTTCTGATTTTATCGATAATATTTCCTTTAATGCGCATCAGTGCGTATGTTTCAAAGCGTGCGCCTCTGTCAGTAGAAAATTTTTCCACTGCATCTATCAGTCCTTCAACGCCGTAGCTGGCGATGTCTTCAATGGAGAAACTGGGGGGGAGGTTAATTTTTACACGTCCGATTACATATCTTGTTAAATAAATATATTGCACAATGAGTTTGTCGCGCAAAGCTTTGTTTGATTTGTCGCGCATATATTCAGCCCAAAGTGACTCGAGCTCCTCATCTGAGACGCGCTTAATATTGTTATATGAATTGAATTCTACGGTTTCAGTCATCTAAATTCCCCAAGATACAGCTGTGACAAGCAGCATATCTTAATTCTATCCATTAGTGGGAAATAGTAATCATGTATTTAGATGAAATTTTCTATAAATGGTCTTAAATATGACTTTTTAAAGAAGCTTTTTGGTAAGTTCGTTTTAACATAGCTATGAGATCCCGCATATTAACGCCCAATATAAATTGCAATGTTTAATACTGCGGGACGGCGCTTCGATTGGCATCTCAGACAAATAATATTTATTCAATTATATTATTGGGGTTGTTGGGTTCGCTCATTGGGTAATTTGTGAGGACTGCTTTCACTGTGATTATGCCGGCATCGAAGAGGAGTTGTACTTGGGCTTTGTTATATTCAATTACGGCAGAGATGAGTTCTTGGCGGGCGAGTGTTTTTGTTGATTGTGCTTGTATAACGTCGAGGAAGGTATTTTCGCCGATTTCCCAGCGGACAAGGGCATTTTTAAGTCCTTCATCACCTGCTGCAACGCCTTTTTTTGCGGCTTCAACGCGGTCGTATGAGGTCATAGAGTTGTAAAACGAATTGAGGACACTTTCCTTAATATCCCGTTGCAACTGGGTTAGGCGGTTAATTTGTTCACTGATTTGTGCGTCATAAGATTTCAAATTTGTGTAAGTTCCGACTCCCAAGTTTTGTCCTAAATAAATAGTGGCGAAGGCTCCCAAAGTGTCGTTTGGCCTTAGAGGGTCGCCAAGAGTGCCGACTTCTTGGTGAGCGTAATTGAGGGTCAAAACCGGGGCGTAGTCCATATAAATAGATTTTTTCTGCGCTTTCAGGGCTGCTATTTGGCGTTGTTGTGATTTAATATCCTGACGTGATTTTAGTGCTACATCGTACAGGTATTCAATTTTGCAGCCGCGTCCCAGAGTATCAACTCTGTCGATATTCATTTCGTAGGGGTAGATTGGTTCTAAAATTTCAATACCCATAATATTTGCGAGTTTTGCCTGATTCAAACGCAAGTTATTGTAGGCAGCGATATATTCTTGTTGTGCAGCTGCAACTTGAGCTTCTGCGCGCAGGACGTCAAATTTTGTACCGACACCCAGCATATAGCGGCCTTGGGTCATTTTGAGTTGTTGTTCACGTTCTTGGAGGTTTATTCTCAGAACTTCAATTTGGAGTTTTCTGTCGAGGAGGTTGTAATATTCGAGGGAGGTAAAGAGTATTGTTTGTTCTTTTGTGAATTGGAAAGTGTAATATGATGCTTTATAAATTTCTTTTGATGTTTGCATATTGAAGTACATTTTTGGGAAGTTGGCATTGTACCAACCGACATTAAAGGTGTTTGAGACGGGGTTTTCTTCCAGATGTTCTAATAAGACTGTGCCAACAAGAAATTGACCTTCAACGTGCTGGATTTGGTATTGGTAGTATAAGTCGGGTAGGAATTTGGCCTGCGAGTTGCGGTAGTTCCAGAATTTTGTTCTTCTTATATCGTCTGATATTTTAATTTTATAATTATATTCTAAAGCTTGTTCGAGACATTGTTTCAGGTTAGTGTATTCAAGTGAAATCTGCAATTTATGTTCAATATCTGTGTCCATAATTTCTTGGGCTTTACGCAGACGTTCATTATCTTTTCCTTCGATATCGCCAAGAAAATTACTATCGTATTCATCCCAGATTGTACTGGGTTTGGTAATATTTTTTGGCACGATTTCTTCTTCAGCAAAAGCTGACAATCCCCATATCAACAAAGCTGGTAGAATAAAAATTTTTGCAAAAATATTCTTCATTTTTAAATGTTATTTCAAATTTATAAAAAAATTTATACCCAATTAAGTCTAGCCAAGTAGGTAGGACTTGGCAACGATATTAATCAGAAAAGGAGAAAATAATACGAACAATCAAAATGAATGTCTTTATTTTACCCTTTATGGGTTGAGGATTTTTTGGATTTTGTAGAGGTAGTTTTGGGGGTCGAAGTTGTTTTGGGTGATGTAGTCGTTGATGCTGTAGATTGAGAGATTTTTCATCAGTTCTTCGGTTTCTTCGCGCAGGATGGCTATCAGTGGTACTTTGTCGTATAGTTCGTTAGTGCGAATTGCTTTTATCAGTTCAATGCCGTTTTCTGTGTCGGCAGTCAGGTTGATTGAGATTAGGTTAAAGCTTTCTTTTCCGAGTTTTTTAAACACCGAGGTGTTATCATTGACATTTGTCCAATTATAGCCAGATATGTTCAAAATATTGTCAATATTCAAAGCATTTTCGGGTGAGTATGTGACGGACAAGACTTTGTAGTCTTTGTTTTTTGCCATGTCGGTGAGCATTTTGACTTTATCGGGTTGTTGGTGTTGCAGCAAATTATCTGTCGAGGCGATTGTTTTGAAAATATCGGAAATATTGAGAATATAGCACACACGTCCTGAGGTCAGGGTTGATAAGCCTATAATATTTTTTAGCCTAAAGATAGGTGGGGAGAATTTCTTTTGCAGAATTTCCTGATCGCCTTCGAGTCGGTCGATGATTAGACCTGCGAGTTGATTTTCTGATTCAATAATTAATACAGTTAATTTTTCGGATTCGGTGATATCTTTGTGTTCGAGATTCAAGAGTTCGTCAAGCTTAAAGAGAGGAACAACTTTCTCGTTGTGTAAAATTGCGGGGGCACCATCTTTGGTGAACACATCTTTTCTGTTTGCGTGCAACGCAAAATTAATGGAGGCGATGGGAATAGCGAAGAGTTGTTCTTGTGCTGAGACGATGAATGTTTTCATTGTTGCCATGGTGACCGGTAGTTCAATGGTAACTTTAGCGCCTTCGCCCAAGACTGAGTATATTTTAACTTTGCCGTCGAGTTGTGTAATTTTTGTTTGTACGACATCCAGTCCAACACCGCGTCCTGAGATATCAGTGACTTCTTCACCCGTTGAGAAGCCCGGCAGGAATATCAAATTCATTATTTGTTCGTCTGAGAGAACTCGTATTTCGTGTTCTGAGAGCATTCCACGGGTTAAGGCTTTCATTTTAATTTTTTCGAGGTTAACACCTCTGCCATCGTCTTTAATTTCGATGACTATTTTGTTTGAGAGGCGATATGCGCTGAGTTGGATTTTGCCGGTTGGCGATTTTCCTTTTTGTGTTCTTTCTTCGGGTGATTCAATACCGTGGTCGATGGAGTTGCGTATAATGTGGATAAGGGGTGATTTTATTTCTTCGATAATTTTTTTATCTGCGCTGGTTTCGCTTCCTGAGATGAGGAGCTCAATTTCTTTATTTTTTTCTCTTGCGATATCTCTGACCATGCGCGGGAACATGTGGAAAACGGAAGCTAGCGGCAAGATACGAACATTTTTTATCATTAATTCTAAGTCATCAACTGTGTGATTGTAGTATACGTGGTCTTCCTTAAGGCGAGAGCTCAGAGCATTAAAGCTATTTTTAATGCTGTTAATTCTAGCGGCATTGTTATCGACCATGTTTTGGTGGATGGGGTTGATGTTTACGGAGGCAGAGCCGCCTATTTTGCTCTGGTTTTCGTTATAGATTAATTTATATGGTTTTTGGTATGATTCGCTCCATTCAGTGAGTTCGGCACTGAGTTCGTTGAGTTCTTTAACGTGGTCTTTGAGTTTTATGCGCGCTGTGAGGAGTTCGCTCATTTGGTTCACGAGTTGGTCTAGTTTTTGGGTGTCAACGCGTAGAGTCTTGATTGAGACTGTTTCGTATGTTTTGAGGAAGTCTTTAGGTTTTTCGAATTTCGCTTGCGCTTGCATGTCAGATGCAGAGGGAGCGATTTCGTCGGGTTGGTTGGCTGAATCTAAGTCAACGATGTGGCGAACGATAGACAGACGCTGCAAAATTGCTTCTACTGAGTCGTTTTCAGAGTCATCGTTTGTTGACAAGATTTCTTTGGAGTCTTTGAGGCATTGTTTAATGAGGTTGAGGATTTCTTGCTGGGGTTTTATGTTTTTATTTTTAAAATCTTCCAGTAATTCATATATTTTTACGTAGAGTTGGTTAAAAGTTTCTTTATTTGAATTTTCGATAATAAAATCAATATTTTCTTTAATTTTCTCAATTAATTCAAGGTCGAATTCGAGTTCGGGTATGGCGATTATCAGCGCGTTAATTTTTTCATTGATTTCATCGGGGGTCTCTGCCTCTTCTTGTTGAGATTCTTCAAAAGAAGTGTCAGAAGCCGGTACATCTACATTTTCTTGTTTTTTTTCTTTGACGTGAGACACGGGTGGGATAAGTTTATTCAGGATTTCTTTTATGCGTTCGAGGTCAGTAAAAAATTCATTTATTTCTTGCTGTATCAGGTAGCCTGTAGCGCGTTTGACGAAGTTTAGTTTGTCTAAAAATTCTTTGATTATTGATTTGAGGTACTTGAAGTGTTGTGAATCGAAGTAGCTGTCTAGTTCAGTAAAATTACTCATTAGTTCGTCGATGATTTTTTTGTCGTCTTCGTCAAAATTTTTGAGGATAAAGTTAATTTGGCTTAGGCAGAGATTAATTTCATTGTAGTATTTTTTGTATTCTTCGACCTGATTTTCGTGGCTAACTTCATTTTTAACGGGCTCAAATTGAGTTTGGTCGGGGTTTTCGATTATGTTATCGAGGATGGCTAAATGGTTTTCAAATTCAGGGCTTAGTGTTTCTTTTTGGTTTTGTACGGAAACGGTTACTAATTCTGCAATGTAGTCGAGAACTTTGTAGAGTATGCCTGCGATTTCGGGGCTTACGATGATTTTGTCAAGATTGGCAAAGTCAAGTATATCTTCAACGCGGTGGGCGAGTACTTGGATTTTGTTAAAGCCGACCATTCTTGAGGCGCCTTTTAGGCTGTGAGCATCGCGAAAAAGTTTATTAATAAGTGTTTTGTCGTCTGCGTTTTTTTCAAGCAGCAGGACATTGCCGTTCATGCGTTGGAAAATTTCCTCGCTTTCTGCGCGGAATATATTAAGTATTTCCTCAAATTCTTCTTGTAAAAATTCCATTTCCTACAGCCTGTTAAATATTGTTGGGGTGGAAACCCCAACCTACAATTTGCTATTTGGTTTTAATTTTCGTTTTCCAGAATACTTTTGTTGAAGGACTCGGAGGCTTCGTTCAAAGTATTGACACTGCCTATTGTTCTATCAAGCATTTCAGCTGAGACGATGGTACATTTTTCTAAGTTTTTGATAATAGAGTCAATTTCGTCAGACGAGAGTGCTTGTGTATCATTTTGGGTTATGACATCTTCGATGTTTGATAAAATATCTTTTATGTGAGTTTTTAGGTTTGCAGAGGTTGAGTCGAGTGTTTGGACTATTTTTACAGTGGATTCAATTTCGTTTGCGCCTTCTTCGGTGGCTATAACGGTTGAGTTAGCGACTTGTTGAATGCTGTTGATGAGGTATGTTATTTTATGAGTGGCTTGTTTTGATTCATCGGCGAGTTTTCTGATTTCGCCGGCTACGACAGCGAAGCCTTTTCCGTGCTCGCCGGCTCTTGCGGCTTCAACGGCGGTGTTGAGTGCGAGCATGTTGGTTTGTTCGGCGATATCTTCTACAACGTTGATTGTTGAGGCGATTTGCTGGATATGTTCACTCAGTTCTAAAATCAAGCCTGCAATGATTTGGGTTTGTTGTTTTAAGTGCCCCATTTTTTCGATGCTGTTTTGTATGCCGATATAGCCAACATCAGCGTAGTTAGCTGTTTGTTGGGTTTTTTCAACCATTTTTGCTGCTGTTGATTTGTTATTTGAGGCAAAGTTTTTGAGTTTATAATAAAAGCTTTTGATGTCTTCAATTGCGCTTGAGTATTCTATTAGGAGGTCGCGTTGTTTGGTTGTAAAATCCATTATATTTATTATTGAGTCGTTGGTCATTTCCAGATCTTTTACGAACGAGTACTGGATGGAGCTGAACACCCATTTTCTGAGGAAGATTGCTTGTATGACATAGAGTGTCAGAAAAAGCGCTATAATGATAATTGCTGGATATACGGGGGTTTCGGCAATCAGCATCACAGAGATTAAAATTATTGCAAATATTGTCACAATTAGCATATCGATGGTGTTTTTTATTTTTAATTTTTTATATAAACTGAGTTTTCCGTTCTCAAACATACAACTTACCTCATTTTAATATCCTCACAACACATTATATGATAAAAAAAAATAAGCTTAATCATTGATTTAAAGTAGAAAATCATTTATTATAATCTGTTGTATGGATATTATCAGAAGTAAAAAAAGAATTCTTATTGTTGATGACAGCAAAACGCAGCTTGGATTTTTCAAAATACATTTTACCAACGCCGGTTATGAGGTCATAACAGCGTCATGCGTGGATGAGGCTTTTATAAAAATTTTCGAGTACCCGCCTGATGTTATTTTGTCTGATGTAATAATGGAGAATGTTAGTGGGTTTCAGCTGTGTAAAATGCTGAAAAAGAATATCGTGTTAAAAAATATCCCGATAGTTATATTCACGTCATCGATGGATGTGACTTCGAATGCGTTTTGGGCTTTAAAGGCGAAGGCTGACAAGTTTATTTCAAAGAATTCTGATATAAAAGAAATTATTGAGGTTGTTGATGAGGTTAGTAACGGAACAGTAGTTGCGCCTGAAATCAAGGAAAAAATTGCTGAGAACAGGGATAAGGCTGAGAGTTTATTTTTGGAGAACAAGATTGTTTCTGACAAAGAATGGATGAAATCGACTATCACGAATGAGTTTAAGTATTTGAGCAAGTATATTGATTCGCCTTCTGAGTTAATGCAAAAATTGTTTGGGATTTTATCTATTATTTTGCGTTATGATTTGTGTTTTGTCGTGTTGAACAAGCAAAATGCCAATCATAAATTGGATTTATACACTAATTCTAACTACGCGTATGTTGATAGTGAAGCGTTAAATAAGCTTTCTCAGGATTTTATACAGAAAGTATTTAAGGAAGATAAAGCTGCTCAGCTTGAGGTTATAAATACCAATATAAAATCCGAGGAAAATATTAATTACATTGATGCGTATAAAAATGAGCTGATTATACCGATTGAGGATGACAGGCATGTTCATGGTGCGATTGGGTTTTATTATAAGACTGAGAATAACCCTACGAATGGCAGCTATTTTGACGATATCGTAAATGAGATATCGATATTAATTCAAAATAAGATATATAGTGAGAATTTGAATTTCTTGTCCTACAACAACTCGAACGCAGGGATATACAATCGTTTTCAGTTTTTAGATAATTTATCGATTGAGTTGGCGCGCACGAAATTGAATAATAAATCCGTAAGTGTTGTGATGTTTGCTTTTGATAATTATGATGAAATAAGCAGCCGGTATGGTGTGGATATAGCGAATCTTGCGATTAAAAAAGCAGTTCAGCAGGTTACATCCTCGTTGCGTTTTCCTGATAAGGTTTATCGCTACAATCACCAGACTTTATTAATGATATTGGCAAATGTCGATGCTCAGCATTCTAAGGTGCCGATGGAGCGTATTGCCAGGCAATTAAACGAGTATAAAATAAACTTTGATTCTAACGAGTTTATGATTTTAACCAAGGTGTTAATAATTGACAATAATACGCCTCATAATGATGCAGAGGATTTGTTCAATCTTGTCTTGTCTAAATTCGAAAATACGCAAATACAGGACGATAACAGGATATTAATATACAATGAAACAGCTGATTAATTTTAATCAAAACGATGATGAAGTGAATTATCTTCTTTTTTGTTTGAATGATAAGAAATACGCCATTGATGTGGCGCATGTGCTTGAAATTTTGAAGCTGCCTGAGCTTGATTATCCGCAAAAGCTACCGTCTCATCTTTGTGGGTTGTTGAATTACAATCATATGACGATAAATGTTGTTGATGTAAATTGTATTTTGGATTTGGAACAAAGGCATTATACGGTTGATAATCAGCTGTTGATTTTGAAAACTGAAGAATCAATTTTCGGGATTATTGTAGATAAGGTTTTTGACCTCATTTCGATTTCGCCAAAAGATATTCATCAAAGGCCGTATAATTCGCAGAATAATGTCATCAAATTTATATCATATGTTGATAATGAGATGGTTTTTATTTTTGATTTGTATTCAACGGAAAAGTATATTAAAAGTAACGAAAACAACTACTCTGACGCGGATATAACTTCATATTTTCCGCAGGATGAGTTTTCAAAACAAGTATTGGAAAAAAGAAAAAATGCGCTGGCCGCGAAAGCTAATTATATTTCGCCTAAGATTTTCCTTGATGTGAATGAGTTTGTGTGGTTCACGTTGGGCAAGAACAACTTTTGCTTGAGCATTGAGCACATAAAAGAGATTGTGAACACTGAAAAAAATGTCGTAACCCCGGTACCATGCACGCCTGACTACATTGGTGGTATAATGACTTTACGGGGTGACTTTTTCACGGTTTTGGATATGAATAAATTTTTAGAGATTTATGATAACTACGCTGGTGCAGGGGGTTATAATAAAATTATTGTAATTAACAGTAATGAGTTTAAAATTGCGTTTTTGGTTAACGCAGTTAATGATATTTTGACGCTCTCGCCCGAAGATTATGGTGAGCCGGCAAGTGACAAGGGTGAATCGAAATACGTTTCAAGTGAGTTTATCAGGAATCATGAGCTGTTCAGGGTTTTAAATATCAAAAAAATCTTGCAGGATAATAAATTATTTATAAAAGAGTCGGTATAGTTGTCAGGCAATGCCTGACCTACTTGCTTTGGGAGAAATAAATTAATTTGGTGGGCAATAGCCCGCCCTACAGCTTATTATATCAATATAATTCCTTCATTTATGTCGGTGACACCGATTGTGATTTTTGTCAATATAACCAATAATTTTAAAATGGAGGATTAATGAAAAATTTATTGGAAAAACTTTTTGATATAGAGTGTGAATTATCTGTGGCGAAGGAATTAATCAATATATTGTTGGAACATGCATGCGAAAACAATGCCGGTATTGCTGAAATTCTTGAAATTGTACAAAATAAATTGTCTAAAATAGACGATATTATTGAACAATAGTCACTTTCAAGCCAAGCTTGCAAGACTCACTATGTTCGTTTGTTCGTTTGCTCGTTTTGTCACCAGTACACCGACATCTGCACCCGGTTCTAAAAGCGCTTGCGGATAATATGGGTGCCAAGGTCAAGGATTTGTTTGATTTTGAGTAGATATAAATAAGAATTATTTGAATTTTATTGATGGGTTAGATGAAAATGTCTAACCCATCCTACTTTGGGAGAAATAAGTGGTGCGTAGGACGCACCCTACGGTTTGTTGAGGTAGAAACCCAAACCTTCAATTACCACAGATATTTCGGTGCGTAAGACGCACCCTACAACTATTCGACTCATTCATTTTTGAATGAGTTATTTTGTATTAGGAAAAACAAGGAGAAAATTTATGAAGTTAAAGAACACGATTACGGACAACATTTTTGATACGTCAGCAGAAGAAGGGAAAAAACTTCTTGAAGATTATGACTGTTTTAAAGTTATAGAGGCTGATGCAGAAGAAAAAAAGGTATTAAAACAGAGAAAAAAGACTGTACTAACGGTTAAAGACAAGGTTTTAAGCACCAAGAGTAAAAAAGTAGCGAAAAATGAAAAGGAGTAAAAAATGGCTATAACGTTATTAGATATTTACAACAAGATGACTGCGCAGAGTTGGTCTATATATGAAACTGATTTGGAGGCGAGTGATGATATTGAGCAGAGTGTTGTTATCGCAATACAGAAGGCTCTGCGTACTTTGTGGAATGCGCATCCATATAGTTTTAGGTTAAAAAATACCGTAATAAAGACTTCTAAGAATATTACACGTTACAGGCGTCCTGACGGGAATATTGTGCAAAACGGTGTGAAGATTTTAGAAACAGGTGATATATTGCGTCCTTCTCATCCGTCAAAAGTAACGGGTGATAGTGTTGGTGTGCCGAATGTATTTTATATAAAATATAATCGCTTGTGTTTTTATCCTTTGCCTGAGAGAGAATATACTGTTTCAATTGATTATAATACGTTCAAATTAGGGCGTAATGCGCAGGATGAGAGTATTTATAACTTAAAAAAGCTGGATGACGTGCTTGACGTGCCTGAAATGTTTGAGGATTTATTTATTGATGCGTTGCTGAACAAATCAATGATAAATGCGCTGACTTCGAGTCGCTCAGAGCTTTATCAGCCGTATTTGCAGCAGTTTATAGAAAGTTATAAAAATTTAGTGATTAACACATCGGGATTGGACACAGAAGTGGAGATTAAGTGGTAATGAATAAAATTATATGTAATAGATTTGGCGGTGTCAGGCAGGTTAATCCTGCGTTTTCGAATGAAGTTATCACCGCCTCGGATATGCAAAATGTGGAACTGTATTTTACGGGTATTAACAATGGTGTTGGTATTCGGACGCAAAAGGGAAATGTAAATATCACAGCCGATTTAATCCCTGAGGGCGAGACTGTAGTGAATGTATTTGAAAGCATACAGAACAAAAAGTCGTATATGTTCATTCACACGGTCTCTTCTAGTGAGGGTAAGGTATATTTATATAATAATTCGGAGTTAACGCAGAAATTGAGCGGGCTTGCAGTGACATCCGTGAGTGAGGGTGCCGATTATGCTCAGGGGTATCGTGATTTATTCATATTTGCCAATGGTGTTGACGATTATCGATATATTGAGATTGGTCAGACGCCTGATAATGGTGTTATTAAAGCTGTTGACCTTGAGAGTCGTCCTATTAAGGGGCTTGGGTTGGCGAATTATGCGGGGCGCTTGTGGACGTTTGTGGATAACAGACTGCATTATTGTGTAACATCAAATGTTTTTGACTGGTCGACTTCTGATTCGGAGATACCTACGTCAGCCGGATTCATTGAGTTTGCGAAGAATATCACAGCGATTTGTCCTTATATCAACTCGTTAGCCGTATTTTTCAAGGATAGCAGCACCGTTATAAGTGGTTCCTACCCTTTCAGCACAACTGAAGATTCGCCGGGAGGCTGTGCGGGTTATAATTCGCGCATTTTTCACGGGACAGATTTATTTTTCTATGATGATACTAAAAAGGGTATATTCTCCTTCCAGCAGGTTATTTTAGGTAATAAAACGTTAGGTGATAATGTTGCTTTGAATATTCAGCAGGAATTCAATAAAATTGACCGAAGTCGTATCAACGAGATAAAAACGGTGTCTGTTAATCTTGATGATCGCAATGAAATTTGGTTTTTGATTCCGACAACGGATGCGCAATCGTTAACGCTAATATTTGATTATCGAACTAAAGAGTGGGTTAAGCGTTTATCGCAGAAGTTGAGTTCGCTGAGAATGATTGATAATATACTCTATTCTTCCTCGGGAAATAAGGTTTTGCGCGAATATCAGGGGTACGACTTTGACGGGGAGTTTATACATTCATTTTATAAGATGTCACCGTTCAATGCGGGTTCGTACAACACGCTCAAGGGTTTTTGGTATCCGCCGAGAATTTCTTTGAGAGCGTCAGAAAATAATTTTTGGGTTAAGTATATAAAGAATCTTGATGTTTTCAAAAAAGTAAAAGAGAGAAAAATTATTGCAAAGTTCAAGAATTATTTGGAGTGGAATGTGTCGAACTGGAACGAAAAGTACTGGTACTCGTCCTCTGCAATAAAAATGTTGTGCAAGCTGCCAAAGCCTGCGCTGTTCAAGACTTTAGAGATTGAGTTTCATACATATGGCAAACATGAGAGTTTTAATATTCAAAATATTGAATTTTCGGAGATACAAACTGTACAGGCGTAAGGTTTTAAGTTAGTGATGGGCTTGTCGTTACGAGCATCCGGCAGCAAAGTGATTCAGTTTTATTAATTTGAATAAAACGTACCCCTCACCCGAGCTCCGCTCGACCTCTCCCGCAACGGGGAGAGGTTTGGTGTGGTGGGCTGGTGAGCTTATTCTACCTTATTTTGCGGCTTTGATTGCATAAAAAAAACGGCTCAATGAGGAGCCGTGATGGATAGAATTAGTATTACGGAGTTTATAGAGGAGTTTACAATTATCTTAATGACGGTGAAAAAAAATTGTTGCTAGTAAAAACGTCATATTTTAAGATTTTGTTACAATTGTAAGAAATATAGCAAAAAAATACGGGTTCAAACAATTTGTAGTCAAGTATTTACAGGTTTTTATATTTCGTTAATAAAATATTTAATTTGTTCACAACAGACCTAATGTGTTTAGATAGTGCACAAAAATTATTTGTAGTAGACTATAATTGTCCAAGTATTGAGGGATAATAAAATGAATACTGTCACTGATTGTAAGTCAACTAAAATAATCGAAGAGTACGAAATCAAGAGTTTTGAGGTTAATTCAAAGAGTGAAATAAAGCCGTTTGTTTTAATGCAGCATCTTGAAGATGCGGCGTATATACATGCTGAGAAGTACGGGTTTGGTTATTCAGACACTTATCCTAACGGTTACGGGTGGTTTGTGACAAAGTATCATATTAAATTCGACAGGTTGCCAAAGGCGTGGGAAAGTATAAAAATTTCAACATGGCCGTGTTTAAGCAAGGGTGTACAGTGTCGCAGAGATTTTGAAGTATTCAATGACAGCGACGAAAGAATAGGCAGTATCGCGAGTTCGTGGGCTTTGATTGATTTAGAGGCAAAAAGAATCGTTAATCCATTTAAGACATTAAATTTTCCTGAATTATATGAAGAATATACAATGGAGACAAATTTCCCTAAAATTGAGGCGGTAACTGACGTAGATTATGAAAAGAAATTTGAAATAAGGTTTGATGATATTGATTTGAATAATCACGTAAATAACGCGAATTATGTGGCATGGGCAACTGAGACGATGCCGTATGAGTTTTTGAATCAGAATTCAATCCGCGAAATGGAAATTTATTATAAAAAAGAAGCGACTTACGGAGTAACAATACTCTCGCAGGTTCAAATGTTTGAGGACAAAATCTCTGTTCATTCGCTCAAAGATGATGATACGGCCGAGGAATTGGCGCTCATAAAAATATATTGGGATAGTAATTAGTTTTCAGGATGCCCGATTAATGAATGGAACGAAAAAGATAGCTTTTGTAGCAGATAATTTTATGGAAGAAAAGTTTTTTGGCGGTGCCGAAAAGCTGAATTACAAACTTTTATCTTTGTTGAAGGAGCGTGGATTTTCGATAGATATTTATGTTCACGAAAAATTATCCAATAATTACAAAATACCTGAAAATGTATATATAATTGAATCAAAAGGTTATCCTGCACGTGATAATTATGAGTATATTTTGTCGGGTAAGGCTATTTGCGCCTCGGATTTAGCTTATATCCACGGGTTTAGTTATATGCATCGTTTGAAATGTGTTCATAATAAAATTGAGCGGTTATATTATAAATTGTTTCGTAAAAAGAAGTATCAATTTTGGCTGAATAAATTTCGAAAACGCAGGGAAAATTTGCAGAATACTAAAAATGTTATTGTATCTTCAAGTGTGTTAAAAAATGACGTCGTTCAGAATTATGGTATTGATGAAAAAAAGGTTTTTATAGTGCCACCGGGTGCTGATGTTGATGTATACAAAAATATTGCACAGATAAACGCTGATACGACCGTTTTTGGGTTAATTGCGGTAGGGTTTAAGAATAAAGGCGGTTATATCGCACTTAAAGCTATCCGGAAGTTGAGGAAGAAGCATAAAAACTTTAGGGTAAAAATTATCACATCGACAAAAAATTCGTTAATTAATTCTTTGATAAAATTGTACAGAATCGAAGAATATGTTGAGATTTTGCCAATCAGAGACAATATTGAAGAATTTTATGAGAGCGTAGATTGTCAGATAGTACCGTCGTTGCTGGATACTTTTAGTATGGTGGCCGTTGAGGGGATGGCTTGTGGCAGGCCTGCAATAATAAGTCGGCGTTGTGGTGCGTGTGATTTAATTTCAAATGATGTTAACGGGATGATTTTTAATTTTGACAAAAATCCTGCTAACCGGCTGGCTGCAAGGATGGAAGAGTATATCAATTTGTCTTACGCAAAGAAAAAGGAAATGGCCACAAACGCTAAAAATACTGTATTATGTAAGACATGGGATAAATTTGTAGAAAATATCATTGTAATTTTGGAAAAAGAGACTGCAAAAGTATGAAAAAAATAGCTTTTATAACGAGCATATACATGGAAGAAAATTTTTACACAGGTGGTGAAAAATTAAACTATAATTTCCTGTCAGCGTTAAAGGCAAAAGGTTTTGCGATTGATATTTATATAATAAAAAAAATGCCAAAGAATTATCAAGTTCCTGCAAATGTTTATTTAATTTCTGAAAAAGGTTATCCGAATTCTGATGATTATGATTATATTGTTTCCGAAAAAGCGGGATATAAGTCGGATTTGACGTATTTACACGGTTTTAGTTACATATATCGTGAGCCGATTGTGTATTCGGCTTTCAGGCTTTTTTTGAATAAAATTTATCAAAAAAAGAAAAAGGTTCAGCATGACAAGTTTTCGGAGAGAAAGCGTAATTTGGAAGAAATTAAAAATGTAATAGTTTCATCAAATGCGCTAAAAAAAGATGTCATTGAAAATTGGGGAGTGCCTGAATCAAGGGTTTTTGTTGTGCATCCTGCGATTGATATCAGTGCAAACGAAGAGATAGCGCCATTAAATACTGACACAACGGTTTTCGGGATGGTTGCAGTGGGATTTGCGCATAAAGGCGGCTATATTGCGCTGAATGCAATTAACAAGTTAAAAAAGAAATGTAAGAATTTCAAAGTTAGAGTTATTTACCCGTCTGATAATTTTTTCGTGAAATTATTGATTAAATTTTACGGAATAGAAAAAAATGTTGAATTTTTGCCGATAAGCGATAATATCAACGATTTTTACAGAAGTCTTGATTGTGTTTTGATACCGTCGTTAATCGACACGTTTAATATGGTGGCGACTGAGGCAATGGCTTGTGGCAGGCCTGCAATAATAAGTCAGCGTTGTGGCGCGTGTGATTTGATTCAAGAGGGTGTTAACGGGTTGGTATTTGATTTTGACAAAAACCCTTCAACGCAATTAGCTTTAAAAATGGAAAAATTTATTAAAATGTCGTACGAGGCCAAAAAACAACTTTCAGAAAATGCTAAAAACACAGTCAAAAATATGACATGGAATAATTTTGCAGATAAAATCATTGCGATTTTAGAGCAATAAACACGGCAAGTTTATGGTAGTGTACTGACGAGCCTGCCCTACAAAGCTATAGAGCGCAGAAAATTTATTTAATTTTTCTCATAACTAAATCATCGAGGCATTTATCTTGTTCGTTTTGTGGTCTTTTTTCACAAACAGCATAGCCGTTGCGAAATTTTTCTTGTTCATCTACCCACTTGTTATTTTTTCTAATGCTTGTCTTGATATAGCCGGGGTAATCATCAAATGCTTTAATTTTGGTTGCGTTGACGTAATCCTGAGGAGCGACCTGTTTCCAGTATAAATAAAATTTACTGCTTGTATCGGGCTGTGTTATTGTTTTACGTTTAACATTAAGCGTCTTTTTTTCACTATAGTATTTAATATTCAAAGTGACGTTTGTATCGACAGGCCCTTTTAGTTCATCCTGAACTCCGACAAGACCCAGCTTATCAACTTTAATACCATTTATCTTTAGAAGTTGAGAACCATTTTTCAGACCAGCTGATTCAGCAGGACTGCCCGGCAGCACATCTACGATGTATATTGTATCTTTTCTGCCCATTGTTTTAACGCCGATATCACCTTCATTATCAATAATCGCAAGGACAGGTGCGACAATGACGCACAATAGTATCAAAACAATAATCTTTTTCATAAATTACCTCACACTTGCAACTTTAATTAATTTTATAACAAATTAATTTAAATATACAGGAGAATAAAATTGGATTCAAACATCATTCATCATCGTTCGGAGTTAGAGATTCTGACTCCGAACGATTTTTCTTTTGATTATAAAAATGTCAAAAATCTTTTTGAAACAAATAAAAAAAGTTTAAATGTTGGCTATAATTTTGAGTATTTACTTAATAATACTCATTTGTATGCCTGTTACAAAAACGGGGAATTTTTTGGCGGGATATATTTTTTTGAGGATTCAGAGTTGGAGAAAAACGTGAGAGAAAAATTTTCAATTTTTGAAAATTCAAAAAACTTATTGTTTATGAATGGGTTTTCGACCCGAAAAAATTTAGCTGAAAATATAGCAATTATAGAAACAACAACAAATTTTTACGGACAGGATATTTATGCCTGCACGGAGAAAAAACCTGCAATTTGTTGTCTTTTGAAAGCAGGTTTTAAAAACGTCACACAACAAAACCAATGCGAGTTTAGAGTATATAAATTCGCGCAGAACCATAAAAATATTACTTAAGAAAAGAAAGGAGAAATACTTATGGGATCAGGTAAAAAACCGTCAATACCCGAATATGCGACAACAACAGCATCCAATCCGTATGCTACTGCATATGTCGGTGAAAGCGGTAATGCATATGTGTTAAATGATTTTTTAACAGCTATGAATCAAGGAGTCGAGGCTTATTTGCCGGGGCTTTATACGCAGCTGCTTAACCCAACGTTAGATAATGCTACGAGTCAGGCAAAAATCAACGCATTCACTAAAGAGTTAGAATCAAGCAGTTATCAGCAATTTGAAAACAACGTAGATGCGCTTTCTCAGAGAGGTTTGCTGCGGTCTTCTGCCGTGAATGATATGAGTAATAAGCTTTCACAGTACCAAACCAGCCAGATTGGTGATTTTACGAACAATTTAATGTCCAACAACACAAGTGAAACGACTCAATTGATTAATGCCCTTTTAAATCAATATACATTAGGCGCAAATTTGGGCAGTTCAGCCTTAGGCAATGCATTTTCGAGTAATCAGTTGACAAACAATTACAATCAGGGTGTTGCAACTCAGCAGATGAATCAATATAATGCGCAGCTTCAGACATACAGTAACATGATGTCACAAATTATGAAATACATATCAAGTAACAAGAGTTAAAACAGAAAGGAGAAACTAATGGGGCAAGGCAGTAAACCCACAATACCGGATTACAGTTCAACAATCGCAACAACTCCATATGCAAAAGCAGTTGTTAATGAACAAGGTAATTCTTATATACTAAATAATTTTTTGACAGCAATGAGCTCAGGTGTAGAACAAACTTTGCCTAGTTTATACAACCAATTGTTGAATCCCAGCCTTGATAGTGCATATAACAAGGTCAAAATGAATACTTTTAGTAATCAAATGCAAACAAGCAGTAATCAACAGTTTGCGAACAATATAAATGCGCTTTCTCAGCGGGGGCTCTCGAGGTCAGGAGCAACCAACGATGCACTCAACAAACTCTCGCAGTATCAAAGCAGTCAGTTAGGCAGTTATGCCGATAGTGTGATTGCAAACAACACCAGTGAGACAACATCGTTAATCGATACCTTGTTGAACCAATACATGTTAGGCGCAAATTTGGGCAGTTCAGCCTTAAGTAGCGCTTTGACAAATAATCAGCAGACAAACAATTACAATACGTGGCAATATCAACAGAAGCTATCACAATATCAAAACCAGCAAGCAACCATAAGCAAAGCAATCCAAACAGCCGCGACCATCATCGGTTCAATTTATGGAGGGCCTGCAGGCGGAGCGGCTGCGGGTGCAGTTGCGGGAGCAGCAACAAAAAAATTACAGAAGGAGTAAATAATGACAATATCGAATTTAAACATTTTTGTACCAAATACAATCGCAGATGTAGCGCCTTTAAATGAAAACTTTGAAATGCTGCGTTTGCACACAAACAACAACGAAGCGAAGCTAGGCGATTTAGGATTATTAAGCACAAATAACAAAAGTAATCTTGTTGCTGCGCTCAATGACGCAATTGAAACAGCAAACAGTACGATTATACCTGCGGGTACGATTATAAGCTCAGGTAACGCAAGCGCACCTGAGGGTTATTTGCTATGTAACGGTGCTGAGATTTCGAGAGATTCATACACAGATCTTTTTGCAGCAATTGGCACGGCTTTCGGAGAAGGTGACACATTCACAACCTTTGCATTGCCTGACTTTAGAGGTGTATTTTTGCGAGGTCAGGATGCTGGCAAAGGCTACGATACAAGCCGTGTCCTAGGCACATATCAGAGTGATGGTGCACCAAACATAACGGGTAATGTTTGTGTCAATGACTCGAAAGATGCCAACAGGTGGACACCAAACGGTGCATTCAGGAACTCAGGGACGTATTTTAGCCGTTATGGCTCCACTGAGGCAGGAAGCGCTCCATATGTAGATTTCAACGCTTCGCGTTCATCATCGGTCTACCAAAGCATTTCAGAAGTACGTCCTAAAAACGTAGCAGTTAATTTTTATATCAAATATTAAGGAGATTTCAAATGATAATATACAACTACAATGCAATAACAAAAGAATACACAGGCTCAGAAAGCGCTCAGCCTAACCCGCTTGAGCCGGGTAAGTATTTAATTCCGGCTAATGCAACCGAAATGATACCACCTGAGACATCAAAAAATGAAATAGCAAGTTTTGAAGGTGATAACTGGGTAAAGAAGCCCGATTTTAGGGGGCAAAAGCAGGTAAATCTTGTGACAAAAGAAGTGACTGACATAAATTATATCGGAGCAATCGCAGAAGGATTTGAGCTTGTCAGTGATGAAATTGCTGAGGATATCACGCTCAATCCTCAAAAATACTCTGTTGAGAAGAACAGGCTTTCAGATATTTCTAACACGCCTGAATTTAAAAAAGCTCAGGCTGAAGCAAGACAGGCAGAGTGGGAAAACCAGTTTGCACAAACAGATTTGGGCTGGCTAAGAATAACAACTGCGGCAGGTGATTTGCTCAGTCTGTTGAACAGTTATGAAATCATCGCAAGAATACAAGGTGGTATACCGGCGCAAAGCCTGTTATTTTATTCAACGCCGGATTTTAATCGTGAGTTGACAGAAGATTACGTAATCAGCCTGCAAAAATGGAATACAGAACTTACATATGAAGGATTTACCGGGTTATTCAACCAAGTAGCTCAGGTTTATCTGGAAAGATTTAGAGGTAATTAAAAATGACAATATATGTTTCACAAGACGGCACAATCTCGTTTTATCAGGGTGATAGCGGGAATATTATTTTCAGCGGTTTGCCGGTAGATAAGAATTACAAGGTTTATTTTGCAATATCGGATCCTGAAAGTAATAAAATCATTGCCGAAGAATTAAGCACAAACTCAAACTACGCAAGCATTGTTACATTCGCATTGAGCACAGATTATACGGAGAAACTAAAAGTTGAGGCAGGTGAAAGCTGCGCTGTGTACAGGTATGGTTTAAAAATATGCAGTGGCAGCAACGAATACACGCTCATTCCCGAAGTAGAAATTGAGAATGAAAATCCTAAGTTTCATTCGGCGCCTAAAGTTGTTGTCTATCCAAAATATGCGGAGGGCACGTAATGATTGATATTCAAGGTGATAATACAAAAAATAATACAATCAAGGTGAACGGAAAAATGACAACGGCCAATAATATAAATATTGAAACACCGCTTGTAGAGCTTTTAAAGGGCGCTGACGGGTTTTCGCCGACAATTACCGAAAACGCTGAAAACACAGCATCCGTGTATAAACTTGATATAACAAATAAAACCGATACAACAACAACACCCAACCTAATTCCTGATGCGCTGAATGAAGTATTTCAGGCCGCACAGGAGTTTGCCGAAGCAGCAGCTGCTTCGGCGAATAGTGCAAATGACGCAGCTGAGCGTGCAGTCAAGGAGGCCGACGGCATAAATGCCGGAATTGAACAAATCAATCAGGAAATCGACTTGGTTCTGGAGGCAATGCAAAACAAGGCCGATACTGATTTTTCAAATACGACCATGGTTCGCTACCCTGTGGCGGTATCACCTAAATCACTTTTGCCAAACTGGTATATAAAGTACAATGACGGCTGGATTGAGCAGGGCGGGCTTATAACCTCAACGGCTGTAAGTATACAAACTGTTAATTTCCCCATACCAATGGCGAACACAGATTACTATCGTCAAGCACAATATCCGGGTGCGAATTCCAGTACAGTCAATTCAGTTAAAATACCTACATCAAACCTTGCCACAACTTCAATGGGAGTGATTGCAGTTGCTAAATCGGGTGGTGGAACGGGTGAAGCAATTGTAACAGCGCAAAATACTGTATGGCAAGTAAAGGGATACCGTGAATAATAAGGAGAATAAATAATGACAAATATATTACAACAACCATACTCAATTGAGCAGTATGCTCAGTTTGCAGGACAAGCTAATCAGAACAGACAGCGAATAGAGCTGCAAGATGGCAATGCTTATGCGCTTGCAGAGTACGAGAAGCTTGAAAATGGCATAATTATTGATTTACGTGACGACAGTAATTACAAAGCCGCGCAGCTTAGCAAATTTAAGGCTGCTAAACTAGCTGAAAATGAGCAAAAACGACAGGTCGAGTTTATCACTATTTCGCTGGGCAGAATGAAAACCGAAACGCCTTTAGGTGACTTGAAAACAGCGTTGCCCTTGTATGAAAAGCTGGCAAAAGCGAGCAATGGTTTGCCGGCAGGGGCAGTGAGGCTATATGACAATAATGGCAACTTGGTTTTGAGCCCTGAGTTGACATATGAGCAGGTTGAGGCGGTTATGCTCGAAATTTCGCTTGCATATATTCAGATTGACCAAAAGTCGACGCAATATTGCAGTGCAATTGAAAACGCTCAGACGCTTGCAGAGTTAGAAAATATCGAAATTACTTACGGAGGTTAATTAATGAAAGAAAAAATAATAAAAGCGGCTTTTAATCAAAAGCCGCTGGTTAATGTGCGTGTGATTGAAGCTGAGGATAGCGACAAGGTCAAAGCCGACAAAAAGAAATACCCTTTCGAACTTGAGAACGGCATCATTATCACTATTGAAACAACGGAAAGAAAATTTTCGTTTCAAATTTCACGAAAGTATATTTGGAACGGCGCAGATATACCGCGCTTTTTGTGGAAATATATTGGAAGCCGCACAGATAATGCATTCTTGATTGCATCGATGGTACACGATTTTATGCTGGAATTCAAAAAATACATGCTTGACGAAATTTTGGAAAATCAGATTTCTATGAAAGAGTATAGGCGCTTGACTTCACTTATTTTTCGGCAGCTTCTCAAAGACGCCAACACATGGGTAATTAAGGCAAATCTGATGTCCTGGTGTGTTGATGTGTTTCAATCAACGGCTAATCGCAAGGCCTGGAACATAACGGAGGCAAAATGAATATTTTGATTGAATATGCGCCTTTGGTTTTGGCAATTATCTGTTTGCTTTTGAGAGAAAAGATTTTCACCACTCCCGAACAACTTGAGCGTAAGCATCGCGAAATAATGGACGAAGTTGAAGAAAAATTCTCGACAAAAGAAGATGGTCGGCACATGGGTCAGGAAATCAAGGATATGAAAGATAAAATCGACAAAATATACGACAAAATTATGGGATTTGAGCAATGACAAATAAATTATACCGAATAATAATTCACTGGACAGCAGGCGCGTATTACCCGACAGACTACGAAAAGCAGTGCTATCACTATCTAATTGACCGTAATGGCAAATGTCACGAGGGCAAATTTAAGCCTGAGGACAACATTAATTGTCAGGACGGAAAATACGCAGCTCACACGGGAGGCGGAAATACAGGCTCAATTGGTGTTGCTTTTTGCGGGATGGGCGGGTTTACTTCGCGCGAGAAAGTGGGATTTGCCCCCATATCACAAATTCAGGCAGAAAGTCTGTTTTGTTTTACAGCAGGGCTTTGTTGTGATTATAATATTCAAGTTACGCCTGAAAATGTTATGACGCACTACGAGTTTGGATTGAAATATCCAAATTCAACAAGCAAAGGAAAAATCGACATCATATATTTGCCGCCTTATCCGAATATAAAACAAGCCGAGATAGGTGATTTCATAAGACAAAAAATAAAATGGTATGTTCAGAAAATTGGGGCGTGAGTCGCACCCTACAGTTCTGCTTATGTCATACCGCAGCGACAAACATAGAATTATAAAATAAGCGTTTGTGTGCGGTATCTATCCAAATAACAAGTAAAATTTCTTTGATTCAATACATGGTGAAATTCAACGTTTGAAAGACCCCGCACAGAGTACAATTTTCAAAATATCCACAGTATAGCTCTGCGGGGTGACAACTTGTAGGGTTTATACCTCAAAAAATCATATTCCATATTACAAAAAAGCGTCGGGCTAAATTAGCTCGGCGCTTTTTTTATGCAATAAATTATTTTTTTTGATGTTGGGGTAGAAACCCCAACCTACTTTGCTTTTTTATGCAATAAATTTTAGATCTCAGAAATTGTTATATTGTTAACACCGACATTTCTCGCGCTGTCCATTAGTTTAACAACAGCGCCATGAGTTGCCTCACTTTCGGTTTGAATCAGAACGCCATCAGGGCTTTTTTCAGAATTTTCTTTTATATAATCCTGTAATCCCGCTTCTGCTATCTCTTCATCTCCAACCATATATTTATTTTCATTGGTAACAACAATATTAATAAATTTATTTTCTTTTTTAACCTCATTGACCTCAACATTGTCGGGTACAACCAGATTTAAACCCTGCTGGTCGAGCATTGGAGCTATAACCATCATGATAATCAGCAGCACCAAAAATATATCAGTGAGCGGTGTTATATTAATTTCATTAAATGAATCGCGTCTTCCCATTTTTATGCCTCACTATTCCTGCGGTATTGTGCCGATTGTATTGTGTGTTTGCGCTGGCGCTTGAGCATTCAAGTTATCATCAAGAGCCCTTTGCTCTTTTCTTGAAAGCGGTTCACCTGCAACCGTAAGTTTCTCGTACTCAGCCTCTTGTGCAGCACGCATAACTTTCATTATCTCACTGCTTTTGGTTCTTTCATCCGCGCGAACCAAAACTTCTTTCTTCTGCAATGTCGGCAACAGTGTTTTCAATTCGCCCGGCAACTCTGTTTCGGTAATTCTTTTGCCGTTGATGTACATTGTACCGTCTTTTGTAATTGAAACAGTTGCATTTCTCTCTTCGACGGCCATACCTGAATTAATCTCAGGGATTGTCACATCATTGTCGATTGATTGAAACGTTGGTGCAACAACCATCATGATAATCAGCAGTACCAAAAAGATGTCCGTCAGTGGAGTTATATTTATTTCTGTAAACAGGGAATCCTTCCCGCTTGAACTTTTTATAGCCATTTTCGCCTTCTTTTTCCGTTTGAATCTGTAACGAAACGTGAATCACTGTTTCGTCTTAAGCTTATTAGCAATGATTATATTTTTGTACTAACTTTTTCTTCCATGTCAGCATAGCTTAAGAAAAGCAATTTGATGAGCTGGAAATCATCTTCGTATCTTTTAACAGTTGATTGAAAGCTGTTGTATAGAATAACCGCAACAATCGCAACACCAAGACCTGCTGCCGTAGCGATAAGCGCTGACGCAATACCTTCTGCTACTGCTGCCGATTGGTTGCCTTGTGTAGCAAGGTCGCCAAACGTGAATAGAATTCTCACAACCGTACCAAAAAGACCTAAGAACGGAGCAACACCACCGATTGTACCCAAGATTGTCAAATAGCTCTCAAGTTTTCTTGTAGCAAGCGCTGCTGCAATGTCGAATGAACGGGCAAAGCCGCTTTTTTGTTCCGTAAAAATTCTTACAGCTTCTTCCGAAACTTCACCGATAACGCCGCCTAATTGAATACTCAAGTTTCTTGCACCGTCAAGGTTTCCTCTGTCTAATTCCTTATTTAATTTAGGAATAAACTGCACAACATCACGTTTGTTTCTGTTGTAGAAAGAAAATCTGTTGAATGCAACTGCCAGAGTCAAGATAGAACAAACGAAGATTGGCAATAATACGGGCCAGTCCATTTGTATTGATTTAATAAAAATATCCATGTGTATATCCTCTTTTCTTATAACAATTTCTAATATCTACTTGCGCCAAATACATTGTAATCAAATGTAAATTGAATATCGACACTGTCACCTCTATATTCGGGTGGTAGTGGTCTGAACGGTGCAGTTAACTGAACCGCTTGTATTGCTGCCTGATCAGATGATGGCAGGCCTGACGATTTATGAACTTTAACGTTGAGTAAACGACCGTCACGGCTGATACTGAATAACAATACTACACGTTTACTTTCGTTGCCTTTTGGAGGCGTCCAGTTCATTTTGATACGTCTTTGTAATTCTTTCATATATGGACCAAAATCAGGCTCTTTAATGGCATCAATGCCGGGAGCGCCGTTAGGGTTGCCGGGGCCGGGGTTACCAACATTTCCGCCACCACCGCTGCTGCCTGCGCGTCCCGCAGTACCTGAGCCGCTACTGCCACTACCGCTTGCACTTGGCGAGAAGCTTGGTGTAGGAGCCGAAGCAATACCTGTCCCTGATGATGAGCCGCCTTTACTAGTGCTGCCCGAGCTTGTACCCGCAACAGGGCCGCCTGAGGCAGGGCCTATATCAGAATAATCTGCTGTTTTAGGGAAAGGTATCTGCATTGTACTTTTTGGGTTAACCGTAGGTTTTGGCGCAGTTTGAGTCGGTCTTGGAGTTGTTGGAACCGGAGCTGCTTTTGGGGGCTCAGTTGATGGTTTGAATAAATCTTGTAACGCTTGCGCAGGTGTTTTTTGTGGTTGTTGCACCTGTTTAGGCTGTTGTTGAGCCGGTTGTTTTGGTTGTTGTCTTGACTGTTTTGGCGCGGGAGCAGGCGAAGCTGCTTGAGGCTTTTGTTTTGGAGAAGCAGCCTGAGGCTCGGATACCGGTCTACGAGGGTCATGTTTGCCGCCCGCACGTGAGTTTTTATCCGCACGATTGCGTGTATTTTTATCAATCGGCGTACCTTCTTTTGTTACCAAAACAAATTCAATGTCTTTTTTCGGCATTTCAGGGCGCTTGAACATGTCAAGAGAAATCCCCAAAAGTGTCAATATTAATAGCACCAATGCTATAAAGCCTAAGAAAGCAGGGTGGGCAATTGTTGATATGACAACAGCTTTCTTGAAGGAAATTCCCTCAGGCTTATTTTTGTATACCGAAGGTACAGAGGATTTGCCGTTTTCCTCGTATATATCTTCGTCTTCTTCTGTTATATTGCCTAGTAGTGTCATCTCGTCCCCAAATCTCTTTTATATATATTTTATAACAAAAAACTGGTTATAAAACAAATTCGTTAAGTGGTCTAATCCTATATATTAGGATTAATTTTTTATTGATATTGTATAGGTGAGTAGGTCATCGGTTGGTCAAGCACTACGTCAACAGCAGCATTAGCAGGTATAACAACCTCGCCGCCTTTGTCCCATAGTGATTTAACAAGTCCGCCGCCCGCACCCACAGCCGTACCATAGACAGCGCCTTTACCGACTTTACCGCCTGAAAGTGCACCCATCGTGAGGCCTGCAACAGCGCCAATACCTGCACCAACACCCATGTCTTTGGCATATTCTTTGGTTGTATCCATTTTTGTACCACCGTATACTATGCCCGAACCATCGTCAGTGCGAAGTTTTCCTGATATAGGAATAGTTTGTCCTTGTGGTGTTGTAAGACAAGTAAACTTAATCTGTAAACACCCGTTACGTGTGCCATGCCCTGCTGATTTAGCCTGGATTGCAGTACCCATTATAGTGCTGCCGGCAGGCGCCACAACCGTTCCGTTGTACGAAAAAGGCTGCGCCAAGACCAAGCTTACGTTCTGTCCTACTGCCATGGTTTCAGTATTATATTCCATTGTTGTTACAGCCGGAATATTTACATTCGGAGGTACCATTACTACATTACCTTGCAGCGGTGATACATATGCATTAACAGGCTGTTGTGCCTGATATTGAGGCTGTGAATACTGGCCGCTGTAGTATGGTTGTTGTGTTTGTACAGCATAATTTGGTTGAACTGCACTAAAATTAGTTGTTTGCGTCGGTTTTGCAAACGATGCATTCGCAGCCAATATGGCTGATAATACTAATAAAGATACTCTACCCTTGTTATTCATGACTTCATCCTCGCTAGTCTTGCAATTATAATTATATTAAATATTAATTTTAATGTCCATTAAATCTTTGAACATTAGCCATGTAATTTAACTCTTTTGTGTTTCAATATTCAGCATAACTATAATCTCTACCTTCACCTGTCTTGTTATATATAACGAGATGTTTCTGATTTTGTTCAAAAATTCTTAAACTTATTTCATGTATAATAAATAAAAGCTGAGATTGCCTAAGGAAAAAAGTGAAAAAGATTATAACATTAATAATACTGATATTGCTGAATACAAGTATTCCTTATACTTTTGGTAAAAGCAACGCTATAAAGGAAACAAGCATTCCTGCGGATGCCAAAAAAGTAAATGAGGTTGATTCAAAAGCGAGAAAAAAGAACTCTAATCTTTTTTCTAAAATTTTTCACGCACCACCTGAAAAACCTATACCGAACATACGTACAGATATTTTTGAAGTCTATTTTATAGATGGTTTTAAATATAAAAAACCTGCTAATTATGCCCGAACTGCAGCAGTACAAGCACTTGTACAAGAAATCAACCAAGCTGAAATTTCTGTGGATTTTGCAGTATTCGGATTTTCGTCTCAACCTGAATTATTGAAATCGCTACTGAAAGCAAGGAGTAGAGGTGTTCAAATTCGCTGGGTCACTGATATGACACCATGGAACTTTAACTTTTATAATTCAGGAACAAAAGAAGTCTTAAAAGCCATACCCACATGCGTTACCGATTATTTAACAGACAAAAAATTATTGGAATATCACTTGTCGAAAGGTTGGAAAACATATAATGGTACACTCATGCATAATAAATATTTTGTCATTGACAATAAAGTAGTGTGGACAGGTTCAACAAATATTAGTTCAGCTTGCTCAGGAGGTTATAACACAAATGTATCCATTCTTATACGCTCTGAAGAAATTGCTAATTTATACACACAAGATTTTGAAAAAATGTATGTAGAAAAATCTTTTCACAGAGATAAGGCTGTTTTATACAAAAAAGACATAGCGCTCAAAGATAATTCTGATGCACAGATATACTTTTCGCCAACTAATAAAATTTTGTATGAGGGAATTTTACCAGTAATTGATAACTCAAAAAATTACGTTTATATGCCTATTTTTTATTTAACAAGTGAGCCTATTTTCGATGCACTAAAAAACGCACAGAAACGAGGAGTTGATGTTAAAATCATTGCTGATGCTCACTATGCGACAGACCAACATTCCAAAATAAAAGAGCTACGAGAAGCAGGTCTTTTGATTAAAGTCGAAAATTGGGGCGGGAAAATGCACATGAAATCGCTAATAGTTGATGATGAATATTCAATTTTTGGTTCTTGTAATTTTACTAAATCAGGAATTAATCAAGGTGATGAGAACATGGTAATACTAAAGAATTTCATCATCGCAAAAAAATTCAAAGAAAAATTTGAATCTTATTGGATAATTATACCTGACAAATGGCTGTATGAGACACCGAAGCCGGAAGGTCCTGACAGTTTCGGCTCGTGCTCTGATGGTTTGGACAATGACCATGACGGATTAATTGATAAAAATGACCCCGATTGTCAATAATTTAGCTATGGCAAAATGCACATTTATTACTTTCTTCATCATCGAATAAATCGTCTAACAAGAAGTTTGAAACATCAGTCGTTTTTTGTATTTTTTTATTTTCGTAACTTTTTTTAATTCTCCGAATATTTTCAGGTTTTATTAATTCTTTTAATGACATATCTTGACACCATGTAAAATTTTTGCCACGCTCAACAGAGCCTCTTTCCTCATATTCAACTGCTTTTTGAAACAAGTCATGATGTCTCTCATAAAGCCCGACCCACTCAATTTTTCTTTGAAAAAAGCAAAAGTAACAACCTGAGCGTGAACGCCATTTATAGTATTCAGGTATTCCTATGCTATTTTTATTTAAAATGTCATGAACGTCACTTTTAGTAACGCTATTTTCTACAAAAGGATACTGCTGCATAACTAAATCACTATCATAGCTGTGGTTTACTCTACTTGGTTCATCTGCTCTAATACCGACATATACATTGATTTTGCATCCCTTAGCAACGCGCTCATTTATGTATTTCCGGAATGTTTTAGTTTTCATCTCAATTGTGCACCAGCGATATCTTATCGAGGGGAGCAATTTATAAATCAAATAAAAATCCTCAAAGCTTTTATATGGTTTGATCCGTTGAACAGGCTTATTCAAAAACATTTCAATTTTATTCAAATAATCATACGTTTCAGGTATCTCACATTCTGTATCAAAAAATACGTACTCAATTTTTTCATGCACCTCCGGCATGTTGTCTTTAATGAAGAAGGCAAGCGCTGTCGAGTCTTTGCCACCTGAGAGGCTCAAAATATGGTATTCGTTTTGTTGGTTATCCATTGTTATCCTTTCTTTATTTCGGTGTGCAATAGCCCACCCTACAATTCACGGTGCGTAAGACGCACCCTACATTTTGCTCCTTGTCATTGCGAGGGCTTTAGCCCGTGGCAATCCAGTACAGAACGCACCCTACAATTTATCATAGAAGTTTTTTCAGAATTTATACAACCATAACTTAAAATAACTTAATAACCTGCCCCATTTTATTTTAATTAAGATATTGCCAAAAAAATTAAATTACATTTTGTGTTCTTGCGTTGCTCAACACGGTATCTTTTATGTAGGATGGTTTCATGGCATTTATTGAAAGCTCTGCAGCTTCTTTCAAGCCGAGTTCAGTTCTGAGGTTCTTACTTATTTGCGCAGCAATTTCTACCTCACCAATTGTGCTTGCATCTACTTCAAGCAAATTACCGGTGTATGTTTCGAAGGAAGTGCTTGCAGAAGTATAATTCCTATGTGCTTCTAAAAACTTTTCAGCCTCGATTGCTTTAGGTGTTCCGGCTTTAATAACTCCATCCCTGTGCATTTGCAGGGAAAGACACTGTTCACCCAGAGCATTCTCCATACCTTCGGTTCGCACTATTTGTGAAAACTGTTCAACGTGCCTGTGTTCATGACCTATGCTGGTTATCATTTCATTTAAACTTTTTGAGCTCGGATTTTCAATATACAATGTTGCAGTATTCAACCTTGGTGTTGAAGCATCCACGGCAGTATTAACATGACCACAATTCGCTGTTGTGGAGACTTCTTTACCTTTAATTGTGTATTCAATTGGTTTATTATAACATTCAAGGTCTGAAGGTGACACAAAACCGCGCTCTTTGGCAGTTTGTCTATATGCGTTGTTTAGTTCGCTCATGAACAATTCTCTACGGTCTTGTTGGAGCAATAACTTGAATTTACCTTCCCAGGTCGGTTCTTTCATAATTTGTGAGAATAATGAATTTTTTTTGACTTCTACAATCTTGCCGGCTGCGTCTACAGTCGTTTCTTTCGTACCGCCAAAGTATTTTTCCATTGTAGTAACTGTGTTTGCATTATTATCGTTGGTAATCATAATTTTTGGCTGGAAATAAGGCGAAACATTACGTTTTAAGTGAGAAATAGCTTTTGGCAAGAACGGCAATGTCAGCGCCAAATCAAAACCGTTGCCTCCGAGATCTTTCAAATTTTTTCTTAATTCGTTGTTATCATCTTTCTTGTAATTTGAGTATGCTTTCCATGTGTTTCGTATTGTATTAACAGAAGCCATCAACCCGAATCCTACAACAAGTGCAGCCCCGCCCGTTGCAACGCTCACCCCGACAAATGGTAAAGCGAACAGCGCTCCTGTTGTCAACGCAAGGGCAGCAACTGTTTTTATCGGATGTGTAACAACTCCTTTAATTATATCCACGGCTTTATTAACAAAGCCTTTGCATAGTAGTCCTAAAGCTTCTTTCGAACTGACTTTGTCATTCGCTTGTTGGTTAGAAGCATTTTGACGCACAAAACTATCTGACTGTGTGTTCGTATTATTGAGCACAGGGACATCATTGTTGGTTTGCTGCCTGTTATTAGCAGGTGTATACCAATACTGCGAAGATTTTGCTATATAAGGGTCTTGGTTTGTAATTGACAAACTCATAAAACATCTAACCTATTACACTAATTACCTATAATAATATTAAAACAAATTAATCGGAAAATTTGCCTTTCTTTGTAATAATGATTAAAATAACTTCATAATTACGCAAACTCTTTTGATTATGTAAAAAGACGCTTTTAGTGTATAATAAGAAAAATAAATTAATAGTGAGGTCAAATGCGAGTATTAATAATAGGTTCAGGCACAAAAGAATATTCACTGGCGCAAGCTTTCAAAAAGCTTGATAACGTGGATATAGTTTTCGTTGCACCGGGAAACGAACATATAAAAGGAATCGCTAATTGCATTGACATTTCACCTGATAATATTTCAGAAATACTGGAATTTGCGCAGGCAAACGAGATTACGCTAACGGTTACGTTTGATGAAAACGCAATAATCAACGGGATTGCCGATGAATTTAATAATGCTAACCTCACAATATTCGCGCCAACAAAGGACGCGGCAAGAATCACATCCTATAAATCAATCGCTAAAAAATTCATGTACAAAACCAAAATCTTAACCCCGAAATTTGCGGTACTCGATAAAGAAAACACTGCTATAGACTACGTTCGCAACTCAAAATACCCTTTAGTCATAAAAAGTGACAGCCATTTAGATAATGTTGTGCCAATTATCTGCAACACATTTTCACAAGCGAAACGCGAGGTTGAGCTAAGCTTCATTTCACAAAACAAAAAGATTTTAGTCGAAGATTTTATCGACGGTCAGGAACTCTCATTTTATGTCATAACAGACGGCTACAACGCAATCCCGATTATGACATGCGTACCTTATAAATATTCTCTTGACGACAATGGAGGCGCAATCACACATGGGCTAGGCGCATACGCCCCCGCGCAGCAGGTAGACAAAGAGCTGGAAAACAAAATACTGAAAACGATAGTATACCCTGCCTTAAAGGAGCTTGAGCGAAACGATAACCCTTATATCGGGATTCTAGGGGTCGATATAATTATCGATAGCAACGGCAAAATGTACGCCCTAGAGTTTAATTCACATTTTAATGAGCCTGATTTGCAATGTGCTATAGAATTATTGGACGAAAATATATTTGATTTAATGCGCGCAGCGATTGTCGGCTCGTTAGCCGATGATTTTGAGCGAATTAATACAAAACCCGGTTCAGCGATTTCGGCTGTGCTGACTTCGCCAAATTACGATAAAACAAATCTGAAAAATGCCGTCATCGAAGGACTTGACGGACTTGATGATAATGTAAGTATTGTCTTTGATAAGGCTAAAAAGAATGAATATCTTGAATATGTGACCAATGGCAAGCGGGTTCTAATCGCAACAACCACTGCATCAACTCTTGCTAATGCACGTAAAATAATTTATGAAAATATTAACCTCATTGAATATCGCGATAAAAAATATCTCAAAAACATAGGGGCATTCTGCATTAGAGAGTGGTAGCTATGGACGAAAAAAAAATTATCAAAAGAAAATGCTGCAGTTGCAGACAAATTAAAGACCGAAGCGAATTTATTAAAATTACTGCAGAGCACGACACCGGAAAAATTATAATCAACCCGGATAATAACATCTTCGGGCGTTCGGTATACTTATGCCCCGACAAGGCTTGTATAGAGCGAGCTTGTAAAAAATCTGCAATACTAAAATTATTAAAAAACAAGTGCAATAAGAGCTCAGAAAACGACCTCGAAAAAATCAGGACTGTACTTGAGAATATTCTTGTGATAAATATATAGTAGGGTAACTTTTAAAAAATTGGAGCACACGCCAAAGAATGACTTTAGACAACTTAAGAGTATACGATATCGCCAAAGAACTAGATGTATCAAACAAAGATTTGATTGAAAAACTTGCCGAAAAAATGGGAGTTAAAGTCAAGTCACACTCCAGCGTGCTCACAGAGTCGCAAGCAAACAAAATTAGACAGATTATCAGCGAAGAAAAATCAGGCGTTGTCAAAAAACCAAAAGCATTCATCGTAAAAAAAGCAAAAGTGGACAAACCTGAAGAGACAGAAGAAAAAGCACCAGAAACTCAGCAAGAAAGCGCATCTGTAGTAAAAGTCATTAAGCGCCCTGAAATAAAAGTTGTTAAAAAACCTGAGCCCCAACCGGCTCCTAAACAACCCGCAGTGGAAAGACCTACACAAAAAACTGAGCCACAAGCTTTTGAGAGAAAACCTTTCCTAGCCAAACCGGCAGCACAGACAACTGCACCTCGAGGTGAAGAGCCTGAACAGCCAAGAAGATCTGCCCCGCCAAGAGACCCTCATGGTGGTGTTAAAGTTATAAAAAGAGCACCTTTGCCTGAACGCCCAAAAACAGGAAAACCTGCTGATGGCGAGCGCAAACCAAGACAACAAGATGATGCGAATGCGCCAAAAGTACCCATAAAACGTACTATCATCACTCAGGATATGTACGATAACAAAGGGCCTGCAAGAAAAAAAGGTGGCAAACACGAAAAAGGCAAAGACAAATATAAAAGCAAAGAGGACGAGCAGGAAAGAATCAGCTTAGAGAAAGCTGCCGCTCAAAAACATAAAAAAAGATCTAAAAAAGACGAAGAGCTAGAAGCACTCACACAAGTAGTCTTAAACGAAGCTATAACAGTTGGTGAACTGGCAACAAAAATCAGAAAATCACCTTCTGAAATTGTGAAATTTTTAATGATGGAAGGCATT
>JAVBNU010000051.1:0-11453 GCA_031551265.1 Candidatus Gastranaerophilaceae bacterium
ACCTGTAAAAATATGGCTAAATTCATTAGATAACTCTGTTAAAGCACGAGTATACGTTCGCCTGGAACGCTTATATGAAAGTAATTACGGTGATTTTAAACGAATAGATAATGAGCTATCTGAATTAAGGTTTAAATTTGCTTCAGGTTATAGAATTTATTTTACAGAACTAGACAATATTATTATTGTGTTGCTTTGCGCAGGCGATAAATCAACACAAACAAAAGATATTCAAAAAGCAAAAAAATATCTTAAAGATTTAAAAGGAAAAATTTATGATGAATAAAGAAAAATTAGATAAATATACAACTGATTATGAGGATATTATTGATGAAGAACTTTTAGATGCAGTTTTTCAAAAAACTTACCTCGATGAAAGCCTGAAAGAATACTTAGAGGACGGCAATTTTGACCTGTTCTTCAAGTCACTGGAACGTGTAATCAAAGCACGCGGGAGTGTGAGTGATTTTGCCAGAAAAACTGAACTGGATCGTTCAAACTTATATGCAATGTTTAATGGTGAACAAATACCACGTTTTGATACTGTTATGAAAATTTTAAAAGAACTCGGCTTCACTTTGAAAGTAGCGTAGATGCGCCGTCAGTAATAAATTTCAAATCGTTAAATATTTGATAATCTGCTTTATTGAATAAGTCAGCGACAGCAGTATCTACCACGAAAAACGTAGGGCCTGAGCCTGACATGAAGGCGTTTAGTTGTGCCGATTTAATATAGTTTAGTTCCTTATGCTCGTGTATGACTGCATTCTCGAGGCTGTTATACAATAAATTTTTGTCGAATTTTCCTTTACGCAAGAGATGTTGGAGCTTCGTCGAATTATCAGGGTGTTCTTTTAAAGTTTCGGGTAGTTGTGCGAATTTTGCATATGCTTCTTTCGCTGTAATTTCTAGTTTTCTTGGCTTGATTAAAGATACCGGCATGACTACAGTCGGGAGTTTGACTATGTTTTCACCGCGCCCCGTGCAAAGTGCCGTGCCTCCTTCAAGACAAAAATTCAAGTCAGAACCCAGCTGCGCACAAAGCCCATGCAACTGTTCTCGGCTTAAAATATTGTCGAATAAACAATTCAATCCATAAAAAACACCTGCTGCATTGGTGCTGCCACCTGCTAAACCCGCACAGACCGGAATATTTTTTTCTATATATATTTCAGTTTTATAATTGTCTAAATTTACGGTTTTGAAAAATAATTCCCATGCCTTATATGCGATATTTTTTTCGTTGTAGGGAATTTCGTCGGAGTTGCCACTTAATTCAAGAATATTTTCACTGGCTGGCGAAACTTTAATAGTTAAATAATCATACAAGCTGATTGCCTGCATAATGCTCTGAATATTGTGAAAGCCGTCAGGACGTTTGTCCAAAACCTCAAGGGTTAAATTGATTTTAGCCGGAGTTTTGACTTTTATGCTTTTCATAAATTCTTCTTCAACTCCGTCGATAAATCTGCAAGTTGCTGAATTGAGAGAGCTTCGCCACGTGTATTTTCGCTAATGTCGAGATTAGCCAGAGTTTCTATGACTGCATTTTTAGCAAACCCCGCATTCATCAGCGAATTTTTTATATTTTTTCGACGCGTTAAAAACGCAGCTTTCGTTACCTTGCGCAAAAAACTATAATCATTAACTTTCACAAGAGGCTCTTCACGAACGATAAACTTCAAAAGAGCCGAATCAACTTTCGGCGCAGGATAGAATGCCTTACGCGGTACTTTTTGGATTAATTCAATATCTGCAAAGAATTGTGCCAAAATTGACAGATGTCCGAATTGTTTTGATGGTGATTTTTCGCTAGCCAAAATTCTCTGTGCAACTTCATATTGAACCATCAAAATAATAGAATCGATATGACTACGATTTTTGTTTGCCAAATCATCAATTTCACCCAATAAATGCGCCAAAATTGGTGTTGTAATGTAGTACGGAATATTTGCAATAATTTTTATTTTTTTATTGCCCAGAGCAGAAATATCCGTTTTTAGGACATCCTGATGAATAATTTCCAGATTATGTGCGTCAATTTTTTGCAGTTCTTCAATCGCTTCCTCATCAAGCTCAATTGCATATACTTTGCCGGCATGTTCAACTAATTGTTCCGTCACAAATCCAACACCGGCACCAATTTCTACAACGATGTCATCAGGCTTTAAATCTGCTTCACTAATTATTCGCTCAATAACAGATGCGTCTGTCAAAAAATTTTGTCCCAGACGTTTTTTTGTTCTAAAGAATTTTGCTCTTTGAAAATAACTCATAAGATTATTTTATTATAAACAAAATAGCATTACCCTCATGACTAAATACCAATTTTTCATATTTGCGTTATTGTATAAATATGCAAAATTCAATTACAGACAATTCTCTAAATAGCAAGCCGAATTTGCTGTCAGAAAATACTCTTTCAAGGAACGACTTACTCGAAATTTTTCATACCGGAACAAAATCAGAAGGTGAACTCAAAATAGGTATGGAATACGAGCGCATCCCTGTTAAAAAGTCCGATTTTTCAGCGGTCGGGTATTTTGGCGAAAAAGGCATCCAAAATTTCCTTTTGGAATTTGCAAAAAGATACAACTGGGAAGAAATAAAAGACAATACATTTATAATCGGCTTAAAAAAGAATGGCGTACAAATTTCACTAGAACCCGGCGCTCAGGTAGAAATCAGTACATCACAATACAAAAACGTCACTGAATTGGAAAAAGAAATCGAGATTATTGAAAAGCAATTTGACCTGCTGGCGATAGAATATGATATTAAGCTGCTTTCATACGGTGTATCGCCTGTTACAACGTGGAAAAATATACCTTTAATCCCCAAAACACGCTACCACCTTATGAATAAAATGTTGAGCGGGTATATGGCGCCTGTAATGATGCGCGAAACCGCAGGAATTCAGGCGGCTTTTGATTTTACTTCCGAAGAAGACGCCATTAAGAAATTTTCTCTTGCACTTTTACTTTCGCCTTTTGCAACGGCTATTTTTGCTAATTCGCCAATCCGTGCCGGTGAAAGTACGGGCTACCAGTCTTATCGTGCTTCAGCGTGGCTAAACACTGACAGTGCTCGATGTGGACTCGTTTCTTATAAATTATTTGAGCAAAGTTTTGACAATTTCGATTTTTCAGAATATTTGAATGTGGTGCTCAACGTACCGATGTTATACATTGTCAGAGGTGATGAGTACATAAAATTCAACACCTATATGACTTTTGACACGTTTATGAAAAAAGGTTATGAAGGCTATTTCGCTATCAAAGAAGACTTTGATCTGCATTTGAATTTATATTTTCCTGAAGTCAGATTGAGGAATTATATTGAAGTCAGAAATCACGACTGCGTGCCCGGCATGATGAAATACGCTGTACCTACCCTTTACAAAGGTATTTTATACAACGAAAATTCTGCTAATGCTATATTCGAATTGTGCAAAGACTTAACATACATCGATTTTGTATACCTACGGGAAAATGTGCCGAAATATGGCTTACAAACTAAAGTTGGCAGATATAAGGTCATAGACTTTGCAAAAGAAATTTTGGCAGCCTCCTACAACACGCTCTACAAATCAAATGACGCTGATTCGAAATATTTAGAACAGCCAATCAATCTAATCTACCAAAAGAAAACCATGGCGGATTTAGTCATCGAAAACAGAGAAGAGTATTTGCTGTAATTCATTAATATGATTGCTTTATGTTTAAAATAAGCGTAAAATTGTGGTATGGAAACTCCTTGGTGGAGGCATCGCTGGCATGTTGCTGATGTATTCCATTTCAACAAAAATAATTATAATGTTTATTATTGGTATATATCTTGAAATTACATTTGTATACAACATAATGGAGACACATCAGCAAATAATTAAATTAACAGAGGAGCTAAAAAATGACATATGAAAAAATATTAGAAATAATTATGAATACAGTCGCTGGAGCCTTTGGCATATTTTGTGTAGTGCTGGCATCTCAACATTTCCCAAAGAATTTCAAACTTTTTGATAAATCAGATAAATAATTGTTGAAATTATATTTCTATAGAATCAAATAAATCTTTTAACGATATACCTAAGGCTTCGGAAATCTTATAAATTTTAGAGATTTTAAAATCATTTTCGGCTCTTTCAATCATTCCAATATATGAACCGGAAACACCAACTTGAAAAGCAAGTTCTTCTCTGGACATATTTTTTGCTTCTCTTATTGTCTTAATTCTTATACCTAATTTATTTCTAAAATCTTGTACCATGATTCTATTTTGAATTCACAAGCCCCACTTGTCCACAAGCAGGGCTTGTGATAAAATAAAAAATGAAATGTGAGGAATTATTATGAAAACAACTAAAAAAAATTTATTAGTTAAAACTTTACAACAAGATATCGAAAGACTACAGGATTTTGAGGAATGCGCTGATTTAATGTTCGACGCATTCAAACGTGGTTCGAAAAAAATTTCAGATAACTTAAAAAATATTTTGAACCAAGTTGCAGACAAATAGCTATAAGACGCCTTTAGTTGAAGGGATTGCGTCGTTGTTGTCATTTTGCATGTACATTGCACAGACAATGTATTGACATTACATGCGCAATGCATTATCATGTTAAAATAAAGGCCTCTTATGTACGAAATAATTAAATTCAAAGGCGTTAAGTTTTATTTCAAAAAAGACTTAAATCCTCTGACAAATGAATATGATTATCATATATGGCTTCGACACACCGTAGAGCCTATTGAAGCCATCGCAGCATTTTTTAATGCCGAAAAGAAAAGGTATAACCCAAAACACAGCCGATATGAAATTTATTCGCTTGAAGATGACCTTGTCGTTTATTATATGTATTACAATGAACAAGAAAATAAAGTTTTAATAATAACTGCCTTTAGAAAGGATTAATTTTATGAAAAAACTTACTAAAAACGAAATTCTAAATAATATAGAAATTTTGCCTTCTGATTTGACGGCTGCGGAGGAAAAACTTTTTGATTCAGTTATTGCAAAGACTGAAAAACAAATAACTAAACACCAAATAAATATTACTTTTCGTTGGAGTGATCTTGAAATTAAACGCGCAAAAAGAATAGCAGAAAAGCTTGGTATGCCGTATCAAACATATATTAAAAGCGTTTTAAAACAATCTATGGATAAAGACGAAAAAAGGTATAGCGTTTAATCTCTATAAAACGCCTTTGGTTGAAGGGATTGCGTCTTTGTTTTTTTCGTCGATGCTGCACGCTATTTTTAGTGCCCGAGCGAATGATTTAAAAATAGCTTCAATTATGTGATGTACATCATAACCATCCATAAGTTTAATATGTACTGTTGCTTGCATAACTTGCGCAAGGCTTGAGAAAAAATGTGATAATAAAACAGTTTCAAAGTCGCTTGTTCGCTCTTCTTTGATATCCACATCAATTTTGCAAAAAGCACGACCGCTCAAATCGAGTGCTGTCAGTGCAAGCGCTTCATCCATCGGCAAAATAAAGCTACCGTATCTTACGATACCTTTTTTATCGCCGAGAGCTTCTTTTATTGCCTGTCCGAGCGTGATTGCGACATCTTCCACAACGTGGTGATGATCGTAATCAAGTGATTTCACCTCAATCTCAAGGTCGAAGCCGGCATGTGCTGCAAGCTGTTCAAGCATATGATTGAAAAACTTTATTCCTGTGTCAATTTTGCGAATACCTGAACCGTCAATATTCAACTCTATTTTGATTTCCGTTTCGTTAGTTTTCCTAACCTGAGAGCTTTTGCGCATAGTCACACTCCAATACTTTTTCTAATTCATTTATGTTATTAATTATAGCGCAAGCTCCCTTTTCAGTCATCTTTTGTTTTAATGCCTCACTTTTATCTTGAGGTGGAAGTACGCCAACGGCAGGCACACCAGCCGATACAGCGCATAAAATATCATCTGTTGTATCGCCAAAATAAAATATTTTATCGTAGAATATTTTATTTTTAACCAGCTCAACACCATCCGGACAAGGTTTTACTCTTGCCACATCTAAATCGTCCGTTGTTATAACAGGATAGAAAAATTCTGATAAGCCATGATAATCAAGCGTAAATTGCGCTTCATCTCTCAGTCTACCTGTAAAGATTGCCAATGTATGCCTTTCAGCGAGTTTTTTGAATAAGTCTTTATCAAGCAACACTTTTTCGGCTCTAATGAGCCCGTTGCCGTTGTCCCAATATATTTCCTGAAATTTGTCGATAATATCTTTCATTGCAATGTTGAAGCCGGATTCTTTGAGTAAAACTTCCGTCAAATCCCAGTCGTTGTTCATTCCGCCACGATTTTTGACGGCCTGAATTTCTTCGCCTGAGACTTCTTTACCTGAGAAAAACTTATAAGTTTCTTTGATTGCAACACGATAAGACTCACGCACATCCATTATTACGCCGTCCATATCAAACACCAACGCGCATCTTTTTAATTTCGTAATTGTATCTTTAATTCTTTTAATGCCTGCTTTTGTCGGGATTGCAATGCGGCAAGTGTTTTTTAGAAATTTATCATCATTGAATTTCTTCACTTTAATTGAATTTTTTAAAAATTCTCTGTAAATAAACTCGCATTTTTCACCAAAATCAACAAGCGCAAAGTTTGTTGCTGTTTGATAAACCGTAAATCCTTGTTCTGCAAGGAAAGTTTCTAATTCTTTTTTGTTTTCTTTAATCTCAGCACATATTTTAGAGAAATAATTTACATCATCAAGTGCAGCAATCGCAGCGCACATTGCGATTGCGTTAGTTGAATAAGGGCTTCTGACTTTTGTAAGCTGGGCTATGTTTTCAGGATTTGAGATAATATAGCCGATTCTCAAGCCGGCAAGCGCAAAGTCCTTCGAGAACGAGCGCGTGATGAGTACATTGTCGTATTTTTCAGCTAAATCTGTATTAAAAATGCCGCAATAATTTGAATAAGTCTCATCAATGACAACCACCTTGTCACGTGCTTTTTCAATGATTTTTATTATAGTATCACGCTCAATATAGTCTCCCGTTGGGTTGTTTGGTGTTGTCAGATGTATGAGTTTTAAATCAGGATTATCATCAATCGCTGCCATAAAGTCATCTGTCGGGAATTTCCACTTTTCTGTGTACGGAATTTCGATGTACTTTGCGTCAACGATTTGCGCATATAGCTTAGGCATTGCAAAACTCGGCTCAACTGTCAAAACTTTATCGCCTTTGTCTAAATATGTCGTAAATATTGTCGCAATCGCCTCATCAGCGCCATTTGTACAAATAAAATAATCCATCGGCAATTTGTTAAACTCAGACAACTTTTTCAGCAGTTCACCATAAATTGGATAAAATTTTATAGATGTATCTTTAATCGCGGCAATGCATTCCAGGACTTTAGGCGATGGCCCGAAACTGTTTTCGTTACCGTCGAGTTTAAACTCATACTCATCTTCAAACAATGGAGTTGCATATGCTGACATATTTTCGACTGATTTTTTAGGCTTAATCATTGGGTTTCCTTATTTTTGTATATTTTGCGTCATTACGAGGGCTTTAGCCCGCGGCAATCCAGAAATACTTTTAATTTTAATTAACTATTTTGAATATTTCAACACAGGTACGGATAACAGCTTCTACTTCGTCCAATTTCAACATATTTGGTCCGTCGCAAAGCGCTTTGTCGGGGTCTGGGTGGACTTCAAAGAAAAGTCCTTTTGCGCCTGCGGCAACAGCTGAGCGAGCCAGCAACGGTACGAATTTACGTTCACCTGAAGAGCTTTCACCTGCGCCACCGGGTAATTGGACGCTATGAGTTGCATCAAAAATCACAGGGTAGCCCATTTCTTGCATTATTGCGATACCGCGCATATCGGATACGAGATTGTTATAGCCAAACGATGAGCCACGGTCAGTTAATAAAACTTTGTCGTTGCCGGCATCAATAACCTTTTGAGCAAGCGGTTTCATTTGTTGAGGAGCCAAAAACTGTCCTTTTTTGATGTTCACAATCTTACCTGTTTTAGCCGCCGCAACAAGCAAATCAGTCTGTCTGCATAAAAACGCAGGGATTTGCAGTACATCAGCCACTTCTGCAGCAATCGCCGCTTGTTCGGGCTCGTGAATGTCTGTCACAATCGGCAGATTAAATTCTTTTTTAACTTTCGCTAAAAGCTCCAGTCCTTTTTCCATGCCGGGACCGCGGAATGACTTTATAGAACTGCGATTAGCTTTATCAAAAGATGATTTAAAAATAAAATTTATGTCATTTTTTGCAGCGACTTTTTTCATAAACTCAGCGCTTTTCATAAGAATATCTTCTGATTCAATAGCACAAGGTCCTGCCATCACAGTCAATTTGTCACCGCCAATTACAAAATCATTTAATTTTACTGTTTTCATGCTGTTCCTTTTTCTTCTTTTGGTGGGTTAGGGAACCCACCCTACAGTTTTTCTCTTTGGTGCGTGAGACACACCCTACAGTTTATATAGTGTCATGCTGAACTTGTTTCAGCATCTGTACCAACGTGGGAGAGTATTTAATATTTCAGAAATAGGTTTTTATTTTACCATACTCACAAATTGGTGCTTAGGTCCGACTATCGACAGACCCTGAAATAAATTCAGGGTGACGGACAAGTATCTGCCTACCCTAAAATTATACCAACAACATATTTTGCAGTCATCTGTAAATTTTTTGTAATAATTCTACAAAATACTAGCAACGAAATTTTTTCAGCGTTTTTATAATGAATGTAATCACGAAGAAAATAAGAGGGAATTAGAAGAATGATAAACAAAATTAATCCTGTTTTACGTAGTGCAGCACCGACTCAAATGCGTAATATGACAGAAACTGCGAGAAGATGGAACTTAGGCTTGGCCTCTGACGCTTCCGATGCTATGGTCGAAATGGTATCTAAAATGTCAAAAAAAACACCTGAAAGAGTCATGAAAAAATTAAACCAGGCAGTTTCGCTGTCTGAAAATGACTTCGCTATGAGATTTGATATTGCAAAAGCACAAGTATTAGAAGGAACAAGGCTTTTGCCTCAGGATTTTACTAACAGATTGAAAGTATTAGCCAAAACTGCTCATGATAAGTTTAGACGAAACACTACCTGGGGTAAGAACTGGCCGCTTGATATGAATGATACATCCTTCGCTCAGGCAATTGACGCCAATCTCAATAATTCTATCAGGAGAGCCCTAGGCGCACCTTCAAGCACACCTGTCAGATTAATAGAGCACTACGATTACCTAAATGCTATAAATATAGAAGCACAAAAGGTATTAGGTCTTCCGGCTGATGCCTCTCCTGAAATGATAAAACATGCCCGTAACGCATATAATGGCGTTATACTACGACAAAAGCTAGGTCTGGCCGCAAATGCAACCCGTGCAGAGGTTAAAGAAGCCATGGCCAGAGCAAATGCTCAGCTGCGAGAGTCTAAAATTTCCGAATTCGGGGAATATATTTTTTAATAGAATTGTAGGTTGGGGTTTCTACCCCAACATCATTTTTCGGTGCGTATGATGCACTCTACAGCATTGTAGGGTGGGCTGTTGCCCACCTAATATTTTTTCCAATAATTAATTTTTTATTAACTTTTGATAGTTGGTAAAATCTTTGTATTATGATTAAAATATCAAATTTAAAATAGCAAGTATATTAAATATTAATGGAGGGTAACACATGGCTATTAAACCACTTTCAGACAAAATTGTAGTAAAAGTAGTAGAAGACGAAGCACAAACAACAGGCGGAATTTTTATTCCTGATTCAGCTAAAGAAAAACCACAAAAAGGTGAAGTAGTTGCTGTAGGGTCGGGCAGAGTTCTTGATAACGGGACTAAAGCGCCTATGGAAGTTAAAGTTGGCGAAACTGTTTTATTTGCAAAATATGCAGGTACGGACGTTAAATTGAACGACCAAGTTTACAAAATCATCTCTGAAAAAGATGTATTAGGCATTATAGAATAATTAAAAGGTTAAGACTAAAGGAGAAATAACAATGGCAAAGAAAATTGTGTTTAACGAAGAAGCACGCAAAGGACTGTTAAAAGGTATTGATGCTGTCGCTGACGCAGTTAAAGTAACATTAGGTCCAAAAGGACGTAACGTAATATTAGAAAAAAAATACGGTTCACCTCAAATCGTTAATGATGGTGTGACTATCGCGAAAGAAATAGAGTTGGAAGACGGTCTTGAAAACGCAGGCGCTCAGCTTCTTAAAGAAGTTTCTTCAAAAACAAATGACGTAGCAGGTGACGGTACAACGACAGCGGCTGTTTTGGCGCAAGCAATTGTAAAAGAAGGTATTAAAAACCTTACGGCAGGCGCTAACCCAATCTGTATCAAACGTGGTATGGATAAAGCAACTGCTATAGCTGTTGAAAAAATCAAAAAAATGGCTAAACCCGTTGATTCAAAAGAAAAATTGGCTCAAGTTGCCTCTATTTCAGCAGGTAATGACAACTCAATTGGTGATTTGATTGCAGAAGCAATGGAAGCTATCGGCCACGATGGCGTTATCACAGTTGAAGAATCAAAATCATTCGGCACACAAATGAAAATCGTTGAAGGCATGCAGTTTGACAAAGGCTATATCTCGCCATATTTCGTGACTGATACAGAGCGTATGGAAGCTATTTTGGACGAGCCGTATGTACTTTGTGTAAACAAAAAAATCAACTTAATCAACGACTTAGTACCGATTTTGGAACAAGTTGCACGTGACGGACGTTCGCTTTTAATCATCGCAGAAGACGTTGAAGGCGAAGCTTTAGCGACTTTGGTTGTTAATACAATGAGAAAAGTTCTTAAAGCTGTTTCTGTTAAAGCCCCGGGCTTTGGCGACAGAAGAAAAGCAATGCTTGAAGATATCGCTGTTTTAACAGGCGGTCAAATGTTCACCGAAGAACTTGGCATCAAGCTCGAAAACGTAACAATCCAAATGTTAGGCCACGCAAAACGTGTCACAGTAACTAAAGACAACACAACAATCGTTGTTGGCGACGATACTAAAAAAGCTGTTCAAGAACGAATTACGTTAATCAAAAATCAAATTACGCATTCTGACAGCGATTATGACAAAGAAAAACTGCAAGAACGCTTAGCTAAGCTTTCCGGCGGTGTTGCAGTCATCGAAGTTGGCGCGGCTACAGAAGTTGAGTTGAAAGAACGTAAACTCAGAATCGAAGACGCATTGAACGCTACAAGAGCTGCAAAAGAAGAAGGTATCGTACCCGGCGGCGGTGTTGCGCTAATCAGAGTTATGCAGGAATTGAAAACTCAAAAAGCTAACGCACAATACTGCACGGCTGATGAGTTATTCGGCTTATATTTTCTTTTTGACTTTTTATATTGACTTTTGCTACTAATCGATGACTATGCATGTGTTAATGTCGAAGTTGTACTTGATGAAGTGTAATAACTTGCTGATACACATGGTTATGA
>JAVBNU010000046.1:0-17119 GCA_031551265.1 Candidatus Gastranaerophilaceae bacterium
ATCCCCGTTTATATTCAGGAAACACTCTCAAAATTCTCAAAAGTAAAACGCCAGCTTGAACAAAAAGCAGATGGCCCGGTTAAAAACGAGGACGTAGCAAAAGTCATGAATATTCCGGCTGAGAAGATTGACAGTTACCTGAGCGCGTACACTCAAACTCTTTCAATTGATGCAAAACACGAATTGAGCAATGGCAGCGAAGTACAAATTTCTGACTCACTTGTGGATGAAAAACAAAATGTCTATGGCTGTCTTGAGGATGAAAGCTTAAAAAATGATTTGGCAATGATTATTTCGACATTAAAAGAACGCGAACAAAATATTATCAAATGGCGCTATGGCATAAATGAACTGCAAAAAAGAACCTTAGAAGATATTGGTAAACTATACGGCGTCACCAAAGAATGTATTCGCCAAACAGAAATGCGAGCCCTCAAAAAAATGCGTGCGACAATAATGACGGAATGCCTGCTTACTGGCTATTTAAATAATTAGACAAAATAAAAAGCGACTATTTAGCCGCTTAAGTCAAGAAAGGAATGGTTAGACTATTAATCTATTAACGTAATTGATTATTACACATGCTTCATTAGTATGGCAAATTGGTTAATAAATGTTAATAATTGTATTTGTTCTCCTCGCCCCAGTGCAGGAGAGGGCAACTTTTCGGCTTGAGTTTTTACGAAAGCTAGAAAAGTAGGTGAGGGGTACATATTAACAGTTTTAAAATAGCAAATCATTGCTTATTGTTGCTGTTTTAAATATCATTTAGTTATGAAATTTAACAGAAGCTCATATATTAATACACGACGAGATGCGTGGGTTGAGATAAATCTTGACCACGTGGAGCATAATGTGCGTGAAATAAAAAAACTTTTGCCTGCTAAAACAAAATTGTTAGCTGTTGTCAAAGCAGACGCATACGGTCACGGCTCCGTAATGACAGCACCTTCACTCTTAGCATCAGGCGTGGATTTTTTGGGCGTAGCCTCAATCGATGAAGGTGTTCAGCTGCGCGAAGCGGGTATAAAAGCGCCAATTCTTGTGCTTGGCACCGTTCCTGTTTGGTCAATTAACTCGGCAGCTGTGAATGACATTACAATCTCTATTTTTTCTGATTCACACATTGAGGCTTGCAAGGTTGCATACGAAAAAAACGGTCTTGTAACTAGAGCCCACGTAAAAGTCGATACCGGCATGAATCGCATTGGCATCAACGTTGACCACGCAGCAGATTTCATCGAAAAAGTTAAAGCCGAACCTTGTATAAAATTGGACGGGATTTTTACCCACTTTGCGTGTGCCGAAAACCTTGAAAAAACAAAAAAACAAACCGAGAAGTTTAATAAATTACTAAGCACTATAGGTACAGCAAATTTATTAATACACTCAAATAACACAGCTGCACTTTTGTCATCGATAAACCCTGAGATGAATATGTCGCGCGCGGGTCTGGCTATTTATGGACTAATGCCCGAACTAGACTGCAAAGCCACACCAAATAAACCTTATGAATTAAAACAAGCCATCGGACTCAAAGGCAGAATCGCTAGTATTCACACAGCAGGCGCAGACGAAGGCGTCAGCTACTCGCATACCTACACCACGACCGAAAAAATCATGATTGCCACAGTGCCAATAGGGTACGCAGACGGTGTTTCAAGAAAGTTATCCAATAATCTAACAGCCGGACTGAACGGAAAAATCATCAAACAAATCGGCAACATCACAATGGATCAGATGATGTTTGATATCACAGGAATAGACGCCAAAGAAGGCGATATAATAACACTTCTGGGTCAAGACGAGGACAACTTTTTCTCAGTCGATACCTGGGCAAACGCGCTTGATACAATTAATTATGAAATTACCTGCCGCTTAAAAGTCCGCCTTGCAAGAGTTTACGTCAGAGACTAAACAATATTATATTATTGCCAGCTGTTAAGGTATTTTTCCTGTTCAGGCGTTAGTGTATCAATTTCAATGCCCATTGAGGATAATTTCAACTTAGCTATCTCTTCATCAACGCTTACAGGCAACGTATAGAGCTTGTTCTCAAGTTGGCCTCTGTTTTTAACAAGGAATTCCATGCCTAAAGCCTGATTCGCAAAACTCATGTCCATAACCGATGCCGGGTGGCCCTCGGCCGCAACTAAGTTCACTAATCTGCCTTCTGCTAAGACGTAAATAGATTTGCCGTTGTTAAGTTTGTATTCTTCTACAAAAGGTCTAAATTTTCTAATGTCAGTGGTTTCATCTTTTAACGCTGCGATATTAATCTCTATATCAAAATGTCCTGCATTACAGACCATAGCGCCATCTTTCATTGACAGCAAATGTTGTAAATCAATAACGTGCTTGTCGCCTGTTACAGTTATGAAAAGGTCACCAACCAAAGCTGCCTCTGCAATTGGCATAACACGGTAGCCTTCCATTGCTGCCTCTAAAGCTTTTAGCGCATCAACTTCACACACAATTACGTTAGCACCAAGGCCTTTTGCTCTCATAGCGCAGCCTCTGCCACACCACCCATAACCTGATACTACAACAGTTTTACCGGCTAACAAGATATTGGCCGCTCGCAAAATACCATCAATTGTACTCTGTCCCGTGCCGTAACGATTATCATATAAATGTTTTGTTAAGCTGCTATTTACTCCAACAGCAGGGAATTTCAACATCCCTTCATTTTCTAAAGCTTGTAAACGTGTAATACCACAAGTTGTTTCTTCCGTTGAACCAATAATGTTTTTGGCTAACTCAGGACGATCTCTGTGAATTGCGGCAACAATATCACACCCATCATCAATAACCAAATCAGGATTGTAGTCTAAAGCGCACTGGATATGACGTGCAAAAGTTTCTTTATCCTCGCCGGCATACGCATAAACCGGGATATTCCAATACTTGACAAGTGCAGCAGCAACATCATCCTGCGTGGAGAGAGGATTAGATGCAACTAAAATAGCTTCAGCGCCACCTGCCTGCATTGCAATAACAAGCGCAGCGGTTTCTTTGGTAACGTGCACACATGATGAAACCTTTAGGCCTTTAAACGGCTGTTCCTTCGCAAAACGTTCTTTTATATTTGTCAAAACAGGCATGTCTTTATACGCCCACTCAATTTGATTTTTACCCTGTTCTGCCAAATTTATGTCTTTTATATCACAATCAACCGTTACTGTCATACTGTCTCCTTACTATTTAAAAAATTACTACTGATTAAGTAAAATACTACCACAAAATAAGGAGTGCAAGCTACATCATGTAACGTAACTTGCTTTTTTAAATTCAGTAAGCCATAATGAGAATGAAGGAACATCACGTGCCAATTGTGAGTGAGGCTTTCAGCAGTTGAAATTTGCATAGATACAATGCGGGATACACTGCCGAACAAAACGATTTATTATCGTTTTGAGAGAGGTAAGCCTGGAAGGCTGCTCCCGTACAAATTGAAAATTAAATAAAATATAACGCGGGATGGAGCAGCCTGGTAGCTCGTCGGGCTCATAACCCGAAGGTCGTCGGTTCAAATCCGGCTCCCGCAACCATATACAAAAAGAGTTTCGACATTTTGCCGAAACTCTTTTTTTGCTTTGTGTGCTAAAATTTTTAAAAACTTATATTGATTTTTCCTGGAAAATTTTTGAAAGAAAATAAGATTATAATGTTTTTCATTTAAAAAATGCTTTTTTGATATAAAAATTTGGGTTTTCATGGTAATACGAAGAGAGTAAGTATGCCTAAAATTAGCGTAATAATACCTGTCCATAATGTAGAAAGATATTTGGAAAAATGTCTCGATAGTCTTGTCAATCAAACCTTGAGTGATATAGAAATAATTTGTATTAACAATAATTCTTCAGATGCTTCTATTCAAATTTTGGATGAGTACGTGAAAAACGATGCTCGAATTATCGTAGATAATGAATCTGCTCAAGGAGCAGCCTTTGCACGAAATAAAGGCATGGAAATTGCAGAAGGCGAGTATATAGGTTTTGTGGATGCTGATGATTGGATTGATAACAATTATTATGAAGAGCTTTATAACAGTGCGCAAAGGACGAATAGTGATGTTGCTGCTACATCTTCGGTTTTGTTAACCAATGAAAAAGGTTCTTGTCTCGCTTCTAAGCCGATGGGATTAAAAGCACCCTTATTAACAACAGTAGGGGAAAAGGCACGCTGTATTATTGAAACAGGAGCAACCTGGAACAAAATTTATAAAGCAACTTTTTTAAGAGAAAATAATATTTTGTTTCCGTTATTGAATACAACCGGGGAAGACAATTATTTCAATGCTCTTGCTATTATTTTTGCCAACAAAATTTCAGTGATTAATAATGTATCATACTATTACAGACAAAGTCTCTCCGCGTCGACAAAAAGTTTAAAAAATCAAAAACATTATCAAATTCTCGATGTTTACAAACAGATTGATGACAAAATTCATAATTCGCATTTATCTGAAGGCGATAAAAAACAATGGCTGAACGTTATTGATATTCGTAAAGAACGTGACATTTCATTGCATTATAATGAAATGGATTCGACGTTTAAAGCCGAATTTTTGAGCTTAATAAAAAATTCTTTTCCTAATTTTAAAATCCTATTACCTTTAACATTGTGGAAAAACATAATACTACCTAGAGTAGTTAATAAATTATTATGTATTCTTAAATTGAAAAAATAAGCAATTGCTTGCAGCAGTGAGAACTATTTTCCGATGCAAAAATACTCAAAACCTTCTTTGGCAATGTTTTTTAGCTTGTATTGATTCCTGCCGTCAAACACTATTGGTGTTTTAAGTAGTTCTTTAACTGAGTCAAAATCAATGTTCTTGAATTCATTCCACTCGGTCAGCAGTACCATCGCGTCCGATTCATTAAGCGCCTCGTATGTATTGGCTGCATATTCAATTTTATTCTGAAATATATTTTTTGCGCTTTCCATTGCTTGTGGATCGTAGGCTTTAATTTTAGCGCCACGCTGCAATAATTCATTAATCACAGTAATCGCAGGAGCCTCGCGCATATCATTAGTTTCAGGCTTAAATGCTAGCCCCAAAACGCCGAAAGTTTTCCCGGATAAATCTTCGCCAAAACGTTTCGTAATCTTTCGTACAAAAGACAAGCGCTGTGCCTTATTAATCTTATCAGCAGCGACAAGCAGGCTGTTTTCAATAGCACAATCTTTTGTCATAGAAATTAGCGCGTTCACATCCTTAGGTAAGCAGCTTCCACCGTAACCTAACCCCGGATAAAGAAAAATAGGTCCAATTCTAGCATCAGTTGCTATTCCATTCCTGACTTTTTCTACGTCAGCGCCTATGTACTCGCAGATATTGGCAATTTCATTAATATAAGAAATTTTTACCGCGAGAAATGCATTTGCCGCATATTTTGTCATTTCAGCTGATTTTACATCCATCACTATTAAAGATTTACCTGTTTCTAAAAATGAAAGATAAATTTCTTTCATAATTTTTGAAGCTTTATCGCTATCAGAGCCCATGATAACTCTATCTGGATTTAGGAAATCTTCAACAGCAGAACCTTGTTTCAAAAATTCAGGATTTGACACCACATCAAACTCAAAACCTGTATTATTTTGAATGATATTACTAACTTTTTCTGCCGTCCCCGGTGGAACAGTTGATTTATCGACAATAACTTTATAGCCGTTCATCGCTCTGGCGATTTCTTCTGCGACATCAAACACGGTGGACAAATCGGCAGAACCATCCTCGTTTTGTGGCGTGCCGACAGCTATGAAGCAAACTTTTGACTCTTTAACGGCTTCATCCAGATTCGGTGTGAATTTCAACCGGCTGGCCGTGACATTAGACTTGATTAAAGAATCAAGCCCGGGTTCGTATATGGGGCAAATTCCTTGTGCAAGTTTATCGAGTTTTTCAACATCTTTATCGACACAAATTACTTGATGCCCCATTTCAGCGAGGCAAGCACCCGCTGTTAAACCAACATAGCCCGTTCCAATTATACACAATTTCATTGCACATTCCTCAGTTTTCCGTAGTTTAAGTATAAATGTTCTATGAAATTTCGGCATCATTTATAAAAATGATAACTCATAACATGGTCCTAATGCGCTTATATAACATATGCCCCGAGAATAAATCTCCGGGGCATAGTTTGACATTTATAATTAGTGGCGTGCACCTGCAAAAATTGCAATTAATGCAGCCCCTGCGATTAAGAAGCAAATCAATGAAAGCACTGTAGCAACCACTGCGACTACAACACCCCAGAATGCCCATTTCTTTTCATATTCATTAAACTGTTCAACACTAGCCCAGTCTTTGCTTTCCCAGGCCCATTTGTTGCCTTCAATACCAAACCAAATACCCAAGCCAAGCGGTATAAACGGCGTTAACAGGCCTACCAGCGGGATTATGCTAAGGATACCGCATAATATTGGTGTCGCCAGCATTGTCAGAGTTATCCATTTTTGATGGAATATACCCCATATCCAGCTTAACAAAAACGCACCCCAGTTAAACTTATTTAACTCAGGTGGAAACGGCTTCACATTCACTACTTCACTCATTACAACTACCTCATACTTAAATAATACAGACCAATAATAGCATATTCTAGTGTAAAAGTATACTTATAGTATATACTAGAGGATTACCTCTTTTTTGTAAGCAGTCTTTTAAGTTTTCGTAGCGGTTTGTGAACTATGTCATAGAATTTGTAGAAAATAAAAAAATTATAGCTCCAGTATGATTGGAACGCAAACTTGTTGTTCAGGAAATATACTCTTTGATGTCCAATTTTAGATTTTATGTCGTTGAGTTTTTCATTGTAATTTTGGAGATTTTTATCTTTAAACTCCAACATAATTTTATAAAAAGAATACATATCATCCCATGTATACGGCCCGGGGCGGTGTTTTTTATTTGTACCTCTTAGTTTTTTAGGTTCATTTATGTTAGCTTTAAGTTCTTTAAAACGTTTTCCAAGCAAATGCTGAAAGTCAATCAGGACTGTACTGCCATCTTCTTTTACAATAAGATTTTTTGGATTGACATCGCGATGAATAAATTTATTTTTATACAAAATACACGCGATCTCATAAAGGCTGTCAATTATTTTCTGCATTTTAGCTTGTGATAACGTTTTTTGGCGCAATATATCATGCAAAAGTTTGCCTTCAATAAACTCGGTTGCAATAAACTCTTCCCCGAGATAATCACGATGTAAATACGGCTTTGGAAAATACCTTGAATCCTGAGCATATAGAGTTTGCATTACATCAAACTCTTTTTTAGCAGAATATTCATCGCCTCCACATTTTATGAAAAGCTTGTTATTATCAGTATCAAAAGCTGTAAAAAACATATTAAACCCAGAGGAAGTCTTTTTAAGAACATGCAGGGGGGTAATTTGGCTCAAATTATATTTAGTCTGCAAAATTTGAGTCATTTTTTCGAGCTGTTCTTCAAGTGAAATGTTTTTAGGCTTTTTCGCCAATTCAGCATTGCAGAAGTCATTTTCTTTCAAATAATTTTCTAATTCGACCGAATACACTTCAGGGTTTTTACAAATAGAATCATATATTGATTTATAAAACTCGCTGGTTTCATCTAAAATATAGCATCCTGTTTCACAAACACGTTTTGTCTCAAGCATATTTTGCTGCCAGTTTAAGCAATAGGTTTTGTCGCCGGTATAGGATAATTTGAGGCTAATTTTTTGTCCGTTAACATCTAAATAATAATTTGAGGTTCCACATTTGTGCTTTGCATTTGCGATATACAAAAAACGCTCAAAATCATCAGCCAAAATTTCGATATATTTTGCGTTTTCGTCACTGTTTAAAACGACATAATTGCAAGTCTCGTTCAAAACGTAGAACAATTCGGACAAGCTTTTCCAGCCTTCAGCACCAGGCACGTCACGTTTTATAGGTACATACTCGCCGCTAAATTTTTTATCGCCGTTTTCTTTAAAATAATCTCCATAACTTTTGCCAAGAAATAGTACTAAATCATGGTGGGCTTCAAAAAGTGAGTCCGAAGCGTGTACAAACGCGAGCTTTCGGTACTTGGTTTTAGAGTTGAACATATTCAAGTTCACAATTTCGTAGCTGCCCAAAAGTTTTGCAAACTCGTACTTAGGCGCGTCATCTTTTACTATAATGAGTAAGAATTTTCCATCGCCGCGCGCTTTGATTTTATTAGTGGTGTGGTTGTCTTCACCATAAAATCTAATGGTGTTTTGTTTGAAATGTTTTTTACTCCACTCAATTTCGTAGATTTCAACAATTTGAAAATTATTTTTAATATCTTCAATAATTTTTTTTTCAGCGCTGCGAGCTTTAGCCCAAAGCACAAAAACATGCAGCTCTGATTGAGCTACATTTACATCTTTATTTGCTGATTGGTTGAACATTTGAGTCATTATAAAAAATAAGTATTTTTGATTCCTACAAATCAATCATACCTAAAATACACCTAAAAAGGAATACATTATTTAGGGCAAAGAGCATTTTCGTCTGTTTGTATAGTTTTGCCGAATAAAATTCTTAAGCCGCCAAAATTTTTCTTTAGTGTTGCGTTAATACCTGTTGTTATCTCATCAATGTTTTTAACAGTTTGATTAGTCACAACAAGGGTTGAGTCTATGCCCTGCCGAGTTTGGTTCAAGTTTTGAGTCGAGGTATTAACATTGATAGAAATGGCTTTTATATTTTCGGTAGCTGTTTTAAAATTGGCTATACTATCATCAGCATTAGTAACTACGCTGCTAAGTTTTTGCTGTTCCATCGCATTATCAAGCTTTTTTGTCATTTCTTGCAGATTTTTTGTTGTCAAAGCCAGATTATCTGAAGATTTAACAAGATTGTCTGTTGATGCTTTCAGATTAGGGCGATTTTCCTGCACAACATCGTTTAGCGTTGCAAAAAGTGTGCTAAGTGAACTGGCTGCCTCATTTAAACTTTTTAGAGCACTATTAGCATTCCCCTGCAGCTGATCTAATACGCCGGCATCGGCGAGATTAGCCAGTTTATCCTGAATATTTTGCTGAACTCTGCCTTCAATAATTGAGCCGTTTTTCAAATACCTTGTAGACGGTGCTTTCGGGTATATTAAGTCAACAATATCATATTCTCTTCTGTTTTTGAGCTCTTTTTTGACTTCAGCAATCACATTATCAGGCAGCTTTAAATCAATCGGGTTTAAAACCATTGTTACTAGGGTTGTTTTATAATCTTTGCTGGGTTGAATTCTTGCGACTTTGCCGACCTTAAAGCCATTGTAGTAAACGGTCATGTTGGCTTGTACAGGGCGTAAGTTTTCGAATTTGGCGGTTACACTGGTGTATTTGATATTAAAAATATAAATACCTACAAGCAGCACTATTCCGGCAACAATTGATAGTCTAACCTTATATTTTGCAATTATTTGAACTATTTGTTTTAGTGTTTCATTCATAGTAATTTGCATTATATTTTTGATTAAGATTATAATATATTCCCGAATCGGATATTTAAAGATTAATCATATGGATAAATTGCGAGCTATATGTATTTTTCGACAGTAGCTTTGAGCTCAGGAAGCTGACGCAATCCTGACTTGTGCTCAACGGCTTTCCCGTTTTTAAAAACTACAAATGCCGGCACTCCTGTAATCGAATACTCAAGTGCTTTTCTCTGACTATCATCTATGTTTACACTTGCGAACACAGCCTTGTTGCCCATGGCATCAGCCAGTTGCTCTACAATAGGTCTTTGTGTCCGACAATGCCCGCACCATGGCGCATGAAATACAACCATGACCGGTTCCTTGTGCTTTTTTACTTCAGTATCAAGATTTGCATCAGTTAACTCTAATATTTTTGGCATTATTCCTCCGATTTCTAATTAAAAAATAATTTTTCTTCTATGTCGTACTTTGGGATATTTTTAAAACACAAAAACCAGTCGTAGCACTCCAGCTCGTTTTTTTCGCCGGCTCGCTCAAAAGCCTCCACCGTAGATTCAGGTGGCGATACAAGCACATCCTCACCCGGTATCCAATTTGCGGGTGTGAAAACACCATAATTATCTGCCGTTTTTAACGCGATAACAAATCGTTTTACCTCTTTAACATTACGACCAATGGTAGGTGGGTAATAGCTAACTGCCCTTATTATCCCCTGCGGGTCAATAACAAAAAGTGAACGTACTGAGCGCACATTCGATGTTTTAGGGTGTATCATACCATATTTTTTGGCAATACTCATATCCTGGTCATCAATAATTGGGAATTTAATATTGACCTCGGATAGCCCTGCAAACTCTATTTTATCTTTAATGGTTTTTATCCAGGCTAGATGCGAGCTTATATCGTCGTTAGAAATTCCGACTAATTCTGTATTTAATTCCTTAAACTCATTCTGCATAGCCTGAAAAGCCATAAATTCAGTGGTACAGACAGGTGAAAAATCGGCAGGGTGGGAAAAAAGCACAATCCAACTGCCTTCATATGCCGATGGGAAGTCTATTATGCCGGAAGTAGAGTTGGCGGTAAAAGCAGGCGCTTTATCACCTATCATCGGCGGTCTGCTGCAAGATCTTGCTGATAGCATCCCTAGCGCAAAGCTTGCTGCCGGTATTACAAATTTTTTTAGCATATGCTGTCCTCTTGGTCACGAAGTGTATAATATAGCTTTTATCGGATTGCTTATTTTTTCATTACCTTTAGTGAATAATTTTCGGATATTCATTTTTTGGGCACTTTTTGAAAATTAAAAATTAAAATACGATCAAACCTACTTTAATCGATTTATATACCTAATGGAAAAATTATGCTAATATATTTATATTTAGTACATTTAAGCAGTAAACATGGATACAGAAATTAAAACAACTGATAAGTTCCAAGAACTGGAAAACGACATACAAGAGCTTAATAGTCTTGTTGAGCTGACTTTTATCTCAAATCAATATTCTGATATTGATGAATTTCTTGCTGCCGTAAAATCTTTTATATCAAAACATATAAAAAACAGTAATGTGCACTTTCTATATTCAGATTTAAATAACGTTCTGCGTAGTACTTCAGGCGATGAATATCAAATACATATTAATCCCCTAGAAGACGATATTTACACTGATTTGCTGAAATTTCCGCAGGAAAATCAGTGCTACAAAATCTCGGAGCACCAAAATAAAAAAGAAGTGGAAATTTTCTATGAAAAATATAATTTCACCGAGTTAAAGCCTGAATGTATCAAAGTATTTGCAAAAAGTGAATGGGTCTGTGCAGTGTGCCTAATTTCCAAAAAACTTGATGAATCGGAATATTCTTTTAAAGAGATGAATTTCCTCGGGCGCATATTTAGCTTTATAGATCCTATACTGCAAAAATATATTAAAAAAAGCGTGGCAGATGCAGAAATAAGTGATTTACATAAGACTTTGAATAAAATTTCAATTTTGTACAGCATTTCTCAGGCCGTAAACTTTATTGACGACTTAAAAAGGCTGCTAAAAATCGTACTTACGAAAGCGCTGGACACACTACAGGCAGAAAAAGCGTCTTTAATGTTTTATGATTACGCAGACAACTCATTGCAGATTAAATTTGTCTTTGGGTTGAGTGATAAAAACATTGAGGCTGATATCAATAACGGACTTATTGAATGTACAAAAATAAAAATCAGTGAAGGTATCGCAGGTTCGGTATTTGCTCAGAAAAAATCCATAATCTGTAATCTGGGGCAAAATGACCCTCGATTTTACAGTTCACATGAATCTTCGCATACAAACTCGCTGCTATGCGTGCCACTAATCGCAAAGGGTGAGGCAATCGGCGTTATAAATATAACCAATAAGAAGGGCGACCGACTCTTTACACGTGCGGACTTAGAATTCATGGAAGCGCTGGCCAATCAGGCGGCAATCGCGATTGATAATGCTAAATTATACGAATTGGCGACTAAAGACGGACTGACAAAATTATATATTTACAGGCATTTTTACACGTTATTAGAAAATGAATTACGTCGTGCGGCAAGATATGAGCATCCGATGACAATTTTGATGATGGATATCGACAATTTTAAAAAAGTCAACGATACATTCGGCCACTTAGTCGGTGACCAGGTTTTGAGAGAAGTTGCAAGCGTTATTTCTAACTCAATCCGTAAAATTGATATAGCTGCTCGCTATGGTGGAGAAGAGTTTGCGATAATCTTGCCTGAAACCTGCGCTAATGATGCGAAAATTATCGCTAACCGTGTGCGTGACAATATTAGCAAAATCTCAGTGAATGTGCGCGAAGGCATAAATATTTGCCCGACTGTCAGTGTGGGGATGTCTGAGTTCCCGAGCTGCGCAGAAGATGAGGTTACGTTACTGGAGTTGGCTGATATTGCCCTGTACCAGTCAAAAGCTGCCGGCAAAAACATAGTTTATGAGTACACTCCTTTCGGATGTCAAATGGTCGATCTCGAAACTGGCTTGACTGTTGAATCATAATATTTTTTGCATATCCAAAAGAACGGTATAAGATGGCATCATCAAGAGTGTCTCTGCTTGCTTAGTTTCATCTAATGCCAGTTTGATGGCTTTTTTTACGTTTGGCTCAATGACAACATTTTCCATGTTGACGAGTGCATATTTTAGGCGTGTAGCCATATCATATGCACGTATACCGCTCACGAATATTTTCCCGCTGTAATTTTGCAACATCTCAAAATCAGTATCCCAAAGCCATGATACATCGCGTCCATCGGCGTAATTATCGTTAATCGCGATGAATAAATTTGAATTATCATTAAACGCGCTGACTGTACGTAAAACCTCAGTTGCACCTGTTGGATTTTTAATAAGCTGTATTAAAATATGTTTTCCGTCGATTTCTTTTCTCTCAGCCCTACCAAACATGGGCTCGTACGCGTTTAAAGCCTTTTGTATAACCTCGACAGGTACATTCACTTCCAACGCTAAACTCACTGCAGCGAGCGCATTATACGCGTTGTAAATATTCGGAATATGGATAGTAAAGTTATGCGTTTCACCGCTAGAACTGTTTTTAACTTCTACCTCGGTATAATCTGTATAAACCTTCGCATTGGCACTATAATCAGGCTGAGGGCGCTCAAATCCACAGGCACAAAAATAATGTCCCAAATGAGAATAAAAGTGCTTCTTATATTTATACACGCCGCCGCAAGGACAATTTACGTTCTCGGCAGGACTCGTACTTTCGGCAAACTCCGAGCAATACTCAACTTTTTCAAAGCCAAAAAATTTGGTATTTTTATTGACGTTCAACTCGGACAGCATCGGGTCGTCTGCGTTTAAAAACACCTTGAGATTGGGGTTTTTAAGAACTGCTGACTTTATCTTTTGTGCGGTTGTGCTCAACTCTCCATATCGGTCAAGCTGGTCACGGAAAAGATTAGTAACTAATAAATAGTCCGCTTTAAAGCCATCATACAGGTTACTTAAATACGCCTCATCTGACTCCAAAACAAAATAATCAACCTGTTTATTACAACGTACACCATTAGCAATTGCAGTAACAATCCCGACCGGCATGTTCGCGCCTTTTTGGTTGTGCACGACGCCGGAATCATTTGCTTGCAAAATACCTGCCAGCAAGCCTGTTGTGGTCGTTTTTCCATTTGTGCCGGTCACTGTAATAATATCTTTTTTGCAATATTGTTTTGCGCAGCTCAAAAAATCAGGAAAAGTTTTCAACACAAGTTTCCCGGGTAAAGATGTGGCAGGAGACTTCATGCAGGTTTGCAAAAGAAACGTAGTCACTTTTGATATCATTAATGCTATACAAAACCTGATTTTATTCATACTTCGGGTAATACCTTTAATTTATCTCTCATCTATAATATAATACAAATAATTATACCAAAACAGGGAAATCTATGCTTTTAAATTTACTTATTTTAAAAATTGTGTTAGCTGTAGTCATTACAGTGCTGGGTGTTGCGCTGATATTTTATATGCGTAAATTGATTGTTACACTTAATGAAAAAAGTGAACTTATAAAAGAAGATTCTCAAAAAATAAAGCAATATCTGAGCGAAACACGCTGTACGCTTTATGAAACTAATGACAAACTCAAAGATTCAATCTGCAAAACCCAACGTAAACTCTTGGAATATGCTATTAGTTTTGCGAGCCTTTTGTTGTTTTGGAAATTCAAAACTAAAAAGAAGTAAGAGTGGCATTTACGGCCGTAGGGTGCGTCCCACGCACCAAAAAATTTGGTGGGTAAGAGTACTTCACTTTCATATTATTGTTGGGGTAGAAACCCCAACCTACACTCTATCTGACGCTTCGGCTAAGGGTTTAAAGTTCAACGATTTACGAAGAGCTTGAACTAGTTGAGAATTTTCAGGAATAAATGAAATGAAATTTTCATCATTACCTACAACAGCAAAATTGCTCGGATTACCCATAAAAATGCCTGCAGGCATTTTTAAATTTAGTTTGTATTTTGATTGAAGCAACTTTGCCAGCTTTGCATGTTTGAACCTTGGGGGATTGGGCTTTCCAGAATGATCTCCCCAGCCACACTTTTCGAATAATTTTTCTGTATCTTTCGGGTCAAAATTTACTAAAACACGTTTATCAGGAGTATTAAGTATAGCTAAGCCTTTAAAGCTGACACTATTGATATGAGTTACATTCATTGCTTTACACCTATATTAATTACACTGCTTATATAAGTGTTGTGAATATTAAAGTGTGCTACTATCAAAAATTATATTTACACTTCTTAATATGCAATTTTACACATTTTCAAAATGATTAAAGCTGTGTGTGTTGAAAATTTGTTCATTTATATAGGTAATATTTTTGCAATTCGCGATTAAGACAGGTTTATTCGGCTGTTTTTCAATTACTTTACCGATGATTGTGAAATCATTTTTATCCAGCTTTTCGTATGTTGATTCGTCTACACAAGCTACGAGTTTATAATCTTCGCCGCCCCATAAAACCCAATTGGTAACTGTATTCTCATCATTTACAACATGAATAAGTTTTGAGCTGCGTGGAACTTTTTCAAAATCTATGTCGAGCGTGACATTGCTTGCAGTTGCGATTTTATAGAGAGTGTCAGCTAATCCGTCGCTTGTATCCATTGCCGCAAAGTCACTTGTCACAGCTTTTGCCAGTGCTAGTCCCTGCTTCACTGCAGGCTCAGGTTTTAAGTGTGCGTCGATAAGTTCAGGTATTTTTGTGGATTTTAAATTCAAGAGTGCGAGGCCTGCTGTACTTGAGCCGTGCTCGCCTGTTGTGATAACTAAATCACCTGATTTAGCGTTTTTTCTTGATGATTTAAATTGTGAAATTGCTTTGCCTATTGCTGTTACTGAAATAAATATATTTCGCGATGAAGTTATATCGCCACCAATGACTTCAACATCGTATTTTTTACAGATATCATTCACACCCTCGTAGAACTCAGGTACAAACAATTTATCAACATTACGGGGCAGTGAAATGGCGATTGTGAGGTATTTAGGGCGCGTTGCGGCAGCTGCAAGGTCACTCAAATTCACTGCTACAGACTTATAGCCAAGGTCGTATGCGGATGTAGTATCCATTTTGAAATGCACATGTTCACAAAGGGAGTCTTGCGTGATTGCGATGCACAAATCTTCTAAGAATGCGCAATCGTCGCCAATGAGAGAGTGCTTAGCCAGAGTGGCTTTTATGACCTCCAAATATTCAAGCTCTCTCACGCTTCATCACCAACTGATTTAATTAGTGACAGATTATTTTGTGCGGCTTCATGTGAAGGGTCAATTTCCAGTATTGACTCGTATTCTTGGATTGCAGCGTCTTTGTTTTGCGTGTATTCGTATGCTAAAGCGAGATTGTATCTTATCTCAATATTGTCAGGATTAATTATAAGAGCCGTCTTGAAATAGTCGAGGGCTTTTTCAGGATTGAGTTGTTTTATTGAAATCATGCCTGACATGAACAGTGCTTGCACATTGTGAGGTTCACATTCCAAAACTATGTCATACAATTTCATTGCCTCTACTAACTCGCCAAAACCGTAATAAATATCGGCAAGAGCAAGCTTATAGATATATCTATTTGGCTCAAGCTCTATCGCTTTTCTGATATTAGGAATCGCATCGTTATAATTTTTGATTAAAGCATTGCAATAACCTATTTGGTAGTAAACTTCTGAGTTAGAGGCATCATATTTTAATGCGGTTGCGAATCGTTCGAACGCTTCCTTGTGTCTGTCCATTTTATATAGATAAGTTCCGTAGTTACAATAAATGGTGCTTAAGTTATTTTTATACATACTCATTTTTGTTATGTCGTCTTTTTCCATTAAGTCGATGTATACGCTGATAGCGTCGTCGTAGCGGTTCATTTTCATATACGCCTGAGCTAAAGTTTGGTGTAAATATGTGTTCTCAGGATACTGCTCTAAAATTTCGATTAGCATGACAATACTGTCTTCGACCTGTTCGGTATTCATATAAACTTTTGCAATTATGTTTTGAATATTTGCGATATCGGCATTCTCGTAACGCGTAACCTGTTTAGCAAGTTCAAGCACCTCAGAATAGTACTTATGTTTGTACAGTAAAATCATTAATTCCTCGTACAAGTCATAATCTTTATTGTCCATGATAATTAATTTTTTGAGCAAAATTATCGCATCCTCAGTTAGGTTTGCTTTTACATATGTTTCTTTGAGGTTTCTCAGTATGGACACCTCATTGGGCTGGAACACCAAAATTTTGTTGTAGCATTCAAGCGCTGAATTATACTCATTCAGGCTTAAATGAATATCTGCTATGGTTCTCAACACAGACAATAAGTCCTCTTCATTCTTTAAAAGTTTCAACAGCTGCGTGTAAGATTTTATAGCCAAACGAGGTTGTGACGTATCAAGGTACAAAGCGCCAAGTGCAGTTAGGGCTTCGACGTTATTTTCGTCAATTTTTAATGTTTTTTTGTAATTTTCAATCCCTCTTTGCTTAACCCCGTAATCGACATAAATTTTTCCCAACAAATTGGTCAAATCAATTCTGTTAGGCGCATTTTTGCTCACATAATCAAGATGTCTGATTGCATCAGCGTATTTGTGCTGCTCATATAACAATTT
>JAVBNU010000041.1:0-77159 GCA_031551265.1 Candidatus Gastranaerophilaceae bacterium
ATCGACAGATGCTGAAACAAGTTCAGCATGACAGAGAGTTTATTAGAATTTTCACCCCAACATTATTTACATCAAAATCCCGGCGATTGCGGCTGAGAGGTATGAGGCAAGCGTACCGCAGATGAGTGCTTTAAAACCCAATTTAGCCAAATCAGAGCGTCTTGACGGCGCGAGTTCTGAAATACCACCTATTTGAATAGCGATAGAGCCTAAATTCGCAAAACCACATAACGCAAACGATGCAATCACGACACTTTTAGGGGCGAGTGCCGCTTTTATCGCTGACATATCAGAATACGCAATAAATTCATTCAAAACAAGCTTCGTACCCATTAACGAGCCGACTGCGGACGCGTCCTGCATCGGAACACCCAAAGCCAGAGCAAAAAGCGAGAACACAGAGCCTAAAATTTCTTTCAACGATAAATGCGTCAAATCAATATGCACAGCCGACAAATTCATATGTAATGTATTAGCCATAAACAAACCAACACCGCCCAACATCCAATCAATTAGGTTAATCAATGCAATCAAGCCAATTAACATAGCAATAACATTAATAGAGACCTTCATACCTTCGGTGGCGCCTTGTGCGATAGCGTCTATCAGATTCACGTTCGTGCGTGTAACTTCTAATTTCACGTCATTTTTAGTTTCAGGCTGTTCTGTCTCAGGGAACACAATTTTTGAAATGACCAGCGCCCCGGGAGCGGCCATTAGGCTCGCTGTCAGGAGGTACGAGGCCGGAATACCCATAGAAATATATATTGCCATAACACCACCCGCAATACACGCCATACTGCCCGTCATAGAGGCTAAAAGCTCCGACATTGTCATGCCTTTGAGGTATGGCTTAATCAAAATTTGCGCTTCTACCTGCCCGACAAAAGCGCTTGCAACATTTGAAAGTGCCTCCGCGCCTGATACATCCATAATTTTGTACATTATTTTTGCAAAAAACGCGACTACACGCTGCATTATGCCGTAATAGTACAGGATATTCACTAATACAAGTATGAAAATGATTGTGGGGATTAATTTTAGCGCAAATATAAATGATGAGCCGAGCCCGAACAGCTCTTCCATTCTAGCAGATGAATTGGTCAGGACACCGAACACGAAATTGCCGCCTGCTGAAGAAAAATCAAGAATTTTTTGGATAAATCTGCCGATATAATCAAAGATTACAATACCGACTTTTGTTTTAAGAATAAAAAGAGCAAATACAAGCTGCAGTGCAAAGCCTGAGAGAACTGTTTTTAAATTAATGGATTTTTTGTTATTCGACATCAAAAATGCGATTAAAAATACCAAGCCTATTCCAATTATCCCGACAAAACGTTCCATATTTTTTCCTTCCTTTTATTCTTAAGTTCATTGTACATAAAAAAAAGTCGCAACGTTAAGTTTACATTGAAACCTTAACACTTTATTACAAAAAAATATTCCAATTTCAAGCTTATCGTACAACCCCGCAGGTTCAAGTGAACAACATATACTAAAACCGTTTCTGTGCGGGGTCTTTCCGATGAGGAATTCCATGTTAAGAAGATACCGCACACAAACGCGCTGATATATTTACCACTATTGGCGCTGCGGTATGACACACGTTTTAAATATCGTCGAAAATTTGCACAATAAAAAGCGCCGAGCATGCCCGACGCTTTAAATTTATACTCTGGTAAGAAACTACTTAACGATTTCTTTGAATTTTTTACCAGCTGAGAATGCAGGAACAGTTTTAGCAGCGATTTTGATTTCTGCGCCGGTTTGTGGGTTGCGGCCTGTTCTAGCAGCTCTTTTTCTTGATTCAAATGTACCAAAGCCAACTAAAGTAACTTTGTTTCCTTTAGCAACTGTTTTTTGAATTGCGTCAATTGTTGCAGCAATTACATCGCCAGCAGCTTTTTGTGAAACTTTAGCTTTTTTTGATACTTCTTTTACTAATTCTTCTTTGTTCATAATGAACCTCCTTACTTATTACATTCCTTATTATACTTATTTTCAGGATTTTAGCAAGTCTTTTTTAATCTAAAATAAGAATATAATAGAGATTGGACATGATTTCGGAAATAAAAAAGGAAAATTATAGGCGTAAATGCAGTTATAGCTTAAAGTTTCCATTCGGGTCTCAAACGCCCGAAACCAACATTATTGTAAAAATAAGTTAAAATTTGGTATGCATTATAGCCTTTTGAGGCCAAATTATTCGCTCCGTTTTGGCTCATGCCGACTCCATGCCCGTTTTTTGACAATTGTGAGTCAAACGAAGGCACCGAGCGCAAATACGGCATATCGCCACCCCAAACGTTGCCGGAGTTGGTCGTTTTACCACCTGATGAGGCATGGTAATATGCAGGTATAATATGTTGATTATAAGTGATAACAATGCCTGAGGTTTCTTTGACGGCGTAGTTAGTCCTTGAAGTTTCGGCAGAAGCGCCACCATATGCCTGATCTTCAGGGGTGTCTTTCAAGTCATAGCCTCTTGAGGAGCGTTTGCCGCGGTTTGCAATTGCATAGCTTCTTGCAGCTATAGCTTGTGCTTTATGCGCCTCGACGTTCCAGCGTGAAGGCATTTCAGCCGGCACAACCCCCATTATATACGACTCAATATCAACATCATTGATAACAGTTACTTGATTGTCTCTGGCTATAATAAGCAAGCTGCCGCGATACCATTTACGCTTGACTGACACAAAGCCTCTTTGGGGTATAACGGAGATTGACGCAGTGTTTAGTTCCTGAAACTCATCGCCCAGCTTTATTGCCAGTTGCCCTCGCGATGCCTTAATTCTATATGGTTTCATCGCAGGTATTTTACCAAAAGCTTTACCTGTAGAGTTGTTTACCAGTATAGCGCCGTGAGAAGACGCAAACGTAGTTTGCTCAATTTTATCCTGCAGGCCTATTTTTATCGCGAAAACAGGCATGACAAAAATACTTTGAAGAAAGAATATAAAAACTATTAGGATTAATTTTTTCATTTTGATGTCAATATTCTAATGTACGGCCTTTTGTAAAAACTCAATAACCTCAAGCGCAATATGTTTTCTAACATCATCAGGCGCAGCTTTTAGAGACTCGAATGCGTCAAAAAGCATTTTATCATTGTCGTACCAGCGCATCATGGCATATTTCAAGCCTTTGAGAAATCCTTTCTTGAGTTTGACATTGTTTTGCGCAGCCAACTCTAAAATCAACTCAGCACATTGTGTGCGAGTTTCTTCTTTTGCATTTTTCAAAAGACTTATTGCCAGGCTCAATGTTGGTTCTATATCATACCAGCGATTATACATGTCAGCTCCTCTTCCTAATACTAAGATATTAAACTTTAGACGATAAGTCAATGCAACTTTTTGGCACGGATGATAAAACTAACTGTCACAACACTTGGCGCTGTGGTATGACACAAAGTAAAGTAGGATGGGTTAGACATTTTCGTCTAACCCATCTACAAACAGTTCAAATAATTCGATGAGTTGAATGAAGTTGTTCAACCCATCCTACAATTGATTTCTACAGGTATGACGTAAAATTTATTTCTTAAATATATTAAACTTCTTAAGCAGTTGATTTTTTTTGACAACCAAACCGCATTTGCTGCACGCAAGAGTCTGTTCAGTGCTATCAACCGGCACAAAAATATGCTCACATTTTTCATACAACTCAACGTCCTCATCGCCGTTGTTATTTTTAGTTTGCGACTTTTTGCGGGATTTTAGGAGTTTATTTATTACTTCAATGATGTACATAATTCTTCTTTTTGCTTTCTTGTAAGAGTTTTAATCCTACATTCTTCCTTCATTGCTTCTGATTTATTCGGAAATTCTTTTGAATAAACTATTTTCAACGGCTTGTTCGCTCTTGTATACTTTGCCGCTTTGCCTTGTGTATGGAGCTCAAAGCGTTTTTCAAGGTCATCCGTGTAGCCACAGTAAAGTTTATTATTCACTGTCAGTATAATGTAAGTATAAAACTTTTTATCAGGATTAATCAAGCCCTTTGCCTTCTCTGTTTTTTATTTCTTCCAAAATTTCAATTATTTTATCGTAATTATCTTCAGTAACCAAAAGATGTCTTATACCCGCAGCGCTCTTGATGCCGCGAATATAGTATGAATAAAATTTTCTGACGAATTTCAACCCGACATTCTCACCACGTAGCGCAATCTCTTCATCTAAATGCCGTTTCAGCAAATCAATTTTTTGCTCAACTGACATATCAGGCAATAATTGACCTGTTTGTAAATAATGTTCTATTTGATGAAACAAAAAAGGATTGCCAAGCATGCCACGCCCAATCGCAATGCCATCGGCATTTGTTATTTCAAGACATTCAATTGCAGATTTTACATCAACAATATCACCGTTCGCAAACACCGGCACATCAACATTTTTTTTGAGTTCGGCGATAGCCTGCCAGTCTGCTTGACCTGAATACATTTGAACTCGAGTACGCCCGTGCAATGTAATAGCAGCAGCGCCGGCCTCTTGCATCGCCTGCCCGAATTCAATAAAATTCTTACTTTCCTGGTTGATTCCAAGCCTAAATTTAACCGTAACAGGCTTCGTGAGATTTTCACTTAAAGTTTTTACTAATTCAGCTGCCAATTGAGGATTTTTCATCAAAGCACAACCATCAGTGCCTTTGACAACCTTATTAACAGGACAGCCCATATTAATATCAATAATATCAGCCCTATCTTCAATAATTTTGGCGGCCTTCAACATGATATTGGGTTTATGCCCTGATAACTGAAAACTCAAAGGACTTTCGATTTTATCAGAATTTGAAATCACCGCCTCCGGCCTCTGCACAAGCGCCTCAGAACTCAGCATCTCCGTCGTCAGCAAACAATTCGGCGAAAAGTGACGTATTAATTTGCGCAGGACAGTATCAGTAATCCCGGCCATAGGCGCAGCCATTAGCCTGCTTTTTACTTCCAAATTCCCTATTTTTATCGTTTGCGCATTTTGCGTATTAATCATATTGTTTTAATTCAGTTAACCGTTTTTTAGCGTAGTCAGTATACTCATTCTCACCGGGCGAGAGTGCTATATAATTGCGATAAGCCTGATTTGCCTCTTTATATTTCGCCAGGTAATCATAATCGACTGCAATCGAATATTTAGCAACAAGCAAATCTTTATTTAAGCCATATGCTCTTTCATATTCTGCTATTGCTTGCACATATTTTTTCTGCGCGTCATAAACCAGCCCTTTGTAGTAATAGGCGTTGGAATTTTTAGAATCTTTTGCAATCAATACATTCAACGCAGCTAACGCTTGATCGTATTTTTGTGCCTCAAACAAATCAATCGCTTTATCCAGCTCGCCGCCTAATTCTTCTTGAGCTGTAGAAACTAAAATTTCGTTAGCTCTCTCATTTTTAGCATCAAGTGCAAGCGACTTTTGCGCATACGTTTTAGCGTCAACAAGATTACCCTCCTGTAACGCCAGCATCGCAATGTAGTATGCAATTTCAGAGTTTTTTGGGTCAAGAGCAAACGCTTTTTTATAGTACTCAGTTGCAACTTTGTATTCATCCAATTTTTGGTAACAAGCCGCAACACCAATCATACTCTCAGCTGTCTCAGGCTTAATGGAGAGATATTTTTTGAGAGATTCCTGATATTTGTCAGCATTGAATAATTTTGATGCCTCATCATACGCAAAATTAGTTGTCTCTTTCTGCATAGCAGTATAATACTTAGCAATATTAGCATCAGCCGGCAGCGCTTTTTTCGCCGCTTCCATCGTACTCATTGCTTCAGGATATTTTAACAATTGTTTGTATGTTTGCGACAAATTAATATAAGCATCTGCATATTTCGGATCGAGTTTTATTGCGTCATTGTAGTATTTCACAGCATCCTCAAGTCTTTTAGCCTTATGGAATTCGTATGCCAGCTGATAGTACGCGTCAGCATCCTTTGGGTTGTTTTGCACCTCCTGATATAGATACTGAAACAACTCATCACCCGTCATAGATTCTCTTGTCATGGCCAAAAGTTCGGATTTTGCAGTACCAACATTTGGGTTAATACTCAAAGCCGCCTTATATTCCTGTATTGCAAGCTGTTTTTGTCCTGATTCTTTTAAGCACTGTGCTTTATAATAGTGGGCATTAGCATTTTGTGGGTACAGTTGTAATATCGAATCATAGGCAGCAATCGCGTCAGGATATTTTTTTTGCACCTGATAAAGCGTGCCTAAATTCAGTCTTGTATTAGGGTTAGACGGGTTGAGAGCTTCGGCCTTCTTATACTGGGTCAATGCCATCGCATAATCACCTTTTTTCTGATAAATTGCACCCAAATTTGCCTGAGCCTCAGCATCATTAGGGTTAGCTTCAATTTTTTCAAGCCACACTTTCTCAAGTGAATTCAACATATCAGGCGCATCTTTTGAATGTGCGAGCGCCATATTATATTGTGTTGACGCCGCCTGAACTTGCCCGACAGAATCTAACGCACGAGCCATTTTCAAGTGCGTATCAGCATCACCGTCACTTATTTTGAGTGAGTTGCCATAATATTTAAGCGCCATTTGCGGCATATTGAAAATATTTGCAATATCACCTAAAGACTTGTAGCTATCCTTTTGCAGTGACATGTCCGTTGCCGCAGCCTGAAACTCAGTCGCCGCAGCAGGAAAATTTCCGTTAACACGCAACTGTTTAGCAATATTATAGCGATTACTCGGTGCTGCAGAAATTTTTAGCTGACCCATAAGCATTTTCATATTTTGCTCGGTTGCTTGAGCGGCCTCTTTCATCTGCTCGTCCATTGGCGCGTCAGTATAGTATTTAATAAAAAATAATGCCGAACGTAAGTCATCAAGCGCGCTGTTGTTTTGGTTAACCCCGTTATAGTAACCAGCACGCGCAAGATAGCTGTTAATCAAGGAAGCTCTTTCTTGTATCCCGTTCGGGGATACACGCAAGGCTTTTCTGAATTCATCAATGGCTTTCGTAAATTCCTTATTATTGAAATATTTTTGACCATCCTGATAATACCCGACAGTGAGCCAATTTGCGTCATCATCATAGTCATAATCCTGATATGTCTGTATATGGGGTATATTCACCCAATAATCTTCATTGGCATAACAAGTTGACACCAATATGCCTGCCGTTACTAAAGTCATCATCAACTTTTTCATAGTCTGCGTAAACCTCGCTCATTCTTTTTTAATATTTTATCTTGTTTCCCTGCTAATAAACAGTCCTATATAACTAGCCTGACCGATTATTTAACTAATTAGCAAGAATGTGGATATGCAGGTGAAAAACTTCCTGCCCTGCATCTTTGCCGTTGTTCATAAGCAAGCGATAATCAGTAATACCAACTTTTTTTGTAACTGCTCTGACAACTGAAAGCAACTCAGCCATCAATGCCTTATCATCCAACTCATTCAAATCAGCATAATGTTTTTTAGGTATGACAAGCATATGTGTCTTTGCTTTCGGATTAATATCATTGATTACAAAAACATTTTCTGTCTCATATACGAACTCAGACGGAATTTCTTTGTTGGCAATTTTACAAAAAATACAGTTTTTATTCATTACTATTCACCCACCTTCTAATTATAATTATATCACCAGCATGCCAAAAATTATGCAAAGTTTTTAATAGTTTTTTATTGTTGCTTAGTTTGTAGTACAATGAGTAAAAATAGGATTAAGAATGTTCAAATTTTTGAGAGAGCCGGCCGATATTGAGCCAATAAAAGATGAAAATATTATCGCCAAGACGTACAAAAAATATAGAGTACAGATTTTTACGTCCAGTTTTTTAGGCTACACGATGTTTCATCTTTGCAAAAAAAACATTTCGGTTGCGCTGCCTGCAATGGGCAGTGAACTTGGCTATACAAATACACAACTTGGTATTTTAGGCAGCTCGCTATATTTTACTTATGCTTTCGGGAAATTCATAAACGGCGTTCTTGCTGACCGCTCTGATGCACGAAAATTCTTCTCGCTGGCATTACTTTTATCAGCAATAACAAATATTTTATTCGGGCTAAGCTTTTATATAATTCCCGGCAAATTAATGCTCTTAGGAATGCCTGCACTGCTATGGGTACTGGCATTTTTCTGGGGCTTAAACGGCTGGTTTCAATCAATGGGTTTCCCTGCAATCGCAAAAAGTCTGACTTATTGGTTCTCAAACACCGAACGCGGTACAAAATGGGCGCTTTGGTCAACCTCGCATCAATTCGGACTCTTACTCACCGCCTTTTTATCAGGTTTAATAATAAGTAAATTCGGCTGGCAAGCCGCATTCATAATCCCCGGGATAATCAACATCGGAATGAGCATATACCTATTCCGACAAATGCGAGACAAACCCTCGACGCTTGGACTGCCGGATGTTGAACAATATTATGAAAAAACTCAACCACTCCCCGAAGAACAGGACGCCGAAGCTAATTTGTCATATTTAGAAATATTCAAAAAATATATTTTGTTCAATCGAATCATTTGGATGCTGGCGCTGGCATACGTGTTCGTGTACATTTTGCGCTACGGGACGGAGGACTGGATAGTCAAATATATGGTCGAAATCAAGCACAACACCATTGAAGCCGCATCTTTCAAGCTCGGTTGCCTGTCATTTTTCGGTGCATTAGGTGTTGTGGCATCAGGCTGGTGCTCAGACACAATCTGCAAAGGCAGAAGAATGCCCGTAAATATATTCTTCCTCGCAGGACTCGGACTTTCAATCGGTGCCCTAATATTCACGCCTGCAAGCTGGCATCTTGTTGACACAGCATTGATTTCAGCAATCGGATTCTTCACGGCCGGACCACAAATGATGATTGGCGGCTTATGCGCCGTTGAATCAGCATCTAAAAAAGTTGCGTCTGCAGCTTGCGGTTTTACAGGAATTTTTGGCTACGTAGGAGCTGTTCTCACAAGCGTTGGCACAGGATTCTTCGTCGACCACTACGGCTGGAACGCTGCGCTAATATACTGGATAGCCGCCGCAGCAATATGCATTCTCATCTGCATACCACTACTCAAAACTGACAAGAAATAATAGGGTTGGGGTTTCATCCCAACATACATTTGTAGGGTGCAGTCACTACTGCACCAAAAATATACAAATTTATTGTTGGTGCGCTGGTGAGCGCACCATACTTTACTGACAAAAAAATTTTTCAATGGTGCGTTAGACACACTCTACTTTAATATAATCAAAAATTTCTTCAGGCTTGATTTCTAAAGCTTCGCCGGTCATACGGTTTTTAAATTCGATAAGACCTTTTTCAATACCTTTACCAACAACAATTTTATATGGGAAACCGATTAAATCAGCGTCTTTAAACTTAACACCTGCACGGAAATCACGGTCATCCAACACAGCTTCCAAGCCGTTACTCAGGCATTTTTTGTAGATATCCTCAGCAATACTCATTTGTTTTTCGTCAGCTGCGTTAACAGGAATAACAATAACGTGATACGGCGCAATCGCTACAGGCCACTTGATACCATTTTCATCATGGTATCTCTCAACCGCTGCAGCCGCGGTTCTTGATATACCAATGCCGTAACACCCCATAATAAAAGGTTTTTCAGTGCCATCCTCAGCTGCGAATGTAGCACTCATTTTTGCGGAATATTTCGTACCGAGTTTGAAAATATTACCGACCTCAATACCTCTGGTAACTTTCAATTCATCCTGGCATTGAGGGCATAATTCACCAACACAAGCAAGACGAATATCTGCAAATACTACGTCTTTTGACAAATCGCTCAAATTCACGCCAACAAGGTGCATGTCATTTTTGTTTGCTCCTGCGACAAAATTTTTCAATTCTTTAACTGTCAAATCGGCGATAATTTTAACCTTATCCATACCAACAGGTCCAATGAAGCCCGCCGCAGCATTGAAATTATGAGCCCTCATCAAATCTTCAATTTCACCTTCACACGCAATTCTCAACTCGTTCGCGCCGGTGGCATTCAACAGTTTAATTTCTTCAATATTTTTATCACCTCTGATTAAAACTAAAACAGGTTTGCCGTCGGCAACATAAACCATTGATTTGCAAATAACAGTTTTTTCAACTTTTAAAAACTCTGCCACTTCATCAATAGTTTTCACATTTGGTGTTGAAACTTCTTCCAGCTTAGCGAAACCACCATCCGTTTTTGCCGGTGGTAAAACCGAAGTAGTATGATTTGAATTAGCCGCAAAATCACACTTTTCACAATAAAATACATCGTTTTCGCCACTATCAGTTTTAGTTAAAACCATATACTCGTGGCTAACGCTGCCACCGATAGCTCCGGAATCGGATTGAACCATTTTAGTCTCAAGTCCGCATCGGTCAAAGATTTTTGTATAAGCTGCAGCCATAATTTTGTATGACTTATCAAGCGCTTCTTCGCTCACATCAAAACTATACGCATCTTTCATAATAAATTCACGCCCGCGCAACAAGCCAAAACGTGGTCTTATTTCGTCACGAAATTTTGACTGTATTTGGTACAAATTAACAGGCAGCTGTTTGTAGGATTGTATGCCTTCACGAGCAATAAAAGTTATGATTTCTTCATGCGTTGGCCCAAGGCACATAGACTTATCATGCCGGTCTTTTAGTCGCATTAATTCCTTGCCGTATACATTCCAGCGGCCACTTTCCTGCCAGAGTTCTTCGGGTTGCACAAAGGGCATTAAAAGTTCTTGCGCTCCGGCTGCGTCCATTTCTTCACGGACAATATTTTCAACTTTTTTGAGTACGCGCCACATCAGCGGCAAATAATTATAAATCCCGTTCGCCAGTTTTTTTATAAAACCTGCTCTTACCAATAATTTATGACTGATTACCTCCGCATCAGCAGGGTATTCTCTCAGTGTTTGCACAAAGATTTGTGACATTTTCATAATGTTATTTTCCTTTTAATTTTATCGGCCTAAAGTCCAAAATATTTTAATGATACAACTATTGCCTGACCTAACAATTGGTATAAAAATATCGCTATAATCGGAGAAAAATCCAAACCTCCCATCGGTGGAATAAGACGTCTAAACGGACTCAAAAATAAATCCGATGTAAATCTTAAAAATTTGAACGGCTGTTTGTACCAGTTAATATTGGGAATCCAGGACATCAAAACAACAATAACTATCAGAAGCGTAATCAGCCTGAATAAGTTATCTACAGTAAATGATAATATACCCATTAATAAATTCCTTTTCTTTATGCTCTCGAGCTTGCTGATGTGTCAGCACAGCAGCAATTACTGCGCACATTCGGAATATTTTCAATCATCGAAAATAGTAACGTGCGTAATTTTTCAGTATTTGAACTGAATACTTTCATAACCTCATGGTGTGACACAGGCTCAGAGTCGGAGACTAAGCCGGCATCATAGTCAGTAACTAAAGTTATATTGACAGGACAAATATCCATTTCTTTAAGCAAGTATGCCTCAGGGAATTGCGTCATGTTAATTACATCCCAGCCCTGTGCTGTAAAGAATTTAGATTCAGCCTTTGTTGAAAAACGCGGCCCGTTAATTACAACAACCGTGCCTGAGCCATGAACTGTAATACCTAGATTTTTGGCGGTTTTAATTGTAAGGTCACGCATTTCAGGGCAATACATTTCAGCAGCAGAAGGGTGAACCGCAATCGGGCCTTCGAAAAACGTTGTTTTACGCCCGTCAGTCCAATCAACAAATTGGTCACAAATCACAAAATGCCCCGGCTCAATATGTTTTTGCAAACTACCAGACGCACAAGGCGAAATAGCACGCTCAACACCAACAGATTTCATCGCCCAAACGTTAGCGCGATAATAAATTAAATGTGGCAAAATCGAATGAGTACGGCCGTGTCTTGGCATAAAAGCGACTTTTTTATCAGCAATTGTGCCGATAAAAAGACTGTCTGAAGGCATACCATAAGGCGTTTCAACTTTAACCTCCTCAACATTCTCCATCAGAGAATATAATCCCGAACCACCAAATACACCTATCGTTGCCAACTGTTTATTCATTCTAATTTATCCTTTCAAATTAATTTTATTTTACATTCGTCGCATCAAGCAAATAATCTTTTTCGCACCCGCCGCTAACAATAATCTGGCCGCTTGGCGTAATTTTAAATCTAAAAACACCCGGTTTTCCGACGCATTTACCTGTTGCATTATCATAGACACCATCTGCGGTTTGCTGTGCATAGGCACCTGCAGGGTTCCCTGGGAATTTCTTGAAAGTGCCGTAATCTTTGCCCATTGGGTCTACATCAATATATACATATTTGCTACCATCGGTCATATCGCTGCCTAAAAAGCCTTCATTGAAGGAGCCGTTTAAGCCATAATAAACTGATCCATCAACAGTGCGGAAATTAGCGATTGTTTTATCCGTGCCACTTTCACCGGTACTGCCGCAATCTATCTCTATTTCTGTGGCGCTGCCTCCGGAAACTGAGCTCAGGCTGCTTTGCGTCCCAATACGATTCATCAAGCTCGCTACTGAATAACAAAAGAATGTACTTTCTGTGAGGTCTGCCGCATCCTCAACACCAAGATATTTGGCTAAACTGTTTTTAATACTGTCATAGGTCGCAGTAATACCTGCCTTAACAATCGGTGTTCTCAAAACAGGTACAAAATCGGCATCCACATTATCACTGCCGGGATATAAATTTTTATTGTTCGTAACATCATATACAGCTTGAGCAATTGATGCGTAGGCTTTTCTAAAATACACTTTGTTTCTGTTCGGCATAGATGTCAATATCGCAGGTAGTACAAACATCGCAATAACAGCAATAACTACCACAACTATCAAAACTTCCATAAGGGTGTATGCTTTTTTCATAACTTCTCCTTTGCATATTGCTATACTAATTTTATAGCGCAATTCCACAAATTAATCAATAATTTAACTATTGTTTAATTTGTTGCATTTATAGTAAAATTGTAAAATGTTGATAGTTGAGAAAAAATTAAAAATTAAAGACTTAAAAGAAATAGCACAAAATTTCTTTGGCGATATGGTTAAAGGTGTTGTTGATATTGAAAAAAATATCTTAGTAATTGATGCTGAATTACATTCTGATTTAGAAAGTTATTTACTCCAAAATGGGTCCAAGCAAACTGATTTGTGGGGTATAAATCTATACCCCGAGCTAAGCGAGGAAGATTTTATTGAATTTGATTCTTTAATTAATATCCGTCCGACCCAAAATAATCGCAGTCGCGGCGTAGAAGATGAAAATATAAGAAAAAAAATAACAGCGCTTGTACAACAGAGGATAGATATTAATGCAGCATAAAAATCTCAGCGCAAATCGTTGGAGTGACTTAAGTTTCACCGAGCAAATGGCGAATATTGGCAGCGAGGTATACCGCACAAGCTCATGGCTGGCAAAAAACAATGATGAATATAGCACGAAAGCTTTTGAAAGAGCATTAGAGTTAATTGATTTAACAATCGAATGCGCACAAGAAAAACGGGAAAACGCCCTAAAGGAACTAACTCGCCTGCGTGAACATTTTTGCAAAATATTTTTAGATAAAGATTTAGAGGCTTTTGGGCCTACAAATAAATACTTTCATTATTTTGCGCTGGCTTTAAAACGTTAAATACAGTTAATTCAATATTCTCACGCCCGTACTGCCGCCAAAATCTCTGTTCTGATAATAAGAGCCTGTATTAGTTCTGCCATACTGGTCATAGCCATGTCCGCTGGTTTGGAACGGAACTACTGAATTATCATAGTTATTATAGAAATTAGCGTCATATTGGTCGTACACGGGAGGAGTGATACCTGTTATTGTGCCAAAACCGTTCAAAACATTCGCAAAAACATCTTTTACTTTTGAACCACTTGAATATGTAGGATAAGTCGGCACCTGATACGGTATATTATTATAATTCGTCATACTGTTGTTTGTATTAGAACTTCTCACAGCTGTTCTGAGTCTCTCATAGCGAGCGTCAAGCGGCCCCCTTTGCATTGCACCGAAAACTTGCTGCTCCAGCCTTGCCACACGCATATCGACATTTTCATTAGTGTAAGTTCGGTTAAGATAACGGCGTTCAAGGTTTTTCAAATCATCTAACGGCACATTCGCCATTAGCGAAGGGTTAACGTTCATCATTATTGCCTCAAGCCTTTGAGACAGATTATCCTTTGAGCGTGTTGTCCTAAAAAGTTTTTGCTCAATCCGATTTAAACGCGTATAAATCGACTCACGCTCAAAAGTTCGATTAAACAATCCCTTCTCAATTTGTGTAATTTGCAAATAATTCTCGCCCGAGCCATTTCCATAGCTGCTATAGGAGCTATTCGGATAATTGTAATAACCTGTGTATGCCAAACCGGTGCCCTGTGTCAAGAACACAAGCAGAGCAATAATTACACTAAAATTAATAATTGATTTCATAGTAAAATCCTGCTTTCCTCACCTATATAGATTTACATAATAAAAATATTTATGGCATATTGCATTATCCACGCGGGCATGAGACCACATGAAAAATTATATTGACCAGATGGTTAATATTTATTTTTAGACCCACTGGTTGATGTAGAGCAAAATAAAAACTTGTATGATTACCTTATTAGTTGAGTATGTATTCTCAATAGGGGAGAGAGAAACGAAGATGGGAAAACAGTTGAAAAACTTTTCAGTAAGAGTATTTATTTCAAGTCTTGCATTGATTGGAATATGTTTGAATGCAGCAATTGCAGAGAATATTTTGTCAGCAATCCAAATCAATCCTGACAACGCATCATATCAAATTATACTAAAATCAGATAATCCGGCGCCAATCAAAAAAGTTATAGAAGCGCCTGACAAAATGTATCTGGAACTGCAAAATATACAAGCGCTGTCATCAATCAGCACAATTTATAACAATGTGCCTAATGTCGATAACGTGATTGTTCAGCCTGTGTCAAAAAACAGCGTAAAGATATTTTTACAGGGCAAAAACATCGCTAAGAGCAAAATTAGTTTCGAAACACTAAAAACCACGCCTATGGCAATACCAAGCAGCGAAAAGTCTGACACTATAAAATTAAATCGCCCTCTTGAAACTTATGCGCCTGTAGTTACTGAAGAAATTACCGAGGATGAGTCAACAGGCATACAAAATAATCCAATGTTGATGTCATTGCTATCACTGATTAAAAATAACATGAACGCTAAATCAATGATGTATTTCATCGGATTTATGCTGATTTTGGTTTTCGGGTTAAGAGCTTTCAAAAAGAATGCACAATACACCAATAACCAGCTGCAAATCGGCCTGTCTCACAGATTGAGAGAAGATAGCCTCAGAGACGAACTCAATGCAGAAGAAAGTGTACGACCTGAAACTTCAAGACTTTCCTTACACAAAAACAACACGTACAGCACTCCCACAGCTAATTACGGTCTTAAGTCATACCAAAACAGCCAAAAAAGTCCTTACACTTCGCCGATACCACCAAAACAATTCACAAAACCAAGCTCTGGATATAATACAACACCACTGCCTAAAGCAACAATCCCGCAATCAAGAACAGAAATTCAATCGACTGTTGCACCGGCACAGAATTTATTAAGACCAACCTCAACGCAATCAGCAACACGCACACAACAATCCATAGCAAATTCGATTGCAAGTGCTGAAAAAAAACAAGCCGCAGGCGGTGTTGACAGCATGAAATTTATTGAATCAATGTCAAAAATATACGAAAAAAACGGGCGCAGTGACTTAGCCTCAGGCCTAAGAAATAATATGCGCAAAGCACAGAATTTACAAAATCAAATCTAATACTAATAAATACTCAACCAATCTGGACAGATAGCGAAAAACCTATCTGTTTTTTTTGTTTAATAATTTGATGGGTTGAATGAAGTTGTTCAACCCACCCTACAACTCCACGAGATTAAAAGTTATTATGATAGCACACTTATTTACGCTCCCAACACCCTTTTCGGAGCGTGGGACACACCCTACAACTGTTTGTCATTCATTATAATTGCGAGGAATAAAATAAAGATTATCTTCCTGCTTCATTTCAAAAAGTTTCGCATATTTTTTAAGGGCTTCAATGGCAGCTTTAGCAAAACCTCTGCAGTACCATGCATCCACCACAACAGCCTCATCGCCCCAGGTCTGATAGTCCTCGACTATAGCACCTTTTTTTATACCAATCACACTAAAAGCATGGTCGGCATACTCTTCTTTATTTCGCCATAAACGCATTGAAATATTTTGTGTATCTATTGCACGTTTTGTTAATCTGTTCCCTACAATAAAAGCCATTTCACGACAATTTGCATAGCCTTCTTCCCTAACAATTTTTTCATAACTGTCACAATATTCAGAGAAATTGTTCTTTGGCAATTCTTCCAATCTTGCTCGAACAACTTTTAAGCCGTTATTATAACTCGCTAATTGTTCCACAAAAGGTGGCATTAAATCATCAAATTTATCCCAGTCACGAATACTTAACATTTTGGCAAGCAATAATCTACAAGATTTCAACTTCGGATAATCCGTTTTAAATTCACTCAAAACTTCGCGTCCGATTCTTAGATTTTCACTCAGGCTGGTGCTTGCTTTATTAGCAACTATTTGTGTTACAGGTTTTATCATCGTCACATTTCATAAACTAATACACATATACAAAACCCGTGAAAAAATTTTGTTGCTACCTACGTAAAGTCACCCTGAAACTTATATCTATGCAATTATGCTACAATCGCCAATGTTCAGAAAGTAGGGTGCGTCTCACGCACCGAAATGAGGCAAAAAAATTACTTCCTAAACCTTTGTTCATAAATCTGTTTTACCTGATTATACGCGCGTGTATCATTGTTGGCATAATAGAAGTTCATCTTCGCGATATACAGTTTTCTTGCATCAGGGAAACATTCAATCCCGCGATTGAGCATCGCAAGCGCATTATCAGGCTTGCCGCTATCCATATAAATACAGGACAAATCAATGTACTCCTGAGGTGACTGAGGCTTAGCGCTGAACACCATATCCATATAGTCCTGATACAGCTTAGCCTTGCCAAGAGACTTGTAGCACAATGCCAAATTATACAAATAAATAGTTTTCTTTGGATTTTCCTTCACAGCTTTTTCAAAATACTCCAAAGCTTTTTTCGATTGCTTCAAATGATAGTAACAAAGCCCCAAATCATTATACATTTCAGCTTTGTCGTTACCTTCAAGCAGCATTTGGTAAAGCTCGACAGACTTTTCATAATTCGCCAAATAGTAATTAACCTTCGCCAATTCCTGAAAATACCTGTTGTCAGGATTTATCATAATTGCTTCTTCTAAATAATATTTCGCCTTTTTGTAGTCTTTGGTTTTGATGAGAGTTTTAGCCAGCGCATAAAACACCTTATCAGAATCGTCTCTTAGGACTCTGGCCTGTTCCAAAGCCTTAGACGCCTGCTCGTATTCACCAACAGCATATAGTGAAGCGCCAAGCGCGCAATAACCGTCGAAAAAGTCCGGCTTTAGTTCGACAGATTTATAATAGTAATTAAGCGCGATATTATTGTTATTTTTATTGTAATAATAATTTCCTAAAAGATAATACGTAGCATACTCGTTAGGGTTAGATTCCAGGGCTTTTTCAAGATAATAAAGCTCCTTTTCGTAGTTTTTCATACCTTTATAAATTAACGACAAGTTGAGCAAAGGCTGTACATAAGTCTTATCAAGCTCGGCAGACTTCGTAAAAAACTTAATCGCATTATTATAATCCTGTTGATAACGGTATAGCATCCCGATATTGTTATACGTAACAGCGTTCGTGTTATCCATTTCAATGCTTTTTAAAAAGTAGCCTAAACTATCGGCAAATTTCCCTTGCGAATACGCATCCATGCCCATTTGGCTGTAGTATTCAGCATTTTTAACTTCATAACCCTGCTGCTGTTTAGCAGTTGGAATGTTTTGCGTTTGTGGCGCAGCGCTATATTGAGGGGTTAAATCAAATTGAGGTGCAGGATTTATATTCTCAAACACCGTAGTCGGCTGGCTTTCCGGCACAAAATTATCGTTCTCCGGGTATAACAGTTTTCTTAATTGCACTTTTTTCTTTTGAGCATCTATATTATCAGGCGCAACAGATTGAATCATTTCAATATAGTCGAGCGCCTGACGATAATTGCCGGTATTTTCATAAAAGCTCGCCATATAAAAATAATCGCTTATGATCTCGTCAATACCGCCGCTAGCCTCTGCATTAGACGGCAGCACCGCAGCAAACAATAAAATCGCCACAATTATGAACTTTATTTTTAGTTTATTCATTTTCCTATCTGTAATTTTGGAATTGCAGTGGAGCATCATACACGTCTTCATTGTCGCGTAGAGCTTTTATCACAAGCTGCAAATCGTCTCTGTTTTTACCCGATACTCTTACCTGATCGCCTTGTATTGACGCCTGTACTTTTATTTTTGAGTCTTTGATATCAGCAACAATTTTTTTAGCGAGTTCAGTAGTCAAACCTTTTTTCAAATTCAACACCTGACGAACATTGCCGCCCAAAGCATGCTCTATAGTCTGAGGATCAAGAATTTTGATACTCAAATCGCGCTTCACCAGCTTACTTTGCAAAATATCAATGATATTTCTCAATTTCATATCATCTGAAGTTGTTATGGTAATTGATTTATCACCATCTAAAACGATATCCGAGTTAGTGTTTTTCAAATCAAAACGTCCTGCAATATCACGTTTAACCTGATCAACAGCATTAACCAACTCTTGTTTGTCAAACTCAGATACTACGTCAAAACTTTCATCTTTAGCCATAACTACTCTCCTTATCTTACATGTAAGTGCTTATGTCAATGACATTATTAATTTCTTTAGGAATATATTTTTCGCAATAACTCCACAAGAAAGACTCTTTTTCAGCATTATCAGCATCGTCATCTTTGTTTTCGCGCCCGAAAGTTCGCTCGCAATGACAATATCCTTTGATTTCATTAGCTTCAGTGTCCAGCTTCGGCGCAAAGTAGCCACAAGTCTGACAAACTTTTAACCTGAACCCATGCTCATCCAGCTTGTCGACAATTTCTCTTATCGCCTCATATGTGCGCAAATGCGACGATGAGAGGTATTTTTTCTTTTTAAACACAAACACGGCTCTCGCAAGATTGTCTTCTGTAATAATTTCAAGCTTGCACTTAAACGCTTTTTGCCCGCCGCTAACCACCACATCAATAGCGAATTTTTCGACAATCTGTACTTTATTTTTCGGCGCAAAGAGCCTCTCTGAAAGACTGCGGCAGATTGTAAATTTATTTAAGTTGCTTATTAGCGCGTAGAGGGGATAAAGCGCCAAATAAAACATTTCGCCTTTTTTCAATTTCGAGAAATTTATAGCCACAATAAAACTGATTACCGTTGCAACACCTAGAATTTGCATAACTATTAATCTGAACAACCACGCAAAATCGTTGTAGCTCAATGTAAATGACACGATTAAGAAATACATAACAGCCATAGCAATCACATTCGGCCTAATCAAATAAAGCACATGCTCGACAAACTTAATATTTGTTGTGAAAACCAACGACAAACAATGTAAAAATAACGTAAAGCGTCTGAAGGATGAAGGTTTTTTCACCTCATACGCGTTAGCGTCAACTGCAGTTTTGATATTCGGCGCATATTTCGGAATGATACCGTTTTTCACAAGCAAGGTCGTATATTTCAACTCGCTGTTCGCATCTTTAAAATCAATACATTTAATTTTTTCAAGAATCTCTTGTTTTATAATTGTTATGTCAGAGTCAATACAGGTCGAAAGCCCGCCAAATAAGAAGCGACGGCCGCAATTAATGATTCTGTTGTGGAATTTATTATAAGCAACTTTAATCGAATTAATAATACTCGGCTCCTCAACCATTAACTCTGTTGAGCCAACCAAAACCTCACCGTCAAACAAAGCAGAGTTAACATTGGTTAAGAAATCTTCATCAATAATACGATTAACATCCAAAAATACATAGGCGTTTACATTTTGAAAAGAAATCAATCTCTCTAAAACCCAGGACACAGCCGCATCTTTCCCTAATGTTTCATCCTCGCCTACACGCCAAATCTTAGCGCCACCGACAAATTCAAGAATATTGGACGAATTATCCGTAGAATTATCAAGCACAATATGAACCTGATAATTAGATTTCGAATAATTTTGCTTATTAAGCTTCTCCAACAGTGAAACCACAGCCTTTTCATCGTTATGTGCATAAATAACAACTGAAATATGGTTGCAGTACGGGTGATTAAAATATTTTTGCTGGATTTGATACGCTTTCAAACGGCTGCTTGCACAAACATACAAAATAAACGCCGTCAAGCTAAACGTCAAATATATCGCCAAAACTATTAACAAAAATAATATTAGGACTACCAAACTTTTCTGCTCCTATGAACTTTTTTGCAAAAATGATTTTAAAAAAAATACATCTTATGTATAATAAAATAATATAAAAGTGGAAAAATAGGAAGGGGTCGAAATGACAAACACAGAATATTTATTTTTAAATGGTGAGTATATTGACAATAAAAAAGCTTGTCTGCCTGTGCGAACACACGCATTCTTGTACGGTACGGCTGTATTTGAGGGCATCAGAGCATACTATAACAAAGAAGAAAATCAATTATACGCTTTTCGAGTTCCTGAACACTTTGAGAGACTGATTAACAGCGGCAAGATTATGCACATGAAAACCGGCTACAACGTCGAAGAAATGTGTGACATTGTAAAAGCGCTCTTAAAGAAAAATAATTACCACGAAGATGTCTATATTCGTCCTAACTTATACAAATCTTCAGAGAAAATTGGTCCATGCCTGTTGGACAATCCTGATAGTTTCTTGATTTTCTCGTTTGCAATGGGTGATTACATCGATTTAGAAAAAGGTTTAAGCGTTTGCGTATCAAACTGGAGACGCTCAGATGACAACGCAATCCCTCCAAGAGCAAAAATTAGTGGCTGCTATGCAAATACAGCTTTAATCGTTACCGATGCAAAGCTCGCAGGATTTGACGACGCTATTGTACTCAGCCCTGACGGCCACGTTACAGAAGGCTCGGCGATGAATTTATTCTTAGTTGAAGATAACAAACTTATTACGTGTCAGGGCTCAGATAATATTTTAATCGGCGTAACTCGCAACACAATTATAGAACTTGCTAAAACAGCTTTAGGCATTGAAGTTGAAGAACGTGTAATCGACAGAACAGAGTTATATACCTGTGATGAAGCATTCTATACCGGCACAGGCGCACAAGTCAGCCCGATTACAAAAATTGATAATCGTCCTGTAGGCACAGGAAATGTGGGACCAATTGGCAAAGAACTCCAAAAACTTTATTTTGATGTTGTTAGAGGTAAAGTAGAAAAATATAAAAAATGGTGTATGCCTATTTATGATTAATTTTTTAGGATATTGTGTCGAAAATCTCTGGCAAACTTTAAAATATATTTTTAGTGGTCAGACCAAATTTTCGGAAATAATATCAAAAGCAGCAAGCATCAGCTACGACTCAATCCCTATTTCACTAATCATCGTCTCTGTTGCGGCTGTTGTTATTGCAATGCAGGTTGCACAACAATTCCTGATGACAGGCGCCGAAAGCTATGCAGGTGGCGCGCTCACTATTGCATTGATACGCGAAATAGCACCCGGCTTCGTTGCTCTGGCAATAAGCGCTCGCTCAGGCACTGCAATCTGCGCCGAAATGGCAAACATGCAAGTAACATCACAAGTCGATGCAATCAAAACACTAAAAGTTGACCCCGTTGGCTATTACTTCGCACCAAGACTCATCGCGACTGTTGTTACAGTGCCAATGGTCGTTTTAGTTGCAGAATTAGTCGGTATTTTAGCCGGCATGGTGACTTGTTTCGGCACAATCGGCCTGCACCCGAACAGATATTTTAATTCAGTCTGGCTCTGGCTAACACCAAAAGATTTATATATAAGTTTATTTAAAGGCGCTATTTTCGGCGGGCTAATAACGCTTGTTTGTGCGACTCAAGGCTACTCGACACGAGGCGGTGCGAGTGATGTCGGTATTTCCACAACTCAATCTGCCGTCAAAGCAACCATCTACATGCTCGTCGCTGACTTTATCATCAATCTGATTTTCTACGTTAATTTGACGTAAAAGTCACGTCATGCTGAACTTGTTTCAGCATCCGTCAATTGATGAGTTTTAACATTGATTTGTGAGTACTGTAAAAAGAATAATCTAGCTCAAATTGTATAACCTTACCCTTAGATAGATGATATGACATTTGGTTTTTACCAATCACAAAGATTAGTATGCAACGCCACACTGGTATAGATGCTGAAACAAGTTCAGCATGACAAGTTAATGTGACGTGAAAGCTAGATGGTGTAAGACAAAACTTGCCATTTTATAACTTAACTCACTAGCGAGAAGATTTGATAAATTTCATCATCAGATAATTCTGTGATAATTTTTTCGCCTTCAAAAACGGCAAGATTAGCAAGTTCCTTTTTGGCTTTAAGCATTTCGTTAATTTTTTCTTCAAAAGTACCGAGGTTAATCAGTCTGTGCACCATAACATTTCTATCTTGGCCGATACGATACGTACGGTCAGTCGCTTGATCTTCAACAGCAGGATTCCACCATAAATCATAATGTACGACATTAGTCGCTTGAGTGAGGTTCAGACCTGTACCACCGGCTTTGAGTGAAAGCAACATAATTTTCGGATTTTCATCTTTTTCAAATTTGTCCAACATTGCATCACGCTGAATACGAGTTAGCGAGCCGTGGAAAAACAAAGGCCTGAAACCAAATTCTTCTTCGATAACATTCTCCAGAATATGTCCCATTTCCTTGTACTGAGTGAACACAATCATTTTTTCATTGTTATCAAGAATATTACGCGCCAAATCCAAGAATTTTTCAGTCTTACCTGATATTTCCTTCGTGCTGTCACCGGCTTTCAGGTATTGATAAGGATGGTTGCAAATTTGTTTCAACGCAGTAATGAGCTTAAATATCAAACCTCTACGATTTATGCCCGTATTAGACGCAATTTGGTCCATCATACCATTCAACACTTTTTCATACAGCGCAGCCTGAGGCTTGGTAAGATAGCAATATTCATCCAGCACAACTTTTTCGGGCAAGTCAGAAATAATATTCTTGTCACTTTTCAAACGTCTCAATACAAACGGAGAAACCGATAATTTCAACTTCTCTGCGCGCTGGTATTCCTTGAATTTCTCAATCGGAATCGCATAACTTTTCTGGAAATCACGCAACGAGCCAAGATAGCCTTGGTTTATAAAATCAAAAATACTCCAAAGCTCTGTCAGTCTGTTCTCAACAGGCGTACCCGTCATCGCTATTTTTATATCGGATTTCAAGATTTTCACAGCCTGAGTTTGTGCAGTATCAGGATTTTTAATATTCTGAGCTTCGTCAACAATAACCATACCCCATTTTTGTTTTTTAAACTGCTCAATATCAATCCTCAAAATCGCAAATGTAGTGATTAAAACATCGACTTTCAAATCTAATACCCTGTCAGGGCCTTGATACATACCAACTTTCAAAGACGGCGCAAATGTTTTCAATTCCTTAACCCAGTTCCCAACAAGCGTTGTAGGACAAATAACAATCGCCGGATCTTTGAGCTTTTTCTCGTCTTTGAGCTTCAAAATAAGGCTAATAACCTGAATCGTTTTACCAAGCCCCATATCATCAGCCATACAACAACCAAAACCTTTTGCGGTATTCGTCCAAAGCCATCTAAAGCCGTTTTCTTGATATGGACGCAATGTTCCATGCAATTTATCAGAGATATCAACATTCTCGACTCTGCCTAAATCCTGTATTACACGCGTAAAGGCATCATCATAGTCAAAATCGTAGTTACCCATCTGTTTAGATAAAACCGCATGCAACAAATCATACTTCGTGAGCGGTTTTTTCTTTTGCTTATTAATTCGCTCGATTATATTCGTATACTCGGTTTTATCAAAAAGCACCAGCTTATTTTTATACTGAATCAGCCCGTCAGCATCCTTAAACTCTTTTTCAAACTCATCAATCGTCATTTTTTCATCACCAATCGCAACGTGATATGAAAAATCCATAATCTCATCAAGCCCGATTGACGATTCTTTATTAGCGACAAGCATATCGTAGAGATTGCCTTCCCTGTCTTTTCTTACCTTCGCATTGATTGAAGCTCTTGGCACAATAATTTTATTAAAATCATCAGGCAATATGACGTCAACAGCAGCCTTTTGAAGCTGGTAACTCGTAAGAGTAACGAATTTATAAACCTCATTCAGGTCAAGTATTACGCCTTTGTCCAAATTTTCAAACTTTTCCATAAAATCAGGAAAGTATCTAGCAATATAATTCATTTGTTTTTGAATATTCTTAAGCGCAATAGAACTTTTGACACCGAAGATTTCATTTTTGTTTTCTAAGTCTTTGAGAGACGCAACCTCGCCGGAAGTTTTGTCTTTCACATCAATTATAAATTCGAATTTATCAACATCGAGTTTCACAATTCGAATTAACGGCACAATATCGTATTTGCCGATATGCATTTCATCAAGCCACTCAGAAATCGCCATACCCACATCAACATGGCGCTCATGGCGTTTATAGGCGGAATTTTTGATAAAATACACAGCCGACTTTGCGTCTTTAAATCGGCCTGTTTTAATAAACAAAAATTTGAAAATAATATAACTGACATAGTTAATCAAAAGCCTGTGAAACAAGTCTGCTTTGCTTTTACCTACATTCAATTCAAAAAGCGATGCAGGAATATCTTCTTCTAATCCGGCCAAAAACTCAACTACATCTTTGTTTTCAGACATTAAGTCATAATGCAGCGAAAACGTACTTTCAGAAAGCTGCACAGCCGGAAGAAAATACAACCTCTCAACAATTTTCATAACAGCCTGAGTAAAAACATTCAAATAATTGAAACTTTCAGTTCCGTCAGCAAAATCGATGATTTCAGAAAACCCGTTAAAATAATCCCAAATAACATCTATAGGCACAATATAACCTTCGACTTGCTCGCCATCTATCTCAAGATATGTTGAACTAAAGCGATAGAGCGAGCCTTTAGACTTGAGGTAGAAATCAAAATTATTCACAGGTGTGACAAAAACTTTTATTTCTTTGTCAAAAATCAGATAAAAATGCGTTTGGCGCAATGGATTTACATTCGCTGCAAAAACACCGCCAAATTCATCCTCAAAAGTTTGATACAGTGTACTCAACTGTAGCCTGAAATCACGATTCGGAAGCTCACTTGGATTTTCACTCAAATTCGAGAACAAATCATCCAGATTATTTTTCTTGAGGCTAAGGCTTTTGTATTCTTTTTTTACTGCGTTGGACAAGGTCTCACCAAAAGTATTTGTCTATAACCTTATAAGTATAGCACAAATTTGCGATATGAGCCTACTCAAAAAATGTTACCTCAAAAGCTTCAAATGCCGACCCAATAATTGCCTATAATCAAGCAATGTCGCTATCATCCTGTCATGCAGCTTTCTGTGCACCTTGGCTAAATCAAAGTACCCGTCAGGAAAGAGCGATTGCAGAATAGTTTTTTGATTTTCAGTAAGCTTCGTGGCAGCTTTTGTACCACGAGCAGCAATCTCACCTGCAACATTAGCTTCTTCATGAATATTGCTTTTTATATATTCACTTAAAATGTCATATTTTACCCGTAGTGGCACTTCAAGCCGCCCGAGTTTTTGTTTTTTTATATCAATATTTAGCAGCGCCTCAGCCTCAATTTGAGCAGAATTTTTATAAGAGCTTTCTCTCAAATACGTTTTATATCTGGGACGCGGTGGAATTTCTTTATTAAACACTTCAACACACGCCTGTTTAGCCTTTTGTTTTGCGTCAAGATGCTCAAAGTCTTTAGCATACTCAGGATTATGGAGCATTTGATACAACTCCTCGGAACGTTTTTTATTAAACGTCAAAATCGGCTTACGTACAGTATCATAATATCGTTTGGCATCATCACTATCAGCATTTCTTTTTATAAATCCGGCAGTAGCATATAAGTCAATCATTGCATGCTTCATAAACGACAATGGCCTAAAACGGTCGAAAAAATTAACTCGCCGCGTCAATTTATTGATACGCTTAGATTCCCCGCGGGAAATCAAGCCACGTTCTTCCATCATTTTCATCTGCTCAGGCGTATACCTGTCAAGTTTCCCTGAAAGCGATAAATCTCGATTATATACAAGATTAACAACTTTTCTTTGCAACGACTTAAAACGTTGAAAAAAGTTAACTCTTGGGGTCACAGCACGAACGAGCTTACTCTCACGCTCAGGAATAAATGCGCGGCTTTCCATCACCTTCATCTGCTCAGGCGCGTACCTGTCAAGCGTTCCTGAAAACGACATGTTGTTATTGGGGCTAACATTAACTATTCTCATAAGACAACTCATTCCAACCTGACTCTTTGAGTCATATTGACACAACATGACTCAAAAAGCAATATATACTTAATCTATAACTACTGATTAATGTATTCTTTCAAAACACACAAAAATTCTTCTCTTTCGCTCATTGTCATTTCAACAAGAGGACGTCTGACAAAATTCTCGATAATTCCCATCTGGAACAACGCCTCTTTAACCGGCACCGGATTCGGAAGCATAAATAGTTTTCTGAACAGCGGGAATAATTTCAAGTGCATATTTTTAGGGATTTTAACTTCACCGTTTTTGAAGTTTTTAATGATTGAGTGAATTTCATTCCCCACAACATGCGACGCGACACTCACAACGCCATGCGCACCTAGCGCAAGCATTGGCAATGTTAAACTGTCGTCACCTGAATATACAGCAAAGTCCTCAGGACATTTTTGTTTCAACTCAGATACAAAATCTAAATCAGCCAAGCTTTGTTTGATAGCGACAATATTATCAAAATCCTCAGCCAGCTTAGCAACCGTATCAGGCAGCATATTCACGCCTGTACGCCCCGGAATATTATACAAAATCATAGGAAGCTTGCTTGCACCCGCAATTTCCGAAAAATGCTCATACATACCGGCTTGCGAAGGCTTATTATAATAAGGCACAACAGATAATGCAGCGTCAGCACCGGCCGCAGCTGCTTTTTTAGTCGTTTCAATCGCTGTAATAGTTGAATTTGAGCCCGTGCCCATAATGACTTTACAAGAATTACCAACAGTAGATTTTACACACTTGAGCACTTCAATCTCTTCCGCATGAGTCAAAGTTGGCGATTCGCCTGTAGTTCCTGAAACTAAAATTGCATCTGAACGGTTCTCAACCAAATGCGCAGCCAAACGCTCGACCGCCTTAAAATCGACTTCGCGATCCTTATTAAATGGCGTTACCATTGCTGTTACTATTTCACCTGCGTCATATCTTAGTTGCATAAATTTCTCCTTTTAAACTTTTTGTTTATTGAGGTAGAAACCCCAAACTACTTTTTTCTTTTAGGTGGGTAAAGCGCCCTACTACTTTACTCCTCCCCCCCCTTTGTGGGGGAAGGCTGGGATGGGGGGTACCTTAAAACAAGCCCATTTCAATTATCTTTTCTGCAATCCTAACAGTATTAAGCGCCGCACCGATTCTCAAGTTATCGGCCACGCACCATAACATAATACCGTTATCGAAAGCGATTTCTTTTCTGATTCTGCCGACATAGACAGGATTTTTGCCGCTTGCATCGTGTGGAGTCGGATAAACGAAATTAGCAATGTCATCCATAACCTCAACACCCCACGCGTTTTCTAAAATTTCACGTGCTTTTTGCGGCGTAATTTCTTTTTCGAATTCAATCGACACAGCTTCCGAGTGACCGTTGAAAACAGGTACTCTCACAGCCGTACAAGAAATCGGTGTGCTTTCATCCAGGTGCAATATCTTCTTGGTTTCATGAACAACTTTCATTTCTTCTTTTGTGTATCCGTTTTCACAGAAAACGTCGATTTGAGGAATTACATTATAAGCAATTGGGCGTTTAAAAACTTTGTTTTCATATTTTTCATTTTTATTAGCCGCAATTGTGCTTTCTCTCAATTCGGTGATTGCAGCAAGACCTGCGCCACTAACAGCCTGATAAGTACTTACAACCATTCTTTTAATTTTTGCATAATCGTGCAATGGTTTTAAGACTAACATCAACTGAGAAGTTGAGCAGTTTGGATTTGCGACAATACCTTTGTGGTTTTTCAAGTCATCGTGATTTACACCGGCGATTACGAGTGGTACATCTTTGTCCATTCTGAAAGCGCTTGAGTTGTCAATAAAAACAGCACCGCGTTTAACAGCCTCAGCAGCCAAAGCTTGACTGGTTGAACCGCCGGCAGATGCCAGAACTATATTTACACCGTCAAAAGCTTCGGGTGTAGCTTCAACAATAGTGTGTTCTTTGCCCTTAAATTCTATTTTCTTTCCTGCGCTCTTTGAGCTGGCAAGAAATTTTATTTCATTATACTGAACATCATTTTCAATAAGTATGTTTGTTATTTCTCTTCCGACAACGCCTGTTGCACCTAGTACCGCAATGTTTGGTTTTCTCATAATTTTCCCTTCTTACATTATATTATCTAAACCATATATAAATTTGTTTTCATCCATAACATATTTTATAGCCATTATAACACCAGCCATATAACAAGTTCTATCCATAGAATCGTGACGAATTTTGAATATCTGCCCCGGCGCGCCAAAAATAACTTCTTGCGAAGCAATATACCCGGGCATTCTCACCGAGTGAATACGAATATCGCTGACAGCCTTACCGCCGCGTGAACCCTGAATTAACTCTACTTCAGGACAATTACCTTTTTCAAAAGTAGATTTAGCTTCTGCCATCAACTGCGCTGTTTTAATTGCCGTACCCGACGGAGCATCTTTCTTTTGGTTATGATGAAGTTCAATAATCTCAGCATTATCAAAATATTTAGCCGCAGTTTGTGCAAACATCATCATTAAAACTGCGCCGGTAGTGAAATTCGGAGCAATTAAGCAAGATATGTTTTTCGTTTCCGATAAATTTTTCAATTCAGCCAACTGTTCATCTGACAAGCCTGTAGTACCTATTACCGGTCTTACACCTGCGTTCAAGCATATTTTTGCATTTTCAAAAATGCTTGATGGCTGAGTAAAATCAACCATAACATCAGGTTTTGATGTTTCAAGGGCTGTTTTCAAGTCGGCAACTATCTTAACATCGCTCGTCTTGCCTGTTACAAGGATTGAAATATCTTCACCAACACAAGCAATATCTACTGCGCAGACAAGCTCCAAATCACGGTCGTTCAAAACCGCTTTTATAACTTCTTGTCCCATTTTTCCGCAAGCACCGCAGACTCCGACTTTTATCATAGTAAATACCTTTATTTAACTGTAAAATCTGAGCTTTATTATCACATAAAATAAGGTGGCTTACAAGAAAATTTATACATTATTTAATATATTGCAATTTCCCGGAAAATTTTGTATGCTGAGCATATACAATTTACCGGGGAGAGATAGTAGTGAAGTATAAATTATTTGTGGCATTTTGCACGATAATATGTGTTTTGTGGAATTGCAATGTTTTTGCCGATGAAGCGACTACCAGTACGGGTTTTCAGGTAGTAATTAACTCAAGCAACACAAAAAAGAACGAAATTCCTATTATCCTAAATAATATTAAATTCAAAGAATTTGACATTGATAACATTGAAGAAGACGACACAAGCTTTATGGAAGGCTATAAACCATTCAATTTACTATCGAACAGCGACGTACCTCAAAAAGGCAATATCGTGTCTAACAGCGAAATTCGATACAATAACCTTAAACTCCCGGGGTCCACTATACCTAAACGTTGGGAAGTCGTAACGAAACTTTACTAAATTCAGGGTTACATTTCTTAACAAAGTGGGCTATAATTAGCAAAGATTTTTTTTTACGTGTTTTGTATGTATGGAACGAGGATACACGAAAAATAAAAAACACAGGAGACAAACATGGTTGATAATCGTTCAGCAGGTGTATTTGGGATCGGCGGCAGCTTCAATTTTAAGAGCGGCGACGCGTCTGGCACTGCGGCGAAAATGACCGACGAAAAAATGGGACAAGGCAGCGAATATGCCTACCTACATCGTGGCGAGCACGAAGAGCCAAGACCGAATGAACAATTCGTCGATAGAAGCGCTCAACTGAATGCAACTCTGAATTCTCTTGCTATGGCTAATGTTGCGGGCATTTTAAAAAACATTAAAAAATCGAAAAAACTCGAGGATATGCTAGACGCCGAGAGCAAAGAAGATGATGACGACACAATAACAGATAACGCAATCAAAAAGATTGAAGAAAAAGATTTCGAAAATAGATAATTATGGATTTTTTGAAAAAGGGAGATGAAATTAAGTTAAGAGTCGAAAAACTTGTAAACCAAGGTTTAGGCTTAGCTCGGCATGAAGGCGAATTCCCTGTTTTTATCAAAAATGTTTGCACTGATGATGTAATAACAGCAAAAATAACTCATCTGACAAGAAGTTATGCAAATGCTGATTTAATCTCTGTTGAGGAACCGTCATCTTATCGTGTAAAACCTTTTTGCGCAATGCACAACGCATGTGGCGGCTGTCAGTGGCAATTTATAGAATACGAACAACAACTCAAAGAAAAAACTCAAATAGTACAAGAAACCATCCAAAAGATTTCAGGTTTGGAAATTCAGGTCAAACCTGCCATAGCAAGTCCTGATAACAAAATTTACCGCTACAAAATCCAAATGCCTGTGCAGCAGACAAAAAGCTCAAAACGTTTTTTAATCGGCTATTACAAAGAGAATTCTCACGAACTTGTAAACATTAAGCATTGCTCAATCCAACCCGATTATATTAACAAAATAACCGAACACATACGTGAAAAAGCCGCAGAATACGGAATAACAGCCTATGATGAGCGCAGCCATAACGGCGAACTTCGCCACATCGTATTTCGTGCATCATCATCTGAAAACAATTGCATAGTTGTTTTGGTGATTAATGCTAAAAAAGCATCCGAACCTCTAAAAAAACTTGCGAGAGAGCTGCTTGATACGTTTAACGAGGTTTTAGGCGTCTGCGTAAACTACAATGACAAACGTACGAATACCATTATGTCGACAGAAATGAGCACACTAGCAGGTCAGGATTTTTATATGGAAAAGCTTGAAAATATTACATATAAAATTAGCGCAAACAGCTTTTTTCAGGTGAACCCTCCTGCAGCGGTTAATATTTTTAAAACCGTCAAAGAAATGATTCAATCAAGAACCGAAAAGCCGACAATTTTAGACGCTTATTGCGGGGTTGCAAGCTTCGGTATCTGGCTGAAAGACATAGCTTCTGAAGTATATTGTGTTGAGGAAAGCAAGTCCTCTGTAAAAGACGCTCAGGCAAATATTGAATTGAACCATGCCCAAAATTTTCAAGTATTTCAAGGCGACGCAAAAAACATATTTGAACAGTTTATTTCTGACAAAAAAACTTTTGATGTTGTCATACTCGACCCACCGCGAAAAGGATGCTCCCAAAAAGCTTTAGACCATGCCATCAAGTTGTCTGAACGCTACATAATATATGTAAGCTGTAATCCTGCAACACTGGCACGTGACTTAAAATATCTTGATGAAAACGGTTTCAGAACGAACTACATTCAGCCTGTCGATATGTTTTGTCACACACACCACATTGAAAGTGTTGTATTAATCGAGAAATAATTAATTGTAGGTGTAACTACATTCCACATTTTGCCTTCTCCCCATCGCGGGAGAAGGCAGTTTTGCAATTTGAGCAAGCTTGCTTGTGAAAATTAGTAAAACGGATGAAGGGTACGAGCCCAAAATAATTTGTATTTTTATTTACCCCTCACCCCAGCCCCTCTCCCGCATCGGGGAGAGGGGTAAATCTTCGAAAAATAACTTCACCAAACCCATGACGGCATGGCATGAAAGCGCCGTAGATTAATTTTTCCTCCTCTTGCAATAGTATTTTAAGAAAAGTTTATGTAAAATTTTTTAAAAAAATCATTTCCTAATATAGCTGCATTTTCCGGCTGTTACAAGCGTAAAATGTAAAATTAATTGTTAATATTTAGTTTTTTTTTCGGGTTTGTTCTATTATAAAGTAACTGGGGAGCGCAGGGATTTGTTTCTTCATTTTATACACTATTTAATTGAGAAAATTTCAAATCGGATAGTTTATAATAAATTATGTGATACTACTATACGGGGGTCAATGTGTTAGAGCACGGCTATATTCAAATTTATACCGGAGATGGAAAAGGTAAAACAACAGCATCGTTAGGACTAGCTTTAAGAGCGCTGGGTCATGGTTGGAAAGTGTTGGTAATCCAATTTACAAAAGGCGATCAAGGTACGTCATATGGCGAATTAGCCTCTGCTGCGCAGTTTTTAAACAACTTGGAAGTTGTGCAATTCGGCTTAGACCGCATTGTTTATTCTCACAATATTTCTTCTGAGGATAAATTTGAAGCAAGACGCGGCTGGGCATTTGCACAAGAAGCAATTAAAAGCGGTAAATACCAAATCGTTATTTTAGACGAATTGAATATTTGCGTTGACATGGAAATGATTAAAGTATCTGAAGTTAAGGAAGCTTTATTGAATAAGCCGGATGAGCTGGAAATCGTGTTGACAGGCCGTAACGCGCACAAAGAATTGATTGCATTAGCGCATCTGGTAACCGAAATGAAACCGGTCAAACATTATTTCGATATCGGCGTAATGGCCAGACAAGGTATTGAATATTAGAAAGAGGATATTATTTGAGAGAAATGGGGAAATGGGAGGTTAACAAAGCTTCCCTTTTTTTTGCTATAATTACACAATGGCAAACATTTTTATCAAAGCAATCTCCCAAACTAATATTGAATCAGAGCTTGAAAGCATAAACTTTGACAGCTCTTATCTTAAAGTTGCAAAAAATAAATATGAATACAAGCTTTATAAAATATTCAATTTGCGCACACCAGAAGCCTCAATTTTGAAACAATTAGCACTCTCTGTTGGAACTGACTGCGCAGTTAACCGTGATGTTATTGTGAACAATACAGCGCTCTCAGATTGTATTCTTGGCGGCAGCATCGCACAGATTAACTTATTGATAAAGAAACTCAAACTACAGCCTTTCAAATTAAAACCTGTGGCTGCAATGCTTGAAGAACAATTAAACTCCAAGCTGACACCTTTAAAAATAAGAAACAAGGTGTTCGACTGGAGCAACGAAAAATATTTAATGGGAATACTAAATATAACACCCGATTCGTTCTCAGACGGCGGCAAATATTTTGCCCTTGAGAGCGCAATAAAGCGAGCAGGTGAAATGATTGCCGAGGGCGTTGATATAATAGATATTGGAGCAGAGTCGACAAGGCCATTTTCAGAATCAATTTCATTAGAAGAAGAGCAAAAAAGGCTTTTACCAATTTTAAAAGAGCTGCGAAAAACTTATCAAGATATTTCGATTAGTATTGATACAAGAAATTCAGAAACTGCAATGAAATCTGTCGAATTAGGTGCAGATATAATCAATGATGTATCCGGCGGAACACACGATAAAAATATGTTTAAAAAAGTTGCGGAACTTAATGTTCCTTATATTTTAACGCATTCAATTTCAACTCCGGCTGACATGCCAATTAACCCTTCATACGAAAATGTAGTTGAGGAAGTTTATACAAGTTTGCTAAAAAACGTTGAATGCTTAATTGAGGCAGGCATGAAACGTGAAAATATTATAGCAGATATTGGAATTGGCTTTGGGAAAACAGCAGAGCATAATTTTGAGCTGCTGAAACGTATTGATGAATTTACGTCGCTGAATTTACCTCTTTTAGTCGGGCATTCTCGTAAAAGTTTCTTATCAAAAACGTTCAATCTGCAGGATGAGGAGCTTGATGATGGAACAGCAGCTGTTAGCGCTTACCTTCTCTCAAAACCAGTTAGTATAATTCGCGTACACAATCTCAAAAAAAATAAGCTGACTTTGGATATTGTTAAGAAAATAATAAAATAAATTAAGTAATTCGTCATTCCGCAGCGCCAATCTCAGCAATAGTTTTAATTATGTATGTGCGGAATCTTACCAGCGTAAAACTCCAAGATTGATAGATCGCGCACATAGGCCGACCAAAATGATATTCAATGTTGATCGCTGCGCGATGACATTATACCGATGACGAACAACACCATATTAATAAAGCTAAAGAGCCCTTTACTTCAGTAAAGGGCTCTTTGTTTATTGTATTAAGATTATTTTATTAGTATTGAAGATAATCTTCGTCGTTTGCTCCTGTGCCAACATATCTGTCAACAGCTTGGTTAACTTGAGCTTTTGTATCATCAACGTGGTTAACAAATCGTTTCCAGACTCTTAGCTCTTCAGGTAAGTTCTTTTGACTTTGTTGGATATTAGTGTCATTGAAGAGATAGTTTACAGGATCCACGATATCGCCACCAGTTTCGTTCAAGCCAACACCGTAGAATACGATAGTTTCTGTTCTGTCAGGTACAAAGTTCGGATTTTTTTGGTCGTACATATATCTGGTTGCATCATCTTTTAATGCTTGAGTTTCGTTAGAATATGTCATCCATTTGCCATTGCTTGCTTGAAGAACGCCAGCCATTTGTTTACCTGTGTTGTTTGTAATCACGCCACCTGTAGCAGCAATATAGTGGTTAGCATCAGCTTTGAGAACTACGTTAGCATTGTTTGATTTGATTACCGTATTACCACCGTTTAGAGTGATGTTACGGTTAGCTAACACATTCACATTGCTGTTGGCTGTAACTTTAGAGTTGTCAACTACAATGTCGTTTGCCAGAGCTGTCATAGTGCCGCCTGCTGTTGCAGTAGAGCCTGCCATTGACAATGTACCTGTTAAGCCCACTGGAGTGCCCGAAGCATCAAACCCGGATATGTAACCATAATTTGCATCTTCATTTAATTTTACAGTTGACCCGGTAGCAAAGCCCATATTTTTGCTTGCAGACAATGTTGCATTGGTATATGTTTGGTTGCCTGTTGAGTTTACTTTCAAGTCACCGTTCAAAGCTTTTATAGTTGAACCGTTTACATTGATAGTATTAGCTGCGATGTTACCAGCACCATTGAATGTTACGTTTTTAGTTGTGTCTATTTTGTTACCGGCGAACATATAGCCTTCTTTAGTGTTGTATGTAACATTATCGTTTAATATGATATTATTACCTGCTGCTAAAGTAGCTTTGTTAGCTGAAGTTAATAATGCATTACCAGAAACGATTACATCGTGGTCACTGTGCATTGTCAACTCAGAATCACCGATAACTTTGTCTAACATACTGTTAACATTGATATCTTGAATTGTTGAGATAGTAGTCTTGTCACCGTGGATTGTAGAACCGTTGGCAAAACTGATAGTATTTGAACGAGTGCTCATCATGTTTTTCGCATCAGGGTTTGTGCCATCTAATGCGATGTTACCTGCTTCAGCTTTCAAGAAGATATTTTCAGCTTTGATAGTCGAATCTTTGTGAGTTTGACCATCAGCACCTGTAGCAGTCATTCTTAACGTGCCGCCAGTACCATCCCAAGCACCGTTTGTTGTTGTGATTTTTGGTGCAATTACATCCGTCATTTCTGATTGAACTGTTATTGTACCTTCATTTGTAACCTCAGTAGCAGCTTGAAGAGTAATGCTTTTGCCAGCTTTTAACAATACATCATCATCACCAGCAGAAGCGAATATTTTACCTTGTCTGCTTGTTAATTTAAGATTTTCATCAGCTGTTACATTACCAACATAGTTTTTGAGGTTAATGTCTTTATTTGTTTTAATAGTTGTGTTTTTACCGTGAAGTTTAGTTGCTGTGTCAAATGCAAGCGCATCTGAGTCAGTATCTAATATATTTGTAGCTGTTATTTTAGTATTAGTTAAGTTAATATCAGCCGGAGTTGTTACATATATATCGTAACCTGTTATTTCAGCGCCGTTAGCAACGATATCTTTTTTCTCAGAGATTAAAGATAGTTTGCTTGTTGCGTGAGTGGCTTTGATACCGCCGTTGATTTTCATAGCTGTGTTATCTTCAGCGTATAACTCGGCATTCGCCGCATTTACAACCATATCACCATTGTGTACGAATTCAGTTGATTTACCGGGTGCGTTTGCAAATGTAAGTCTTGTTACATTGTCAGTTGAATTATTAACAGTTGTGATTGAACGACCGTTAGACTCAAGACCTTTTACATCTTTAGAAACGTATGGTGTAGTGAACGCAGCACGTGATGTCGCATCAGTTGTGAATATTTTACCTGAGTTGTCTATGTTACCTGCTACGAATTTTGCATTTGTAGCATCTTTTATTGTTAATCTGTTATTTTGAATTACGTGACGACCTGCAGAAACAAGTGCGTTTGGAGTAGTTATTGTAGTAGCGCCATTGTTAATTACGTCTAAATTAGTAGAGCCAATGTTTACGTTTTGAGTTCCATTTAATTTAGTAATAGCATTACCGTTAGCATCCTGGCCATTTTTGACATCTTGTGATACAAACTTGAAGCCGTCAACTTTAACGCCGTCAAGGTTGCTTCCACTTACGCCGTCAGCAAGTAACTGAGCTCTTGAATCTTTATCAGTAAAGATTGTATAGCCAGCATTTGCTTTTAAGCCAATGTCTTTTGAAGTGATACCGGCATGAGTACCTATATCTAGAATATTAGACTGGATAAGGTGACGACCGGCTTCCAGTTCAACTGTAGGAGCAGCAATAGTAGTAATACCATTATTGATAATATCTTTTGAGTCAGCAAGCATTTTCACGCTTGATTTACCGTAAAGATCAGTAATAGCATTGCCGTTAGCATCTTGGCCATTTTTGACATCTTGCGATACAAATTTGAAACCATCAACGCCAACGCCATCAAGGCTGCTGCCATCAATACCAGCTGCGAGTAATTTTGCTCTGGAATCTTTGTCAGTTGTGATAAGGTAACCGTCTCTGGCACGTAATTCAATATTATTAGCATTGATTTGAGGAACTGATTTGCCATTAATTTTGAAATCTGAGCCAAGACCTAATTGATCGCTAGGACCGATTTTCAATATGTTATCTTGAATTAAATGACGTTTAGCATCTACAGTTACTGTAGGAGCAGCAATTTTAGTTACGCCATTATTAATAATATCTAATGCTTCAGTTTTTAATGTAACGCTGTCTTGACCAAATAGATTTGTCAAAGCATTGCCGTTAGGATCATTATTAGCAACATCATCTGAAACATATCTGATAGCTTCATCATCTGTAAAGAATCCACCACCCGGTTTTATACCGCTATCATGAAGCTTTTGACGAGAATCAGGATCGGTTGTAATAATATATCCGTCAACTGCAGTAATTTCTAGGTCATTTCCTGCTAAAGCATCTAATTTATTGTTTTGAATAAAGTGACGTTTTGCTTTTAGTTTGATATCATTGGTTTTATTAGGATCTTTAGAAGGATTAGTAGACATTTGGGTAACACCATTGTTAATAATGTCTAAACCAGCATCCCAGTTGATATCACCATCAACAGGAGCGATATTAGTGATTGCATTACCGTGTTCGTCACGGATATTAGGAATACCCATGTCTCTTACTTGAACGCCATCAGCAGCTAATTCCTCACGTGATGTAGGATCAGTTGTGATAATAGATTTACCTGCGTCGAAGTTTACATCGCCTTGTGGTTCTAAATCCATTTTACCGTTGTTAACGATATAACGTTCAGCGTCTAAATCAACCGTATTAGGGTTATTAGAGTCGCCGTTAGGATTTACATCAATAAGACCATTATTGATAATGTCGCGACCGGCATCCCAGTCTAAGCTGCCATCAGTTTTGATAGTTGTATCATTAATAATGTCTTTACCGGCGGTAAAGTCAATATCACCATCAGTATCAAGAGGATCAGTAACAGTAATTGTACCGGGAGTAACCACTGTAATGGGTCCTTCAGGTGTGACACCAGGGCCAATTTCAATATCACCATCAACTTTTATATCAAGACCTTTAGTTTTGATAACACCACAATTACCCTCAATAGGAGTTGCAGAATCATAATCGTCAGGTCTTTGACGCATTTTTAGTGAACCACTTGGAGCGGCCGCAATTGCATTACCTTCTAAATCACTATAAGAAGAAGTCCAGCCATGGTTAGCCCAAGGGTTTTTAGTTAAATTAAGTTTTACATCACCGGCAGCTTTTGATAACTCATAAGCAGTCCCGGTGCTTGTTCTTTTCAATTCGCCGGCAGTAGATATAATAGCATTATTATATAAATCACCAGCTGTTATTTTAATATTAGAACCATCGTTAGTAGCGATTTGGCTGTATACTTTATAATTAGCAGGAAGCCCTGATGTAGGTACACCTTCACCTGTCAAGCTGTCAGCCCAGTTGTTGTTAATTTTAGAAGCAACAAGCTCAATGCCTGTAGTACCTGTAGTGCCGCCTGAAGCTTTAATTAAACCCTGGTTTTGGATAAGACCAGCACCAACTGTAGTCATAGTAACAGTGCCTTTAGCCAATTCTTTAGCAATATCATAAGCACCATCAGAATCATATCTGAAGCCGAGGCCATCACCCATATCAAGCGTTACTTTGTCGCCAGCAGCCATTTTTATGGCTTTACCATTAACTTGCGCTTCAGGGTTTACCGTAATCAATTTAGAATTCAAAATTACTGCATCAGCATCAATATCGCCCATAATATTGATAGATTTACCATCAATATTAGCTTGAGAATTGTCAAATTTATAGTAATTATTTTTATATGCATCTATATCCAGTGGTTGAGTTGTCAGCATTAGAGAAGCCGCGTTAATAGTAGCGCCTTTGCTAATCATAAAACCATTTTTGTCAAATGCTGCAAAATTTACGTTCGGAGCTTCTATACCATGTTTCCAAACCGTACCTGTACTGCCACCCTTATCGATAAGTGCATAGAGGTTAGCTTTACCCGCACCGCCATAGTTAATGTAACCCTTAGACGTAAGTGTATCCATATTACTCATTTTAATAATATTTGTTTTTGAATTTGAGTTAATATTAACACTGTTAGAAGTAACATTACCGGCAGTGCCGCTGCTGTACATCCACTGATCAAGCGTCCAATTCGTCGCGGAGACCATAGTTGTAGAGTATGACAATAATAAAGCTAAACTGATTAGAGATTTAAATATTTTTTTCATAGTTTGCCTTTCCCCAGTTAAGTTGTACTACACATGCCACGCATGCCGCGCATGCGTATATTATTATAAACGGTCAAATTTTCGTAAAACTTTAGCATTTCCATAAAATCTTTACCAAACTTTACAATATATTTGACGTTAGGAAAAAGTGCGTTCTGAAACGGTGCGAACCGTCAGGTCTTTCTCCGATTGGGAATCCGAAGTCAACTGAAGCTGTCAGATATTTAGTTAAGTAAACACGAAGACCTGTGCCCATACTTTGCATAAACTCAGTACCTAAGTCATAGTCTTTTGTTCTTGCATAACCGCAATCATAGAAGCCAACAAGTTGTATTCTTTCTCTGAGTGGGAATTCACCAACTTTATTAGGCAAAAACGGAATAGGTGTATTAACTTGCACACCGGCTGTCCAACCTGATTTACCAAGTAATGTACCTTCATCATAACCCCTAACTGTATTGAAGCCGCCAACCTGGAATTGCTCAATCGCAGGAACATTGTTATCAGGAGAAACTTGTCCATTGAATCTCACCATAACAACACCTTTTTTAGGCAGCCAGAATTGTCTCATAACGCCACCGTTAAGAGTTAAGAAATGCGAATCGTCTTTACCTCCAAGGATTGGCATACCGATGTTAGCACCGGTAGTTACGTAAGTACGACCCAATTTATCTTTTTGCACCATATGCACGCCAGTTTCTAAAGTACGGATAGAGTAGTCACCTACTTGGTACTTTTCACCGGTCGGGCTTATTGTGAAATCACCTTCTTTGAAATTAAAGCTTGAGTTCAAATCTAAGTTAACATTACGAGAATGATAAAGAGGATTTTTAACACCAAAGCTATATATATGAGCTTTACCAACATATTTTAACGGCTTGAAGTCGCCACCCGGCTTAACGTGAGAATAGCCGTAAGAAGCGTATACGCTGTCACCGCGGTTACCAACGGGCAATGAATATTGTGGCCCGATGCTGAATGAACGTCTAGCAACAGACGCACCTATCGATAACACGTCTCCATGACCTGTTAAGTTATTATCAGATAAGAACAAGCTGCCACGGTGTTCACCGATTAAATCACGACCTGCATTATCAAAGCCTGCGGATAACGTGAATGGCTGGTGTTCTTTAACAGCAAGTTTCAAGTCCGTTGTACCTTGTTCACGTCCTTTTTCAAGTACGATAGTACCTGATATAAAACCTTTTTCATTTAACTCGATTAAACCTTGTCTAATGTCGTTGACATTCAAGATTTCGCCGTGTTCCATATAATAAGGTTTTAAGAGTTGGTATTTTATAAAATTAGTTGAAGAAAATTTATTTCCGGATATGGCAACATCACCGACTTTACCCTCGATAATTTGGATAGTTACTGTTTTATCTTTGATTGTTTGAGGAGGTAAAAACGCGAATGAAGTTATGAAGCCTTGGTCTTGGTACAATTTTGTGACTTGGTCAGCAAATTTACCAACACGGGTAAGTGTTACATCGCGCCCGATAAGTTCTTTAGAAGCAAATTCTTGAAGCTTGGAGGTACTAATAACTGTATTACCCTCAAATTGAATATGCTCAATATACATGAGGATATCATCGCTCATAACACCACCGACATGAGGAGTTTTGACGCTTTTACTTGCCTGTACATCGACGTTTGAGTCTTTCAATGGCTCAGGCAGCTGCTCATAGCCTTGGTATCTATTTTGATAAACAGTTCCGGGATCAACACTGCGTACTTGTTGCATGCGAGAATCTGCTGTGGCCACTGCGCGCGGGGCGTAGTTAGATGGCATTAATTCAGCAGCTTTAGCTGACAACGTTCCTACAGTGGCAGCAATGCATACTGCCATAACAATTCTTTTAATCATTTTGATGTCCATATTCCATTTCATTTCTATTTTACGTAATAACTCGATTATGATATTTTTATTATATTATAAACATATTAATTTTTATACTCTATATAACACTATTTATGAGCAAAAATTGCTACATCAAATGTATGATTTTTTTAAAATTCAGTGATAATCTGGATTCATGGCAACTTATTACGCCTTAATATTTTGTATAATTGTAAAGAATTGTAAAATTTCTATATAAATATTAATACTCATCCCATATATCATGGATATCAAAATTTTATGTTATTATTAAGAAATGAAACAAAATGGACTCAAAAATATATTTACAACAAAGCTGCTAAGCTATGCATTACTTATAGTCGGAGCTATTTCCATGCTCATTCCGTTTCTTTGGATGGTGAGCATTTCATTCATGTCAAATGTCCAATTTTTTTCATACCCTCCAAAATTCATTCCTACACCATTTGTAGGATACAATTATTTTGACGTATTTAATTCAATTCCTGTTGCGAGGTATTTTTTAAATAGCCTATTTATTGCAACGGTAACGGTTGCAGGGCAGGTGATTACGGCTGCTTTAGCCGGATATGCATTTGCCAGGCTTGATTTTAAGTATAAAAATATAATTTTTTTCATAATTCTAATCACAATGATGATACCGCCTCAGGTAAATATAATTCCTCTATTTTTTATGATGCGGGAATTAGGCTGGCTAAACACTTATCAAGCACTTATCGTGCCTGGTATTTTCGGAGGATTTGGTGTTTTCATGATGAGGCAGTGGTTTTTGGCTTTACCAAAAGAGGTTGAAGAAGCGGCAAAAATTGATGGTTGCAATATTATACAGATTTTTTTCAAAGTCGCTTTACCGTTAGCAGTACCTGCTGTTGTGACTTTAGGCATTTTCACGTTTATTGTTACATGGAATAGTTTTATGTGGCCAATAATCGTTATCAACTCCGAAATTATGAGAACTTTACCAGTCGGGCTAGCCGAGTTTAAGGGAAGTTTTGTTGAGACAACAAACTGGGCACAACTTATGGCATGTTCAGTCATTGCTTGTATTCCTGTGATTGGCGTTTTCTTGTTGGGCAAAAAATATTTCATAAATAACTTACTTATGGGAAGCTCTAAATAAATCAATTGCCCACCTGGGTGATGTGCATCACTTTTTTACATTTTAATATAGTAAGTCCAAAGGATAGGAGGATTATGTTTAACGTTCTTGTTATTCTGAAAAGCAAAGACTCCGTAATGGTTCAAGAGACATATGAAAATGCAATTGTAACCTACGCGCATATAGATAGTGTGAGTGGCAGCAGTGACCACAATCTTTGTATTGTCGAAGCAGACTTTTCAGATATTAGTTATTTAGATAAAATTAAAAAATTTATAACGCATCATACTTACATGGAGTTTTGGGCAGGGAATAAATTATGCACAAAAGATGATATCGTAACTGCATACTCGCTGGGATGTAAAAATTTTGTTAAGTTTCCAATTACAGAAAAGGTCTTGAAAAAATATTTTTCTACGAAAAACAATACTGCAGCCAACGAGTCGCCAAAACTGGACATTAAAGAAAATTTTGAGAACATGCGCGTGCTTGTGATTGACGACAATGAAGTCAACATTGAACTGCTCAAAGAAGTTTTAGCTATATTCAAACTCGAGACAATGTGTTTTAACAATTCTCAACGTGCATTAGAGTACGCTTCAAACGAACGTGTCGATTTAATTTTACTGGATATAATGATGCCAAATATCAATGGCTTTGAGTTCGCAGAAGAGTTAAAAAAGTACGATAAGAACAAAGACACTCCAATCGTGTTCATCAGCGCATTAAGCGGCGCTGAAAATAAATTAAAAGGTTTTTCTCTCGGCTCTTATGCATACATCGAGAAACCCTTTGAAATTAATACTGTGCGTGCACAGATTTTTAACATATTGAAAATACAAAAACTCCAAAAGCAAAAGGAAAGCTTTATTGCAACATTAACACACGACTTGCGTACACCGATTCGAGCACAAATGAGAGCACTTGAACTGCTTTTGGAAAACAAGTTTGGGGAATTAAACGCAGATCAAACAGAAATTATGCTCGAAATTCTCAGCTCATGTAAATTTTTACACCATATGACAGACGACTTACTAGTAAAATATAAGTTCGACAATGGCTCAATTCGAATTAAAAAAGAAGCGCACTCGCTGAGAGATGTTGTCGAGGATATCATACATTCGCTGCGACATCTGATTGAGCAGAAAAAACAAACCGTAAAGTACAATTACAACAGCGATATCGACCAGATTGAATTTGACGCACCGGAAATCAGTCGTGTTATGAACAACATCCTCATCAACGCATCTGAATATTCGGCCGAAGGCGGAGAAATCATTGTGCAGGTAGATAACAACTCGAAAAAACAATGTATTGAGGTTTCCGTCAAAGACAATGGCTGCAGTCTTTCAAAAGCTCATATTGATTCGATTTTTGAAGAATATTACAGCAAAGCCAAAAATCACCAAAAAGTCGGAACCGGCCTCGGATTATTCATATCAAAGAAAATCGTACAATTGCATGGCGGTAATATTTGGGCAGAGGTCTCAGAAAACGGACTTGGCGCAAAATTTGTATTCACAATACCATATTCAGGCGTCTTAGTATAATTTTGAACTTTATTATATAATGAAGTTTATGGATAAATATTGTGAAAAAACGCTAAGCAGCGAAATAGTGTACAACGGGCGAGTATTTAACGTCAAAAAAGACAACGTCGAGTTATCAGATGGCTACAAAACGACCAGAGAAGTGGTGCTACACAATGGCGGCGTTGTCATAGTCGCTGAATACGATAATAAAATTGTACTGGTAAGACAATGCCGTTATGCGGTAAGCGACGTACTATTGGAGTTACCTGCAGGCAGGCTCGAAAAAGATGAAGAGCCTCTCGCCGCTGCAAAACGAGAATTAACGGAGGAAACCGGTTTCAAAGCAGCAAAATGGACAGACTTAGGGTTTATATGCACTTCACCGGGCTTTACCAGCGAAAAGCTATATCTATATCTGGCACAAGACCTCGAATTTGTGAAACAAAACCCCGACGTAGGCGAAATCATTGATTATGAACTTTTTCCTATCGCCGAAATTGAAGCAATGATTAAAAATAATATAATTAACGATGCTAAAACCATCTGCGGGTTGATGAGGGCGTACAAATTATGATAAAAATGATTGTACTCGATATTGATGGAACAATTTTAGGCAAAAGCCTGAAACTATCGCAAAGTTTGAAGAATTGCTTTGAACGTCTCATTAGCAAAGGTATCAAGGTTGTCCTCGCGACAGGGCGAATGTACCATGCGACAACTCACCTCGCAGAAGAACTAAAACTAAATACGCCTGTATTGTGCTACCAAGGAGGTTACATCCGTAATTTTGCCGAAAATACTGACGTGCTGAGAGAAATTTTAGTGCCGGCAGAAACCGTCAAAGAATTGGTCACAACAATCAAAGAGCACAGCATACACATAAACATATATGCCCAAGACACACTGTTTGTAGAAGAGGACAACGATATTATCCAAAGTTATTGTGTCGACAGAAAAATTCCTTATCAAGTTGTCGGCGATTTTGATAAACTCGAACACGCCGGCTACCACAAGGTTTTAGCGATAGATTATGACACAGAAAAAATAAGCAATTTGATACAAACCCTAAAAACGAAATACGAAGGACAGTTATACGTAACCCACTCAACCCCGTATTTTTGTGAGATTTCTAACATTGAAGCGACTAAAGGCGATGCAATTCGCTTCTTGGCAGATATGTGGGACATCAAAAAAGAGGAAATAATGGCAGTCGGCGATCAGGAAAATGACATCGAAATGCTCATGGCTGCCGGAATAAAAGTTGCCATGGGCAACGCAGCACAAGCATTGAAAGATATCGCTGATTTCATAACGCTTGACGTCGAGCACGACGGCGTTTGCTACGCAGTAGAAAAATTTATTGAATCGGAGAATTAAACGTGGAACTAAAATACAGAACAGGACTGGGTTTTGATATTCATAAATTGGTCGAAGGACGCGACTTGGTACTTGGCGGCATAAAAATAGACCACGACAAAGGGTTGTTGGGACATTCCGATGCAGATGTGCTGGCACACGCAGTCATCGACGCTATTTTAGGTGCATTAGCATTAGCAGACATTGGCACGCATTTCCCCGACACCGATGAACAATACAAAAACGCAGACAGTATACTCCTTTTGGCTAAAACAACCGAATTAATGTACAAAGCCGGTTACAAAATCAACAATCTTGATGTCAATATCATCGCAGAAGCCCCAAAACTGAGACCTTACATAGATAAAATACGCGACAATATCGCCAAAGCCCTGGACACCGACATAAGTCAGGTCTCCGTAAAAGCCAAAACAATGGAAACACTAGGGCCAATCGGACAAAAAGAAGGCGTCATAGCACAATGTAGCGTGCTGTTAGTTCAAACATATTAAGGTCATACCGGAATTTTTCACAGAAAAATATCCGGTATCTTTCCAACTGTGTCACACATATAGCTGGTAAGATCCCGTGTCAAGCACGGGATGACACAAGGTTAACCGTAGGGTGCGTCTTACGCACCAAAATAATATAATGTTGGGGTGGAAACCCCAACCTACATTCTAAATCGTTTTTATCGGCAGAGTCCCACAAAGGGGGAAGGCCAAAAAATTGTAAGGTGGGGTCCCTACCCCATCAAACTTTAGCGCAAAATAAAAAGACCGCGAGGCGGTCGGATAATTAAGATTTTGTGGAAGTATTTAATATGTCTATGAACTATGAAAAATTGTCTTCTAAGCCTTGTACGGCTTCATTAACGTTCGGATTATTTTTAAATCTGTCTTTAATTTGCACTAAATCTTCTTTAGCCAAATTAGGGTTATTCAGCATTTGCATAGCCGTCATTTCATCTTGGGGCTTGCCTGCTGAGATTGCGCGCTGCAACTGTTCTTTTGTCGCCTTGCTATAATCATCTACTTTATTGTTATCTTTGTTTTCTTCGGGCTGCTCAGACTGCTTCGACTCAGCTTTTTGAGTATTTTGTTTTTGAGCTGCTTGTTTGTTCGCTTGAGTTTTTTGAGGCTCATCTTTTTCTGTGTTTAATTTATCGGCTTTAGCGAGCAGTTCTTGTGCTTGTGGCGAACTTGAGGCTTGTTGAGCTTGAGCGAGAACCGCTGCGGCTCTGGACATAATATCTCCGTTTTCTTCCGGCTTTTCTTGCTGCTGCGTTGTGGCTTTGTTGCTTACCGTGAAGAATGATTTAATTTGATTTAAAAAACCGTTTGAATTCTCGGCCTTAGCGGCAGGAGCTTGTTTTTCAAACGACGTAGATGTCAAGCTATTGGCTTTTGCGAAATTACTCGCACCACCGAAAATGCTGGCTGATGATTTCGCGTTTGCCGTACCGGCGCTTGCAAAAATACTTGAGCTTGAAACACTTTTTACTTTGGATATTTGTCCAAGATTAGCGTTAGCTACTTTATTATTATTTATCGATTGATTGTATAAAGAATTAAGACTCATTGAAACCTCTCATATATTTTTCTCATATTTAATTAAAAACAAATGAGTAGATATAATTGCTATATTTTATATATACAAATTATATTAAATAATTTATTTCGGTCTATGACAGGTTTTTAGCGCGTTACAAAACTTAACTTTTTTATACTCCGTAATTTGCTACACTTTTTTTATGGATAATCAAGCAAAAATCGAAGAATTACAAGCGATTGTAAAAAACGACCCTTCTAATTTTCAGGCACGGCGTGAACTTTCGGTCGTGTTGCTTGACAGTGGTTATAATAACGAAGCTATTTTGCAGTTAAATTATTTAACCAATATTTTCCCTAAAGACGCTCGATTACACTATAATGCCGCGATTGCGTGGGAAAAAGTACAAAATTTTAAACAGGCCGAGACAGCCTACAAAAAAGCACTTGCTCAACAACCCGATGAAATAGACTTTCTGTATAATTTAGGCAATTTATACGTTCAAACAGGAGAATTCGACAAAGCTATTCAGCTTTTCAAGAAAGTCGTCGAGTTTGACCCTAAAGATGCCGACACGTATTTTAATTTGGGTTATATATATTCAAAACTTAACAGAAATGATACAGCTGTTACGTGTTTCAAAAATGCTATCATTTTAAATCATGACGATATAATTGCGCATTTTTACTTGGCCAATGAGTACAAAAAAATCGGACAAATTGATAAGGCTATTGCAGGCCTGAAGAAGGTTATTGAGCTATCGCCTGAGTACAGCTGGGCGTATTACAATCTGGCGGCCATATACAACGAGCAATCAGATATCGATAAAGCCATCTCGTACTTAGAAAAAACCATTGAAATCAACCCTAAAGATATTGAAGCTGTACGAAATTTGGGAAAAATTTATATAAAACAAAATCAGCCTGACAAAGCCAAACAGCTTGTGAAAGAGGCTTTGAAAGAGACTCCCTATTCCGGTGATTTATATTATTTTCTCTCGTATATTTACAAAACACAAAACGAAATGGAGAAGTGTAAAAAGAGCCTTACAAAAGCGATTGAAAACTACCAAACACTGTCTGTTCATCCTAAAATTCTTCGACAAAAATTATCAGCAATGAACTAATTGTTAAAAAATATACAAATAAAGCCGACTTACTCTTGTAAAATTTCGTTCAAGTGCTTTAATAATAAGTGTAGCAAATTAGGAACAAAAAATGAGAATTCGTAAACATCAAAAGCGCTGTTTTTATACTAACTAGATGGTTCTTGGCATAATTTATAATTATGACAACAAAGACCTTCTAGTTTCATGGGAGGTATTTATTGTTACAATTTTTTAAGAAACGACTACATATTAGCAATAAAGAACTATCACCTGATTTAAATAAGTAACTTAAAATCGGAAAATTAGAATGAATTTAAAAAACACCACAATCATATATAAGAAACGACATCTACTCCAGAAGTTAATGAACCTCATCTGGGGTCTATGATTGTGAGATAAGTAAAAAGGCAACAAAGGAAAAATGACAGTAAGCGCAATATCAAAAGGTATATCAATATTAGGAAACCCGGCAGCACTAACACCGCTAGCCGTAAAAGATGTTATTACAAGCTTGAGTCTTTCCAATGAAGCTACAAAAGCCGGTGGCTGGATTGAGGGAAGAGACAGAGCGATTGATGAATTTGGCACAGCAATACTGTGGCTCGGCGGTATCCCGTTTTTCAAAAAAATTATAGACTACATAGTTTACCCAGCAGCAAAACTTGACCCAGAAGTTGATGTCAGAGTTTTGTGCAATGACGACCAATTTAAAATCGCGAAAAAATACGCTAAAGGCAATGTCATAGAATCTTTGGATAATGCTTTCAAGAACAAAGGTAACTTTAAAGGTTTGTTTTATGCAAAACTTGGCGCTGCATTAGCACTAACTGCCGCGTCATACTTAACTTTAACTAAAATAAGACATCACTATACACACAAAAGCAGCGAAGCCGAATTTTATAAAGAACAGAATGCAAGAAAAATCAGCCAGGAACTTATTCAAAAACAATCTACTTTGAAATTCACATCACTGCAAGAAAAAAATAAAAATGGTAATAATATTTCGTTTGGTATGACAGGAAAAGGCCTTGAGTCGTTCTTGTTTGACCCTGCAAAAAACAGTATGCTGTTCGATTTATTCGTAATCATACCGGGTCGGGTCGGAACGGGCAGAAATTTCGAAAAATATGAGTTCGGCTTTAAAGAAGCCTGCGCCCTGACGTTCCTATATTTAGCAGGACCGAAAATACAAACAGGAATGGAATGGCTATCAAGAAAATTCCTCAAAACTCCTATGGAGTTAGACGCAAGAGTTCTAGACTCACCCGAATTCATAGAAATGTTCAATAAAAAAGGCAAAGTTCATGGTGATTTGAACGCGTTTAGAAATTTAAAATCCGAAACTGAAATTTTAGAGTTTATACACAATAATCCTAAAAATATTTTAGTCAAAGCTGCGAAAATCTCTGACACCATTGCAACATTAGAAGATGGTAAAACTATCAATGTGAAAAAATATATAGACATTAAAAATGTCGAAAAAATTGCAGACAATATTCAAGATCTCTACAACGCGGCGAAAAGTTCAACCTCTAAAAAAACTTTGGCAGGATTCATCAAAAATGCAAGAAATTATAAAATAGCTTCAATAATTGCCAACATCGCAATATGCTGTGCGGGACTGGGCTACGTAATGCCAAAAATGCTCTATGGAATAAGAAAATATTTCAAAGGCTCGACCGAATTCCACGTCAAAAAAGATATCAAAGCAAAATTGGAAGCACAATCAAGCAAAGCAGCATGAAAAAAATAGATATCGAAAAATACATAGACATTTTAAAAAAGGCTGATTCACCACGCAGTGATTTTGTAAATTTTACAGAAAAACACGGCAATCCTTACCTTGTTTTAATCACATGTATTTTAAGTTTGCGCACAAACGACAAAACCACTTACCCCGCAACTTTGAGAATGCTTGAGTTGGGAAAAATTCCTCAAGATTTTGCGAAAGTTTCAGAAGAAGAACTTGCAAAAGCGATTTACCCTGTCGGCTTTTACAAAAACAAAGCAAAACAAATAATTGAACTCTCAAAAATAATTGTCGAAAAATACAACGGAAAAACTCCTGACACAATTGAAGAACTTGTAAAATTTAATGGCGTAGGACGCAAAACAGCAAACTTGGTTTTAGCAAAAGGCTTTAACAAACCCGCGATTTGTGTCGATGTTCACGTGCATCGAATATGCAATCGCTGGGGGTATGTAAAAACAAAAACTCCAGATGAAACGGAAATGGTTTTAAGAGAAATTTTACCCGTGGAATTTTGGATGGATTTTAACACTTTGCTGGTTACTCACGGCCAAAATATTTGCAAGCCGATTAAGCCCTGCTGCGATATTTGCCCGCTCACAAAATTATGCGCAAAAATTTTGTAAAGCTTTCAGATTTTTTGTAAAAAATTATTTCTAAAATGATTTTTTCGAGTTTTTTTATTGTTTAATTAAGACATATATTGTCACACATCAATAACGAAAAACGAGGAAGTATAAAATGATAGTAAAAAGAATGGGAAGCCATCGATGGAGCGAGCTTGGCGCTAAAATCTCCGAGCAAACAATACAAAGCATAAGACGTGCGCAACAGGCAGCAGAATCAGCTAATCCAAACACACAAATCAACAGACGATTCGCTACAGAAATTTTTGCACCATGCAGAGCATTACCCGACACTCCTGAAGCACATGTCATAAGAATCAGAGATTTTTCTAAATTAATCGGCATAAAACCTGAAATTGTTGAAGAATTAATTAACAGGGCAACAAGCAGTATCAAAAGAATCCCGAGCGAAGTTTTCAACACATGCGAACTTAAGTTAGTTATCAGACCTGAATTAGTAAAAGCCAATCCGGGACTTGCCGAAGGTTATGAATCTTTACGTACTACTTTCAGCAAAATAGGATTCGCAGGTATCGCTGAAAAGTTAAAGGAATTTGATAAACAACTCGGCACAACTATCGAAATCAAAGCGCCAAAAACATTGAAAGAAACTGTCTATGGCTTCTATGAATTCTTAAGAAAATAAAAAATGAAAATCAATCCAATACAAAATAATTATGCTCAAAAACAAACTTTTGGCGGTACGCCAACAAGAGACTTATATTATGCTGTAAGCGGACTTAGAACTGAGCCTGTAGTACAAACTTTGTCAGAATTAGTCGGTGTTAAAATAGAAGTATTAAAAAACGCCTCTAACTCGAGATTTAATGAAATGATATTAAAATTAAGATACAAAGTTGGCGATTTACTTAACGGAATGCTTTTGGAAAATGGCATTTCTAATGCGGTTAATGAAGCAGAAATAATGTCTCAACGAGCACCCAAAGATGCCTATAAAATGCTTTATATTGGACCATGGGAAGTTTTTGTCCAGAAAAGAGAACGACAGCTTGGACCTGAAATCGATACACAAAAACTTTTAAGTAAATATGCAAAACAAAGACTACGAAATTTAATTCAAGGCAACGATTAGTAAAAATCTAATTTAAAATTGATAAAAAATACATTAAAATTTTTAAGAAAAAACTTAAAAAAATTAATGTATTTTTTTTATTATTTTTTTAAAAAATTAAAACCCAAAAAGTCTTATTAACGCTAGATTTACGAGATTCAAATTTTTCAAATTTTTATTAAAAAAATATTTCAAATTTGGGCATAAATTTTACTAAAAAAAATCCTTTAAATATTGTATTAAAAAGCGTGCTAAATTTTAAATTTAATGCTAAAATGATTTTGGTAAAAGTTAGCAATTTAAAAAGAGGAATAGAGCTTATGACATGTAATTTAGGACAATGCTGCGCACAAGAGTTGGATTATCAAAAACAAATGATACATGACGCTCTGATAGCGCTTGGCAAAAAAAATCTAGCACTGATTGTGCATGGAAACAGTTTCCCTTCATGCGAAGGCAGAAACACAGGATTTGGTTCACCAAATTCTCAAGCAGGGAGAGATTTGATTGATTTTGCATCGGGAATTTTTAACGCAATCCAACTTGGACCTGCGGGCAAAACAAAAGGTATCGACGCATCACCATACACTGGTACAATTTTTTCTACTAATCCGTTATTTATTGACCTGGAAAAATTAACATGGGACGAGTGGGGTAATATTTTATCCTGGGATACATACAACAACATTTGTGAAAACAATCCTAACAAAGACACAAATCGCACAGCATACTCATATATTTTTGAAGCACAAGAAACAGCATTAAAAGAAGCTTGGTACAGTTTCCGTGACCGTGGCCGTCAGGACTTGAAAGATTGGTTCAACTGGTACAAAGGCGAAAACTGGTACTGGATTGAAAAAGATTCAATTTATGAAGCGCTCACTCTTGAGCACGGAAACGACTACTGGAAAAATTGGGATAGTGAAATTGATAAAAATTTATTCAATCCTAAAAACAAAAAAGAAGAAGCTGCATCAGCAGAAAGATTGAACGAAATTAAATCAAAATATTATGACGAAATCGAATACTACGCATTCTGTCAATTCGTAGCATATGTACAAAACGAAAAAACAAAAGAATACGCAGCATCAAAAGGAATCAAAATGATTGCTGACAGACAAGTAGCATTCTCAGACAGAGATATCTGGGCTTACCAATCATTGTTCTTAGATGGTTGGATGCTTGGCTGCCCTCCTGACTATTTTACAGAAGATGGACAAGCTTGGGGCTTCCCTGTTGTTGACCCTAAAAAAATGTTCGACAAAGCCGGCAAATTAGGCGATGCAGGTATCTTACTCAAAAGATTATACAGCAAAATGTTCAAAGAAAATCCCGGCGGCGTTCGTATTGACCACGTTGTTGGTTTAATCGATCCTTGGGTTTATAAAGTCGGCTGCAAGCCAAGACCTGAAGAAGGTGCAGGGAGGTTATATTCTTCTCCTGAGCATTCTGAATTATCGAAATATGCAATCGCGAAAAAAGCTAATTTGAATAACGAAGTTGGTTCTGATAAAGAAAAACGCATTAAAAAATTAAGCGCGGAACAAGTTGAAAAATACGGCTGGTTTCTCAAAAAAATCGTTATCGCTGCAGCTAAAGAAAATGGCTTAACTAAAGATGCAATTATTTGCGAAGATTTAGGCACAATGACATATCCTGTTTGTCAGGTAATGGCTGATTTGAAACTTCAAGGTATGAGATTAACTCAGTTCGTTCTTCCTGAGGTTCCTGAGCATCCATATCGCTGCTGCAACATCGAGAAAAAAGTTTGGGCTATGGTTGGCACACACGATAACGAACCAATTGCGATGTGGGCTGACAAATTAGTAAATACGCACGAAGCGTACTTACACGCGCTCAACTTGGTTGCTGATTTATATCCCGACAAGTCAGAGGAAGAAACTGAAGCAATGATTAAACGTCTCACAACTGATAACAAATATTTAACTCAAGTTAAATTGACTGAAATGTTTGCATCAACTGCTGAGAATATTCAAATTTTCTTCACTGATTTCTTCGGCGTTAAAGAAGTTTATAATATGCCGGGCACATCAGGCGATCACAACTGGTCGTTGAGAATGCCTAACAACTTCGGTGAATATTACTGCAATTCATTGTGCGAAGGCAACGGAATAAACCTACCGCAAATACTCGCTTTTGCAATAAAAGCACGCGGCAACAAATTCGCTAAAAAACACGGTGAATTACTCAGCAGATTAGAAGAATTTAACTAAGAAATTTCGGTGCGTATGACGCACCCTACAATAAAAAATAAACAAAAAGAAGTCGACTAAAAACCGGCTTCTTTTTTTATGTCCTTGCACTAGAAAAAACTATTTTATCGGTTATAATATTAATATAAATATATGTGTCTAAATGTATAAATAATGCCTGATAGTTATGTTTATTTTGTTGTGGTTATTTTAAGAAAAAGGAGTGCAAAATGGTTATGGGAAGAACATCTTATCATGAGACGATTCATTATTTGAAAAAGCACGCTGAGCATAAAGCTTCTGAATCCGATTCATTTTCTGCAAGTATTTCACCAAAAATAAAAAAATTCATTCAACACAGAAAAGAAAAACGTGCGCAATTTTTAGAATCAATCAAAAAACTGTTTCTGGGCTCGTTCGCTACGTAGACAAGAAAAACAAACTGTAGGGTGCGTCCCACGCACCGATATACAATAGTTGTTGAAGAAACCCAAACAAATTAAACTGATGGTATCGAAATTATAAATTCCGAGCCTTTTTTGAGTGTGCTTTTTACTTCAATTTTCCCGTTGTGTTTTTCAATAATTTTATACGTAATTGCGAGCCCGATTCCTGTGCCGATGCCAACGCCTTTTGTCGTGAATCCGATATTAAAAATATTATTTTTTGTATTTTCATCCATACCGCAGCCTGTGTCTTTTATTGAGACAATTAAATTTGATTTTTTATAGTCGGTTGATATGGTAATTTTCCCTTTTCCTTCAATACTTTGACAAGCATTAATAAGTATGTTCATGAACACTTGATTCAGCATATTCGGGTAGCATTTTATCAGTGGAATTTTTTTATAATTTTTGATAATTTCGATACGATTTTTTGTCTCGTGTTGAATCAAATTCAGCGTCAAATCAAGTTCGTGATTTATGTCCGTTTCTTGCAATTCAGCCTCATCTAATCTGACAAATTTTTTCAGTGAATTTACGATTTTTGTAATGCGATTAATCGCTTCTGCATCGATTGAATTTATGTTTTTCATCATATCAAGATAATTCTGATATTTTTTCTGAGTTTCAGGCTCAAATTTTTCCATCATTTTTTTGATAATTGCATTGTTCGCATTAATCGAACCGATTGGCGTGTTAATTTCATGCGCAACCCCTGCTACCAGCTGACCGAGTGACGCCATTTTTTCTGTGTTAATAAGTTGCAGTTGAGTTTCTCTTAACTCTTTCAAAGTTTTTTCTAATTCTAAATTTTTATCATTTAATTGTTTAAATAATGAAGCTTGCATAATCTCAGTAGCAAGCTGAGTCGAAATCGCCTCAAGCACGTCAGTAATAGATTTCAAGCCGGTCTTTTGTTTCGTAAATATCACAATTACACCAAAAAATTCATTCGTTGAATAAATCGGAATCAAAATTCTATTTACGGGCGTTTTATAATTCGTCGATGAATTATCGTACTCTTTTAGACAACTTGAAATATCGTATTTTTTTGAGGAAGTTATTTTCTGTATTGAATCATCAAATTTAATAATTTTACCAACTAATTTTTTATTCTCCATAGGATAAATTTGCTTAATCAAAAAATCCTCATCAGCCGGCACAGCATAATAGCCTTTGAACCCCCCGACCAGCTCCAACAATTCTTTCAAGGCAGTGTTAATAATTACATCAAGTTTCATTGAGTGACGAATTTGGTGTGAAATTTTATTTATCAGTGACATTTTGACAGCCTGATCTCTTGCTGTTTGTTCAAGCTGCATAAATCTTTTGTGTTTACTTTGCACAGCCGAACATTCCTTGCTCAAATTATCAAATTCATTTTTCAGCTTTATATATCGAGTTTGGTAAGTAACATTCTTGAATAAAAAAACTGTGTTCTTGCCCGATTTATACGCGCCTAACTCAAAGTTAAAAAGCTCATTCACATGGTCCTGATAAGTGACGAACGCAGAAAAATCACAACAGGATTCGATAGCCGCAAACATCGGCGTGTACTTCGTAATATCCGCATTATCCAAAACACAAACATCAAAGTTAAAATTGTGCTGGAATTTTTTTATCGACGTGATTTTGCCAAAAGTTTCATCGAAAGTACAATTTGAAAAAACAGCCTTCAAATCTGAATTTACGACAAGCACGGGCACATTTATTTTTTTATAAAAATCTAACTCTTTACTCAACATAGTCATAGCGTACAACTAAAATTACTTTTTGTCGATTTTGTAATATAATGCATCTATGGGCAGAAAAGTAATCACAACGAATAAAAAAGCTTATCATGACTATCTGTTGTTCGAAAAATACACGGCAGGGATAGTCCTGACCGGCACTGAAATAAAATCAATCCGCAAAGGCGGCGTGAACCTGAAAGACAGCTTCGCAAAAATAGACGATATGGAAATATTTTTGTACAATTGCCACATCAGCCCTTATGAGCAGGGTAATCGTTATAACCAAGAGCCCGAGCGCGTACGCAAGCTTTTACTCAACAAAAACGAAATCCTGAAAATATTGGGAAAAATCAAAAAAGAAAACTACACATTAATTCCCTTGCAATTATTCCTCGAGAACGGCTGGGCAAAGCTGGAAATAGCGCTTGCAAAAGGTAAAAAACTTCATGACAAGCGCGAAGATATTGCCAAAAAATCAGCCCAACGCGATATCCAACGCTCGACGCGTAATTATTAACAGGCTTATTTATCTGTAATTTGATTTAAAAGAGTTTGCAAATCTCCCAAAGTTTTTTTAATGTGTTTTTTGAACGAATGAAAAATTAAATCAACACATTCCTCAAAATCCTGTAAGCGTTCAATATTGTGCTGCAAAGTTTTGATGGTCAAATTTTTTTTTGTTGCTCTCATCCTTTATTCCTCAAATTTTATTTTCGGTGGACAAGTATGTCCACCCTACAGTATCTTTAGCCTATTGCGAATTGGCAATGACTTTTACTTCAGAATATCACATAATTGCGAATATGCAATACAAACATTTAGGAAAATATATCAGAAATAAAAGAATTAAAGCAGGGCATACATTAAACAAATTTGCCTTTGAGATTGCAATGGAACCTGCAACTTTAAGCAGGATAGAAAATTTAAAACTTGCTGTTAAAATAGACTCTCTAATAAAAATAGCCTCTGGATTTAAACTGTCTCCTGCTGAGTTTTTGACCGAATTTGAACAAAAGTAATTATCTTTTGGTGGGCTGGCGAGCCAACCCTACAGCCTATTGGTGGGTTAGGGAACCCACCTTACTATTTTTTAGGTGATAATTATACCCGTTTATTATAAATTTAACATTTACAATAATAAGATGCAAGAAAATAATAAACAAAAGAAAAAAGAATTAGCAAATGCTTTAGCTATAGCTGTGAAAGAACTAAGGTTATCAACTAAAAAATCGGTCTACGCATTTACCAATGAAGTTGATATAACTAAAGCTACAATTTTGCGTGCTGAAAAAGCGGTTCTAGACCCGCAGCTCTCTACATTTTGTCGAATTGCGAACGCATTCAATTTAAAGCCTTCCGAGCTTATGAGCATGGTTGAATCTGAGTTGCCCGAAGGTTGGAATTTTATCGACGACGCGCCGTTGCATTCTGAAAAATAATTTTATCCAAAACACCCTAAAACTCTTTGTTTTAAAAGTATGTTCATGATACTGTTGATATGCAATTAATTAAAAATTTGAATGTCAGATAAAAAAGGAGAGAATTATGGCAGAAAAACGTGTATGGCTTTTCAAGGAAGGTAACACTTCAATGAAAAACCTTTTGGGTGGTAAGGGTGCGAACCTTGCAGAGATGACCAATGCAGGCTTACCTGTACCTCCGGGATTGACCATTACAACTGAGACTTGTATGGAATACATTGATAACGGAAACAAAATGCCTGAAGGCTTGATGGATGACGTAAGAACTGCATTAGCAAACGTTGAGCAGCAAACAGGTAAAAAATTCGGCGATACTGAAAACCCACTTTTAGTTTCAGTACGTTCCGGCGCAAGATTATCAATGCCAGGTATGATGGAAACTGTATTAAACTTTGGTTTAAACGATTCTACACTTCAAGGTATGCTTAAATTAACAGGCAATGAAAGATTTGTATATGACAGCTACAGAAGATTTTTAACAATGTTCGGCTCAGTTGTTCTTGATATTGAAAGAGAACACTTTGAGCACATTTTAGATCAAGTAAAAGCTAAAGAAGGCGTTAAATTAGATACAGATGTTTCTATTGATGGTTTAAAATCATTAATTCCTGCTTACAAAGAATTAATTCAAAAAGAAACAGGAAAACCATTCCCACAAGATCCATATGAACAGCTACAAGCAGCAATCGAAGCTGTATTCAGCTCTTGGAATATTCCACGTGCGGTAGCTTACCGTAATCACTACAAAATCGACCACAGATACGGTACAGCTGTTAACGTACAAACAATGGTATTCGGCAACATGGGTAACGACTCTGCTACAGGCGTTTCGTTCACAAGAAACCCATCTACAGGCGAAAACTTATTCTACGGTGAGTATTTAACAAACGCCCAGGGTGAGGACGTTGTAGCCGGTATCAGAACTCCAAAACAAATCGCTGAACTTGCAACTGAAATGCCTGAATTATACCAACAATACGTAGGTATCGCGAAAAAATTGGAAAACCACTACAAAGATATTCAGGATATGGAATTCACAATTGAGCGTGGCACATTATATATTCTTCAAACAAGAAACGGCAAAAGAACTGCAGCCGCTGCTGTAAGAATCGCTGTTGAAATGGCTGAAGAAGGAACTATTTCAAAAGAAAGAGCAATCGAATTAGTTGATCCTTATCAATTATACCAATTATTGCTACCAAGCTTTGACCCTGCAGCTAAGAAAACGGCTAAAAAAATCGGCTCAGGCTTAGCAGCTTCACCTGGTGCGGCTGTTGGTAAAGTTATTTTCAATACTGATGAAGCAGCAGAACGCGGCACGGCCGGCGAAAAAGTTATCTTGGTAAGAATCGAAACTTGCCCTGATGACATTCACGGTATGATTGCGGCTCAGGGTGTATTGACGCTTCGCGGCGGTATGACATCACACGCAGCTGTTGTTGCAAAAGGTATGGGTAAACCATGTATCGCAGGTGCTGAAGATTTAAGAATCGATCTTAAAAATGAAACACTTACCACAACTGATGGGACAGTATACAGAAAAGGCGATATTATTTCGTTAGACGGTGGTACCGGCGAAATTATGGAAGGCTCTATTCATACAATCGAACCTGAAATGGATGACAATTTCGCAAAATTGTTCCAATGGGTTGATGAAACTAAAAAACTAGAAGTAAGAGCAAACGCTGATACGCCTCAAGACGTTGCTAACGCAGTTGAGTTGGGTGCTAAAGGTGTTGGTTTATGCCGTACAGAGCATATGTTTATGGATCCTGACAGATTACCTGTTGTGCAAGAAATGATTGTTGCAGGTACTCCTGAGGCTCGTAGAAACGCTTTAGACAAATTATTGCCAATGCAATATGGTGACTTCAAAGCTATGTTCAAAGCATTGAACGGTATGCCTATGACAATCAGGTTGTTAGACCCTCCATTGCATGAATTCTTGCCTTCAAAAGAAGACTTGATTGCAAAAGTTGCTGTGGGCAAAGCGCTAAATCAAGATGTTTCTAAAGATGAAGAAATGCTTCACATCGTTGAAGGTCTTTCTGAGTCTAACCCGATGATGGGCTTGAGAGGCTGCAGACTTGGCTTAACATATCCTGAAATCAACGAAATGCAAGTAAGAGCAATCTTTGAAGCAGCTTGCGATTGCGCTAACGAAGGTTTAAGCGTTAAACCTGAAATCATGATACCTCTTATCAGCCACGTGAACGAGCTTAAAGAAGCAAGAACAGTTCTTGAGCGCGTTGCTAAAGAAGTTATGGCTGAAAAAGGTACAAACATTGATTATATGTTTGGTACAATGATTGAGATTCCTCGTGCAGCTATAACAGCTGACCAGGTTGCTGAGTATGCAGAGTTCTTCTCATTCGGCACTAATGACTTAACACAAATGACTTTTGGCTTCTCACGTGATGATGCTGAAGGTAAATTTTTAAGTAATTACGTGGACCAAAAAATCCTTCCGTCGAATCCGTTCGAAACGCTTGACCAAGAAGGCGTCGGACAGTTAATGAAAATTTGTTTAGACAAAGCATTACCTGTACGTCCTAACTTGAAACGCGGTATCTGCGGTGAGCACGGTGGCGACCCTGAATCAGTTAAATTCTGTCACAGAATTGGCTTGAACTACGTTTCTTGCTCACCATTCAGAGTTCCACAAGCTAGACTGGCTGCGGCTCAAGCTGTACTTGAAGAAAAAAGCGGCAGTGTTCTCTGCACACACTAATCATTCGGTGCGTGGGACGCACCCTACATATATAAGAAAGAGGCTGATTTTTAATCAGTCTCTTTTTATTTTACTTATTGTCCTTGAGGGAAGAGCTGAAAGCTCGACGAAGCAATCCAGTAATTAATGCTTGATTTATACTGCCATTCGTTGTTTTAAGTTATTTAGCACATCTTTATCTAAAGTTATTGCCATCTGATCGCAGTAATTTTGAATGGCGCCTTTATTCCAGCTTACATCTGTATGAAGCGCATTGATATCCATTTGCGCGCTGACTTTTTCATCAAGACGAATATCTGTTGACATAGCCTCTTTCAAAGCTCTTGCGTTCAGGGTACGAGCTAAGTCTTTGCCTCTTTGATTCCCTTGCATACACATATAGTCATAGTCAGGAACAGTGACAGCATTGGCTTTTTCAGGATTCTGAGCGTAGCTGAAGATTTTGCGAGAAACGGCAGGTATAGATTTCATACCGCCAACCTCTGTACAAATTACGTGTGAGCCAGCGTATAAGCCTTTGAGTTCTGAAATTCCGTACGGTTCAAAATCGCTAGGCATAATATTTCTGGTTGTCATATTGGTCAGCATCAGGCCTTCGTTGCTGACTCTTTGTTCAGTGAACAATAATCTGTCGCCGTCAGCGCCTAGCCTGTCTTTAGCTGTTTTAATATACCAGCTGAGATGGTCATTACCACCACCAGATAGCAGCAGCACAGGTCTGTTCGGATCACTTTTGCAGTATCCTTCCATTAATTTGGAATACGCATCGACTATCGTATCAAAACCTTTTTGGTCATCAAGACGTGATGCCATAGAGAAAATCGGCGTGTCTGCTGTTATACCTGTAATATCAATACCGTGTGCGCCTTGGTAAAAATTAGGCGGGGTTAGAAATATTTTTTGATTGGGATTAGTTACTGAATCTTTGAGCAGTTCGACATAAATTTCTTTATTATGTCTTTTTTGTTGCATAAATTCATTTATATTAATCGGTTCCTTGCTATCAAATTTTTCTAAATACGGAACGATTTTTTTGTTTAGACTGTCACCAAAATATGCATTCAGTTTAGCAACATTCTCTGCGCTTGCAGCGTAAGAACGTTTGTCCACGCCGTTAGGCAGCGAAACCAAACCGCCTTTCACACCTCTGAGTTTAATTAAGTCAGATAACTTTGCAGCCAGGCCGTGTTTGAGAATTTCGTTCAAATATCCTTCTGATACAGGACCAATTCTTGTAGCCAAAGTCATTGCAGCATGAGCAGGATTGAGCACTTGCGCAAAAAATCCGACACGCTGCGACGGCGTGCCGAACATACCAATATCTCTGCCATTATCAGCTATGCAGCTGTTTTCCACGATTTCATGGGCATATTTGCCATAAAGTGTATTCCAGTAATCTTTCATTAGGTCAGGATAACCCTCTTGTCCTTGATAGTCGTTGCCAATATTATGTACCGTAACGATACTGTTATCAGCGAGTTTTCTCAAAGCATCACCTTCATGAGCAGTGATAATTCCGTCAGATTCCTCGGCATATGATAACAAACGAGCTTTACATAAAAATCCGCCCGACTGCCATGCTTCGTGCAAAACTACTTTATCCGGTGGCTTAACGGCTTCGCCGTCAGCGAGTTTTACTTCACCTCGCTGAAGTTTTAAAACCGTGTGATAAAACATATTATTAAACTGCGCCATTCTCAAACGCTCATTAGAATGCCAAAAATTTTGGTAAATATTTTTATAGCCGCGAACATCTCCAAAATTAAAGTGTTTGTTGTCGCTGAGGAATAAAACTTCCTGTTTTGCGGGCCCAATTAAGCCTCTGTATATGACTAAATCATCATGCCCCATTTTGCCTGAGTAGACTTTCTCAACTTCAACGCCCTCTTTGAATCCCGGTGCAAAATATTTTAATACTCCATCATCTTCTCTAACGCCATATCTTGTAACATTTCCGTTCTTATCTATCACGTTGATATTGAACATTGGCGCAATTGCACAGGAATCAATTCCCACATTTTTCAATGCGGCAGGCAGCTGATTCGCAATATCAGCCTGTCCACCGGCTGCATGCCCCCAGCCTTCGTAGCTTACAGAAAATACTCGGGGATTTTTCATTGATGTCGGATATGACTCATTGTTCAACACTCTTGATATTTCATTAGTCATTTTTTCTCTAGCGTAAGGGTTTAGCCGGCTTCCTTGCATTAAATCTAACGATACATCACCCCAAATACTCAGTCTTTTAAAGCTCATGCCGGTATTTTGTTGAAAACTAATTTTATTTAATAACGGCCGCATAGCTATTGGAACAGCCTCAGCACTTTTCAGGTTATCTTGCTTAAAAGAAACCACAGGTGTTGCAACTCCCGCGATTAGTATCATTTTTTGCACGCGTGTATCCCAAGCAGAGTCAGTATAATCGTTATTAACCGCTTGTGTTTTTTGCATAGAGCTCTTGCTTTGCATTGCGATATACGGCGCAATATTTTTGCTAATTATTCCTACTTTATACACTTCTGCCACACCTTACCTGCTTTCTCTTAAATAAGATACTATCTCTTAGCTATATTAAGTTCGGACACAGAAAAATTTGACACCTTATGGCATAAATTGTAATAAAAATTAATATATCAAACGAAAAATTTACTATTTATACATTTGCATGATTTCGTTTACAGAAGCTAGAACTTTTTGAGCCTCTTGCTGAGCCTTTTTTGAGCCATCAGCTATAATTGTTTTAACCTTGTCGATATCGTTTGCATACTCTGCACGACGTGCTCTCACCGGCGCAAATTTTTCATTTATAATTGCAGCTAGTTGTCTTTTACAGTCAGCACAGCCTCGCTCTGCATTTTTGCACTCACATTTTACACATTCAACAGTTTTTTCATCGGCAAAAATTTCATAATATTTGAACACAACGACGCAGTTGTCGGGGTTGCCTTTATCTTCACGGCGAATACGTGCGGAATCGGTCATTGCACGCATAATTTTTTTGGTTGTAGTTTCTTCATCGTCAGAAATTTTAATATCGTTATTAAACGACTTACCCATTTTTTGTCCATCAACACCAACTAGCATTGGGATTTTTGTTAACTTCGCATGCGGCTCATTGAAAAATTCAGTTTTATAAATATTGTTGAAACGTCTTGCAATATCGCGTGAAATCTCGATATGCGCAACCTGATCGACTCCAACGGGCACAAGCGATGCATTAAACGACAATATATCAGCTGTTTGCAGCACAGGATAGCCCAACAGGCCGTAGCTGAGCGAAATGCCTTCAGAATTTTCTGCGCCCTTTTCCTTTAGGATTTTAACCATATCTTTAAGAGTCGGATCGCGTTCCACCCAGTTGTTAGGCGTTACCATGCTCAAAAGTAAGTGTAAAACAGCCGTTTCAGGCACGAGTGACTGAACATAAATCGTTGATTTTTCAGGGTCAATGCCGCTTGCGAGCCAATCCAAGACACACTCAACCACATCCGTACGCAAGTTTTCTGTTTTGTCGTACTTTGTAGTTAGCGCATGCCAGTCAGCGATTGCGAAGTAGCAATCGTATTCATCTTGCAATTTTACCCAGTTAGTCAGTACACCTTCATAATGACCAAAATGCAACTTACCCGTGGGGCGCATTCCTGACATCAATTTCTGTTTTTCACTCATCACTATACCTTTTTGTTTCAATGTATACGTTAATTATACAAACAACATTAAAATGGTACAAATTTTATTGAGTTAGCAAAAAAGAATTTTGATATCAACATTCAACGCAGTGCATAAACCTATAAGCACGCTTATACTAGGGTTAGCTTTATTATTCTCAATCATATTAAGGTATTTTGCGGTAATACCAGCCATTTCCGCGAGTTTTTCCTGAGAATATTTTTTTCTGACCCTCTCAACACGGATGTTTTCTGAAATTTTTTTAAGTATTAACTCTTTATCCATAAGAAAATCTTAGTTTACTTGCTTGATTAAAGGTATCCATGATAGTATAACCATTTAGAATTATAATTCGCCAGAGATATATAATAATTCAATACTTAATGCATATTAGCATAAAAAAACTAATTTAACTTGGCATTATAAATATTTTTTCCGTCAATTGAATATAGCTGATATCGTTTAAGAGCAATAGCTACAGCCAACTTTGCATAATTTTCATCGCCGAATAAAGCGTTGGTTTGTTTCATGAATTTTGCAAGCACATCTTCGATATTATCTCGATTATAAATCAACATGTCCTCAGCAAGTTGTTTATCAGTCATAGCAAGCCTTGTAGAGTCACGAAAACCGCTTGCAGCCAGCTGCATCGCCAATTTATCATCCTCAGCGTTCTTCATCAATCCTTGTGCCACAAGCATAGGCAAGTGCGAAATCAACGCCACAGCATAATCATGCTCCTCGGCAGATGTAATAATAGTTTTTGCGCCGGTAAATTTAATAATCTTTTTTAGGGTTTGGACATCTTCGTCAGTTGCATTTTCAGAAGGAGTCAGCACCCAGCGTGCACCCTCAAACAAGAAGGCCACAGAGTTTTTGAAACCCGAGGTCTCAAGCCCTGCCATAGGATGACCGCCAATAAATTTATACGAGTATTTTTTGCGCATCATAAGCCTTTTCACACTCGCAACATCCGTCACAATACAGTCTTTCGAGACAATACCTTCGAGCTCATCCAGCGTTTCGCATGTTTTGCTGATAGGCGTGCAGACGAAAACAACGTTACAGTTTTTGACTTCCCGAATATCACTGGTACAGCGCATACAATAGCGTTTCGCCGCAGTTATAGTTTCAGGGTTTTGAGTGACAGCAACAACTTCAATTCCTTTATCTGACAAGTTTTTAAGCAATGAACCGCCGATTAAACCCAGCGCGATAATTCCTATTCTCATTATTCAAGCTCCTATGTGAAAAAATGCCCGCGTTTTGAATTTAATGTAATTGTGTCAAAAGAGTAAAGTCTTGCAGGGCGTTTAGATGCAGATTTGGTATATTCATTCAACTCTTTTAATATTGATGCGGAAAGCATTTTCTTTCTAAAATTTCTTTTATCTAATTTTTTAGCCAAAATTAGTTCATATGATTTTTGCAACTCTGTTAACGTAAACTTTTCAGGCAACAACTGGAACGCAATCGGGCAGAAATCAAGTCTTTCTCTGGTTCTTTTCAGAGAGTATTCGATGATTTCTTTGTGGTCGAATGCCAATGGCGGCAAATTATACACAGGATGCCACTCAACGTCAGTTGTTTCAGGGTCAGTACCGGCAGAAAGTACAATATCATCCGAGCGAATAAGCGCAAAATACGCACACGTGATAACCCTTGCATTAGGGTGACGGGTTGGATCGCCAAAGGTATAAAGTTGCTCTAAATAAATATTTTGGACGTTAGTTTTTTCTTTAAGGATTCTTAACGCCGCATTATCAAGGTTTTCAGATAAACGGATAAATCCACCGGGAATGGCCCATTTGCCCTTGAAAGGTTCATTAGCACGTTTTACCAATAGAACTTTCAGTTTATTTTCTTTAATTGTGAAGATAACAACGTCAGCCGTTACCTCATGCGTTTTCGTCTCTTTGTAGACCAAGATTTTGCCCCTTCAAAACAACTCAATGTCTTTAAACCATTATAAAATAAACACAAACAAAAGATGTAAAGAAATGTATCATTTAATATACGCGCTACGTCATTCTGAACTTGTTTCAGAATCTGTACCAACGCAGCAATGATAATTGAGCTTCGCGCTTGGTTATTAAAACATAGACCCAACAACTTAAGGCTTGTTTTTTATTTCATCATCGCCACAAATTAATACTCAAACACGCAAATCGACAGATGCTGAAACAAGTTCAGCATGACGACGTATAATTTATTTGTTTTTCATAAAAAAATCATTAAATTTTCTTTATGAAAATGAAACTTTTTTGTTTTTTATGCGTCATGTTATTTATAGTTATGTTAACTACTCAGCCGTCAACGGCACAGGATGTTAAGTTGCTTCAGGGCAATGTTTCATTAATTGATGAGATACCTGAAAATTTTTACGGAACCTGGATTGTTGCAGCCAGAGAAATCTCGAACACGAATCCGGCATTATATGCTGCTTCGAGCATTGACGTGTGGACTTTGACGAGGAAAGGTAATATAATTATCCTATGTAATCCTGTTTCAGGTGCACAAGCAGCAGTATCTATAGATTCGGTTGAGGATAACACAATTAAATTCAGCAGAGTTGCAAGAGGAGATAATGAAATAGGATTAGAAACCCCGTCTATCACATTGCGGGGTGACACATTTGATGGTACTGATAAAATGGTTATTAAACGGTACGCAAACAATCAATTATATCGTGAAGAAGTTGTTGAATATCGCTTAAAGGGGAAAAAGGTCACATCTGAAAATCCATTCCATTTAGTAAGCAAGGAGTAAAGTTATTATGGTAGAGAAGAAAGAATTAGAGTTTGATACAGTTATATTGGGAGCAGGACCGGCAGGGTTCTCCGCAGGTATTTATGCCAAAAGGGGAGATGCTAACGTTGCTATCGTAGACATTTCGGCTACGGGTGGTCAACCGGCCAACTATCTTGAGATAGAGAACTATCCGGGATTCCCGATTATCGAGGGTTATGGATTAATGCAAAAATTTGAGGAACATGCCGACAAGTTTGGTATTGAAAAATATGAAATGCAGGAAATCCAAAAAATTAATTTAGTACCCGAGACAAAAACTATCGAAACTATTGATACAGTTTATAAAACAAAAACGGTAATTATTGCGACCGGCGCTCAAGCAAAGAAATTAGGCGTTCCCGGCGAGAAAGAATTCATAGGACGCGGCGTAAGCTATTGTGCGGTCTGTGATGGGGCGTTCTACCGCGAAAAAACAGTTGCTGTTGTTGGTGGTGGTAATTCGGCCGTTGAGGAAGCGATTTATTTAACAAAATTCGCCGACAAGGTTTATATCATCCACAGACGTGATGAGCTGCGCGCTGATAGAGTAATCCAAAAACGCGCTATGGAAAATCCTAAAATTCAATTCATTTTGGACACAGTTCCGTTAGAAATCAAGGGTGAAGATGCGGTTAATTCCATTGTTTTGAAGAATCTTAAGACAAACGAAGTAACGACATTGAAAACTGATGGAGTATTCCCTTATATCGGGTTTGCACCAAACGTAGATATGATTTCGGGACAAGTACAACAAAATGAAGGCGGTTTTATCGTAACTGATGAAAACATGCAGACTTCATTACCGGGCGTGTGGGCGATTGGCGATGTTCGTACAACACCTTTGAGACAGGTAATAACAGCCGCCGCAGATGGCGCAATCGCTGCCTGTGATATGGTAAAATACCTCGACACAATCAAAGAAAAAGTATTTATATCATAATTTAACATTAGTAAAGTAGGGTGCATCCCACGCACCGAAACCATAAGACCATACTGACAATTACATTTCATATTTCATGTTCATTAAAAAAGCCCTTTTTCAGGGCTTTATTTTTGTGGAAATATGAAAAATTAGTACAAATTAAGCTGCTGCTTTTACTGGGCAGTTAATTTCAGAAATCAAATACTCAGCCATCCACTCAAAGTCTTTATTGCATTGAGCAGCTCTGTTCAAATGACTGATGGAGTCTTGACCCATTCTAATCAGAACCATAGCAACAACACCTCTTACGGTGCCTTTAATTACTTGCAAATAGTTAACTAAATCAGGTATTACAGACTCACCTAAAGTTACAATTTCATTTTCAATCTCGTTTTTTGTTCTGTTATCCGCAGTTTCGAGATTTTTCAATAAAGAGTCTAATACATTCTCTTCAGATTTTATTGTTCTTGTTTTTTCTAAAGTCGCTTGCATTGTCTTTCCTTTTTTCCTTCATTGCTGCCCTTATTCAGAGCCCTACATACCAATTCTCATTTTCTTAATTGTATTATAATCCAAAAAACCCTGTTTTATGATTTCCTTATATTTTCTTTATATCATTATAAAGATTATAAAGAAAATATAAAAAAATCAGGCTAACATCAACTGCTGCCTGATTTTAATATCTTTATATTAATCTTAATTTCTGTTAGCCAACTTCGATAGAAGTCTGAGAATTTCTAAATACAGCCAAACAAGCGTGACCATCAAGCCGAATGCAAAGTACCATTCAAATAGCTTTGGCATAAAGTTTCTGGCGCCAGTTTCAATATTATCAAAATCGATAATGAAGCTGAAAGAAGCGATTGCAACAACTATCAAGCTAAATGCAATACCGATAGGCCCTGAGCTGTTAATCATAGGGATTTGAAAGTTGAAAAACCCGCCTATAAAATTAATGAGGTACAGCCCTAATATTGCAAACATCGAAATAATAATCGTTTGTCTGAATTTTGCTGTTGCTCTCACCAGGTTCATACGATACAGAGCTAGCATTGAGAATAAGCTTAAAAACGTCAACCCGATAGCATTGATTGCGATTCCGGGGTATTTTGCCTCAAACATCATCGTAATTGCACCTAAAAGCGAACCTTCAGCAAACGCATATATTGGCGATAAGTACGGCGCAGTTTTCGGGATGAAAATTATCACAAATGCCAAAATAAAACCAACGAAAAACGCTGTTGTAGCAATAATCATAACTTTATCGACATGCCCGACCAAAAGTTCATAAATCGTAGCGCCGGCGCCAATAAACGCAACCAACAACAACAGCAATGTTTTCATAATCGTGCCATTAATCGTCATTGCCTGAGTCATATCAGTAGCTGCATTCTCCACAGCCTTAGAATTAAATACGGGATTTCCTCCAAACATGTGACCTCCTGAGTTTTTTAACAATAAGATTATACATCATAATGCAAGTTTTTCAATGTTAATTAACATTTTGACCTTTTGCGGGCGGTTAAGTATAATTTGCTTATGAGTTTAACACTGAGCGCAAAAGAATATTTGAATGATTTTAAGCTATATTTGGACGTGGAGAGGAATTTTTCCGAACATACGGTAAAAGCCTACATTTCAGACTGCTTGAGTTTTTTAATCTGGCTTTCAAGCGATTCCGTTGAGGACGTCACGCAGCAAAAAATCAAAGAATATCTACTGTACATCCAGAAGTTCAACTATACCAAAACAACAACGGCACGCAAAATCGCATCAGTCAGGGCATTTTACAACTATCTCTACAATGAACGCGTAATTGAAAACAACCCTTTGAGTAATATCCGAGCGCCAAAACGCGCCCGTTCACTGCCTGAATTTTTATCAGAACGTGAAATAGAAAATATTTTAAACAATATCAGCATTGAAACCCCGGCCGGGTACCGCAATCGAACAATTTTAGAAGTTCTCTATGCAACCGGCATGCGCATAAGCGAATTATGTAACCTCAATTTCGGCAACCTAAATCTCGAAAATAATGAAATCACCGTTCTGGGCAAAGGCTCAAAAGAGCGGATTGTGTTGATTTCTAACCGTGCAAAAGAATTTTTAGAAAAATACATCGCAACAGTGCGCCATATGATTTCGGAAGAAGAAATGGATCCAAGAATAACAGAGGACACGCCTGTTTTTATTAACAAGACAGGTTACAGGCTTCAGCCTGCAAGTGCACGTAGTTTTATCAAAAGTATAGTTGAGAAAATTCAACTGCCAAAACATGTTACACCACACACATTCAGGCATAGTTTCGCTACGAAGTTGCTTGAAAAAGGGGCTGATTTACGCGTCGTACAGGAGCTTTTAGGTCATGCAAGCATAAGCAACACACAAATTTACACCCATGTCAGCACAGAACGCCTAAAACAAACCTACGAAAAAGCCCACCCACGGGCATGACGTTTTCTTCTTTGTTATAAATAAAGGGTTATAAAAAAATGGAAAAATTATTGAAAACACTGATAAGGTTTCTATATACAGTACAAAATATAATTTACTTTCTTAATCCCCTCATAGCTTTAGACAAGCCTTCAAAAAAACCCACAAGATATTCTTTTTTAAATTTTAATGAAGAAAGAGAATTATTAAAAAAATATATGAACAAATCGAATGTCTATTTGGAATTTGGCTCAGGTGGCAGTACTTTTGAAGCATTAAAGTCTCCGATTAAAAAAGTTTTTTCTATTGAATCAAGTTTGTCTTGGACGGAAAGAATGAAATCATGGGCATTTATAAAAAAATCAATAGAACAAGAAAGACTTGACCTCATATATATTAATATAGGTGAAACAACATTATTTAGTTATCCTGACAATATTGAGCATAAAGAAAAATTCCCTGACTATTCCAATATCCTTAATAAAAATACTATTAATAAAAATGTTGATACAGTTTTAGTAGATGGCAGATTCAGAGTTGCTTGTGTTTTGAATACGATTCTCAACTGTAGTGCAGGCGTCATTATAATTATACATGATTTTTGGAACAGAAAGCATTACCATGTGGTTTTAAAATATCTTGATACTATTGAAAAAACCCACACACTAGGGGTATTTAAAATTAAACAAAACATCAACATTGATGAAATAAAGTGTTTATATGAAGAATATAAATATATCCCTGACTAAGCATAAAAAAAAGCCGTCCATAGGAGCGGCTACTAGACTTGGGGAGGAGGTTTTGGGACCATATTGGTCTCACATATTTACTATCGGAAAAAGTTTTGAAAACTTGAATTAATTCCTCCAATAAGTGTAGATGAATTTAATCAATAACCGACAAAACAATTGCATAACTAAAGTTTTGGTACTATAATCATATTTGTCGTTAAAAATAAGAGGTTGACATGGATAAAATTACAATTCGCTCAGACAGAGACTCTGACTACACATTCACATATCGTGGTGAAGAAGTTACACTAAAAGCCGGCAGCATAATCAGTATCGCAAATGGTCTAAATGATGTAGTACTGCCAACATGTGTTATGAAAATAATGAAAAATCTTATCGTTGTAAAAAATGATAAGTAACCAAAATTTATATTTGCATACAAAAATCGCCTGTTTTCACAGGCGATTTTTTTTCGTGTGTATATTGTAAGACCTCTGCACAAGTCACTTTTTCTACGAAAAAGCACCTTGAGCCGGGTCTACGACGTCCAGTATCAAAGAAGCAAATCTCGCTCCTCGCGAGGCTTTGCATCTTCTCACATCCGATAAAGCAACCACTGCACAAATCGAAAAAAACAAATTTTTCAGACTGGTGCAGTGGTTTTATTGTAGGATTAATTAAAATTACGAATTTTCAGTCGGGTATTTATACTGCAGCAAGCTTGAAGCCTTGTAATCAGACGCCGATTCATCTGAGTAAAATACGGACATATCATTAGGATTAAATGAGCCATACTCAAGCTCCATTTTGCTTCTGTCCGATTCATAGCCGTATGCCTTGATTTCTTCGTCAGTCACTTTGCCGTCATGGTTTTTGTCAATTTGGTCAAAATAAGTTAAAACCGTGTTCATCAGCGTTGAATTGTTACCCAAAGAACACATTTGCACAATCTCATCGTAGGTCATGCCTTGTTTAGATAATCTGTCTGTCAAATTAGTGATATCTGTAGAAGTAATTTTGCCATCGCCGTCTTTGTCTAAAGTGCCGAAATTGCTGGTTAAATAGCTGATAAAGTTTGCGTTTAAGCTGCTTGCAACGGTGGAATCAGGGTTAGCAATTTGTTCAAGGGTCAGCCCGTCCGGATTGTTTTTCGCTAAAGTTGTATACGTGGTGTTTAAGCCGTTTATTGCTGTTAAAAACAGGCCTTGTCCGCTTAATGATGCCATAATAGTCGCTCCTTTATTGTACACTATCAGTTTAATGGTATTTTCAAAAAAGTAAACCATTTATTTAGCTTATTTTCTATAAAATAGCTCTCTAGAGGCATTTCTGAATTTTTAAGCGCAGAAATGAAAACCTCTAAGAAAATTTATTTCTTGAATTTTCGCTATGCTTAGTGTTTAATTGTATTTAATGGCACAGTAGCTCACTAAGTAGCGATAGCTGCGATAGTTCGATTAGAGGGCGCGAAGCGCTTGAGCCAACCTGTCAAATGAAAACTAAATACATGGCACAGTAGCTCAGTTGGTGAGAGCGCTCGGCTCATACCCGTGAGGTCAAAGAAATTTAAGTAACCCCGATAAGGTTATAAAAACAAGGGTTTCGATAAATTACAAAGTTCTTGCAAAACACCAAAAATATTGAATAATTCAACTATAATTCAACTTTTAATTTTGACAACTAAATATTTATGACACTATGGCTGGGTAGCTCAGTTGGTGAGAGCACGGAGCTCATACCTCCGGGGTCGTCAGTTCGAATCTGACCTCAGCTAGTCTTTTTAAAGGGTTTCGAGGTTTTTCGAGACTCTTTTTTAATGCAAAAAATCAAATAATTCAACAAAGTTCAACTATTTGATTTGCGTAAAAATATGTTAGCGAGCTTGTCCGATGCGGTTTCATCAGCCTTTTGCAAAATATGAGTGTATATATCGGCTGTAGTGCTTACCTTGGCGTGTCCTAGACGTTTGCTTACGGTTGCTATATCCATGCCGGAAAAAATCAAAATACTCGCCTGTGAGTGCCTAAAAGCATGCGGGTTAATCTTTGGTAGTAATTTATCATGTTCGCTTTCGGGTTTATCTGTGTTCTGTTCTTCTATGATTTCATTATATTTTTTAACAAAGTCTTTGCAATAACCTGTGGGTGTGTGAGGGTGCATAGGCTTGCCGTTTTCTTGTGTAAAAACATATCCTGTATTGTTCCACTTATCTCCACAAGCTATTCGGAGCTTGTTTTGCTCGTTTTTGTATCTTTTTATCAGCGGAATTAATTCAGCCGGAATTTTAATAAGTCTTTTTGACGTATCAGTTTTTAAATCGTCTTCATAAATGCCGCGCTTTGGCGCATATAGCAAATGTTTTGAAATATCAATCTGATTATTTTTAAAGTCAACCTTATCCCATTTCAACCCGACAATCTCGCCCCTGCGACAGCCTGTGAACATTAATAGCTTCATCATAACCTGCCATCTCAGAGGTTCATGTTCAAGGTAAATAAGAATGTTATGCAAAGCCTCCATATCAATGTAGTTTGCTTCTTTGCGTTTAACTTTTGGTGGTGTTGCTCTTGATGCAGCATTGTATACAACTAACATCTCTTTTTCAGCCTGCGCCAAAATGGTTTTTATTAATCTGTGATGCTCAAGTATCATTTTGCCGCTTAATTTACCACCAGTGTTTTTATTCATACCATCTTGAGAGAGCAACTCATAGAAAGAGTTCAAATGTTGTGGCCGTAAATCCGCAAGTTTAAAATGCCCTATTGCGGGGATAATTCGTTCAAGCAGTTGGTTGTAATTTACAACGGTCAGGTGCTTGATGCCGTTGCGCTTTTTTAAATCCAAAACATAACCTGCATATTTTTCAAATGTCTGCTTGTTATCCGCTATAATGCCTTCCTTACATTGTTTTTCAAACAAAACAACCTGCTTCTTGAGTTCAGATTGGATTTTGCGCACACTCCAACCATCGGGCACAGCCCATGTCATTGAATACGGTTTCAACTGCTTGCCAAATGCATCTCTGCCCTTATGGACACGGATTGAGTAAGAAATAATTTTACCGTTTTTATCTTTCCTTTCTTGAATATTAGCCATTTAGTCCTCCTTTTATGAAATATCTACTTTTTCAATGCGATGTGTTTTTATTGCTTTTTTTCTCGTAATATTGTTTTCTTGTAAATATTTTTTTAGTTCTTTTATTTCGTTTTGGATGCTCAAAAGCAAGAAATCTTTCAAATGATTAACATGAATACTATAGCTGTCTCCGCCGGTATTAGAAACTAAAACCTCCTGCACGCGAGTCATGTTATCGTTTTCTGCGACTACAAATTCTTTGGGATTTGAAAAACAATACTCATCTATTTTTTGAAAAATGCAGAACCTAGATTCAGCAGCTAAAAGAGCGTTTAATATATGCGAATTGTCATTAAGTTTGTACTGTGTCCAAAATTTAAGCTGTGCGATAGCTTCATCAGACAGCCCAAGTTCTTCACTGACAGCTATATTCGTATATTCTCTGCTATCGCTCATTCCAAGCAGGTATTCCATAGGTACTTTGAATGTTTTGCTGTATGCAATTAATTCATTCAAAGAGGGTAGTTTTTTCCCGTTTTCTAAATCGGATATTTGCGGTTTTTGAACGCCAATTAAGTCGGCGAGCATGTCTTGCGTACAGTCTTTTTTTACTGTATCCAGTTCTTCGCGCAATTTCCTGAACCTGTCTGCTATTTTAGGATATTTTCTTCTTTTCATTATATTTTCCTTTGTTATTAATTCAATAATTTTACTACTATTATTCTCTAATATTTATTATTATGCCGTATTAATCAATCATTGTCAATGTCTTTTGGTAAAATAATATTAAATAGATAATTTTCAAATTATTTATCGTTATTTACTAACAAGATATTGGAAAGGACGGAGATAAATGTTAAGCAATGTACAAATGCCTCAAATGGCAACAATCAACGAAACAGCTAAAATAACAGGCTTGGCAAGGCATTTCATCAGACAACTGGCTTTGCAAAATAAAATCAAACATATTCGGGCGGGCAAAAAAATATTAATTAACATCGAAAAACTAATTGAATACTTGAATAACGGCGACAATGAACCCGCAACTCCTGTAGTCAATAGATATAACATTCAAAGAGTGGAAGTATAGATATGGCAGAACGTCGAATGTTTGCTAAGAGCATAATAGATAGCGATGCTTTTCTTGACATGCCGGTTTCAACTCAATGTCTTTATTTTCATCTGGGAATGCATGCGGATGATGATGGCTTCGTTGGTAATCCAAAACGAATTTTACGCTCAGTCGGTGCTGCCGAGGACGATTTGAAAGTGTTAATCACAAAGAATTTTGTAATTCCGTTTCAATCAGGTATTTGCGTGATAACTCACTGGAAAACACACAATTACATTCAAAAAGACCGCTACAATCCCACAAGACATATAGCTGAAATCCAAACTTTGGAGCTCGAAAACGGAATGTACACAACTTGTATCCAAAATGTATACAATTCGGATACACAGGTTAGATTAGGTAAGGATAGTATAGATAAGAGTAGTTGTAATTATATTGAACAAAAACAACAAAATTCTGCAATTTCAAAAAAACCAACTATCGAAGAAGTTGAAAACTATTGTAAAGAAAGGAATAACAACATCGATGCTAGTAGTTTCTTTGACTACTACGAGGCTAAAGGTTGGATGATAGGCAAAAACAAGATGAAAGATTGGCAAGCCGCCGTCAGAACTTGGGAACGCAACGCAAAAGGCATTGGAAAGCAAGACAAGAATGCTGTTTTAAAAGCAATTATGGAGATTTAAAAAATGAATAGACGAGATTTTTTATTGAAAATACAAGAACTTTTTGACGATTTAAACACAGGGTTGATAAATGCATACAAAGCTGTATTAAACGATCCTAATGGCTCTGAAATCAATTACGATGAACTTTATAAACTCTTGTTGAAGGAATACAAATATGCAAATGCGCCAAGGCCGTATTGGTTTGCTGAAAAATTGCAGCGCGTCAAAAATTACAGAATAAAAGAATTTTTAATAGACCGGCATGTACGAGAGGGCAAAGCCAAAATACTGAAAGAAGAACCTGAAAGAATGAGACGATTGATTCAAATGCCTAACGGTAAAGTTGATTACTTCTACTATGGAATTGTAACGGATGAAGTTGATGAATAAAGCCCATCTAAAGTAGAGAAAAGTAGATAGGATAACAATATGGCTAAAGGACGTAAAACAGGCGGGAGAACAAAAGGTACTCATAATAAACGAACAAAGGCTCTTATGGAGCTTGGATTCTCTCCTGCTGAAGAAATGATTAAGCTGTATAAAGCCGGAAAACTAAAGACCGAAGATCAAATCCTGCTTTTGCGTTCGTTGCTGCCATATTTTCATCCTAAACCAAAGTCTCCAGAGATAGAAGATGCAGACATGCCTGAAATTTGCTGTATTCATGGCTTGGACATAACAAAAATTTAGATTAAAATTGCGTTAATATATATTAAGTTACAGTTGTAAATTTCTCGAAATAAAGTCTATGCTTGAATTACTAGACTAAAAAGGAATTGTTATGACTAAACAAAAAGAATACCATATTTTATCTTTGTCAGGCGGTAAAGACAGTACAGCTTTAGCATTTTTCATCAAAGACAACATGCCAGAAGTGTATGAACAGCTAGAAATGGTGTTTGTCGATACTGAGTGCGAAATACCTGAAACGTACGATTATTTGAACAAAATCGAAATGTTCTTAAAAAAAGATATTATAAGATTGAAGCCGTATGTTAGTTTTGACCATATTTATCAGATGCGAAAAATCTTACCATCTGTCAACCGTAGATGGTGTACGGTTGAGCTAAAAACCAAAACTTTCAGGAAATATGTTCATGAACTTTTAAAAAATGAGCGTAATAGTAAAATTATCCTCTACATTGGTATCAGAGGCGATGAGAGCCATCGAGCCGAAGACCGAGACAAATATCAGGACAATTTTATAAACGAGAGATTTCCATTCGTTGAAAAAGGTATTATCAGAAAAGATGTTGACGATATTTTAAACTCGGCTGGCATAGGTTATCCCGATTATTATAGATGGCGAAAGCGCTCAGGCTGTTACTTTTGTATGTACCAATCGAAAATGGACTGGCTGAATTTGTATGAGAATCACCCTGATTTATTTTATAAAGCAATGGATTATGAAATTGAAGAAACCGATTACGGTAAAAAACAGCGTTTCGGCTGGAATGTCGATATGCCATTAAAAGATATGATTAAGCCTGAAAATATGGCAATAATAAAAGAAAATTATAAGAAGTTGGTTGAAAAAAAGTATGGTAAAAACACTAATCTAAACAGCAATTTAATAGAGATTTTTGGTGACACTGACGAAAAAGAAAATATGTGTTCTTTTTGTCACTTATAGTGTGGTGACGCTGCATAATTACATTTAGGGTCTTTGTCATCAGTTAATCCATTGTGGTCATTATCAAGACCGTCAGTACACGAGCCCGGTGAATCAGGGCCTTCAGGTTGAGGGTCAGAGTACAGCCATTTATCAGGGATAGCCGCCCACAAGTTATTAAAATAAACTTTGATTTCTTTAGTTAATTTAGGATTTTTTACGATAACTAAATTTTCGTCATTATAACTTTCAGCAGTTGTAGTTGCATTCATTGAGCCAAAACTAAAAATTTTATCATCAT
>JAVBNU010000078.1:0-23203 GCA_031551265.1 Candidatus Gastranaerophilaceae bacterium
GAATTGCAATTTGATTTCTTTATTTTACACTACGGGCATTAATTTCACAAACATTATCGGCATTAGTTTTACAAAATTTAGTATCAAAATTGAATAACCTGAAATTATTAAGTTTCTATAATAATTTTCGCTTAATTCCTTTACTATTGTATTTTTTTTGAATAAAATGTAGGTAGTGAAGTATTTAAAAAAATATTAGACAACAAAGAGGAAATAAAGTGGAAAATTTTGGAACAGATATTTTTGGGAAACCATATGGAGAAGGTAATCAATCATACAATCCTACTGCAGGTCCCGCTAATATAAAAGTTATAGGTGTCGGCGGCGGCGGTGGCAATGCTGTCAACCGAATGATTAAATCCGGTTTAGCCGGTGTTGACTTCTGGGCTATGAATACTGATATTCAGGTTCTTGAAATGTCGTCAGCATCCAACAAAATCCGTCTCGGCTCTAAATTAACCAATGGCCTGGGTGCCGGTGGTGACCCTTCAAAAGGCGAAAAAGCTGCTGAAGAGACCAGAGACGACATTATGAAAGCTCTTGATGGCGCTGATATGGTATTCATCACCGCTGGTATGGGCGGTGGTACAGGTACCGGTGCGGCTCCTGTTGTTGCTAAAATTGCTAAAGAATTAGGCGCCTTGACTATCGGTGTTGTTACAAAACCATTTGAATTTGAAGGCAAAAGACGCTTAAACCAAGCTTTACAAGGTTTGGAAAAATTAAAAGAGACCGTTGATGCTCTTATCGTTATTCCTAACCAAAAATTAATCGAAGTTGTAGAACGTAGAACAACACTGAAAGAAGCTTTCCAGGTTGTTGATGAAGTTCTTTTACGCGGTGTTCAGGGTATCTCTGATATCATCACAGTACCCGGCTTAATCAACGTTGACTTTGCTGACGTTAAAGCTGTTATGCAAGCCAGCGGCTCTGCCCTTATGGGTATTGGCCGTGGTTCAGGCGAAGGTCGTGCAATGGAAGCTGCTAAATTGGCTATCAACTCACCATTACTCGAAACTTCAATCAATGGCGCTAACGGTATCATTATGAACGTAACCGGCGGTCCTGATATGACTTTACACGAAGTTACAGAAGCTGCTCAGGTTGTACACGATGCTGTTGATGAAAATGCTGTTGTTAACTTTGGTGCGGTCGTTGATGAGCGTATTCAAGGTGAAATTCAAATCACTGTTATCGCGACAGGTTTTGAATTAAAAACAAATGATATGAGATCGATGAACGATGATATTGCAAAAGTTGATGCTGCGCAGTTCTTCGCTAATCCTTTAAACACTTCTCCCAAAACAGGTTCCTCTAAAGAACTCTCAGGAATACTTGATATCCCTGATTTCTTGAAGAAGTAGAATAAATTTCAAACTCAAAAACCGACCAATTTAGGTCGGTTTTTTCTTTGCTAAAAAATTTTGGTGCATATAAGGTAGCCTACCGCTTCCTCGTCATGCTGAACTTGTTTCAGCATCTGTCGATTAGTGAGTTTTGAAATTAATTTGGGTATATGGTAGAAAAATAGTGTAGTATGGGCTCGCCACCTTACAAACTAAGTAATACGTCAGCCCACGACGTGGGTTGTTTTATTGTAATTTAGGCGTAAATAAGTAGGCTATCGTAACAATTTGTAAGCATGATACTCCACTTGTTCACAATATAATCATAATTCAACGTCTAATGTCGTGGAGTGACATAAGCATTGTAGTCTAATAGCAGGTGGACTCGCCAGCCCACCTGAATGTCATTCGTGGAAGAGAATCCAACCTTACAGATTAGCGGAATAAATCATCCACAACTTTATCAGTTCTTTTCTTTTCAGCTTCTGCAATTGCTTTTTGAGATACATTGTTAGCTCTTTTTATAACCCTGTCCTCAGAATTTTTAATGCCTTTAGCTAAGTCACGAAAGAAACCTGATACTGCTTGACGTTCTTCATCTATGCCACTCCAAGCTTCAAGATAGCCATAGATTTTTTCAACGAGACCATCGCTATCAGGTATTTCTCCTACTAGGGTTCTTCCTCCATCATCAGGTAAAAATACATCAAGGGTTATATCCATGTCGTTATATCTAAGAGCATCTGAAACCAACTCTTTCCCTTGAGCTAATTCATCAGATGCGAATGTTGCGATATTTTTTAAATTTTTTACTGTGTCATCATCTTTGGGTTTGAGACCTGTAAAACTAATGTTTGAATTTGAAATTTGCATTTTTAAACCTTTCTTTTTTTGTCTCTACACATGCTTAAAATCCAAACAAAAAAAGAATTGTTACCCTTACCCTTACCCTTAAATCCCCGAAGTAGAGGGGCTTTAGATAAAAAAAATTCGTTTTTACATTTCTTAATAAACACGGCTCGAAAAATTAAATTTTAAAGCGCCATGACAATGATGATGCGTGTAACGCACAGCGTCATGATATCTTAACTATGTGTCATTCCGGAATTTTTCACGGAAAAATATCCGAAATCTTATTAGCATAGTGTCTTACTTCCCTGCTGGATAGATCCCGTGTCGAGCACGGGATGACTGTATGTTGGGTAATACTAGCGCGCCACGAGTCGAAAAATCCATTTTTTTGTACTGGTAGATGATAGCCAAACTTGCTATTTAATAATTATAAATCAATGCGCTGGTGTTTTTTTGTGGCTGATTCTGTCTAGCGTTATTAATTATTATGTTCGTGTTTTTTTCTACCACACCACATTGGCGCTGTTGGTTGACGTCTGATATTGTGCGATTTAGTTCACGATTTACTAACGTGTTGTAGCATTTGTTTTGTGAGCCTCTTTGGTAATTATTGTTGCATGTGGCAAAATCATTGATAAACAATTGTTTTCTGGCTGCCCAGTAATTATTTTCTTCAATATCAATTTTAGGTGCATTTTTCCTTTTCGGGCTTGGGTTTGTAGCCGTTAGGTATTGCGCGTTTGCATATTGTGGCGGGGCAAATTGCTCCCACACAGCCGGGTAATTAGGATTCAACTCGGGCTTTAATATAATAGGCTTATCGCCGCTTATAATATAATGAGTTTTTTTAGTTTTGGCGTTACTTTTTTGGGGTGCGCGTGTTTGCACATTTGAGGCGGTGCCGGCTTTGGCAGGTGTATTTGAGTTTTGGACATAAGCAGAAAGCTTGCCTTGAGTTGGCCCGTATGTCTCATAACGCTGCACACTGTAGTATCCTTTTGAGGTCTGATTATTTGCGGCTGTTGATGTTTTAGTCTGAGAGGTTCCCGCAGCAAAAGCGTGTGTACAAATTGACGACAACATAAATATAATTATAATTCTTTTCATTCCATATTCCTTCCAACCCGTCTGATAAATTGAATTATACACTAAAAAAAATTGATTTAAAAGCAGCTATTCCACAACAATTTCTGCTTCGTTTTTGAATGTAACGTAGCCAGAGTGTGTGTTTGGAGGCCGTCTTAAGAATTGACGTTTTGTATAAATTATTGAAACTTTGCCTGAACTTTTGCCGTTTGAATACTCTTTTGCAAGTTCAGCGCATTTATACAGCGTGTCATTGTCCACGGGCTTGTTTTTTTCTGCCTTTAATAATATATGCGCTCCAGGCATGTTGAGAGCGTGGAACCACAAATCCTCAGGCGCCGATATTTTAGAATATATGTAGTCATTTTGTTTGTTGTTTTTGCCTATATAGACAGCGAATCCGTTGATTTCGCGCTTTGGTATTTCAATTTCTTGTTTCGCGGCTTTTTTATCTTTTTGTTTTGCATTTTGCGGCGAAATTTCTTCCTCAATCTGCTGTAGCTCACTGTACGTATCGGAGTTGGCTACTGAAAATAAATAATCCTGCAGGAGTTTAACCTTTTCTTCTTCTGTTTGAATCAACTCACTCTCAATCTCCAGTGCTTTTTTGGCTTTGTTATATAATCTGTAATAGTTATTGGCGTTTTCAACAGGTGTTTTTGTCGTGTCTAAATTAACCAAAACCTTTTCACCGGTTGTAAAGTCAGCGAGTTCAACTTTGTCGATTAGGCCTTTTAGTACATACAAATTGCCCATAATCAAATCTGCCTTGAGCTTGTAGCCTTCTGCTTTTTCGGATTTCTTGAAATTCTTTTCAAATTTCGCCAAAGTAGCTTTATTTTTTCTGAGGTCTTTATTTAACCTGTTTTCAAGCGAATTTTGCAGCGCAGAAAATAAAAATTTGCTGTAATTATGTGTGAAAAATTCATCAATCATTTGATTTACGCTGTCGAATTTGACCGTTAATTCAGAATCATCAAACAATGCATAATAGCTGTAATTGCTGTCACAACAAGGTGAATATTTTTCGGTAGTTAAATATTCAACCGTTTTTTTATACAAATTTTCCAATTCATCAGGGTTGAAAGCCGTTGCTGTGTCGTAGTTTTTCAAATATTTTCGGCAAAGACGCTCGGCGAGCGCTCTTGTTAAGTAATAATAGTTGTCACTCATTAAAATATGGATTTTCTCGATTGATGATTTTATTTCTCTGAAAAAGTCGTTAAACGGAGTTGCTTCGAGGTATTTTTTTTGCTGCACCGGCGGGTATATGTACGGATAGCCACCAATCAATTCTCTGTCGCGGCTTTTTTCGGGGCCGATGTTGTGTGCGCAGCCGATTATTGCTTTTGTTTCATAGTTGTAAAGCACGATATTACTGTGTTTACCCATTAGCTCAATAGCAAGACAATACGTTGTTTTGTCCGAAAATTCATTGTAATTTTCAAACGTAATTTCTACGATTCGCTCACCGTCAACGGCTTTTACATTGATTATTTTTGCACCCTCAAAATGTTTGCGCAGCAGCATACAAAACATCGGCGGGGCTTGTGGCTGTTTTATTTCACGTTTTTGCTCAGTGTTTTTATTAATGAAACAAAGATGATAAAACTCAGCGCTTATATTTATATAGAGTTTTTTTGTTTCACTGTGATTGCGCATTGTGAGCAGCAGCTCTTTGCGTGTTGGCTGCTGGATTTTTTGGATTTTGGCATTCACAAAATAATCAAAGTTCTCTGCTACAAATGCCCTAATTGTCAGTGAATCAATGTTAATCATTTTCATCATCTTGCGCTGCTGTAAATTCGTTAACCTCATATAGAGCGAGTTTGTTGCCCGGCGTTGACTTGTTAGAAATTGCGCCGGCATAGCCGAATTCTATTGTTTTGTCGCTTAGTTGCGGATTCTTACAGGCTTTTAGTAAATTATACGCACTGCCTGAGACAAGTACGTTCTTTTTAAATTGATGACATATTTTTTCGATTTTGTAAATTGTATCAATGGTATCGCCGAAGGCAGTATAGCTGGATAAGTTCTGTGTGCCGATGTTTCCGACTAAAGCTTCGCCTGAATGTACTGCTATTTTCAAGTCAAGTAAAAACTCGTCCTCTTTCGTGCGTTGTTCGTTTATCAAGCTTGTGATGTTAAGTATTTCGATTGCTGATTTGATTGCGTTTTTGGCATCGCCTTCTTCGCCGGAATCAGATGGCAGCGGCGCACCCCAGTATGCGATGACGGAGTTGTTGTTGAGTTTGTTAACTGTGCCGTCGTTTTTCAGTGATACCTGGATTATTACATCTAAAAATTCATTTAAACGCTCAAAAAGTAAGTCTGACTCAATAGTGTTTGTGAGTGCCGTAAAATCATTGATATTGCAGTACATCGCTGTGATATATTTTTTTTCGGGTTTGAGTGAAATTTCTTTGTAATTCTTTAATATTTTTGCCAAAACGGATTTTGACACGTGCTTTTCAAATATATTGATAATTACGTTGCGCTGTGCCTGCTTGGCTTGTGACGCTATAATGGCTGTTATTAAATATGAGAAAATCATAAAATACAGAGGAATCGTAATCGCAATGATGAGTTTTAGTGCAGGTATTGCGTATAAAATCATTGCCAGCAACACAAAGCCAAACAACGGCAGGATGCTGAGTATTTTTTTACCGTATTTTAAATTTATAAAAGCAATCAAGTAGCAGAATAAAAATGTCAACATCAAATCGGTGAAAATACTTGCAGTAATTGGATATTTCGTTCTGTTTTTGTCGTTTGTGTTTGAGTCTGTCAGGTAGCTGTCTAAAATCGCTGCTGTTATTTCACCTTCGGTAAGTTTTTCGCCGTTAGCCAGTGATTTTATTGAAATATTTTCAGGCAGTTCTTCGATTATTATAATTTTGTTCTTGAAGAAACTTTTGTGGTAAATTTTGCCGTCGATTTTGAATTTGTCGCTAGTGTCGTAAATCCCTGCCAAAACTGCTCCCAGCGGAAACGCTGTGTAGTATTGCTCTTTGGCTTTGAGGTTTAAGAAAATTTCGCCTTTGTTGTTCATGTTAAATTCGTAATCATTTACGAATAATTTGTGCTTATTGATAGTAATTTCAGCATTTTCGAGGTTGTTGTATTTTAAAAACGCCGCAAAAGCAGTTGATGGAATGTAGTAGTTTTTGCCTTTTTCTTCAATTTTGTAAATCGGCTTTGAATAACGCACAACACCCTGCTCGGAGATTATGTTTGGCACCGCAACTGTCGTGTTGTCCACGAATATATCAGGAATTGGTGAATGTGAATAGTAGGTAATTTTTTTGTCGATATTGTCATTGTTAACAGTGACTTTTAAAGAGCTTTTTGTCGGTTTGAATTGTATATCAGCAAACTCATCTTCAACACCTGCATCTTTCTTTAAAGTTGATGCTAAAATTATGTTTTTATATTTGCTCAACGTTTTGGATAAAATAATATCAGGTGAAATTGAGCTGAGAGCAGGATCTTCGTAATTTGATAAATCAAAATTTAATAAGATTAATTTAGGCGACCCTTCCTCTAAATATGTAATTAATCTTGATAAAGCAGTACGTGGGAGGTGTTTTCGGTAGTCCTGAAGATCTTTGTACTTCTTAAAATCGTACTTGGACAAGTCGTCTAAATATAATCGCACGATGTTATCGTTGATTTTGCCCGTGTTGTTCATTGACAGACGTAAATCCAGGAATTTTGTCTCAATTGCGCTGAACACGCCTAAAATGTTCAAAATAAACGCAAACAGAATGATAGATAGTATAATCAGTAACAATACGATATTTTTAGTCTTTTTATTCATACAAAACATTCCTTGCGAATATTATAGTACAAATAGAATTCTTGTAGTTAAATTAGTTAAAAAATGTAACTTAATGAATTAATTCATGCGCTGAGATTACTTGTCCAGATTTAGCCCCTCTCCCGCACCGGGGAGAGGGTTGTGAGTTAATATTTTTGTCGTTATCCAACATTTTTCTACCAGCGTCTACTACTCAATTAGATATTAACAAAGAAATATATAAAAAGCAGAAGAACCTTTTAAAGGTCTCAATATTCGCTTCTATTTAAAATATTTAATTGTTAAGATTTTGTAATATTTTTCAAAAGTGCGCAATTTTGAACAACGTTTTGTTTTTATTTAAATATAGGTTAGTTATTTTTTATTTAGGTTAGTAAAGGAAGGTATAGTTATGACAGTAGGAACGATTGATAGTTATTACAATCCCATGGGATATGGAATGACAGATTATGAGTATGGTATGCACGGGCATCCACTTGCAGCAGGCGGATTTGGCGCCGCACCGGGAGTTTTCGGTTACGGATTTGGCATGAATCCATACGGACAAAAATACGGAGTAGGTCAAAAAGGACCTACAGGAAGCTACCACATGGACAAAGGTGGTGCAGACGATGGTAAAATAGGCGCCTGGAAAAGTCTTACAAGTGTTACTAAAGGCGCTACATTAAACATTATTAAAGGTATAGCAGAAAATCCACTGCAAGTTCTAGGCTCTGTAGCAGCAGTTTCTGCGGGCTTATTCGCATTATCGTTTGTTCCGGGCGGCTGGGCAGTGCCATTAGCTATTGGTGCTATGTCCGCTTTCGGTGCAGCTAAAGGCGCTACTGGGATTATAACCTCAGGCATAGACTGGACGGATGCGACAAGTGATAAAGCTGCTGTCTCCGCAGCAGAAAATTTGGGTACTAATGTATCCGTAACACTCCTTTCACTACTGGGTCTTAGAGGTGCTGCTAAAGGTATACAGAACAGCCTCGGTAAAGGTGCAGCAGAAAACGCAGCAAAAGGTGCGATAGAACAAACGGCAGCTGCAGGCAAAGAAGCATTAAAAACAGTCGATGATGCCTTACCAAAAGCCGTTGTCTCGGCAGGCAATAATGGCTCTGCAACGATTACTGAAGCCGCTATAGAGAGCCAAGTTAAACATTTGGTTAGCAAAGGTGTATTAAATGCTGCTGATGAAGCTGCAGTATTGAAAAAAGTTTTAGAGGCCGGAAATACTGCTAAAAATGCAGGTAGCAACCAAACGGTTATAGTTGATGCTATGAAAAAGACTATTAATGAAGCAGTTGCTAAGGCTCCGGCAATTAATCCTACAGCAGCGGTTGAAACTTTCTTAAGTAAACTCCCTGAAAGCGTTGTGAAAGGTATTTCTAAAGATAAATTAGTTGCAAAAATAACTCAAAAAATTACAGACGGAGCACAATTGACTGATGATATGTTGGCTCAATCATTAGATGACGCAGTATATCGCACTTTAGGTCAGGATGCTATTTTAACTAATGCCGCTAAAAACTCTACAGGCATGTTGGCATCAATTAAAAATGCATTAAAAGACAATGGTGCTGGTGTTCTTATAACAGGACCTGCAAGACTTGCCAGCATCCTAAGCGACAAAATATTCCAAGGACTCAGCCCATTCCGCAACACCGGTACATTATTAGGCGGCACAAATACAGCTTTCGCAAGTACAAAAGCCGCTTTGGGTGTCGCAGATGACGCAGCTCTCGCAGAGGTTGGTACCGCAATGAAAAATAGTATTGTTAACAATGTCAAAGCTCGTTATAATCTCGCTCAATCAAATAATGCAGTTAACGCACTAAAAACAGCTACTACAGATGAAGCAAAAACTGCAGCTGTAACCAAATTAACTGAACTTGCCTCAAAAGAAGGTGTCGATGGAGCCTTAGCAAGTAGAATGAGTGGCTTAAATGTATCTTCAACAGCTGATGATATTGCAAAGGTTCTAAAGGCAAACAAAAGTGATGTAGCCGCGTTGGCTCCAAAAGCAGGATCAACAAGCTATGAAGGTATATATTCTCTAGGTTCGGCACTGGCATCTGATGTAGCAGCAGCGCCTGCTGTAGCCCAAAATGATAACCAAATCGCGTGGCTTAAAGCTCAAAGAGCATCAATGCAAAACTTCGGTAACGGCTTCGGAATGATGAACTCTAACTACGCTGCAGGCTGGTAATCAAAATAACTAAGTAACTCTACCCCATCCATTTCATATAATAATAACCAAAATATACAGGAGCTGTCACAAGATAGCTCCTTTTTTTAGTTTATCGTCATCGTGCAGCGTCAGGCTTAGAATATAACTTAGGACGTTTGTGTGCGCGATCTTACAAATGTGGAATGCGACGATGGTAAGACCCCGCACAGAATACGTTCTTTTAAAATATCCCCAGCGTGGCTTTGCGGGGTGACGAGAGTGTTTGGTGTTTCGGCATAATACTAAATGACATGAATTAGCTTATATGTTATATTTAACAAATTAAAAAACTATATGCTGTCTATATTTTAACAAATTATGGAGAAACAACTTTTTATACTGGTGTTACTAATGATATTCAAAGACGCATCTATGAACATAAAAACGGATTAATCGACAGTTTTACAAAAAGATATAATTTAAAAAAGTTAGTTTATTATGAATTAACTGAATCAATAGAAGATGCCATAACAAGAGAAAAACAACTAAAAAATTGGCATCGTCAATGGAAAATTAATCTCATACATGAACAAAATCCTAACTTTGAAGATTTAAGTCTAAACTGGGAATAGCCAGCTTTGACCTCCCTCGTCATGCTGAATTTATTTCAGCATCTGTCGATTGGTGAAGTTCAGCATGAAATTGTTAATATGGTAAAAAATAATAACCAACCTCAAGAACTCAAATGTACCTCCACCTTGGTACAGATCCTGCAACCGGGTTGGCGCCGCAAACAAGTTCAGGATGACGCGAAAATTGGAAGTTATTGAAGAGGATGGATAATTTCATTCAACCCATCAATAAATTATATACACCAAAAGAAGCCGACTTTGCGGTCAGCTTCTTTTTTTGAGTATAGCTGTTATTGTGGGCACTTTAACAGCTAAAAGAAGGAGAGATGAAAACTATCTCTTATATATTGAGTCCTAATCCGAACATCATGTTGGCAATCATACCGAAGATATTGGATTGTGCGCCTCCACCGCCACCTGCGGGTGCGCTGGCTGCTTGTTGATTAGCCGGTTTGCCGCCTTTGTTGCAGCATCCACCGCCTTTGCATCCGTTTGGTGCTGCGCCTGCGCCTTCTTCGTCCTCGCCCGGAGCTGCGCCCGCATCTTCTTCTATACCCGGCGCTGCTCCTGTTGAGCCTTGTTCAAAAATATCATCATCTCCACAAGGCTTGCATTGGTTGCCGAAACAACTTACATTTTTTGTACTGTTACAATTGCCGCCCTGACAACCTCTGTTTTGTGGTAGAACAGTTGTTTTGCACGGATTACATCCGCCTCCTTGGCATTTAAAACACATAGTGATTTCCTCCCTTAACTTCTTAACTTAAATTCTCTCTTTTTTATAATTATTGTGTTGTGTTATTTAGTTTTATGCTTGTTGATCCATTTGTTTGCCTTGTTGGTCGCTAACAAATTTTGTGGTTCCTGCAGATATCCCGACTGAGAGTGAGCTATCTGAAATTGATGATTGTTGTTGGCCGCCGCCACCGCCGCCATTTTGCGTGAAATTGACACCTGAGCCTATTGCTAACATATTACATCTCCTCTTTTCATAAACAATTTTATACCCATGTTGTCCGGCTTTCACCTATGCTGCCGGCTATCTCGCAGCCAGCATAGGTTTAGCACTTCTTTGGTCGGACTTGTAAAAGTGCAAAAAATTGTCATTTTTTGACTTTTCCTGTGTCCTCATGAGAATACAACGACATATACTCCTAAATATATAAAAACAATTTGTGTTGAAAAAATTGCCTTTTTTTGAGGGAATATTACGAAAGCTTAACAATTCGTTATGAAACATTATGTTTTTTAGGAAGGAGCAGGCCTATCTACTATAATTCTGCGGTCATCCCGGAATTTGCAAAGAAAATATCCGGGATCCTACCAACATCGCATCATATTTTACCATCGGGTAGATCCCGTGTCTAGCACGGGATGACTGTATGCTGGGTGATGTAATTTGAAAAATACACAAAAAGGCTATTCAAATAGATATGTTTTATCCGATGTACTAATTTGCCAAAGTTTGTCAACCTTAAATTTGCGGGCTTTGTTAAGAAATGTAAAAACGAATTTTCTACCTGAAAGCCTTGTGTAGAGGGAGTTTAGATTTTTTAAGCACAAGTATATACTTTTTATATGGCAATTATATAATTTGTATTGTTTTAATATATATAAGAGAGAAATAATATAATTATTATAAAGGAGAGAACACAAAATGACAGTATGCGCAGCACAAATCACAATGCAGTATCTGATGAGTTACAAAAGTGATCTTGAGTACAGCTTAATGGAGATTGGCCAACGACGTCAAGTATTGGCTTATCGTTCTTCACAGCTTGCATCTGAAGCAGCATCAGATCCTGAAGCAGTTTTATCGGACGACCCGGTTTATCAGGCTATGTCCTGGCAAGATAAACAATATGAGCAGCAACAGAAAACTTTAGAGACACAACAGTCTGCTGCATCTGCTCAGATTGAGTCTTATCAAAAATTACTGGAAGGCAACATCAAGAAAGACTTCCAAATCAACTGGGGCGGTGGCGGCTAAGCCGATTAAACGAATTAATTTTGAAAAAGACCGAGAAATCGGTCTTTTTTGTGTACATTATTTTTTACATAAGTATGTTTTCCATTTGTGTTATAATTTAATCGGGTTTTTATCTAGTGAAGGAAAAAAAATGGTAATCGCAGAATTAAGAGAAAAATATGAAGTAGTGATAGGCTTGGAGGTGCATACGCAACTTAAAACCAAGTCTAAAATATTCGCACCTGATGGTACAGAGTTTGGCCAAGAGCCTAATTCACAAATCAGCGTTATTACTCTGGGTATGCCAGGTGTTTTGCCGGTTTTGAATAAAGAAGTTGTGAATATGGCTATTTTGACAGGCCTGGCGCTGAATTGTGAAATCCCCGAGGTATGCAAATTTGACCGTAAACAATATTTTTATCCTGATTTACCGAAAGGTTATCAAACGTCTCAATTCGACCAGCCAATTTGTGGTAAGGGTGGTATTGAAGTGAACGGCAAAAAAATTGGTATCACAAGAGCACACTTGGAAGAGGATGCTGGTAAGCTTGTCCATGCCGGTTCTGACGGGATTTATGGTTCGAGTTATTCCTTGGTAGACTTGAATCGCGCAGGCATGCCGTTGTTAGAAATCGTGTCTGAGCCTGATATGCGTTCAAGTGATGAAGCAAAAGCGTATGTGGAAGAGTTACGCCAGATTGTGCGCTACATCGGTGTTTGTGATGGCAATCTTGAGGAAGGCTCAATGCGTTGTGATGCGAACATTTCGGTACGTCCATTCGGGCAGGCTGAATATGGTACACGTGCAGAGATAAAAAATGTGAACAGCTTCCGTGCGTTGCAAAGAGCGATTGAGTTTGAGGTTGACAGACAAATTGAACTTGTTGAAAATGGCGAGAAAGTTGTACAAGAAACCCGTCTTTGGGACGACAATTTAGGTATTACAAAATCAATGCGCAGTAAAGAAGATGCGCATGATTACAGATATTTCCCCGAACCTGACTTAGTACCACTTGTGATTTCTCGCGAATGGGTTGAGGAAATCAGAGGAAAAATGCCTGAGCTACCTGAACAAAAACGTAAAAGATATGAAGGGCTAGGGCTTTCACCATATGATGCGAATGTAATGGTTGAGCAAATCGAGACCGCGCTGTTCTTTGATGAGGTTTTAAAACTCGGTGCTAATTACAGAGTTGCAAATAACCTGTTGATAGGTGATATTACTGCATATTTGTCAAAAAATAATATTACATTAAACGATGCTAAGCTGACTCCTCAAGCGTTGGCTGAGCTGGTTGATATGATTGATAAAGGTACGATTTCGAACAATATTGCAAAGCAGTTGATTGTGCCGTTGCTTGAAAACGGCGGCTCAGCGAAAGAGCTTGTTGAAAAACAAGGTTTGAGCGTGATTTCAGATGAAAGCGCTTTGACAGACATTCTTAAAAAGATTATTGATGAAAATGACGCTCAAGTGCAAGCATACCGCAGTGGGAAAGTTCAATTATTCGGTTTCTTTGTCGGGCAGGCAATGAAAGCGACACAAGGACGCGCTAATCCACAGACGATTAATCAATTGTTAAAACAATTACTGGAAGGTTAATTATGTTCATGGAATATATGTACGCAAAAATTCACAGAGCAACTGTTACAGACGCTAATCTTGAGTATGTCGGTTCAATAACAATTGACGAAAAGCTTATGACTGAGGCGCATTTGCAGGAATGGCAAAAAGTTGAAATCTTAGACATTAATAATGGCGAGCGTTTTCAAACATATGTAATCAAAGGAAAGCCGGGTAGTGGTGAGATTTGCATTAATGGTGCTGCCGCGCGCAAAGTTCAGGTGAATGATAAAGTTATTATTGTGGCATATGCAAGTATGACACCTGAAGAGCGTCAAGGATTCAAGCCACACATCGTTTTTGTTGATGAGAAGAATAGTATTGTGCAATAGAGTCAAAATTTTAAGGTTTGTTGAAAAAAGGATAAATGGTGCTATAATAAAAATATAGGTGGGCTGTAAACCAGCGTCAACTGATTTACATTTTAACCCTCATCTATGGTGTTTTTTGAATTAGTGCTATTGTTATTACGATTAGCGCTAATTCTTGATTATTTTTTGCTGCTAATATAATTAGCAAAACAATAAATAATTCTTTGACCATAGGCATCACCTCCTTGCTGAGAGTCTTTGTCATTTAAAATGTCATGGCTCCAACAAATTAATGACGAGGGTGCCCACCTTAATTCAATCAAAATTAGTTAAATCTGAAAATTTGATTTCGAGAACATCGGATAGCATAAAAAGTTTTTTTAAACTAATATTTTTTTGTCCTTTTTCAACTCTAACAATATATTCACGAGATAAATTTATTTTTTCAGCTAAATATTCTTGGCTCCAGTCTTTTTGTAACCGATATTTTTTTATGTTTTCACCTAATAATTTTAGTCTTGACATGTGAACTATTTTGGCGCAAAATAAAGAAAAAGTCTGTGACCTATTTTTCCAAAAAGAAAGGAATAAACATGTTGAAAGAAAAATTACAAAAGAAAGTTGATGGCAAATTAGAGGCGATGTCTGAAAGTGTAAAGTGCACTATAGACGCATTGTGCGAAATATCGGGTGATTTACAAACAATTCAATATTTGCTCTGGCTCAAAAATGGTGGTATTCAGTTGAATGATGAAGAAACAGAATAGGTTGATAATATTTCAAAAAACGGTTATTATTTAGTCAAATAGATGAATTATAAAGGAGAATTTATGCCTACACCGTTTCAGACACAGCAGCAAGTGAAAATAAGAACAGCATTATTAATTTTTATAAAAGGCTCAGCAGCGCCATTGGTTTTGTATTTTGATAACCCGCAGGCTGTTTATGCTGAAATACAGGAATTACTTAAGGCCGGCGCGGTAAAATTGGTTGAAAAAGATACAAACGGACCGATTAAGAAATTTTCTGTTATGTCTAACCAAATTTCTGCTGTTGCCATGCAGGATGAGCAGTACATATAACTTTAAATTGTTGGGCTCAAACCTACATTCTACATTTTTCGGTGCGTGTGACACACCCTACATTTTGAAAGTTTGGCGTTACAGCAAGACAGGGATTAAAAGTTGAATAAATATCTTTTTGTCCTATAATTAATTTTATTTATTAGAAAAGGGATTAATATGATAAACTCAGTAGTTTTAGTTGGTCGTGCAGGACAAGATCCGGAGATGAAGTATTTTGACTCCGGTAAGGTTAAAACAACGTTTTCAATAGCAGTTAACCGATGGGATCCGAAAGTCAAAGCGGAAGTTACCGACTGGTTTAATATAGAATTGTGGGATAAAGTTGCCGAAGTTGCGGGCGAATATGTAAAAAAAGGCAGATTGGTCGCAATCGAAGGCAGAATTGCCGCTAACAAGTGGAACGACGCTTCGGGCGAGCAACGCGAAAGATATTATGTAATAGCAAGTAATCTTCGTCTTTTATCAAGCAAAAATGAGGCTAATTAACAGCAGGTTTTATGTATATATCTAACAAAATTGGTATAATAGCGGATGACTTGACAGGTGCTAATGATACGGCATTACAGTTTTTTATCAGAGGTTGTAATACGCAGATTTTGTTGGATTATCACGATTTGTCCGCGCCTCAAGCATTGACTCAAGCTTGGGCTATACCCACTGAGAGTAGAAATGTAAGTGCTGATGAGGCTGTAGAAAAAGTACAAGCAGCTACAGATGTTTTTTTGCAACATATGAATGTGGAATATTTCTATAAAAAAATTGATTCTACACTGCGTGGCAATATAGCCAAAGAAACACTGGCTATGCTTAATAAGCTTGAGTGGGATGCGGCGGTTGTAATGCCGGCTTTTCCTGTTGAAGGGAGAATAACTGTTGGTGGCTATCATATGCTGAAGGGTGTACCTATTCAACGTACGGAGCTGGCATGTGACCCGCACTCACCGATTTATGAGTCACATATTCCTTCAATGTTGAAGCATCAACTTGATTCTGAGCAGGCAAATTTGGTGGGAATGGTTAACCTGGACACTGTGATGAAGGGTGCCGGACCTATTTTGATGACGATGAATGAGCTCATCAAAGAAGGTAAAAAATTGATAGTTGTCGATGCAGTCTCTACGATAGATATAGATCAGGCTGTTTTAGCAATTAATAAATCGAATTATAAAATTTTGCCTTGTGGGTCTGCGGGCTTGGCGCAGTCTCTTGCTAATTTGTGGCTTGCAGATATGCCGAAGAGAAACACAGTTAATACTACGCTGCCAAAAATTCCCAAACTCATAATTTCAGGAAGCGCGACGCAACTGACCGCTTCGCAAATCAGGAAAGTTGACGATGATATTGATGTGGATAATGTGATTATTATCCCTGTAACTGCTGAAGATATTCTTAAAAATAATACATCGACCATTATAGAGCATGCATTGCCGAATTTGGTCAAAAACAATACAGTTATTATTCATTCTTCGGATATTATTGTAGATAAGGCTGAATTTTCCCGTTATTTGTTTGATAATGAAATTTCTGAAAGTGAATTTGTGAGCAAAATTGTAGACTTTTTAGCTGCCGTGACGAAAGAAATAGTTGGTCAAAAAGAAGTCATTTTAATTACTATTGGCGGTGAAACGTCGTTCAAATGCGCGAAAGCTATTGATAGCCAGCACTTGCAGGTTGTTGATAATGTTACTTCTGCAATTCCACTTTGTCTTGACCATAAAGCTCAATTGCTGGTTACAAAATCCGGCAATTTGGGTAATTTAGGTACTTTAATCGAGATATTAAATTATTTTGAACAACATGATTAAAAAAATAGCTATCACAATCGGCGATCCTAACGGTATCGGGCCTGAGATAGTTTTGAAATCTTTGGCTGAGCTGAAACTTGCGCCTGAAAAACTCGTTATCGGCGGCAATTCAGACGTTTTAAATTATTACAGCGATAAGTTGCAAATTAAATTGCCTTTTGATTACGAAATTGCGGAAATTCATTTTAATAAGAGTGATATTTTGCCCGGGGTGGAGTCGGCTGTTGCGGGTGAGTTTTCGTATCAGTCGCTTTTATATGCGTGTAATTTGGCAAATGAAGGCGAAATTCAAGCGATAGTGACATCTCCTGTTTCGAAAAATGCAATGAATTTGGCCGGATACTATTTTAGCGGCCAGACGGAAGTTTTAGAAAAACTTTTGGCGAAACCGAATCAAAAGGCGGAGATGCTGTTTTGTGCCGGAGATTTTCGAGTTTTATTGTTGACTCGTCATATTCCTCTGCGAGATGTTGCTGAAAAAATTACACAAGAGTTGTTGATTGATAAAATTTCTGCGCTTAATGAAACATTCAAAACAACATTCAAAATAGAAAAGCCGCGACTTGCTTTGTGCGCTTTAAATCCCCATGCCGGTGAAAATGGCGTTATCGGAGAAGAAGAGCAGAAAATATTTTTGCCTGCAGTTGCGCATTTGAATAATGTAGGTGTAGATGTGAGTGTTCCACTTTCTGCAGATGCATTATTTGCTGAAGTTGCAAAAAAACTGAATGCAAACAAAAAACTGGAATATGATTGTTATATAGCGTGTTATCACGATCAGGGACTTATTCCTATTAAGGTTTTGACACAGGATAGTGCTGTAAATACTACGATCGGACTCAATATTTTGCGCACTTCTCCGGCGCATGGTACGGCGTATGATATTGCAGGTAAAGGACTTGCAAGTCCTGCGAGTATGATTGCAGCTATCAGGCAGTTGCTGAACTTTAATTCCTGATATGTCATATAACTTAACACTTTTTCAGATTTTGGCAATTTTCTCAACGCAATTTTTTTTATACAGATAAGAGAGCAATCAGTATAGAAATAAAATAAGGAACGTTAGAGAGATGTCAAAACCGTATAACATGCGGTCAGCAGGGAGTTACAGTTCAAAATATGTAAATCGTGAGAAGCAAAATCCTTCTCGTGAAACTTCTGTTTCTGAAAATAAAAAAGGCACTTCAGCCATATTTGATGAAACCCAAGTTAATAATGAAAACACAAAACAAGCTGAACAAATTAATAAAACGAATTTATCTAAAAATAAAGCTGTAAGTGGGCGCACACAGGAAAGACGGCCGATGCGCGGGTTTTTCAGAAGATTATTTGGCGCTCGGGGGCGTGAGGTTGCGCATAATTCTTCAAAGCCAAAACCATGTGAACGTGTACAGAATAATAATATCAAAAATCCACCTCAAAAAAAGCCGCAAACTGAGGAATCTTCATTTGATGCTGCTGAGGTGCTTAAGGATAAAAAGGCTGAGTTGCGAAACTTTGGTAATTTGAGTAATCTGTCAAAATTAAAAAATAATAAAAGTTTTTTTGACCCACATCAGCTTAATTCATTTAATGACCCGTACGAAACGGGCAAAGCGCGTTTAAAAAGCTATGAAAATGATTTTAATAATTATTTAAACCAACAAAAACGCTCAGTCCAAGGCTTCATCGACTCATTGCGTAATGGCGATTATAGATATGGCTCAAATTTTCAAGCTGGCAACGTCTCTGGCAATTACCTTTTAGGGTTGAACAATGGCGGGTTTGATTATAATTTGGCGGCGAAACACCAATCTCAGCTGTTCAATGGTTTAGACACCAATTTCCGTAGTGCCAATGGAATGCACCAGATAAATTCATTCTACCAAGACCCAAAAAATAAAAACCATTTTGGAAGATTCAATTTTACAGGTGATAACAAAGGCGTTTTTGAAACAGCTGCACAGTATACAAATAGAAATTTTGGGCTGAATGCGTCTGCAAATAGAAATTCAGATGAAAATTATGCGGTTATGGGTGACATGAAATATCAACGAGGAAATTTCGGCATTGACGCCTCAGGCAATTACGACAGTGTCACAAGACAATCCGAATTAAAGGCTCTTGCCGAAATGCAGCACCGTCACGGTAAATCAGCATTAAGATATGATTATTCAAATGGTGACAGCAAGCTGGGATTTCATAATCGCGCCGTTTTCGGCAACATGAACTCTGACCTGGGTGTAAAGTATGATTTCAGAGAAAATAGACTATCCCCTAGCGGTAGAATAGATTGGAATGTAGATAGAATGACAACAGCTAACGTTTCGTTTGATGAAAAAAACACTGTTTTTGGTGCAAATATAAAAACGCCAAATGGTTTTTCATTTAATGGCCAGAGGAAAGTTGATATGCGTTCATTCGGCATAGAAGACGATTTTACGTTCGGTATAAAACGCCATAATTATAGTGCTTCAGGCGGTGTGGTTGTTCCCCACGACGAACAACCTTCTGTTAAATTTGAGTTAGAAAAAGCAAAAAATAACACAAAATTTAGTGTTGGCGGCCAAATGAACGGCAAAAGTCATGAATTTAGAATCAGTGTTCATTCAGGAGGCTCTGTTCTTAGATAGAATTTTCAAATAAAAAAGGATGAGCATTGCCCATCCTTTTTGTTATGTTTTTATAATTTACTGTTCGATGTTTTTCATTGTGAGGTTAACGCGGCCTTTTTCGTCGATTTTCACAACTTTAACTTTTACAACATCGCCAACACTAAGTTTTGATTCAACAGTGTCGATACGCTCGTTGCAAATTTGTGAAATGTGAACCATACCGTCTTTACCCGGTGCCAATTCAACAAACGCACCGATAGGGATAATTCTGACAACTTTACCTGTCATCAACATACCTTCAGTGGGCTTGAATGTCAGGTCTTTAATCATCTTCATCGCAATGTCAGCGCCTTCTTTATCGTTAGATGTAATAGTAACGGTACCGCTGTCCTGAATGTCGATTTCAACGCCTGAAGCATCAATAATCGCTCTGATTTGCTTACCGCCAGGTCCGATAACTGTTCCGATATCTTCTGTAGGAATAGTCATTGTGAATATGCGAGGTGCAAATTGTGACAAGTCTTTGCGTGGTTCAGCAATCGCTTCAGCCATTTTTTCAAGAATGTGTAAACGGCCTTCTTTAGCTTGTGCCAAGGCTTTTTTCAACGTTGGGTTAGATATGCCTTTAATTTTCATATCCATTTGTAACGCTGTGATGCCTTCGCTGTTACCTGTAACTTTGAAGTCCATATCGCCTAAGAAGTCTTCTATACCTTGAATGTCGGAAAGAACGATATCTTCGTTGTCTTCTTTAATTAAGCCCATTGCAACACCACCGATAGCAGCTTTTACAGGAACGCCTGCATCCATTAACGCCATTGATGTGCCGCAAGTTGAAGCCATTGAAGTTGAGCCGTTTGACTCTAAAATATCTGACGTAACACGGATTGTGTATGAGAATTTATCCTCAGCAGGTAGTGCAGGAATATTCGCTCTTTCTGCTAAATTACCGTGACCAACTTCACGTCTGCCCGGGCCTCTGAGTGGTTTTACTTCACCAACTGAGAATCCTGGGAATATGTATTTATGCATGAATTTTTTTGTAGTTTGCGGGTCAACACCGTCTAACTCTTGCGCCATACCGGGGCCTGCGAGCGTTACGATTGATAACGCCTGAGTTTGACCGCGTGTGAATACAGCCGAACCGTGTGCGCGAGGAATAACACCTGTCTCACACCAGATTGGACGAATTTCAGCGGCTTTTCTACCGTCTGCACGAACGCCTTCTTGTTTAATCATTGCGCGCATTATTTTCTTTTCTAATGATTTAAACTCTTCTGCGACGAAGTTGATGCCTGTTTCTTCCATCATAGCTTTGATAGGATGGTCTTCTGCCAGTGCTTCAACTTTTTCTTTAACAAGTTTTTTAGCTTCATCAAGTTTTGCTTTTCTGTAATCACGGTCAAAATTGTGATATGCATCATATACTAACTGGAATGCAGTTGATTTGATTAGTTGCGCTAATTCTTCAGTGTCGTGTGGATTAACGAACTCTTTGCGCTCAACGCCGCATTCTTTTGCGAATGCAATTTGTACTTCAACTTGTTTTTTGATTTCAGTTTGGGCAAGCTCAACAGCTTCCATAATATCGTTTTCGGATACGAAGTTGCAGCCTGCTTCAACCATAATTACTGAATCGGCAGTACCTGAGACAACTATGTCTATGTCTGATTTTTCAGCTTCTTTATATGTTGGATTAACGATGTATTTACCGTCTAATTTTGAGATTCTAACAGCGCCGATAGGGCCTTCAAAAGGTGCGCCTGAAAGCGTTAACGCGAAAGATGCGCCTAACATTGCTAATGTGTCGGGCTGGTTAGTTTGGTCTGAGCTCAATAACTGAGCCACAATTTGTATATCATTTCTGTACCCGTTAGGGAATAAGGGACGTATAGGTCTGTCAATTAAGCGTGAAGTTAAAACTGCTTTGTCTGACGGTCTGCCTTCGCTTCTGTTGAAACCGCCCGGAATACGACCTATTGAAGACATTCTTTCTTCATAGTCGATTAATAACGGGAAAAAATCAATCCCGACTCTTGGCTCGGGGCTTACTGTACAATGTACAAATAACATTGTATCTTCGCATCTTACTGTAACCGATGAGGTTGCGCTTAGTGCGTATTTTCCTGTTTCTACCGTAACCGTTTTCCCACCAACGGAAAGTTCAATTTTCTTTGCTTCTTTCATTTTCTTTCTTCTTCTTTCTTTTCTTCTTTATTTCTACTTACTATTTGTCTATGGTAAGTATATATCAAACATGAAAATAAATACATGGGGGAGAAATGAGCGTTATGTTTGGGTAGAAACTCTAACCGACATTCTATACGTCAGCCCACAACGTAGGTTGTCTTGTTGTAATTTAAGCGTAAACAAGTGGGCTATCATAATAACTCGTGAGCGTGATACTCCACTTGTACACGATATAAATATAATTCAATACATAATGTCGTGGAGTGACAGAAGGTTCTGGTGCGTGGGACGCACCCTACAGTATTTTATAAAAAATTAAAAAAGACTGCTCATAAGAGCAGTCTTTTCTGTAATTTGAAATTCGATATTACTTTGCAGGGTTAAATGTGAATGAGCTTGTTGTTATGCCCTCAAAAGCAGTATCTTTTGGCAATTTAGCGTCGCCGCCTTTGATTAAGCCAACAGTGAGTAAAGCGCTTGCTAGAGTGCGTTTTTGACCTTCAGTTGCGTAGTTAAATTTCATACCGTGCGCCACGCCGTTAGCGTCTTTTACCGTACCATCAGTAAGTACTAACGAGCCGGGTTTGCCTAAAAATCTGGTTTTTTCCACGGCGCTAACAATACCAACTACCTCGGCACCTTTTTTGAATACAGGAACGCCGCCAACGACGATATCTTGTAGTAGTATGCCCTGAAGTCTGTCGCCAACGACAGCTGTTTTGCTTGTTTTATCAGTTGTGAACAAAAATGGAGTTTTCAAACCGCTTTGTACAACAACTGCGTGTGCCGGTGTCATTGCAAACATTGCAGCCAGCATTAAAAATGTAATTACCTTTTTCATATATTTTCCTCTAAACTATAACAATGTGATATTACAACAAATTTTTAGGTTTCGCTATATTTCAAAAAGATGATTTTTTCTTCAAAATTCGTATACTTTAATATCAGATATTTTTGGCATAATAAATCAGCAGATTAGTTTTTTATTTAAAATTTTTAACATCTTTTGAACAAAAACTATTAAACTTCGTTATACATGTAAAGCGAGGAACATTATGAAAAAACTTATATTAATATTAATAGCCTATAACATTATCCCAGCAATGGTTCGGGGAAGAATCCAGATTGAAAGTTTGAAATGAGGTAATGAATATGAAAGAACTCTTACTACATCAGGAATTTAAGCTGGCACATAAGTTGCAGACAGTTGATATATTATTCAATAATATCGAAAAAATTGCAGAAAAACATAGAATTTTCATGGGCAGCTGCTATGTTGATGATGGAGCACTGTACTTTTCTTGTGTTGGCTCAAAAAAATCTTTTACTAAATTCGAAAAAGAGGTCAATAACTACACGGTACATGTGGTGAAGTTTGAAAAGATTTTCCAACAGTCCTAAATAGCTATAAAGACTATAAATATTTGGCGGATATAAATTGGAGTACCTTCTGCGAAGATTGTAATGTGCAAGCAAGAAGGATTATTTATGGAAAATTTATCATCAGCAAACCCGAATCTTACAAAAGATACAGAGAATTTTTTAAAAGAAATGATCAATCTGCCAACACCTGATGATGACTCACCGCAAGCAAAAAGAGAACATCTGGAAAAGATTCAATCACTGGTAAAATACGACATGCCGGCAGCCATTGAAGATATAATCATTAAAGTCAAGCCGTATGGCGATGTACCTATCAGAATTGTACGACCGTTCGGTAACACGGATGTTTTG
>JAVBNU010000059.1:0-15903 GCA_031551265.1 Candidatus Gastranaerophilaceae bacterium
AATTGCTTTTTCCTTGTCTCCATCCGGAAACAGAATAATAAATTCCTCACCACCGAACCTGTAAGTCTCAAATCCTTCTTCTTTCGCAATTTTTTGTATTTGCGAGCCTATTATTCTAATGAATTGGTCACCTGTTTTGTACCCCAAAAAGTCGTTTACAGCTTTAAAATTATCCATATCAAACATGGCGACATTCAGCGATTTATTTTTTTTTGGTAATTCTTCTTTGTATTTTTCTAAATCGACAAATAATGCTCTTTTGTTTTTAGTCATTGCTAGAGGGTCGGTCAATATATAATCACGGATTGAGTCCAAGTCTTTGGTAGGTGCGTTGCTGGGTTGAAGTTTTAGTAAAGCCATTATTCCCATCAATTTAGACTGAATAGTTTTGTTAGAGCAATTACCCTCGCAGTTTGGCGTTTTCGCGTATTCAAAAGTATCTCTCGGGTTGCTTTTAAATGCTACTTTTGAAACAGTTTGGACAAAAGGACTTTGAGCTATATCTCGATTAAAATTTGCTGTGGGTATGTATTCGGCAATTTGCATTATCTATTATTTCTTTCTACGTATAGAAAACCTCTAAATAAAAAAAGTTGCTATAAAAGTTTCAAAATATTAAAATTATTTTACAAAATTCTTGCCGATTTCTTTGATGAATTCTTCGGTGTTGACTTTCTTTTTATCAGCAAGTGATGAAATTGAATATAAATCACCCGTCATCACGCCGTTTTCGATTGTATAAATCGTTGCTTGTTCAAGCTTGTCGGCAAATTCGGATAGTTCTGATAATCCATCAAGCTCTCCACGTTTTTTAAGCGCGCCTGTCCATGCGAAGATTGTAGCGACTGAATTGGTCGAGGTTTCCTCGCCTTTGAGGTGTTTGTAGTAATGTCTTGTAACCGTGCCGTGTGCGGCTTCGAACTCGTACGCGCCATCCGGTGACACAAGTACTGATGTCATCATCCCAAGGCTTCCGAATGCTGTCGCAACCATATCGGACATTACGTCGCCATCATAATTTTTGCAAGCCCATATATACCCGCCCTCAGAGCGCATAACCCTTGCTACTGCGTCGTCGATGAGTGTGTAGAAATATTCGATACCTGCGATTGAGAACTTTTCTTTATATTCGTTTTCGTATATTTCTGCAAAAATATCTTTGAACCTGTGGTCGTATTTTTTTGAAATCGTATCTTTCGTCGCGAACCACAAATCTTGTTTTGTATCGATGGCAAAGTTAAAACATGAGCGCGCGAAGCTTGTGATACTTTTTTCTGTGTTGTGCTGCCCTTGTATTATTCCGGCTGTTCCTGCAAACTCGTGAATCAATTGTTTTGTGACATTCCCGTCTTTATCGGTGACAAGCAGCTCTGCTTTTGCGCCTTCATTAACAATCATTTCGGTGTTTTTATACACATCGCCATAAGCGTGACGCGCGATAGTGATAGGCTTTGTCCAGGTTGGAACAAGCGGGTTTATCCCTTTTGCGATGATTGGTGCGCGAAATACTGTGCCGTCAAGTATCGCACGGATTGTGCCGTTGGGCGATTTCCACATTTCTTTGAGCTTATATTCATCCATTCTTTGAGCATTAGGTGTGATAGTTGCGCATTTTACAGCAACGCCGAATTTTTTGGTAGCGTTGGCACTATCAATCGTGACCTGATCATCAGTCGAGTTACGGTTCTCAAGCCCGAGGTCGTAATATTCGGTTTTTAAATCGACATACGGGAGAATGAGTATGTCCTTAATCATTTTCCATATAACCCGAGTCATTTCGTCTCCATCCATTTCAACAATCGGGTTAACCATTTTAATTTTTTCTGCCATTGCTCATGCCTCTCGCTAACGGGTTATACTATATCTCAATTATACAACAAACAGAGTCAAGGATGCTTTGCCTAACAGCTTGTGCTTAGGTCAAGTTCCATAACATAATCGTCCATAACAAACCCTTGTCCTACATCAAGTACAACTGATTCTATTATTTTAAATCCCCAGTTTTCGTATGCTTTTATTGAGTTTGTGTTGTATTTATTCACGTTGAGGCGAATTTTTGATAAATTGAGAATCTTGCTTGTATTAACGATATCTTGAAGCATTTTTTTGCCATACCCTCTGCCTCTAAAGCCTTCGTCCATATATATTTTTGAGAGATAGAGATATTCTTTCGCATCCAAAATAGAATAATACCCGACATTTTCATTTTCGCAAGAGAGTATTTTATATACATACCCTTGTGAGAGTTGCTCCTTGATAGCGTTGTAGGATTGAAATTTTTCGAACATGTATTCGGCGTGTTCTTTTTCAAGCATCTGGGTCCAGTATGTTCTCCATATTTTAGACGCAAGCCCCTCGAGCACTCTAATCTCTTCTTCTGTTTCGATAGTTCTTAGTTCCATATTTTAATTTTAACGCAAAACTTTATTTGTGCTATTATTTACAAATATTTGGGTAGTTTAATTTTTAAGGAGTATAAATATGAAAAAAATCTTACTTATTTCGGTATTAACAGTTTCACTTTTGTTGAATGCGGCAACAGCGTACATTATTTTGGCGAAAAATCCAACGAAAATCCAAGGCGAAAAATCATGGATTGACATGTATACAAATGATGCGAACGCTACAGAAAAGTTTTTAAACGAAAATTTAGGCATAAAAGTCGTTCAAACCTCAAATGCAAACGGTATGGATTACAGAATAATTAAGGCAAAAGACGGTATGTTCCCTTATGCCGGAATTATGCAAATATGCGATAAGATGAAAAAAGAAAATGTCCAACCTCATGCTACAGTGTATTTTACAGTCAAAGATTACGACGCGATGAGCAAACAGTTTCAGGAAAAAGGAGCGAAAGTTTTGCTTGACGGTATGGTTGTGGAAAACATGAAATTCGGATTTTTTATCATCCCGGGCGGAATTGACGTTGGGATAGTTCAATATGGCGTGAAAAAATAAACATATTTAAAATTGTGGGGTGCACCCACATGTGCACCAACGATTGGGCGAACGATTGTTAAGTTAAGTTACAAAGAACATAGCTTTAGGCAATTTATTTTTTTCAGCAGCGTAATGATATATACATAAGTTAAAAATATCATTATTTTTATTATACAATTATAGGTATCAGCGAATAGGAAGTAAAATGAGAATCAGCCCTGTATCAGTAAATCACAATATAAATTTTGGTCATAATAAAATCCTGCCCGAAGCCACACGACAAATCGCCGGAAAAATTATGCCAAAAGAATGTACAGTAAGACTTTTTCCTGAAGTTATAAAAAGCCTATTCAGTCCTGCTGCTAGAGCTCAATTGAAAAGTACAGGCGAAAGTCTGGCTGAGCTGAGAGGGAGACAAATAGGACGCGCAGCAAGTCGTCCATGCAAAATTATTATTGATAATAGTATTATTCCACCCACTCCTGACGTAAACCCCAAACTTGTTCGACCTGCATCATAAAAAGCGCATTATTTGACGAGCGCTTTTGCGCAGTATAATAACGCACCCGGAGTATTGCCCATGGCAGTCATTGCCTTGCACAGGACATCATATGTCGCTGTTGTTGTTGCAGCTTGTGGATTTATAGATATAGCTTTCAATAAATCAGCAACAGCCCCTGTGTTGTCTCCTAGAGTGTACTTTGAGGCGCCTCGGCTATAATAGGCGTCAACCATAAGTGTGTCGTCAGGGTTTAAGGATATAACTTTTGTGAAATCCTTAATCGCACTGGTATCCATGCCGAACTTTACTTTCACAACGCCGAGTTTATAGTATAAATCAGCCACTCCCGCCCAACACGCCATCGGAGTGATAACACAATACGCCAAAAATAAAACCAAAAATTTTTTCATATATCCTCCAATAAAATCGTTGCTATGTATTAATACTACAATAAAAAAGGCCTCATACGAAGTCTTTTTATGGTGTGGGATTTAGTCTACGCAGCACAATTTTCTGATATGGAGCATTGTCAGGCATTGCCTGACCCACTTTTTCACGATTGTTACAAAGTGTTACGGTTTCAATAAAAATTCTCATTTAGGTAGCAAATTATTTTTTGTTTGCTTTTTAAAGCAAGTGAATACAAAAATAAGAAAGGAATTATTAAAATGAGAGTACCATTTAGACCGTTTGGTTTACCAAGCAAACCTATCACAACAAAAACACTTTTATCAAAGGTTGTCAGTCAGTCAAAAGTGATTAACAAACAAGCTCACCAATTGGAAATCGCCGGATTAGAAAAACAGCTTGTAATAGAAAAAAATCTTGCCAGTAACTTTTCGACACATGCACAACTTCATTATGAGGGTATGCTGGGGTTCCCTGAAGCATTAAAGAGTGCTCAACAAACTATGGATAATCACAATATACGAATAAATGATTTACAGCAACAAATTAATGCAAGGAAACAACTACTGGGATCAATGTAATAAATTTTGGAAAGCAAGATTTAATCTCGCTTTTTAGAAGGTAGGTACACTCACCAGTGCAACTACAATGATTTTTAATGAAATGCGTAAAGAAGGTCAGCCATTGCCTGATCTTCTTTTTTGCATCCAAACAGATGCAGGATTTACGTTTCCCACATTTCCAGCGGGCCCATTACAAATTTCCCTAGTTCGAATTTTATTTTAAAAAAGTTCTCGCACCATTCAAGAGCTTTTTTCAAGGGCATTACCAGACCTTTGTGCTGAAATGTGTCGACTGCGACAGCGCCGTCCAAATATCCCGCTGTATCGTCAAGATAATTCCCGCCTCGATGTCCGATGATGGTGAAGCAATGGTCTATTATATTTATTCCGTCGTTGAGGTGATCGAAGCCAAAACTTTGAGCATTGATACCTTTTTTCTGCAAAATGTCTGTCATAATTCTGGTTTGTTCGCCACAATTTGCAATTTTGTATTTCTTTATCGTTTCTTTAAGCTGAGGGATTGCCTTGTCAGGATTTGTGCAATCAATTTCTTTTCTCATTGCATCTAGGAGCACAAAGGTGTCATGCCTTGTTTTTATTACCGTATTTCGCGTATTTTTTGATACGTTATTAAACCAGTTCAGATTTCTTGCGATATAGAAAATTTTCGAGTCAGAATGCAAGTCCGGAAATTCACGGCGAAATTCGGTTACGGCTTCTTTGCCGATTCTTATGTAGTCATTTTGTTTCAATTTCATAGCTTTAATCATGTTATTTATTTAAAACCTGTGAAAAATTTTTATTGCTATTTCTTTAAAATATTATTACGTTGCTGAACATCAGAATGTATAGTGCAGTGATAACTGCACTATATTGATTCACCGCAATAATAAAAAAAGAGCCCTTAGCCTCTTAGTCCACACAACACAATTCTTTTCGTTGTCATCCTTGTTAACCTATACAAGCATGGCAAAATGAAGAAATCCTAATCGGATATTATTATCCGGTCGGGTATTTAGTTTTAGTCAAATTTGAATTATAAGTATAAGATATGGTTTAAAAAGTGAAAAATGTCAAAAAAAGTTTTTTTATAATTTTAGTTCTGTTTTTAAGTTCGTTTGGCGTCGCAAAATCAGAAGAGTTTTTAAGTTGCCATCCTTCAACGAGTAAGGAGGATTTTACAAAAGATGCAAAGGATTATTCTGAAATAATTTTATCTGACGATACTCGACCTGTAGATTTAATTGAAGTTATACATATTGAAACGGATACAGTTGGAGAATTAATGCAGCCTACTAAAATCAGTGAACTAGAGGCGTTTGATGTGGATAAAATGCAGATTGCTGCGGCCAGTACGTCGGCTACGTTAGCTATTTTCTCTCCTCTGCTTCTAAAATCCGAAAAAGGAGGTATATGGGTTAGACCCTACTCGGCTTTTGAAAACATTCCTTTAAGGAACGGTCCTACGGTGAAAAGTATTTCGTATGGCTCATTGCTTGGGATTGATTCCGATGCAAAAGACTTAAAAAACGAATGGCAAGTAGTAAACACCGGCTATGTAGGTTATACGGGCTCAGAACAATCTTTTGACTCTGTTAAGCAAACGTGGATAAGTGGTTTTGGCGGGGCATATTCAACGTTTTATAGAAATGACTTCTTTTTTGCCGTTGTGCTTACGGCAGGAGGCAATGTAATCAAATCAAATGAAAACAGCGATGTTACAGGTATAAATGCCGGGGTAATCACAAGAACCGGTTATAATATTAAACTGCCTCATAATATTGTTTTTCAACCAAACTACATAATGAATTATACTTTTGATAAAAATTTTAATTATAGGAATAGTGCAGGAGAATTGGTGCGCGAAGAGCCTTTGAGTATTATCCACATTGTTCCCAGTGCCAGGCTTTTCGCAAATCTTAAAGACGGCTGGCAACCTTTCATTATTGTGAATATGAACTTTAATATTCCAATCAACGGAGAAGTTACAGCCAATAATGTGGCATTACCATCAGTTTCTGTTAAACCTTATATTGAATATGGCGGCGGTATTCAAAAGACATTAAAAGGCGAGTATTCAACTTTTATTCAAGCATTGGTAAGAAACGGCGGAAGAAACGGTCTTTCAATTTTAGCAGGATTTAAATGGACATTTAACTAGTAATGTAGGTGCGACCCCTAGTCTATCTGCTCAAAAGCCCTGTTAATAAAGATTGGTGGATTTAGTCCACGCAGCACAATTCTCTAAATTTAAATTTGATGCATTGACAAAATCAAATAATAGTATATAATACTAAATAGGATAAATTATTAATAAGGTATTTTAAGATGCAACTTAAACGAAATACATTGCAAAAATCCATAGTTCTTAAAACTGTGCATGATATGAAATGCCATGCCAGCGCGGACGAAGTTTATGATGTAATTAAAAAAATCTATCCTAATATCAGCAGAGCTACTGTTTACAGAAATTTAAATGAACTGACTAAAAACAACGAAATCAAAAAAATAGAAGTGCCTGAAGGAGCTGACCGTTTTGACCATAGATGTTTTGATCATTACCATATAAGATGTATAAAATGTGGAAAAATTTTTGATATAGAAATGGAATACATTAAAGATTTAGAAAAAACAATTCGAAATCCACAAGGATTTGAATTCATTGGACACGATATTATGTTCAAAGGTACCTGTCCAACTTGTAAATAGAAATACAATAAAATACGCAAAATTGAAAGGAGAAATTATGAAAAGTATCACAACATTAGACTTACAATACGCACACAGATTTTACGGATTCCAAGGCGAAGCACAGTATTTACATGGACATACAGGTGTATTGACTATTGAGGTTGAAGATTCTGTCAATATGGGAGTAAATATGGTTTTCCCTTGTAATGAAATTCAAAAAACTGCCTGGGCAGTTTTAAAGAACTTTGACCACGCGCTGGTTTTAAGAGAAGATGACCCATTATTGCCGGCAATACTTAAAGTTTATGAAGAACAAGGTATTAAAGACGGCACACCAATGAATACTATGAAAGGCCCTGCTTTTAAGACTGAACTTGCAACAGCTTATCCCGATTGTCGTTTAGTTGTTACCAAAGAAACAATGACGGTTGAAGGTATGATTAAAATTGTATATGAGTTGTTGAAAGATAAATTAAACATTTCAAAAATAACATTTACAAGCGGTGTTAATGCAGCACCCGCGGATTTTGTCACCCAAAATAATATTGATCGTTGCCCTTTGTGCGGCATAGCACTTAACGAAAACGGTATTTGTCCGAAATGTGGGTATAAAAAACAATAATTCAATTATATTCAAGGGAACTAAAACAAGGGACTTCTATGAAGTCCCTTTGATTTAATTTGGTGGATTTAGTCCACGCAGCACTATTCTCCAAATATAGGATGTGCAATGTACCTATGAATTATTTAAAAAAATTTATAAAGAAATGGTCATTGAATAAAAGCTGTTCTTTAACTATAGTATAAATATACGTATCAGGAAAGTGAAAGGAAGCACTAAATGAGAGTAAGTTCAATATCAACGGCATTATACACAAGCAAAACAGCCCAAACTGCATTTGGTAATGATTCTGCACCGATGGAGAAATGGGTGCCTCCAGCAGTTCAATATCAGATACAAATCAGTGATGTGTTTGAATATGAAAATGGAGACAAAGTGCTCAAGCTTTTTGAAAACTACTTGGAAGAAAATGTGAGAATGAAGGCTAGTGACAGAAATTGCGTTAGTTTGAGACAGGCATATGATAAATTTGAACTGCCACCAAGCCAAAAAAACAAAAAAGGCGAATGTGTAGTAATGGAGTTGGAGCATAATCTCCTCGTATATGCTTTAACTGGAAAGCCTATACCTCCGCTCTCGCAGGAGGAGACTACAGATATCGTTAGTGATTATATAGATAAGAGGGATCCACCGCTGAAAATTTTCAAACAATTACTAGATATGTTCCAAAGCCTATGTCCGGCAAATAAATTACCATATAAAATTAAAAATAAAGATGGTATATTTGACGAATATTTCCCGCCCTCACCTCACCAGCAACAAAGATTTTGGGGAAATTCAGGACAAATAAAATTACCTGAACCGCCGCAAGTAGATCGTTTCTCTGCTATTCTACCGGCTTTCGAAAAGCCTTTTAACATGGATGATATGATGGACGTTATCGAATCTTGTGCCGAAGAAGACATATCACGCGCTGAAAAAATACAACAAGAACTAAAAGAAGAACAAGAAATACGAGAAAAACAAAGATGGTTGTTTTAGCAATGCCTGACAACACTCTAAAAGTGGGGCTACCAAAATCTCAAACAGAGAATTTTGATTCTTTTTCTCTTTAAAAATCTCAAAAAAACGCATTAGAGAATTCTCTTTCAAAAACCGAAGCCCGAAAAGCCCGTCCAAGCCGGAAATTCTCCAATCTCACTATTTAGCGATATTGGCTTCACTAAGGACTTTAAGTGATTCCGTGAGGCCATTTTGCACGAAACAAGTTTCGGCAAAAGAAGGCAAAAAAGGGGCTTCTGTGAAGTCCCTTTTATTTAAACTGGTGGATTTAGTCCACATAGCATAATTCTCTCACGTCATCCTGAACTTGTTTCAGGATCTGAACAAAAGTTGGGTTTTACCTATGAACTCGCCCAAAAAGGAACTCCATAATCTACAGATGCTGAAATAAATTCAGCATGACAGAACGAAAAAAGTTTTTATTCAACGACAACAAAAAAGAGCCCAAGGGCTCTCTTAAAATTTGGAGCGTACGAGATTCGAACTCGTGACCCCAACACTGCCAGTGTTGTGCGCTACCAACTGCGCTAACGCCCCGTATGTTATTTAATTATCATTTTCTGTTTTTGGTATGGGTCGAGCGCAGCCCCCCTGTCGCAACCTGACATTTAGTCAGCTTCCTCCGGGTTCCCTGCCAATCCCCCACATTATATCTTATTTAATTGTCATAAATATGGCGGGATGTAACCCGCCACAAGTTTATTCTTTTGAATACTTATCTTGTTTTGTCCGTCATTACGAACAAGCTGATTAGGTCGTTGAGATAAGCGATTTGTTTTTGGTAATCCAAAACTTGTTTTTCCAAAGTTTTAATATTGTTTTTGTATTCCTGAATGCTGTACATACAAGTTTTGACAGAGTCATTCAAGCCGTCTTGTACTTGTTGAGCTTCATGGAGTACGCTATTCATCGAAATACCGAGAGCTTCCATAGTTTGTCGGATGATTTGCGCACCTGTTTGTTTTGTTACACCGTTTGGCAGTTGTGTAATCAATCTTCGTAAAACAGCTACGTTTGGAGGCATATGTGGTGAAGATGACGCGCCCGCAGGGTTTTGTGGAGCGGTACCAAATTGCGCAGGTGAACCTTGGTAGCTAAAACTGTTTGGCGCCTCAGGAAACGGCTCTGGGTCGGTATATGCAAACTGGTTTGCGTCAAAACCAGCGTTGAACGCGTCGTTTGCTACCGATGATTGTGTGCTATATATATCGTTGCCAAAATCAGGAGCTGACGAACCAAAATCAATGCTTGGCTCAGGTGCAAAAGCTTGATTATCGCTTGCTTTTGACATGATATCCAAATCATCGTCTTTTTGCTTTAAAGCTTCTACTATTTTTTTGCCAACGCCTTCCTGAAAATTGCTATCGTTCATGTTCATACCTCAAAACTTACGTATTTTATATTGATTATATACAAAATACGAAAAATATCAAAATTTATGTAAATTTGTTTACAAAGAAACGATAAACGAGGGGCTATCGGTCGAGAAATTATTTTTTTATTTCATAGAAATTCATTACTTCTTGTTTTAAGTCTCTACAGTCGCCCGGGAACAAAACTGTGAATTTACCGTTTAAATTATCATCTTTTACAACGGAGACAAGAAGTCTTTGTTCGGAGGGGGCTTTGCCCATAATACCTGTTATGTAGACATCGTAGTTGGGGAATCGAGCATCCATTTTTTCCAGGTAGCGTCGAGAGTTCTTAACCTCGTTTTTCAAGCGGGGATCGAGTCGATCGGGTAATTCCACAAAAATTGATTTAAAAGCAACACTACTAATTCGCATACATACTTCACCATAAACGTCCTATACCGTCATTATAACTCTGATTTTGACTAATTCAAGGGGTAGTCTAACGATATTTATCAAAAATAACCTGAAAATCTTTTAAAGCTGCGTCTATATTGTCATTCACAACTGTATAATCAAAGTTTTTCGAAATTTCCATTTCATAACTTGCCACAGCTAATCGTTTTTGTATTGCGTCTTCCGTTTCGGTTTTTCGACCGCGTAGACGCTCTTCTAGTGCTTTAATTGAGGGTGGTGCAATAAATATCAAAATTGCTTCGGGGATTTTTTTCTTAATTTGCAGTGCACCTTTCACATCTATTTCAAGAATCAGGTTATTGCCTTTGGCGAGTGTTTTTTCAACGTATGCTTGCTTCGTGCCGTAATAATTTCCGCTAAATTCGGCCCACTCAAGAAATTCATTGTTTTCAACAGCTTTTAAGAATGTTTCTTTTTCGATAAAAAAATAGTTTACACCATCAACTTCCTCACCTCTTGGTGAGCGGGTTGTGTTTGAGATAGAGAGTTTTATTGTAGGATTGTTAATCAAGAAACGTTCAATCACGGTGTTTTTTCCGACACCCGATGGTCCTGATATTACAAATAATTTTCCGCGATTATCCATGCGTATATTTTACCCCTTTTTGAGGCATGAGTAAAGCCTTTAGAAGAGGTCTTTGAAAAGCATTAATTGAAAAAATTATATTAGTCAACCCGCTGATTTTTTTATTCAAATAAAATGCTATTCTATAATTGATGAATAGTGAAATTATTATAGATACTCAAGGTAGAGAAGATTACAAAAACGAAGATAGTTCAGGCAATAACGGTTTTTTCATTGATATTTTAAAAGAACAAATTCACTCAAAGGATAAGCTGTTAGCAAATTATGCAAACAAACTTTTTGCGCAGGAAGAAATGTGGGTTCTCATAAATTGGGCTATACGTAACATTAACGCAGCAACGGACGGCAATGCGTTATCTGTTTTCGTGATTGAGGAGCTGCATAAAATTATAAAGTCGGATTTGAGCGCTATATGTTTGTACGACAAATATTCCGATAAATTGAACCGGCTAAAAATGTTGAACAATAATTGTGGCAGTAACATAGAAAAAAGTATTAATACTTTGATAGAAAAGCATGAAAACTATATCAAATACGTTCTTTCGCAAAATAACGATAATGACTATGAAGTTATCAAAAAATTTATTAAAAATGATGCAAGCACAACACTGCATATAGATCCTATAGTTACGGATACAGGTTTTATTGCGGTCATTTATATTTATAAAGAACAGCAGCTGCACGAAAATTCAATTTTCAACGCTATTGAAATTATTAGTGACAATTACAAGCTGGCGATTGAAAATATCAATCTATGTACCGAACTCAAAAAAAGTAATGTCCACAAAACCGAGTTTATCGCGAATGTTTCGCATGAATTCAAAACACCTTTAAATGCGATTATAGGTTTTTCGGAACTGCTCAGTAACGATGATGTTTCTGTTGATAAATCCCAATATTTTCTCAACAATATTGTTAAAAACTCGCACCACTTATTGCGATTTGTCGAGGATATTTTGGATGTTTCACAGATTGAGTTGAACGGGATGAATCTTGTTTACGAAAAATATAGTTCCAAAGATATGATTGAAGAAGTGGTTGATATATTGGATGCGGCATATCTGGCCAAAAATATTACAATTGAGTGCAACTTAATGGATATTCAGGTAAATGTTGATACTCGCAGATATCGTCAGGTCGTTTATAATTTGTTGCACAATGCAATAAAATTCAGCCCCGAAAATAGTGTGGTTACAATATTGACATATTTAGACGATGATAAATTTTACTTTGAAATAACTGATAGAGGTATTGGAATCGCGGATAATGCAAAAGACAAAATCTTTGATATGTTCGCTCAAGCCGGTGATGATGTACTCAAAAAACAAAAAGGTCATGGAATAGGATTGTACATTTGCAGAAAAATCGCACAACGCCACAATGGTGATATCAATGTTGTTTCAACAGAAAACGAAGGAACGACCTTCCTTTTTCACGTGCCAATGCTGGATTAATACTTATCTTGTTATGACAAAAATCGCTTCTTCCGTGAAGAAGTTTTTTAATGCGCAGCGTAGAAACCCTTTGCGGCTTTTTGCCCTTGTCATATAAATTGAATCGAGAATAGTTATATTTCTCTTTTTACAAAAATCAAAAAAATCATTGACGGTAAGCAAGTGAATATTAGGTGTATCAAACCATTCAAACGGCAGAATTTTTGATTTAGGCATTCTGCCTGTGAAAAACAAATAAAATCTGACGCGCCAATATGCAAAGTTCGGGAAACTGACAACCACTTTTTTGCCGACCCTTAACATTTCCTCAATTACGTAGTCAGGTTTTTCAGTCGACTGCAAAGTTTGGTTCAAAATGACATAGTCATATTCTTTATCTGCAAATTCACGCAAACCTTCGTCAATGTCGCCCTGTATAATTGAAAGACCTTTTTCCATGCTCTCAATCACTTGTGCCTGATTTATTTCGATTCCTTTTCCTTTAACATGTTTTTTATCAATCAGCATTTTTAAAAGAGTGCCGTTGCCACAGCCCAAATCCAAAACTTTAGCGCCTTCTTCAATCATGTCGGTGATTATAGAATAGTTTAAATGCAACCCTTTTGTCTCTCCATATGCCGTCATTTCGCCACCTCATTGTTTTGTAAGAAACTTTTAATTATTTTTGTCTGAGTATCAGCCTCAAGCAAAAACGCATCATGCCCGTATGGTGACTCAATTTCACAGAAAGAAACATCTTTGCCTGTTTTGATTAAAGCGTTAACAATCTCCTTAGATTGCCACGTCGGGAAAAGCCAGTCTGATGAGAACGACATCACCAAAAATTTAGCCTTAATTTTTTGAAATGCTGCTTCCAAAGAACCGTATTTTGAGGCTATATCATAATAATCGATAGCTTTTGTAATATACAAATAGCTGTTGGCGTCAAATCTGTCAACAAAAATTTGTCCTTGATGCTGCAAATAACTTTCTACAGCAAAATCAACATTAAAGTCAAAATTACGCTTGTCTTTGTCTTGAAAACGTCTGCCGAATTTAGTATGCATTGAATCTTCACACAGATATGTGATGTGCCCGATCATCCTCGCAATCGCCAAGCCGTGCTCGGGATGTTCTTTGTCGTAGTAGTCACCATTATTGAAATTTGAGTCTGACAATATCGCATTTCGTCCTACGGCGTTGAATGCAATGCCTTGTGCAGAGAGCCTGCTTGTGGATGCAATGATGATGGCTGAATTAACCATATCAGGATACTCAATCGCCCACTCCATAGCTTGCATACCACCCATTGAGCCACCTGCAACAACAAAACTTTTCAGCCCGAGAAAATCAATCAGTTTTTTTTGTACTCTGACCACATCTTCTATAGTAATTACAGGGAAGTTTAGCCCATAAGGTTTGCCGGTTTCGGGATTAATGCTGCAAGGTCCTGTTGTTCCCATACAGCCGCCAAGCATATTTGAGCATACGATGAAATACTTGTCTGTGTCAAAAGCCTTGCCCGGGCCAATCATTATATCCCACCAGCCCGGTTTTTTGTCGTTTTCACTATGATAGCCTGCTGCATGAGCATCGCCTGTCAGCGCGTGAAACACAACAATCGCGTTGTCACCCGTTTTGTTCAACGTTCCATACGTTTCGTAGGCAATCTTTATTCCTGACAATTCATCGCCTGAATCCAGCTTTATTGGCTCATCTATATCAAAGTATTTGGTCTCAACTATCAACTATATTCTCCAACCTGAATTACTCAATATAGATTATAATACAAAATCATTTTAATATGCCAATAAATTGTAGGGCATGCACCATTATATTTTGGTACAGTGGTGACTGCACCCTACAGCTACAACATATATTTTTTGCCGTTTGTGGAATCCAATATAGGGTGGGTTTACTAACCCACAAAACATTCAGGCAAAAACAAAAATTGTTGGGGTAAAACCCCAACCTACATTTTGTTACAGGTCAACCTATATTCCAAATAATGTTACTATATCAACTTCAAGAACAAACGCAAGTTTTAAAAGCATGTTCAAACTTACATTTTCCTTTTTATTCTCAATTCTATTTAAAAATTCTCGTGAACATTCGGCTTTTTCGGCCAATGCTTCTTGAGAATATCCTTTTTCGTCTCGGAATTTTCGAATATTACAGCTAATTCTATCAAGTATTTCTGTTGAATATTTTTCAAAATTTTCTTGCATAAAACAATTTTAGCGGTACTATTAAATTTATACTGTGAAGTTATGCATCACTAAATAAATGGAAAGAAGTATGAAAAAAGCTATAATATATGTCCGGCTTGAAACTAGAGACAAAGAAGCTGATTTGGCAAATCTTACGAGAAAATTGTATATGATGGCCTCTTATTGTGATAGAAATGCAATTGAAATAGAGTATATGCTGATTGATGAGCCTGATATGTCAGCATCTATGCTGCAATCAACATTACACTTGTATCCAAATATCGACTTGTTGCTTTGCTTGGGCGCGGAAAGACAATATTTGGAAAGTAAGTTAGGGTTTCTTCCTAAACAATATATTTCAGTGAATTAGTGCAGTATATTAGGGTGCAGTCACTACTGCACCAATAATATTTCGATGCTATAGTAGCAGGTCAGGCAGTGCTTGACGCTTAAAGCAAATTAAATATTTCTATTTCTAAAAGTGACGAAAGATTTCCGTCTGCGATACTTTTGTCTATCGCGGCTAAAACTTCATCAAGGTCAAAATCATATTTAACTGCGGCCGGAAGCTTGATATCAGCTGTTGTTTTAGTATTAATAAAATTCTCATTTAATATCAAAAACTCTTTATAAACTTTCGCTAATTTCAGCCAATCAGGCGGCAAATGTGCACTCTTTGATAAAAAGTACTTGGAGTCTTTTTCGTACTTATCAAAATAATTAATCAAAAAATCCACTTCAAACAAAAAATCATAATCATCAAGTTTTTTGCCTAATGAAAAGTTATTCAAAACTTCTTTCGGATTGTCTTTGAATTTAATCGAAATATATGAAGCCCAAAGCAGGCAACCTTGATAAAAAGAAATAATATTTTCGAATAATTTATAAATCTGAGGTGAAAAAACCTGAAATCTGAACTTTTTTTGATGCGGAGTCTTAAGGCTCGCCATTACTTCATCAATAGCATTTGCATTCTCTGAAAAACAAGTTACATAAGGCGCAAAACCGGGATCAAACGCAACACCTTTATCAAAGCTAATCATAATTGCCTCTGACAACTATATTTTTTATATTTAATTATTTTTTCTACACAGGAACAGGAAATGTGACAAAGTGT
>JAVBNU010000053.1:0-11926 GCA_031551265.1 Candidatus Gastranaerophilaceae bacterium
AAAGGTACAAAACAATGTCGAAGAAAAAAGTAAAAAAGAAAGAGTGTAGACAACAGATCGTTTATGAGCCGATCAATGTGCTGAAAGAGAATCCTTTTAATGCGAGAACGCACACAAAAAAACAGATTCAGAAAATTGGAAGGTCAATTAAAGAATTTGAATTTAACGGCGCCATTCTGATTGATGAAAACAAAACTATCATCGCAGGACACGGCAGGTATAGGGCAGCTAAATTACTAGGAATGGAAGAAGTTCCGACAATTACCATAACACACCTGTCTCCTGAAAAAATCAGAGCGCTCATGATTGCGGATAATAAAATTGCCCTTGCAGCAGGCTGGAACGAGAAAATGCTCATAATAGAATTTGAATACCTGCTCAGTTTGCCTTACGACTTTGATGTAACTTTAACAGGGTTTGAAGCGGCTCAAATTGATTTTATGCTCATAGACAAAGAAGAAAAGACAGACAAAGCAGATATTCTACCCATCGAAAGCGCGGTCAAGCCACGAGTAAACAGTGGTGAATTATGACAATTAGGGCAACATTTTCTTTATTGCGGCGATGCGCTTCTGTCAATAAGCTACGACATCCTCCTGCAAGGGCAGTTATTCGACATGGCATTTGCAGATCCACCATATAACGTGAAAATTGATGGCCATGTTTGTGGCAAAGGAAAGATAAAACATAAAGAGTTTGTTGCGGCATCGGGTGAAATGTCAAAAAAAGAATTTGCACGTTTTCTGTACAAATCTTTCAAAAACCTTGTCGCATATTCTAGAGATGGCTCTGTTCACATGATTTGTATGGATTGGCGGCATATACATGAAGTTATATCAGCTGGTACACGAGCCTACTCTAAATATCTAAACTTGTGTTGTTGGGAGAAGGTATACCCGGGGATGGGCTCACTATACCGTTCTCAGCACGAACTTGTGTTCATATTCAAGAATGGCACCAAGCCTCATATTAATAACATAGAATTAGGCAAACACGGAAGATGCAGAAGTAATGTATGGAGTTACCCGGGCGTAAGTGTAGCCAATCCCGGCTCTTTAGATGACCTCAAGTTACATCCTACGGTCAAGCCGTTGGCACTTGTAATGGACGCTATTCGTGACTGTTCAAATATCGGCGACATTATTCTAGACCCGTTTGCTGGCAGTGGAACGACTCTGTTAGCAGCAGAACGTACGAAACGTAAGGCTTACGTCATTGAATACGAGCCACATTATTGTGACATTATTATTCACAGATATGAAAAATTATTTAAAAAAGAAGCGAAATTAATAAAACAAGAAAGGTAGGTCAAAATGACTGATTTAAACGATGAAACAGAAAAAGAGCATGAAGTAGATTTTAATGATAACGCGGAAAGCGAGTACGAAGTCGGGTACAAAAAACCTCCGAAAAAACATCAATTTAAGAAAGGTGAAAGTGGCAATCCGCTCGGAAGGCCAAAGGTTGAAAAACCCGGCTGCATTTCTGAAGTGTTGGTTAAAACCTTGCTTGAAGAGGTGCCCGTTCAAATGAAGAATGGCAAAGAAAAAACTGTCCAAGCAATGGAAGTTATTGCCAGAAAAATAATACAAAGCGCGATGAGTGGAGATATGCCGACAATTCGAATGCTATTTCAAGCTAAAGTAATAGATCCAAAGTCGGTTAAAGCCGCATTCTTGAAATACAATGCGCCTAAAGAACCTTCGCGCTTATCAAGAGCGGAAGCGGCAGTATTGGCAGCGATTAAACGAGGGATATATGATAGTGATAATTATGACAAAAAACAGAAGAATAAAATTTAGTTAATGCAAAAAAGACCTTAGGGGCTTTCTTTATTTAAAAGATATTGCCCTTCTAATTAGAACTCTCGCTTAATTATATTAATTATATTATAAAGAAATATTACGCCGCAGTTGTAAAATTCTTGAAATAAAGTCTATGCTTGAACTACTAGACTAAAAAGGAATTATTATGACTAAACAAAAAGAATACCACATCTTATCACTCTCCGGTGGCAAGGATAGCACAGCATTAGCATTCTTCATCAAAGATAATATGCCTGAGGTATTTGAGCAGCTTGAGATGGTTTTTTGTGATACTGAATGTGAAATACCTGAAACTTATGATTACTTGAATAAAATCGAAATTTTTTTGAATAAAAAAATTACACAGTTAAAGCCATATAAGAGCTTTGAACATTTGCTAGCAGTTTACAAATTTATGCCTTCAGTTATAAATCGGTGGTGTACGGTTGAGTTAAAGACAAAGGTATTCAGGAAGTATGTTTTCGATATTTTTAAAGAACATGGTGAAGGCACTATTCACTTGTATATTGGCATAAGACATGATGAAGCTCAACGTACTGCTAGCTCTGCTCAAAATGATAATTTTATCATAGCGCAGTATCCGTTTGTTGAACATGGTATTAATAAACCTGATGTTGATGATATACTAATTCGTTCGGGAATTGGATACTCGGATTATTATTCGTGGCGTAAACGCTCTGGCTGTTACTTCTGTTTTTATCAATCAAAAAATGATTGGCTCAATTTATATGAAAATCACCAAGATTTATTTTATAAGGCTATGGAATATGAACTTAAAAAAGAAAAAGAGTTACAGCGTGGTCGTTTTGGCTGGAATTGCGACATGGCGTTGAAAGAAATGATTAAGCCTGAGAATATGAAAAAAATTCGTGATGATTATGCTAAATTACAAGAAAAACGCTACAAAAAAGCCTTAGAAAAAAAAGAAAACACTGGGTTACTGTATGATGTTGACAGCTTTAGTGAAAATCAATGTGTTTTTTGTCACTTATAGCTTTAGTTTTGTTTCTCATAATAATCGCTGTGTGGCTTGCCTTGTTTAGCGTTGGGGTTGCAATCAAGGTCGTCCATATCGACAAATCCATCATGGTCATTGTCCATGCCATCTGAACAAGAGCCGGGAGTATCAGGTCCTTCCGGTTTAGGGTCTGCATTTAGCCATTTGTCAGGGATAGAATTATATAATGTAATAAAAGTTTTTTTGTATGTTTCTGCAATTTTTGGATTGTCGATTATCAATGAGTTTTCATCATTAAAATATTGCGCACGATTTGTCCAGTTCAAACTACCTGTAACTACATACCGCTCGGTTATTAGAGCCTTCATATGCATTTTGCCTACCCAATTTTCCACTTTCACAGGTATACCAGCTAATCTTAAAATTTTATGTTTTGAATATTTACTTAACGCAGAAGATGCATCTAGAATTACTTTTACATCAACACCTCGTTCTTTTGCCTGTATTAATGCTTGGGTTACATTTGGTTCGGTTAAGTAAAACATGGGCACATAGATGTAATTTTTGCTGTTATTGATAATAGTTATTATATCCTTCAAAAAATCGTTATCTGTCGGCGCAAAATAAACCGAAATAATTGTCTCATCATCAAGTTTAATATTCTTTTTATTTGGAATAATTTTTTTATCTCTGTGAAATTTACCACTGTACATTTGCAAAAATTCTTGAGCGAAAAGTTCATTTATTTTTTCGGATTTAATAACTAAAAAGTCGTTTGCGTTAGTATTTTGTCCACCGATACCTACGGTGCTTATATTTGCGCTTCCTGTTGTTACAATATTATTATCGATTACAAAAAATTTATTGTGCATTAGCTGGTCTGTAAAATACCCTATTTCTTCGTCAGAAAATTCAGCCGATATTTTTTGTTCTTTTATGTAGAAATCGACTGCCTGTTTATTATTGAGCTTCAATATTTCATCGTTCCAATCTGTTTTAAAATTGGGGATTTTTTCCTGTAAAAACGCTGTCCGACTATAATTATATTTGCCGTATTTATTGATATCAGTGACCCATTTTACATCAAGCCTAGCATTATACTTGTTGATAAGAGCATTAATTATATCCCAGCAAGAAATACCATAAATAGCAAAGTAAATACGTTTTTGAGCCGTTAGAATAAGATTTTTTAACCTAAGCAATGCGCCATTTGGCTTCTTTTGGTAGTCTACAAGCGGGCTCAAGAAATGTACCTCTATGCTCTCATTTTTAAAAGCAGCCAATTTAGAAATATCTTCTTCCTGCTCTTTATTGTTGACATGGCAGCAGCTTGAAGGTTTGTATTTGATGTTGAGAAGGGGCTTTTTAATTGTTTTTGAATTTCTTATATTCTGGGCATATTCACATTCAGGCTTGTGATATTTATTATTTTTAAGGTTTAAAATAACATCATTATTTCCGGCAAAAACGAGGGTTTGTACGCATAGCAGTAATAATATTAAACTTACAACCTTTTTCAATAACTTGTTCTTTCACTAATACCAGCTATTCAACAAATTTATTATATCACAATGCAGCACTTCTCGTGCTAACTACCTATCACCATCGCCGTAATCGTCGTAATCTACATTCTCTAATTTTTCAGGTCTTATGCCGTTTTCCCTATTTTGAACGCGCTGCAAGCCAGATATAACCATTTCTAAGTCATCAGGTGTAATCTCATCTTCCAAATAATCTTCAAATAGTTCTAGTGATGATTTCGCGTCCTCTTGTCTTAGCTCTTTTTCAAGCCTGACTCTAAAAGTATCTTCTTTAGTGTAATAGTAATGAAAATTACGCATAGCTTCAGCTTGTGCGATTTCTTTTTCTTTATAACCTTCTCTGATGGCTCTTTTCTTGTCACTTTCGCTTATGGTGCCGAAAGCGACGCCAATATAATTGGCATTTATCCCCGATATTCTCATAGTCTTCATTTCCTCTACCTGTCGCCATCGCCGTAATCGTCAAAATCTGTGCTTGCGTTTTTGTATGCGGACTTTATACCGTTTTCCCTATTTTGAACGCGCTGCAAGCCTGATAAAATAATATATAAATCTTCAGGTGTGATGTTATCATCAAAATAATCCTCATATAATCCTAGCGATGATTTAGCGTCCTCTTTTTTAAGCTCTTTTCCAAGTCTGACCTTAAAATCATTTCCGCTAGTATAGTAGTAGTGAAAATTATGCATAGCCTCTGCTTGCTTAACTTCTTCAGCTTTAAATCCTTCGTTGATGGCGCGTTTCTTGTCAATTTCACTAATAGTCCCGAAGTTGACAAAGTTGCAGGTTCTAACCTGTATTCCTGATACTTTCATGTCCCATTTCCTCAATAAATCCGTTTACGTATTAAACCAAAAACTGAATTATTTTGCAAGCATATTCATAAACTTGTGATACTTTCCTGCGACACCATTTTCGGTTTTCTTTGCGTGCGCTTCTTGCTTTTCTTTTGACATCGGTGTTATCGGCTTGCCAACGAGCTTACGCGTCACTATATCCGTTGCTACAGTGTTCCAAAAGACTATATGCGCCATACCCGCTAGTGAATTGTTGTACTGTATTCGGAATATATTATTGAATAAGTCCATAAGACTTAGTTGTACGGCCATTCTCATAACATTTTGTACAAATCTTTCACGCCCTTTTTGCGCAGCCGTATCTTTGTTTTTCGTCTGTTTCAACGAAAGTATGTAATCGTCCAATACAACGAAATACAGCGTTACCATTGATACTAGGTCCTTTGTCATTCTGCCGAGTTTTGCATTGTCTATACCTGACGTACTTTTATTAAATGCCGTCCTGACAGTGTTTTCAATGTACTTTTTAAATCCCTCGTCATTCAAATTTTCGCCGCCTTTGCGTAAATAGTTTTGATAAGCCGTAGAAATCATTGCTAGGTCGTTTTGGTCTTTTTTACCGCCTTCTATAAATTTTGCAATTTTGGTGCCGGCTTCGGTGCCGCTTAACTTTGCAGCTGCCAAAACAATGCTTGAAGCAAATTTGTAAGGTAACAATGCAAGGTCTTTAATCAATTTAAACGGCACCAATGCAGTTTTAACAATCTCAATCAACGGTACTTTCATATTCGTAAATGGTATTTTCACAAGTTTGTCGAGCTTGTTAAGTTTATAAATATCGCCATTTAGAATATCGCTATTATTTCCATCTAAGACTCTGCGATAGCGCTCCGCTAGGTCTTTGAAGTCGGCTTCTTTAACCCTTTTAACAAATGTATTCATATCATCTACATTAACTTCTAACTTCGCCCTGAAATTATTGTCTATCCAGTCATTACGGCGTTTTAAAATATTTTTGCCAAACTCGGTTTTCATTATCTGTCTTTTAGCCGCTAGTATCGAAAAGCCGCCGACAATACTTGCAGCACAAAATAACGCAACATTTTTAGCAGTGATATAGTGTTTTTTCTTTTCGTCGGACTTAAATGGTGTAATCCAGTACAAATCGTTATTTCCAGCGTTTCCTTTAAAACAATTTGGGTCAGTTAGCACTTTGGGAGATAGGTATTTTCTGGATTGCCACGCTCCCGCTGGTCGCTCGCAATGAGAATCAGGTAATTTTTCAGGGATTAAACTTTTACCTACGGCCAGTCTTGAACCACTTTCAACGGCTGCTACCGTTCCGGTGGTAATAAGCGGCGCCATTACAGGAATGGTGTTAGTGAGTTTGTCAAAAGCGTTCAACGTTCCGTATGTTGTGTATGCAGTGGCGCCAGTACGTATAAACTCCTGCTGCATACGCTGATATGCGCTAGCTTTTGCCTGTTCTTCTGTCATACCATTGCGCAGTGACATATTGTAAATATCTGTGGCCAAGAAAAACGCGGGAACTAGCCCCGACACAATGCGATTTAAAGAGCGTTCAGCCGATGTGTTGTAGTTGCCTGTTTTTTTACTCATATAATTGCGCAGCATGTCATCAGTCTGTTTTACAACAAGCTCCTCGATATTTTCGGGTATTTTATCGCCGTTTTCCTTGACTATTTTGTTGTAAATTTTTCCGACTTCTTCCAACGCTCCACGCAGCGACTGCACGTTTTCACGAATGATTTTGTTATCGCGATGACGCTGCAAAAATTCAGCATTGTTCAATTTCTCAAACATTGTGCTTTTCTTCGCCAAACTTCCAACGATACCACCATATATATCTTTCCACATTCCTGTGAACGGATACAGAAAACTATTAACAACCTTTTGAAACATCGACTCATCACGTATAGCCCCACCATCAAAAACCTTCTTAAAAGCGTCCGCAGGTATCTCACGTTTGAGGTTTTTAAACAAGTTACCGTACTTGCTATCTAAAAACTTAATAACCTCATCGCAATTATCAATAACAAATCTTTTCCCACCGCCTAGCGCCTTTTCTATACCCTTAAAACTAATTTCGTTTTTTACACATGAGCATTGTAGGTTTAAACCTACATTTGAGTTGTTATTTTTGTTACATAAATTTGGTAAGATCATGGTTTTTTGAAAATCGCCTTTCACTTAAGAAATATAAGTAAGATGAAGAAATAAAATTGCATTTACAGCGAAAAATGTCGCTAAAAATTTACAAAATTGTAACAATTTTCTTCGCAAAGGCCGTTTTACTAGCAAAAAAATTTATGTTTATAATTAGTATAAGTATGAACTTTTTTAATTAAAAAGTTTAAGTGATTAAAAAGGAAAGAAGGCAGCAAGAAGGGAAGTTATTATGAAAATATACAAAATCGACAATAGCAATCTAAATTGTTCACAGGTGGCATCGAATAATATTCATAGAAATGTATCTAATAAAAGTGTTTTAACGCAACTTGATGATGTTTTTATTAAAAATACTTCCAATATAACCTTCACCGGTAATGACGACAAAAAAACTGTCACGACAGATAATTTAGTTGATGCTCTAGCCACAACAGGATTGGTAGGATCTGCATTTTTATTAAGTGTTGCAACCGGGATTGCTTTGGCAAAAAATATGGACGGAAAGGAAATATTCCAAAACAGCAACGGATATGCGTGTGATACTTCAGAATTAAGTTTAAAATCGAGTCAAGTAATTGCCGATGGGGATGACGGTATCTTTAAAATTAAAGGCACAGGAATTGATATGGATGCCGAAAAATATCATTATGCAGACACAACTCGAGGTGTTTATTGGAACGAAGACCGTAGTGTTGATATAGATTTGTTAAACAATAAATACATTGATGTTAAAAACGGAATATTTATTGATATCCCTAATGGAATTGCCTCTATTGTGGATGATGGCGTAGTAAAAGCTATACCAATGATAAGCTTTCAAGGTGGACTAATGCCTTCACCTAATCCTCCAATGCCGCCTTATAGTATTCCATATGACGGAAATAATCCTGTTGTGGGTGCTTGGGAACATATTAAAGATTGTATAAATACGCTTTTTGGTACACATTTATCAGTTGGATATATGGTTGATGAAAACTATCATAAAGTTCCAATGAAAGAATATTTAGCTCAAAAAGATATGTTAAATAGAGAAATGGAAACGGCCTACCACAATGGTGAATCATACATCACGGCAGTACCTGAAAGCAGTCCTTTCTACGCAAAATTTATTGACCAAGGACTATTACCTATAGAAGCTGCTAACTCAGCGAATACTAATATTCTTCAATCATATATTGAACAACATAACATACCTGTAAATCTAGAATCACATGGCGATACAGTTACGTTATCACCTCCATCGTTCACTATAGATACAACCACTCACCCAACTCACCCTCCAGGCACTGATAATCCCGACACTACAGGTGGAGGAACGGATACAGATGATGGTGGTTTGGATGGTATAGATTATAGTACTGCTTTTTAGATAAAAGGACTCTCTATGATTTTATTGAAAAGTAAACCAAATAGTTTTAATTCTTTATTTCAGCTTCAAGGTTCAATTGATAGCTGTAGTAATCAAGACGATAAGACAATAATTACTAATAATAAAAAAAGTGATATTTCTAATTTTTTAATAAAATTTACTTCTCATACAGCACAGAACAATATAGAATTAAAACAACACATACAAAGCTGTATTAGCAATGTTTTTCGACAAGATAGAGAAGTTTTAGACAGCCAATATTTAGAGGAAGTTAGGAGCAAGGATAAGTATTCTAAATTAGGATACGTGGAGGCTCTTTTTGCAAAAGAAACAAGCTCTAGCGCTGCAAAATATTTTAAAACACAAAATATTCATGTGGTAAACCAGGAGTATTCAGACTTTTATAACTCTTCATTAAAATCACTACATAGAGTTGTTGCCGGTGAAAAGCAATATAGCAAGTTATTTCTCAACGCAAAAATAGGTAAAACTTCTATTGTTGATATTTGGTTAGAGTATTTAACTAGTCAAAGAAATAACCTGAGTGATGATACAAAAATAAAACTGCTAAACCAAAAACTGAGAGCCTACTCTAGGCCTGACGACCTAATTCAGCACACAATCGAAAGATTTTTTGAAGATAAAATTAATTCCTCAACTCAGAAAAAAAATAATACACCTGCAAAAGTTGTTGAATATGATTTAGATGCAATAAAAAACGTGTTTACAGATATTACATCTTCTAACGACAAAAAAAGTAAATTTATTGCAATTCTTGAAAATGACGATGTTCTAGAACATAAAATAAATAATAAAAAAATAATTGACATGTTACTTTTGACATTAAATGATAATGAAATCCAGCCGGAACAACTTGATAATCAATACAAAAAAGATGCATTAAAAGAATTAGCTCAAGACGAGCAACTTTTGGATGAGATGCTGAATGACTTTATGCGCATATTAAGAAAAGAAGCTGTAATCAGTAAATTAAAAAACACTGAACAAAAGCTATCTCAAGCAGCAGAGGATTTCTCGGATGCTGAAAAAGCACAATTCAAAAGGAATATTTGTACTAAGCCATTTAATATGCGCAGGGAAAATGTTGATAAGGCATTTAGTATAATTTCAAATTATCTAAAAACATGCAATAAAAGTGAGTACCGTGAAATGTTTGTAAATTTAGACGGTTTTTCCGAAGCTTTATATAATAATGATTTTCAAAATGCTGATACTTATTGGGATAAAATATCGCACACTATTTTTGAATATTGGGTGAATGATGATTTACAACAAGAAGTCGCAACTTTAAATAGTTGCAATAAAAAACTCTATGAATTTACACAGAGTGATTTATACGGGCAAATCAATGCTGTTACCGATATTAGTTTAATATTTAAATCAAATGTTTTTGATATCAAAGATAAAGTTTTTTTATTAGACAAATTGAATGAAAAGCCGCAAACATTTGCTCAGGAATTGTGCCAATTTTTAATAGATAAAGTGCCAAGCAATGCAATTCGTGCTCAAATATTGAGAAATATCGCAGAATCCGAAGAGTTTGCGAATGAAAATTTTGCATACTTAAAGGCAATATTCATCAGTGACATAGATAATGGTAATGTAAAATCAGAAATTTTAACCAAAGAGATAAATAATGAAAGCCTAATTAATAGAATTATAGCACTCACTCCAATGCAGCACGAAATCAGGCATATGAGTCTAGATAATAAAATAGACTATCTTAAAAATTTCCCTGCTGAAGAACTGGATATACTACTTGAGCAAAGCCACAAAGGCTGGGTTCATGATAATGTTTGTCAGGCATATGAAGATGAAGCTGCGAAATACGATTTACATAATCGTTTTAGTCAGGTTATGGACAACATAACAATAACAATAGATGGAAAGAAATCTAATTTCTTTGATGTTTTAAAGGAAGGTTTGCAAAATTTATATGGACAAAATGTTGACATAAAAAATATTAGTGAAAAAACGTTAAAAGAAGCTTTGTCTAATCAAAGACTTATTTTGGCTCACGATAGTAATGTTGGTAAATTATTTGTAGGACAAAATAAACAATTAGAAAAAATAACAATGCTTTTGTGCGAAAATAGCAAAGAATCAAAAGAAATACACCAAATGCTTTCGTTAGCGTTAGATAAGATGGAACGTGAGCAACCAGCTAGAAAAAATGAAATAAAACATGCAAAATCTTTTTGGCGCACAGCTGCAACTTTAGGCACAGCTGGCGTTGCCGGATTTAGAATATATGCTTCGGGCGGGACAGACCCCTATGCGTACACAATTTTACTTCAAGCGCTTGCTGGCTTGATTTCATAAGGAGGAAAAATGGACATAACAAACAAATTTAGCATAGCTACACAAAATTATAGACCGCAGGAGAACCAGAGCATACAAGTAGATGCCTTAAAACAACAATTAAACGAAGTACAAGAACAAAGTGCTAAAGATAAAATTATGTTAAATACACTTAAGGATGCTTATTATTCCCAGAAAAAACTTGATTTACAGACGTTAAATTTTGGAAAAATTCTCACAGGTTTGATTGCATTACTCGGTGCAGGTGTAACTATTTTCCACCCCAATATGAAAAATGAAAGAGCTTTTGGAACTTTATTTACTATAATTTGTGGAGCTTCTTCAATTGGCATGCATATAGGAAGTAAAAAAATTAAAAAAGAATTAGATCAAAAATTAGACGAGGCAGCATAAATGAAAATATCTTTTAAATCTGATAATAATATTGAACTACAAGTCAAACAAATAATGAGAGAAAATTATCCTTCATTGATTGACGATGTTGTGGCTAAATGCACTGATAAACTTGGTAAAGACTTTGAAACCAGCCTTAAATATGAATTGGGCAAAGCGAGAAATGATGTAAACAAAAATGACTTGCTAAATATATTAAAAACTCTAAAAGTTACATATGAAGAATCCGGACTAACCAAAGAATCTCAAGCAATCCATTCTCAAATCAAAAGACTAGATGTAAAGGCTTAATATATGCGAGTTAACTTATTAACATTTCCACAAAAATATCCTTCTTTTGGCATTTCGTCAGATAAAAACGAAACATTAAGCAGCTACAATACTGTTAGTGATGTAGTGAAAAGAGAAGCGCAGACTAATATAAGTGCAAACAGACAATCTCTTATAGATTCAATAATAAAAAAAATATTGGAAAATCATGCGCAGAAAATATTGCATTCTGCGAATTC
>JAVBNU010000052.1:0-15216 GCA_031551265.1 Candidatus Gastranaerophilaceae bacterium
CCTAATTGCATTTTTTGTCCTGATTGACCTGGTTTGCCGGCTGCTTTTTTGTCTTGTGCTTTTTGGTTTTTATTTTGCGTAAATACATCTTGCTTTTTCGTTTTTGCAGCGTCACCACTTTTTTGTGATCCGCCCAATTTGCTGTTCATACCAACGCCTTGTGCGCCGCCTGCTTGACCCATTTTAGGTAATTCTAATGCCATAATAATTTTCTCCTTTTTTCTATACTGTAACGTGTGATTTATAATTTCTATTTATAAACGTGATTATATCTATGTTGACTCGCCGCTCAATTCGGCCAAGAGTGACTGGAATAACTCCAGTATGTAAGCTTTCAATTCAGCCATCATACTGCTTTTCATTTCAGCTAAGTCCTCTGATTGAGTTTGCGATGTACTATCCGTATCGGTATCTGATGATGTCTCATCAGTAGAAGTTGTATCGTCAGTTTCCGAGGTATCTTGTGTTTGCGCTGAGCTGTCCTGCTGTGTAACGTAGCTTTTTGCATAAGGTTTTTGCGCGTCAGTTATGCTTTGTTGAATGTACTGCATCGTCTGACTTGTCAGTTCTTGGGTCGGGACACCGTTGTAGGCTCCGTTATTCATCCAGCCTTGCCCGGGAACGTTCATCATTGTGCCGGTAAAGCTGCGTGTAATATTTTGTGATAATTCAACGTCAAAATTTTGGGGCTTATAATTAGAAGATGCTGTGCCCATGCCGCCTGCTATCTTGCTGCCGCCTTTATTTGATGTTTTATTGTTTGCACCAAAGATACTGGCACTTGACGCCGAAGTACTTGGTTGTTTTACGAATGTGTTATTTTTACTTGTATTTTTTGATGATGTACTGTTTGTGCCGGAAGAGTCATTTTTATAAAAAACACTTTTATTAGAGCGAAATACGTCAGCCTCATAGTTGTTTTCCATACCATCTTTTTTCATGTATTCCGAGACGGTATCTTCGTTTCTTTGTAAAGAACCAAAACCGTGGTTGGCTTTAAGTCCTATATTGCCGCTTTGTGGAGTCGACATAGTTGTCCTTTCTCTCAATAAGTTATTTATAATTTATTTATAATTACTCTCTTATTTATATAAAAACAAATCGCAAAAAAAAATTGCTTTAATTTTGAAATATTTAGTATGGAAAGAATATATATTCAGGCTATACCTACACTATTATTGAGTTTTAGGAGTTAACATAACTTAACATAATTTATATAATAACCTTTGTAATTAGCATTTTAATTTGCTAAAATCACAGAATGGAGACATTTTTAAACTTTATGCAAATAGCAATCGAAGCAGCCGAGAACTCAGGCAGCGACATTCCGGTCGGCGCTGTAATTGTGCATGACAATGAAGTTATCGCTGCTGCACACAACGAAAAAGAAGCTAAAAATAACCCTCTTTTGCATGCCGAAATGCTGGCAATTGAGCGTGCCTGCCTAAAACTTGAGACTTGGCGTTTAGATGAATGCGAGATGTATGTCACATTAGAGCCTTGTCCGATGTGCGCCTGGGCGATTATCCAGTCACGTCTCAAAAAAGTGACTTTTGGCGCTTATGATCCGCTTTATGGCGCTTTAGGGAGTGCTTTAGACCTCCGAAAGCAAGCTAATTCAAAGCTTTCTGTCAAAGGCGGTATCTGTGAAGAAAAATGTGCTAAACTTTTATCATCATACATGGACAAAGTGCGGGAGCAGAAATGATTACAACATCCAAACTTGATGAACTGGCGAAAAAATATGAAACAAAAGACTTTATTAAAGATGACCCGATACAGTTTCCTCATAGATATACAGACAAACGAGATATTGAAATTGCCGGACTTATTGCCTCAATGTTGGCTTATGGCAAACGTGAATTATTTATTGCAAAGCTTAATCTTATTTTTGGTGCAATTAAAAACAAACCATTTGAGTACGTCATAAACTGCAAAGACAATCTTGATGTACTGAACAATATTGATTACCGATTTGCGAAAACTGTTGATATAAAACAAGTATTTTTGATTTTAAATAAACTCTACAGCGAAGGAAACACGCTTGAGAATTTATTCAGACACGGCTGGAATAACACACAAGACGTTAAAAATATGTTGCAGGCTGTAGTTGATTATTTTTATTCAAACGTTACCCTAGAGGTCACGAGCGGCTTTTATCATCTTCTGCCCAATCCTAAAAATAACAGCCCGCTAAAACGTCTGAATATGTTTTTACGTTGGATGGTGCGCGATGGTGAGGTTGATTTAGGAGTTTGGAAATTTATGCCCAAATCAGAACTGCTAATTCCACTTGACGTTCATGTCTCGAAAATTTCGCGTTCACTCAATCTAATCACACGCTCAAGCAACGACTATAAAACCGTCCTTGAGCTAACCAATGCGTTAAAAGAATATGATTCAAACGACCCTGTAAGACTAGATTTTGCTATTTTTGGATATGGCGTGAATAACTAGATTTGTAATGGTATGTCTTGACATTCATATTGTAATGTGATACCATTACAATATGAACTTTAAAGAAATGCTAAAAATAATAGAAAAAGATGGCTGGTATCTGGTCGCTCAAAAGGGCAGCCACAGACAATATAAGCACCTCACTAAAAAAGGGAGGGTAACCCTCGCAGGAAAGCCATCTGATGATGTAGCCAAAGGCACAGCAAACAGTATTTTTAAACAAGCTCAACTCAAGGAGATTTAAAATGGCAAATTATATGATAATTATAGAAAAAGCAGGAAAAAACTACAGTGCATACAGCCCTGACGTCGACGGATGTATGGCAACAGGGAAAACTGTTGAAGACGCCAAAAAAAATTATCTGGAAACACTTGCTTTTCATTTTGAGGGGCTTAAAGAAGACGGTTTACCTATCCCTCAGCCGACTTCTGCGTTTGCTTTTACATCAGATGATTGTTCAGGTGTTTTGAATGTACGCACAAAAAAATCCACACACTTAAAGTTGATAAAACTTGCCGAAAAAGAAAAAGTTTCGGTATCGCACCTCGTTAATGATGCGATTATCAAACAGTATGGTTAATTTATATTAAAAAAATTTAACTAGCAAATTTTTTTATGTTTGGTTTTAGTATAATTACATAATAAAAAGGAATGTTAGTTATGCAAATTAGCCGGATTGAGAATAATAGTTCTAACAGCACAAAAAACATAAGCTTTAAAAGTGTCCACAGGTTTAACATCCATCCATCTGTTTTAGAAGCGCCAATTACTGCACTACCTAATGTGCAGTGGGTTATCGAACACTCAACATTCATAAAATTACACAATTCTATAATAACCAGTCTCAGAAAATGGGATGCAGGCGCCAGAGAGCTTCGTGAATTCGTGGGTACATTTGATATTGCCGAAAAATTTTTACCAAACGCATACAGAAAAAAACAGACATTACGTGCATATTTGATAAAAAATGAAGATCTTGATGATTATAACAAATTATTTGGGGGCATTTGGAACAATATAAAACATTTCATGGGTACAAGAAAAGAACGTAGAAATATTCAAGGTGTTTTTCAGCCAATAGTTAATGCGGGAGAACCCAAACTGGCACAACAGCTGATTGCGGCGAAAGGTGATGAGATTTATTATACAGACATAATGCAAAAAAAGTTTCTCGATAAACGCAATATTGATGTAACTGCAGCATGGATTCACGCTATAGATGAATTAGGCGAGTACGCTAAACATTTTTCGAAATAGCTTGTAGGGTAGGCTTGCCAGCCCACCAACTTAATTTTGCAAACTAAAAACACAATAAAGAGCCTTGATATTGAATCAAGGCTCTTTTATATAAAATATTTAATTATTTTTTGAACGCTGCCAGATATCGTTGTGCCAATGTACTTTTAACGTTGGAATTGTTATAAGCGAACCATACGTCGTGTACTGAAGCCGATGTTCCATCTTTGAATGTAGCTGAGCCTAATTGGCGGTGTTGAACATCACCTGTATCATTTTGGGTTTTATAGCTATCTACATTTATGCTCTTAACTTTGCTCAGTGCTTCAAGTTCGGTCACATTATCGTCTGATATAAATCCTAAGGATTGACCGACTGAACCTAAAGCTTTGTTCAATGCTTCTAAATCAACTTCGCCGTTAGTGTAGCATTTGATACCTGTAGCTTTTTCTGCAGATTCAGCAACAGATTTTAGTGCGTCAAATCCGTTTGCTGCGCCTATTGCTTTACCTGTGAACGGGTCAACTGTTTTGTCGCCGAATACTTCTGCGCCATCGATTACGCCGTTACCATTGAGATCTTTCATCGCAAGCATTTTGTCACCATTTACTGCGGCACCATCTGCTTTACCGTCGTTGTTAATATCGACACCTTTACCGGCTTCGGCTGATACTTTACCATCTTGATTAAAGTCGACAATCAGAGGTGAGCCGAATTGACCTGATGCAGTTCCGATCGGTGTCGTTTTTGTTTCTGTTTCGGTCGTTTGAGTAGTAGTTGTGGATGTTGTAGAATAGCCTCCAACGTTGATTGTTATACCATTATGACCATCACCTGCGTTTACAGTTGCGTTATCATCTCTGATTGTCATGTTAACTGTGTTATTTCCGTTACCGAAGGACAGGTTAGGGTTATAAACACCCAGTATCGTGCTTGTAGTTGTGGTTGTTACGTCATAAGTATTTGTAAATGTAGTTGATGATCCGGAAGAATTGATTTGCGCAGGAGTCAGGTAATTGCTGCCGTTTTGGACTTGTACCACAGATTTATAGCGAGCTGTGTTAGAAGTTTTTTCATATACGTGGTACTGACCATCGGGCGCCAGAGCGATTACGTATCTGAGGTTGTTACCATCAACAGTTGTTGAAAAGTCTAAATTCTGGGCTATTGCTTGTTCAGCGGCACTCAATGAACTAAATAAACTTGCACCTGTGTTCGTCGATGATGTTAACGTCTTTTCAGAGGTTGTAGTTTCGCTGGTTTTAACTTTATCCTTGTATTCTAAAAAGCGTCCTTGCGCGTTAGCAACGTCAAGTGTAGTTACAGTGTTGTTACCATCGCCGAATTTACCGACGAAATTGTCACTATTAAATACTACATCGTTATCGCCATTGCCGGCAGTAACACTTGAGTTATCACCTGTAATACAAACGCCGTTATCGCCTTCGCCGACGACTACCGTTGCGTTTCCTCCATTGATGGTAATTGTGTTATTACCATCGCCACAGTTGATATTAATTCCAGATATTGCAGTCATAGTTTGCTCCATTCTCATTAAGATATGTGATTATATAATAATAAAGTTTTTTGTATATAAAAAATTGCCTTTTTATATATATAAAGTAGATAAAAAATAAATACCATATAACAAAAAACCAATCATAGCAATTGAAAACAGATTTCAAAAATACTTAACATTTCTTAATAAAATGAATATAATTTTTACTAACTAGCCTTAACGTCGCTTAAATAACATGATTGAAATGCTATAAATAAGGTAAAATGGAGGAAAGCATGATAACAACAGTAACGGATTATCTTGTAGAAAGATTGCACCAGCTTGGGGTTCCGGATATTTTCGGATTACCCGGAGATTATAATTTCAATATTTTATCAGCAATCGAAAAACATCCCGGCGTCAAATGGATAAACTGCACAAATGAATTAAACGCAGGATATGCAGCAGACGGATATGCGCGAGTCAAAGGTTTTGGCGCAGTTGTCACGACATATGCCGTGGGCGAGCTTAGCGCAATAAACGCAATTGCTGGTTCTTTTGCTGAAAATGTTCCCGTTATAAAAATTGTTGGAGTGCCACGCACATCTACGATTAAAAATAATGTAATCTTGCACCATAATTTTCATAAGCCCAATTACCATGCATTTCAGAATGCATACAGTAACGTAGTTGAGACAACGGCGTTTCTGGATAAAACCAACGCAAAAGACGAAATCGACCGAATTATAGACGTCATGATTAGAACCAGAAAGCCTGTTTATGTAGCCATTCCAATAGATGTATGTGATGAAAATATTGAGGGGCAGCTGCCAAAAGCCGAAATAAAGTCGCATGAGGCAAATCTTAAAAAAGTCATTGAACATATAGCGGAAGTAGTCAATAAGGCTAAAAACCCGCTTATATTAGCGGATGCTATTGTAAATCGCTACATGGCGAAAGACTTATTAAATGATTTAATAGAAACCACTAATATAGCTACATCAACATTTTTAATGGGCAAATCTTCAATTGATGAGGCAAACAAGAATTTTGTAGGAACATATTTAGGCAATGTTTCATGGCAGGATACAGCTGACAGAATAAAAAATTCTGACTGTATAATAACAATTGGCGGCATTTTTTCAGATGGCAACACAGGTGGATTTTCCTTAGAGAAAACAGACGCTTTTAAGATTGAAATCCAAAGCGATTACGTAATCATAGGCGAAAGAACTTATTCAGATGTATGGATTTATGAAATTTTAGCCGGATTAAAAGATCCTATAACTCCACGCAATGATGCAGATATCGCAAAATTCGGCTACCCATTAGCAGAAAAGAATAATACAACACCTCTAAAAGAAAATGAGATTTTTCCTGTTTTGCAAAATTTCTTGAAAGAAAATGATTTATTTGTGGTGGATACAGGCTCACTGTATGTTCCAAGCGGATTATTGAAACTCCCAAAAAATTGTACATATCTATGTCAAATGCTCTGGGCGTCAATAGGTTGGGCAACGCCGGCTGTATTTGGCGCAGCAACTGCAGATAAAAGCCGCCGTCCAATTTTACTGACCGGCGAAGGTGCTCACCAGCTTACTTTTCAAGAAGTATCCAACATGCTGAAGTACAACATTAAGCCGATAATTATACTTGTAAATAACAACGGTTATACGATTGAGCGAATACTTTCACAGGACTATGATAATCCATATAACGACGTTAATGACTGGGATTATACTAAAATCCCCGAGATTTTCAAGGGTGATTACTGGTCAGCTAAGGCAGCGACGCAGGAAGAATTCAAAAAAGCTCTGGAACAAGCAGAAATTGAACAACAACACAGGCTTTGTTATATTGAACTAAAAACCGATAAAATAGATATAACTGACGCATCCAAACAAGTAGTCGAAAATGTACGCCAAAAATTAAACGCAGTAGAAAATGGCAAAGAGCACCCAGTTTGTGAAGAAAATATAACAAATTTTACTTAAACGCAGTTGACAGCGCTTCATGTGGTTGATAATATTATAGAGATTAGATGGGGCAGTCGTCCGCAAATGTCATTATGACTACGACTCCCGTAACCGAAAGGACATACACATGTTAGCAATTATCGAAACAGGCGGTAAGCAATATCAAGTAACAGAAGGACGCTACGTAGACGTAGAACTGTTGGAAGAAGCTCCTGACGCAAAAATTACTTTTGATAAAGTTGTTATGCTTGTAAACGGAAAAAAATCAAAAGTCGGCACTCCATACGTTAGCAAAGCTGTCGTAGAGGGCGTTGTTGTAAAACATGACCGTGATAAAAAAGTCATAGTCTACAAACAAAGACCTAAAAAAGGTTACAGAAAAAAACAAGGACACAGACAATCATTTACGAGAGTAATGATTAACAAAATCAAAACTTCCGTAAAAGCAGACGCTGCTGAAGCGACTGCAACAACAGAAGCAAAGGAGAACTAAACTATGGCACATAAGAAGGGTGTAGGTTCATCAAAGAACGGTCGTGATAGTCACAGTAAGCGATTAGGCGTAAAAATATACGGTGGAGAAGTTGTTAAAGCCGGTAATATCATAGTACGTCAAAGAGGTACAAAAATTCATCCCGGTAATAACGTGGGCATCGGCACAGACGATACTTTATTCGCGTTGATTGACGGCATCGTAAAATTCGAGCCTCACAGACGCGACAGAAAAAAAGTAAGCGTTTACTAAAACTATCTTAAATTTAAATTATAAAAAAGAGAATGACTATGTCATTCTCTTTTTGCTTGATAATATCGGATATACTATTTTAAAACGTGAATATTCACATTGTTTGAACTAGCTTCTTTATTTTTGGCTTGTTCACCTGCGACAACTGATTTAACGATTTCTTTGTTAGGATTTTCCTTAACTTCTATTACTGTAACTTTGCAATTATGCATTTCTAATCTCCCTGTTAAGTTCTATTTTGGCAGAGCTATGACAATTTGTAAATAGCCATAGCTATACCATCTTGCTTCCTAACTGTTCTTCCTTCCCTGGACTAACTGGCTTACTTTAAACCAAATTAGTTTTTGTACCTCTTTTAGACTTAAACGACTAAAAATTATTACTTCCGTATTGCTTTAGACCCTCGTACTATAATAAAAACATTTGCTCAGAAAAAATTGCCTGATTTACATGAAATTCTTGAATAATTCATTGGATTACCTGCCACAAAAGCATTTCAGGAAGCCAGATTTTCGTTACAAAACTTAACTTAACATAACAACAGTATTTTACAGCATTCAATATCAAAATAGTGTATCATGGAAAAAGCACTAGTGTATCTGCTTTTCATCTAGTTATAACAAAATTCTAAGGACAGAATCTACAACATGGAAATCATCAGAAATTTGAATGATTTGAATTATTCCGATGAAACAAAGGAATTCATGGCCTATCTGCGTGAATCAGTGGATAGCTATAATGTCGTGGATAAAATCAGAAACAGAGAATACATAAAGAAATACGTACAGCGAAAAAATGATTTGCCCGTTTACAATTACGCGAAACCGGGCGCAGAAGCCAGCCGGCTCATCCAAAATCAATAAATACACCATAGACTTTCACGTCAACATGAACAAGTTCAGCATGACCTTAATATCATTCGTAACAAATACCAATATAGTGCTATTTATGGTATATTTTTACTATGGCAATTTATTCTGATGACGAAATAGAGATAAAACACGAGGAGAAGCCTGCAAAAAGCGCTGACTTGTCACGCGAAGAACTACTTTACGACAAGTCATATGAAACAAGCATTCGCCCGAAAACTTTTGATACATACATCGGTCAAAGCACGTTAAAAGCCAACTTAAAAATCACAATTGAAGCGGCAAAAAAACGTGAACAACCACTAGACCACTTATTATTTTACGGTCCACCCGGACTGGGAAAAACCACTCTGGCGGGTGTAATTGCTAATGAAATGGGTTCAAATATTCGTATCACCTCAGCGCCGGCACTTGAGCGCCCACGCGATATTATCGGAATTTTGATGTCACTAAAAGAAGGCGAAATCCTTTTCATTGATGAGATTCACCGCCTGAACAAAGTCGCAGAAGAAATATTGTACCCTGCAATGGAAGATTTTTATTTAGATATGACGACAGGCAAAGCACAGACAGTAAAGACGTTGAGAATACCTGTACCTAAGTTTACACTTATTGGCGCAACCACAAAAGCAGGCGCGCTGTCAGGTCCTCTGCGTGATCGTTTCGGGATAATCCATAGACTTGAATTTTACACTATTGAAGAATTAACCGGTGTTGTGCTACGCACAGCTGAAATATTAAATATTAACATAGAGACTAAAGGCGCTGAAGCCGTAGCCAAACGTTCTCGCGGCACACCGAGAATTGCTAACCGTTTAATCAAGCGCGTAAGCGACTACGCACTGGTCACAAATGAGACAAGCGAAATCAAAGTTACCGAAGATATAGCCAACAAAGCACTCGACACACTTAAGATTGATCATTTTGGACTGGACAACATTGACCGTGAATTATTAAAGTTAATTATCGAGAAATACGATGGCGGCCCCGTAGGTATTGAGACTATAGCTGCTGCACTTGGTGAGGACACTAAAACGATTGAGGATGTATACGAGCCATTTTTGTTACAAGCAGGCTTGATCCAGCGTACCTCACGCGGCAGAAAAGTCTCACCTGAAGGCTACAGGCATTTAGGCTACAAGATCTCTTCGGCGCAACAACAACTATTTTAACTTATTTTCGGGGTTTTGTGTGATAGTTGGCTAGCTGACTCTTTTCATTAAGTCAGAGAGTTTGACATCGTTTTTGTCTTTTTTCTCAGCTTTAGCCTGAGTGACAACAACTGCTTTTTTTTGATTTAGTCGTGTCAAACCGATATATGAGGTGTCTTCTTTGTTTATCATCAATATGTCTTTGACGAATTTTATTATTTCGTTCATTTATATTCCCTCTATATGTTGAATATTTTAGTTAATTTTTAATAACATTATATACATTTTTTAATGTATTTTAAATGTTTTTTAATCCCCTATTATGGTATATTTAAAATACTATGAATAATTTTGTTGAGGATAAAACCGCTAATAACGCCGAAATCGCCTGTAAGCTATGCGAAAAAGATTATACTTACGGGGAAGTGATAGCCGAGCTGGAGTGCACGAATGTGATAAAAAAACAGGCATGTATTCTTAGCCTGAGCGAATTAAGAACACAAGAGGATGCAAATAAACTCATTGATAACTTGACAGGACAAGACGGGCGAATCAGAGAAGTCGTTGCATTTAAAATTAACGAACTCATCAAAAACAGCTACTACACGGCATTTTTTCAAAGCAGAGAAGCCAGTGACACTTTTATAAATGGTATTATCGACGTCAATCCCGCAATTTGCAGGTTTATAATCGAAGCGCTGGATTATGTGGATGATAAAAAGTATTTAGTAGAAACATTAATTCAGCAAGTCCAAAAAATTGACAACGACGTTAAAAATGCTGGTAAAGACATTGAAAAACATGTTCTTAAGAAAAAAATATTCAAGCTCTACTGGACATTAGAGGCCTTGACAGAAATCCTAAAAAATCATCCTACAGGAGAGGATACAACGGAGCTTGAAACGATAATACAAGCTACTATTGAGCATTCCGAATATACCATACGCGAAAAAGTATATAGGCTACTAAAAGTTATAAATGCTCAATGCAAAAATGCAGTTTTCGAGAATTATCTCCAAAAACTGCAAAATGATGAAAATTTTTATGTAACACTAAACTAAATAGTGCAATCTAAATCCATTTTAGCGGCTTCGCGTCTTAGTCTTTGGCCGTTATCACGCAAAGCGTTCCACGCACAGGCCGTAACAGCACCGCCTATAATGCCCAGGCCAATAAAGACCATATTAGAGCGATTGCCTTTAATAGTATTTATATAAAGATTTTTTACACCATCTATCAGGCCGCGTGAATGCTCAGCATATTCGCTGCATAATTGGCGCAACGCAACACGCTCAGATTTAGGAAGTTGTTTAAACTCTTCAGCAGTAAAGTAATCCTTAACTCTATGTTTTTTCTGAGCAATCATCTCAAGAAAAGTAGCATAAGCTTTGTTTCCTGGTTTTTCTTCGGATAATTTTTGGACCTTATCAATAAAATCTTGTTTTTCTAAAGCCATCAATGGTTTTTGAGCTTTAGCAAACTCGTCGACGCCAAAAGCTCTTTTATCATGCTCCGTAACCGGAATTAAGTGTTTTGCTGCATAGCCGAGCGCTCCACCTGTCACCATATAGTGTAGACAGTTTGCTCTAGGTTCTGAATTTTTCACAGCATTAACACCGCTCATGGGAATAATTCCTTTTACCTTCACTACAAAAAAATATCCATTTTACAGAATACTCAATTTTTGGTATTTTATCATTTCTAAAATAAAAAGTCAACACTTTTTTCAAGATTTAAGTTCAAGAGAGGACAAAGAGGCTTTGTTTTTAAAAGTTTTTAGAGTAAAAAACTGTGAAGGCCTTGCCGAAAGATTGCACAGTTGATGCGATTCTTCGCCTTACGGCTAAGAATGACGTAGTTACTACTTTACTAATTGCTGTGCCTCAAATACAATAGAGATGTTGAGATAGAAAAAACGAGGTAAAAACCATGAAAAAATCAATAAGAGATTTGCAAAATATTGAAGGCAAACGCGCTCTTGTCAGAGTGGATATCAATGTACCGTTGGACGAAAATCGTAACGTAACTGATGATACACGTATCAGAGCGATTATTCCGACTATAAAAATGCTGCAAGAAAAAGGCGCTAAAATTATTTTGGTCGCACATTTAGGCAGGCCAAAAGGTGAGAGAAAGCCTGAATTCTCACTGGATACAGCATCAAAAAGACTTGCAGAAGTGCTCGGTCAGCCTGTTATGTTCTTGAATGACAGCATTGGCGACGAAGTAAAAGCACAATTAGCTAACCTCAAAAACGGCGAAGTAGCATTGTTAGAGAACATTCGCTTCTATAAACAAGAAACCGATAACGACCCTGCATTCGCTAAAGAATTAGCAAGTTTGGCTGATTTCTATGTAAACGACGCATTTGGCGCAGCGCACAGAGCACATGCATCTACTGAAGGCGTAGCGAAAATACTTTCACCTGCAGTATCAGGCTTGTTGATGGAAAAAGAATTGAGCGCACTTGGCGGACTTTTGCAGAATCCACAAAGACCTTTCACTGCAATCGTTGGTGGCGCAAAAGTTTCTACTAAAATCGCTGTTTTAGAAAACTTACTCGACAAAGTTGATAATCTAATCATTGGCGGCGGCATGACATACACATTCGTATACGCAGAAGGCCACAGCGTGGGTAACTCCATATGCGAGCCCGATCAGGCTGATATTGCTAAAACAATCGTTGCAAAAGCAAAAACTAAAGGCGTAAATTTATGCCTAACTAAAGATGTTGTTATTGCTGACGATTTTTCGGAAAATGCGAATACAAAAACAGTTGCAGCGACAGAAATTCCGGATGGTTGGGAAGGCGTTGATGCAGGCGTTGAAACACGTAAATTATTCGCTGATGTAATTAAAAACTCGAAAACCATTCTCTGGAACGGCCCTGTTGGCGCTTTTGAATTCAACAAATTTACAGAAGGTACAAAAGCGGTTGCTGAAGCAGTTTGTGCAGCAACAAAAGCCGGCGCAGTCAGCGTATTAGGCGGTGGCGACACAGTTGCGGCAGCCAAAAAATACGGCATGGGCGATGAGTGTTTCACTCACATCTCAACAGGCGGCGGCGCAAGCTTAGAGTTCATCGAAGGTAAAGTATTACCCGGCGTTGCAGCGTTGGATGATAAATAAAAATTAAACTAAATACATAAATCAAAGGTCTCTCTTTTAAGATAGACCTTTTTTAACATAAAATTCACATGTCATTCCGCAGCGGCCAGCATACATATATATTTTTTAAACGGGTATGTGCGGAATCTGCCACATAAACGAGTTCGGTATATAATATCCGGAATTCTACTGTATTTTTTCTCGGCCGAATAGATACCGCACGCAAACGCTTAAATTATAAATCAACGTTAAACGCTGCGGTATGACTTAATATTAAGAAATATTAAAATGAATTTCATACGTCGCAAAACCAGTAACAGAACGTAAGTAGGGTGCGTCCCACGCACCGAATTAATTTTGGTGGGTTCCCCATCAGCTTGTAGGTGACAAAGGAGCCGTACAAGGCTGGGTGCTCGAAGTGCATAACCCACCAGAATTAGAAGTTGTACCCCTCACCCTGTTTTCTAATATTAGCAAAGCTCATATTGAAAACAGGCCTCTCCCGCATCGCACTACTGTCCATGATAATTTTAAGTAAATTCAAGTAGCTTAAAATGCAGTTGGGTAAAGGATATAGAGTGTTTTTGTTGCGACTGACGCATAGATATCCTGCTAAATAGACAGTTTCTGGCAATTGTAATCAATGTTTTAGGAGAAATTTTTTTACAGAATTCTTTTAATTTTTCCATTAATCTGATTAACACAAAAGCAATCATTGCGATGCAAATCTGTGTTTTTATTGCGTTTTCGCTTCTACCTAAAAATTTCTTAATCTTCAAATTCTGCTTGACCCATTTGAAGAAAAGCTCTATTTGCCACCGCTGCTTGTAAAGCTCCGCTATTTCGCTATCTGAACGCTTAAAATCATTTGTTACCAACACAAGTGTCCTGTCATCAACTTTTATCTCTATGCGCTTTAATAACTTGCCGTAATACTTGTTCACAGTAGATTTTGGACCTGTTCTTTTGCTTGTCAAACTTATTAATTGTGAACTGATCGTCCCATCATCACTGCTTTGTTCCTTGCCCTCAAGCCTGTAAGCATTGTTCTTCTTTAATCGAGTAACAAAAAAAGCTCCAGCCTCATTTATCTCATTCCACCAATTGAAATCCATGTACGCACGGTCAAAAACATAGGTCGTATTATTCTGCAAAACAATCGTTTTCCCCATATCGATATCGTTCGTGTTAGCACTTGAAAAATCAAAATACGTAGGTATTTTTTGATTTAAATCATACACAACATGCAACTTAATACCTTTTATTCGCAAGGTTTCTTGAGCCCATTTGTGCAAGTTAAGATTAAGAAAAATCGGACTTGAATCAATGATTTTAACAATTTCACGGCTCTGTGTTTGCTCGTCTGAACCCAGATTGCTTATTAAATCAAAGAAAATGTCACGATAAATCCGCCAATCTCTTGTTTCATTCGCATTTGCCAAAGTTGAACGTGCAATATTGCGGTGCAAGCCCAGATGGTAGTGTTCGTTACCATGAAATTGCACCATGGTTTCTATCTCCCTCAGTGACGTATGTCCTCCAAGTTGTCCGAGAAAAATTGCAATAAATTGCTCCCAACACCTCATTTTTTTGGCTCCAAAATCACCGCCGTACTTGTCAACAAAACGCTTGAATTTTCTACGATTCAGGGGTGTTAAAATTTTTCCAATCATGGTATTTTGATACTGCATAGCGGTCTCCTAAATTTGAGTCTAGACAACTAAATTTTAAGACAAAAGCGTTACTAATGCTCGCTATGCACTTTTTTATGCAAAATTATCTCGGACAGTAGTGCCCGCATCGGGGAGAGGCCTGCAAAACTTGAAAATATATTATCCTAAGTGTTTTTGGATATTGTTCATGATTGCTGTTTTTGGCATCAAACCTACAAGACGTTCAACAGCTTGGCCGTCTTTGAAGATTAACAAAGTAGGCAGCCCACTGATTGAATATTCTTTCGCTGTTTTAAGATTTTCATCAGTGTTCATTTTAACTACTTTAATTTTATCAGCCATTTCTGTCGAAATTTCATCCAAGACAGGGCCTAATTTACGACAAGGACCGCACCATGGCGCCCAAAAATCTACAACTGTTACAGTTGATGCATTAACTACTTCTGACTCAAAGTTAGCGTCAGTTATATCCATTGCGTTAGACATGATTATTCTCCTTTTT
>JAVBNU010000007.1:0-72254 GCA_031551265.1 Candidatus Gastranaerophilaceae bacterium
TCACGCACTACAAAAAAGCTCTATCGTCATTGCGAGTGACCAACGGGAACGAAGCAATCCAGGGATTCATGAAACTGGATTGCCGCGGCTTTTCCAAAGCCTCGCAATGACAAAATACCGTGCGTGAGGGGATAATTCCGTAAAATTTTACATTAAAATACCTATTTATATTAAAAAATTATAAAATATTTCATAATACTGTGTACAAACTTAATTAGTTTATGTTATCATAGACGGGTAATAGTTATTTTTTATTGTGTCAGGGAATTAAAAACAATAATATATATTGGATAATAGAAGATAGAAGGAAAAAGTATGAAAAAGAAAAGAGTAAAAGGAAAAATTTTGCCGTTATTTTTGGCTGCAACATTTTTCGGGATGAATATCCCGGGGTATGCTGCAACTGATACAGATTTAACTGGCAAAACCGCAACAAATGCAACAAGTCACGACACCACATTTGACTATGTTCCCAGTTCTACAACTTTTGAGTGGGGCACGGGCGACAGTATCACATTAGGCGGTGGTAGTCTTACGGTTGATGGCACTGGAGGCACAAGTGATATTTATGGTGCATTACAGGCTGAAACAGGTGATTTATCTATCACTACTGCAACTATTAACATTGGTAATGGTGGTTCGATTCTGAGCGATGTTACTACTGTGCTTAATACTGGTGCTGTAATAAATATCAGTGGTACCGGGAGAGTTGAATTGACTTCTGCCGGTAGTGATGTATTGGGCGGCGGTTCATTAAATCTGACGACAGGTACGTTAGATGTGACAGGATTAAGCACAACAAATACAAGCATCACTGCTACTGCAGCAGGTGGTACTCTCAAACTTAACAACATGATATTGAATAATGTTGCCGATGAAATTGGTTCAGGTGCAGCAGTTACTATTTCAAACGGGCTGACTATAACTAAAACAAGCGCTAATGGTGTAAAATTAAACGCAAATGACACTATTGGCGGTACAATTACAATGGGCGCAGCCAGCACAGGTATACTTGATTTAATTGGTATTGTTACCGGTTCAGGTGGTGCGACAGGTGGTAGTATCAATGTACAAGATGGTACTTTAAAAATGACGGATGTTACATTAGGCAATGGCGATATTGTTAAAGCTGCTGCTGCAACAACAATCACAAATGGTTTAAATATCACAAACGCAGCTGTTGAACTTGACGCTTTAGATAGTATATCAGGCCCGCTTGCACAAACAGGTGGCTCTTTGACGCTGACCGGTTTAACAACAGTTGCCGGTACCGGCACAGGTAAATTTAATCTTAATTCAAACGGTGGAACATTAATAGCTAATGGTCTAGCGCTTGAAAGCAATGACACAATCGGTAAAGCCACAAAAACAACTATAAGCACAGGAACTACATTGACCATAAATAATGCAGATGCGTCTGTAACACTTGATAATGCTGCTGTAGCCTCTGCTGATGCTTGGGATGGCAATGTCACTTTGACAACGGGTAAGTTGAATCTGACAGACGGTTTCACAAAAACTACGTCGTCAACAAGTACTTATAACCAAGCTGGCGGTACATTAACTATAGATGGCGCTTCAAGTTTAACACTTGGTGCAAGTGGTGGCTCTATAGCCGGTGGTACAGTTGATGTGAAAGATACATCATCTATGGTGTTCCAAAATGGTGGACCAAACTCAGCTGTAATTAATACTACCGATACAGCAAATAATCTAACAATTGACGGTACAAATACCGTTGTAAATATGACAGGCGGTACTGTTAACAATGCGACTACTGTTACAATCAACAATGCTGGTACCTTCAACGTTAATGGCGGTACTGTAACACTCAGCTCAGCTGACGCGTTAACAAACGGTACTTTAGGTCTTAATACGGGCGGTACGCTTAATTTGAATGATGTTACGACAGTTGCTGGTAATTTCAAATTAGTAGCTAACGCAGGCACATTAAATGCAGGCGGCACCGGCCCATTAACCTTAGCAAACGCCGGTGATGTAATCAATGCGAACGTTAAAGCCACTCTTAACAATGGTTTAACGATGAGTGCCGGTACTGTAGAGTTGAATCAAACGGCAAGTGACCCTACAGCTGATTCAATAACAGGTACAATCACACAAACAGGTGGTACTTTGACGCTGACTGATGTAACAACAGCTGCAGGTACCGATCCTGGTCAGTTTAATCTTAATTCAGACGGTGGGGCGCTTGTAGTTAACGGCTTAACACTGAAAAGTGTTGATATAATTGGTAAAGCTACGGATGTAACTATAAACGCTGATAAAACATTAACTATCGAAAGCGCAGATGCGTCCGTAATACTTAACGGAACTGGCGCCGGTGGTACTGCTGATATCTGGACTGGTAATGTTGACCTGAAAGCAGGTGCGTTGAATCTGACAGACGGTTTCACAAAAACTACATCATCAACAAGCACATATAATCAATCAGCCGGTACATTAACTATAGATGGCGCTTCAAGTTTAACACTTGGTGCAAGTGGTGGCTCTATAGCCGGTGGCATAGTTGAGGTGAAAGATACATCATCTATGATATTTAATAATGGTGGACCAAACTCAGCTGTAATTAATACTACTGATACAGCAAATAATCTAACAATTGATGGTACAAATACCGTTGTAAATATGACAGGCGGTACTGTTAACGATGCGACTACCGTTACAATCAACAATGCAGGCACCTTCAACGTTAATGGCGGTACTGTAACCCTTAATGGTGCAGCAGGTGGAGACGCGTTAACAAACGGTACTTTAGGTCTTAATACAGGTGGTACGCTTAATTTGAATGATGTTGCGACAACAGCAAACTTCAAATTAGTTGCTAACGCAGGCACATTAAATGCAGGCGGAACCAATGCATTAATTTTAGCGAATCCGGGTGATGTAATCGATGCGAACGTTAAAGCCACTCTTAACAATGGTTTAACTATGAGTGCCGGTACTGTAGAGTTGAATCAAACGGCAAGTGACCCCACAGCTGATTCAATAACAGGTACAATTACACAAACAGGTGGTACTTTGACGCTGACTGATGTTACAACAGCGGCAGGCACAGGTACAGGTAAATTTAATCTTGATTCAACCGATGGTACTTTAATAATCAACGGATTGACGCTTGAAAGCAATGATACAATCGGTGTAGATGCTGATGTAACTATCAACGCAGGAACTACATTAACTATAAACAATGCAGACGCATCGGTAACGCTTGATGGTACTGATGATGATTGGGCAGGTAATGTTGCATTGACAGAAGGTACATTTAAGTTGACTGATGCTTTGTCAAAAGATACAGATGATCTTAATGATACAACTATCGTTAACCCGAGCACATATACCCAAACAGGTGGTGACTTAGTTATTGAAAACGCTTCAAGCTTGACACTTAATGATGGCAGTGTTATCACAGGTGGTACTGCAACTCTTACGGATGCTTCGAGCTTAATTTTCCAAAACAGTGCTAACGGACCGGCGCCTACTGGTGCGTTAAACTATCCAACTTGGTCTGAAGCAGCTAACTCATTGGTAATCAACTCTATTGACGGCAGCGGTAACAAAATTACAATTGACCGTGGTACAAGTGAGTATCAGGTACTTGATCCTGACACTGGCTTGCCTGTTGACGTACCTATAAATACTATTGTCAACATGACTGGCGGTGAAATCGATAATGAAACTATATTAACTATTAAAGGTGGCAGCAAATTTAATGTTGAAAATACTGCTACAGTGAATCTTGATGATAATGATGCATTAACATCAGGCACTTTAGGGCTTGCAGGCGGTACACTTAATATTAACGGTGATGTTGCTTCAACAGCAGGCGCTTTCAATTTCGATATGACATCAGGTAAATTGAACGTGACTGCCGGTGATTCATTAACTCTTAATAACAGTGCAGACTTGATTGCAAGAGCAGTTCAAATAAATCTGCAAGGTGATTTAAACATAAATAACGGTAAAGTTGAACTTAATGCCAATGGTACTGCTACAAAAGACACATGGGGCAACGATGCCAATATCAAGCTTGCAAATGAGGGCGAACTTTATTTAAGAGGTAATTTTGACAAAACAACCACTGCAGCAAGCACATATCAACAAACAGGTGGTAAGCTGACTATTAACGGTCAATCAAGCTTAACTTTGGATACTGTTGATAGCTTTATTCAGGGTGGTACTGTTTCATTAAGAGACAGTTCAATACTTGTAGTTAACAATACTACTGACAACTGGGGCATTGTTAACTCTAATAACGATAATGCAAATGTATTCACATTAACTGGTACAGGTACAACCTTCGATTTAATCGGTGGTACAATTGATGCGGCTACTCAGCTTACAGTTGATGCTGCTACTGAACTCATAATCAGCGGTGCCAATGTTACCTATGACGTGAATGACTATTTTGACGTTGACGGTAAAATTACGTTGACCGATAATACAGCTGCTACACCACCTACAAGTGGTACATTAAACATTGTAGGGCTGACATTTGAATCTGCAGATGTTGGTACATACTATCAGGATGCAGGTACATTGAATCTTGATGCTTCAAGTATTGATATTATGGATGACTCATTCGAAATTATCGGTGGTACAGTTAATCTGAAAAATGCGTCAAGTTTAATATTCAACACAGACGCTAAAGCCACTACAGATACTCTGTATAATTTGACAGATGCCTCGAATATATTGTTCAACAATGAAAAAACAAATACTATACAACTTAATGCCAATGATGCTACTGAAAACCTCATCACGATTGAAGATGGTACAACAGTAACGACAGTTGGTGGTGTGGTTAATAAAGACGCTCTTGTAACATTGAACGTAGGCTCAACATTAAACATTGAGGCTTCTCCATACACCGTTGCGAGTGTTACAATGAACGGCGACGTAAACGGCGATACTCCCGATGTTTGGGATTCAACTATCAACGTAAATGGCGGTATTTTAGTCGTCGACGGTATGGCAAGAGAGCTTATCGGCAGCGACTTTAACCAACAAGCCGGTTTAACTGAATTTGTCAATAACAGTGACATTATTCTGAACGATCCGGGTATGTTCGCAGCAGGAAATATTTTGATTGATAATACATCAAAATTGACTTTGCCAACCGCTCCATTAACTATAGACAACCTGATTACTTCAGGTACATACAACACAATGAATGGTGGTTATGAAAAACACACATTCACTGATACGTTAACAGTAAATAATAACAACTGGGTAGACCCGGCTGGTGTTACTACTGCGGGTGCAGGCGTAGCTAACTTCCAAATCGACATTGAAGGTCGCTGCGCACACGATGATCATCAACCAATATATGATCAATTTATTACAAAACACATAACATCAACTAATTCAGCTAAACCTGCGTACATAAATATTTCTGATTGGATGCTTGCAGGTGATTATATGGGTGATGACGCTCCTATTGATCGCAATATCAAAATGCAAATATTCAACGCAGCAAGAATTGATGATAACATCATTTTTGGCGCTACGGATAAAACAGTCAAAACACCAATCGGTTGGTATGGTTTGAAATATGCAGGTAACGGCGCTTTCAACTTTGGTTTGACTAAATTCAACCCACAAGTATTCAGAGGTCAAGTTGCTACGGTTGCCCAAGCTAACAACCAATTAACAATCAATGACATAATGTTTGATCACGCTTTGATATTAAATCAAACGCTTGACGACGCTTATGCCAATAAATCAGCAGCTATCGATCCGATATTTGCTCCATATCAATATACTAAAGAAGACGGCGCGATTTGGTTCAAACCTTATGGCTACTTCGAAACACTATCAATGACTCAAGGCTTGAATGTACATAACAACGCTTATGGTTCATTGATTGGTGCTGACTTACCGGCTAGAGAATTCGACAACGGCTGGTCGTTGGTAACAACTCCATATATCGGCTATAACGGCGGACACCAAACATTCAACGGTGTTAGCATGTTCCAAAACGGTGCTCAAGTCGGTGTGTTAAATACATTGGCGAAAGACAATCTGTTGACAGCATTGAGCATTTATGCCGGTGGTTACAACAATCATATGTCTGTTGAAGGTAACAGCGAAGATACCTGGAACTACTTTGTAGGGGTTGCTTCTAAGACTGCCTATAACGTAAACCTTCCTTGGAATTTTGTATTCCAGCCAACAGCATTATTCTCGTATAACTACTTCGGTAACCAAAACTGGGGTTCTGACTACGGGGTAATGAGTATGAAATCCGGCTATATGAACGGTGTAAACATAGCACCCGGTTTCAACTTAATCTGGCAAAAAGAAACATTCAGTTTATACACAACTGTTGAGTATATGTATAATATAAACGATAAAGTTGATGGTAAAGCCGGTCACGTGAACCTGCCGAATGTTAGAATGCGCCACGGATACCTTGAATATGGCTTCGGGGCCACTAAAAAATTCACTGACCGTTTCATGTCTTATATACAAATGACATTCAGAAACGTTGGTAGAACAGGTACCGGATTCCAGTTAGGTTTCAGTTGGAAATTCTAATTTAGGATAAACATAAAAACCAAAAGAGGATGAGCTTTTTAAGTTCATCCTCTTTTATTTCTCGTCATGCTGAACTTGTTTATTAAGTATTGAGACAAAAAATACGAATAATAGTGATTTTTTTCACGATAAATAAATTTATAGTCTTTTCAGTAGTTTCCACGCTAAGCCGTGACGTATATTAATAATTAGTAACAATTGTACTGATGACACTTGATTTTTTTCTTATTCTCTTGTATATTTTAATAGTGAAATAAGTCACGAATAAAAAAGAGAATATGTAAAAATTCCACAGTTCTCAAAGGTTTCTTATTTTTACAAGCCGATAACATACATTTTATAGATTAAAGGAGAACTCTATGGCTAAAAAAGCAACGAATGAAGCGGCTCCAATAAATACAATTGAAGATTTGGAAGCACTTATTGCTAAGACTAAAGAAGCACAGAAAGAATTTGCTACTTTTTCTCAAGAAAAAGTAGACGCGATATTTAAAGCGGCTGCGATTGCTGCGGATAAAGCGCGTATTCCTCTTGCGAGAATGGCGGTTGAAGAAACCGGCATGGGTATTGTTGAGGATAAAATCATCAAAAATCACTATGCGGCTGAATATATTTATAACAAACATAAATGTGCTAAAACGTGTGGCGTGGTTAGCGAAGATAAAACAAACGGTATTAAAATTGTTGCTGAGCCTTTAGGCTTGATTGCCGGGGTTGTGCCGACAACTAATCCTACGTCTACAGCGATTTTTAAATCATTAATTTCATTGAAAACGCGTAATGCAATTATATTTTCACCTCACCCGAGAGCGAAAAAAGCCACTGTTGCGGCAGCAAAACTAGTTTTGGATGCGGCTATTGCGGCAGGTGCGCCGGAAGGCATTATCGGCTGGATTGATGAACCATCATTGGAGTTGACAAATGCATTGATGAAACACCCTTCTGTAGACGCAATTCTTGCTACAGGCGGCCCGGGTATGGTTAAAGCTGCTTATTCTAGCGGTAAGCCCGCATTAGGCGTTGGCTCAGGCAATACTCCTGCTGTTATTGATGAAACGGCTGATGTTAGAATGGCTGTGTCATCAGTACTTTTATCAAAAACGTTTGATAATGGTATGATTTGCGCATCTGAGCAATCAATAGTTGCAGTGAAAGATGTGTATGACGCTGTTAAAGCTGAGTTAGCATATCGTGGCGCATATATTTTGAATGCTGAAGAAGCAGAAAAAGTAGCAAAAATTATTCTGACAGAAAAAGGCTTAAATGCGGGTATTGTTGGTCAACCTGCTTATAAAATTGCTGAAATGGCCGGAATCAGCGTTCCTGAAAATGCGAAAGTTCTTGTTGGCGAAGAAACAGAGGTTAATGCCTCAAATCCGTTTGCTCACGAGAAATTGTCGCCGATTTTAGCATTATATAAAGCCGAGGATTTTGAAGAAGCTACAGATATGGCTTATAACCTTGTAATGATTGGCGGAGCAGGCCATACTTCGGTCTTATATACAGATGAAAGAACACAAGAAAGAATTAATAAATTTGGTAAAAAATTACCGACAGGAAGAATTTTGATCAACTCTCCTTCATCACACGGTGGTATAGGCGACCTATACAATTTCCGTCTGGAGCCGTCTCTCACGTTGGGTTGCGGTTCATGGGGCGGTAATTCCGTTAGTGAAAACGTTGGGGTAAAACATCTATTAAATTATAAAACAATTGCTGAAAGGAGAGAAAATATGCTTTGGTTCAGAGTTCCACCGAAGGTTTACTTTAAAAGAGGCGCAGTTGATTTAGCGCTTCGTGAGTTGCAAGGCAAAAAACGTGCGTTTATCGTAACCGACAGATTCTTATTCAACTCGGGTGTGGTTGATAACGTTACAAATGTGCTCAAAGAAATTGACGTTGATTTCCAAATTTTCTTTGATGTTAAACCTGACCCAACATTGTCGACTGTGCAGGAAGCATTAAATATTGCAAGACCTTTTGAGCCTGACGTGATAATTGCATTGGGTGGCGGCTCTCCAATGGATGCTGCTAAGATTATTTGGTTGATGTACGAACATCCTGATACAGTATTTGATGAAATTTCAATGAGATTTATGGATATTCGCAAAAGAATATGCTCAATACCTGAACTTGGTAAAAAAGCGATGATGGTTGCGATTCCTACAACTTCAGGTACAGGTTCTGAAGTAACGCCATTTTCAATCATTACTGATGATGCGACTAACGTTAAATATGCGATTGCAGATTATGCCTTGACGCCAAATATGGCTATAATCGATCCTAATTTTGTTGATGGTATGCCAAAAGGCTTGACTTCTGCATCAGGCATTGACGCATTAGTGCACGCTGTTGAAGCCTATGTATCTTGTATGGCTACAAACTTCACAAATTCAAACGCGCTTGAAGCAATCAAGCTTATATTCAGATACTTGCCGCGCTCGTACCGTGAAGGTGCAAATGACCCTATAGCAAGAGAAAAAATGCACTATGCAGCGACTATTGCGGGTATGGCTTTTGCTAACTCATTCTTAGGAATTTGTCACTCAATGGCGCATAAAATCGGCGCTGCGTTCCATATACCCCACGGTATTGCAAACGCATTGTTGATAAACCAAATCATCAAGTATAATGCTACCGATTGCCCTAAAAAGCAAGCGACATTCCCTCAGTATAAATTCCCGAATGCGAAAGCAAAATACGGACAAATCGCTGATGAGTTGAATCTTGGCGGCGCCAATGATGATGAAAAAGTACAACTTCTGCTTAATGCTATTACTCAGTTGAAAGAAGAGTTGGAAATTCCTAAATCAATTCAGGAATTCGGTGTCAGCGAAAAAGATTTCTATGATAAATTGGACGAGCTCGTAGAACTGGCATTTGATGACCAGTGCACAGGCGCAAACCCTGCATACCCGTTAATGTCAGATATGAAACAAATTTATATCGACGCATTCAACGGTGTAGTGTAACACTTTTCATTAAAGAGGTCGGGTAGTCTCGGCCTCTTTATTTTTACATTTATGTCATGCTGAAGCGCTAAGCAAGGTATTATGTGACTGACGTCTGTGTTCAGCATCTGTCGGATAAACGTATACTGTGACTAATAATCCTACAGACCCTGAATATTAAAGATTATACGTGTAATTTCGCTAAATAAAAGTTTCAGGGTGACGTGTGAGCCTATTGACACTGAAATAGAAAGTATCATTAATTTTATGAATAAAAAAATTTCTAATACAGTTATTAACCGATTAACTCTGTATCATTGTATTTTGACGGAATATTTGGACAATGAGATTGAATTTATTTCAAGTCCTCAAATCGCTGCACTTCTAAAAATAGATGATTCGCAGGTTCGAAAAGATATTAATTTACTCAACAATGTCGGGAAATGCCGTGTAGGGTATGATGTCAAAGAGTTAAAAGAATCAATAGAAAAAACACTCGGCTTTGAAAAACCAAAAGATGCTTTTATCATTGGTGCAGGAAATTTAGGCTCTGCGTTGGCAAAATACGATAAATTTATAAATTATGGATTGAATGTGGTTGCGCTTTTTGATAATGACGCGCTAAAGCTTGATAATTCTATCAATTACAAGCAAGTTTATCATATTTCACAACTGCCTGAGGTTGCGAAAGAATTGGATGTTAATATTGCAATCTTGACAGTTCCGCGTCGGTTTGCACAAAAAACAGCCGATTTTTTAATCGAATCGGGCATAAAATATATTTGGAATTTTACACCCACAGTGTTGTCTGTGCCTGATAATGTGCAAGTTTGCAATGAAAATCTGATGAGTAACTTTTTACAGTTCCGTTTTTCAGAATAAAATGCCCCTGAAAAGCAATGAATTTATTAAGTCATCCCGCAGGTCCTAATAGTGTATTTTATAAAAGCGTTTATGTGTGGTATCTTACCAATGCTGGATTCCATTCTGGAAAGACCCCGCACAGAGCATAAATGATGTATAAATTCGAGCTTGGCGCTGCGGGGTGACTTGTGAAGTCTACCCATATTTGAAGATGTTACTTCATAAGCTTTTCAATAATCATCAATGCTTCGTCAATTTGGGCTTGTTTAGTTCTTTCGTCAGCCTGTTCAAAAGCGTCGCGGATGCAGTGATTGAGGTGATTGCTTAAAATATGACTGTTGACTTTTTTAAGAATAGATTGAGTAGCAAGCACTTGAGTGCTGATATCAATGCATTCTCTGTCATCTTCAATCATTTTAAGCAAGCCATCAATTTGGCCTTTTGCAGTTTTTAGCAAAGTTATAATTTTTTTATGGTTACAGCTCATAGCCAGCCCTTTCGTAATTATTATAACAGAAAAGAAAAAACACCCGTAGGTGTTTTTTCTCATAAGGGATATGAATTGAAATACCTACTTATTGCAGTTGCAGGGCAGCGCCGGTGCGGCTTTTTTGCAGCAGTCGCAGTCACAGCCTTTTTTGCATTTGCAATTTTTGTCACATTTACCGTCTTTGCAGCAGTCACATTTTGCTTTAGCCTTACAGCAATCACATTTACAACCGTCTACACATTGACATTTGTCGCTGCATTTGCCGTCTTTGCAGCAATCACATTTAGCTTTGCAGCAGTCACAATCACAGCTTTTTTTGCATTTACAGTTCTTGCCACATTTACCGTCTTTACAGCAGTCGCATTTAGCTTTTGCTTTACAGCAATCACATTTACAACCTGCTACACATTGGCATTTGTCGCTGCATTTGCCATCTTTGCAACAATCACATTTAGCTTTGCAGCAATCGCAGTCACAGCCTTTTTTACATTTACAATTTTTGTCGCATTTACCGTCTTTACAGCAAGCGCACTTTTTGCAGCAGTCACATTGACAGCCTTCTACGCATTTACAATTTTCGCTGCATTTGCCATCTTTGCAACATGCGCATTGAGGCGCTTTGTCTTGTATAGCGTCTTTAACGGTTGCTGCTGATGCTATGTTCATGCCGATTGCTAATCCCAAAAATGTAAATAGCGTTACTACTAATAGTTTTTTCATTTAGCCTCCTTCAGAGTTTTGTGTTGTACTATTATTTAAAATCATTGTAATGATTAAGTTTCTGCCATTTTCCAACACCCCACCGGGGTGGTGTATAGAATTAGTATAACATTCGATTATAATCTTGTCAAGATTCGAAGCCGATATAGAGGTTTATGTATCGTAACAATTAACAATTTTAAATTCCCCTCTCCCCGCTGCGGGGGAGGGGTTGGGGTGAGGGGTATGTTATATTCATGAAGCATTGTACCCCTCATCCGGTCCTTCGGACCACCTTCTCCCGCAATGGGGAGAAGGATAACTGGTGGCTGCACGGCAAATAGTTCTTAATTATGCTGATTTTAAGCCCCACTCAGCTTTTATATGTTTGTATTTATACATCATAACGACAAAAAGCATCAAGCAAATGGTAATTGGCCCTGCTAGAAATCCTACCCAAAAGCCCATGAAGTAGTATTTAAAGTGGAATGCAAGTAAGACGCCTAAAGGGAAGCCGATGAGAATATAACCTATGAAATTTGTTGCAAAAATAAGTTTGGTTTGCTTGATTCCTTTAAATATGCCGCCCAACGCAACCTGAAGTCCGTCAAAAACTTGGAAGCAGCCGACTAATATCATAACAGGCGCAATAATATTTATTAATTGCATGTCTTGAGTGAATATACGTGCTAACGGACGCGGGAATGAGGCACATATCAAGCCTGATAGGAGCATAAACGAAACACACATTAAAATGCCGATGATGGAGTATCTTTTTATTCCGGTTAAGTTCCTCGCGCCGTTTGAAAATCCGACTTTTATGGCAATAGCGTTGGAAAGCGCCAAAGGCACCATAAATGCAACGCTCGTGATGATGATAATTATGTTTTGCGCAGCTGCATAGAGTCCAGAAACCCGTCCCAGCAAGAGAGTCATACCGTTGAATGCCAAAAATTCAATCGAAATAGCAAATGAAATTGGCAAACCCACTTTTACAATATGCTTGTAATAGCTTCTGTCGTGGTGGTTTCTGAATTTGAAGTAGTAAAAACAATAACCTAAAACAGCCAAACCCATGATTACCCTGACAATTACGCTTGCAATAGCCAGCCCCTTAACGCCCATTGATGGGATTGGCCCCAAGCCGAATACGAATATCCAGTTTAGTGCAAGGTTGAGAAATATACTTACAATAGTGACAAAATTGGGGAAGAAAACAATTTCATATGCCTGCAAAAACTCTTTCAACGCAGCGTGCAAGTAGCCGCCAAAAACTGAAAAAGCGATTATAAATATATATTCTTTGATTGCAGGAACGAGTTTTGCCTCAAAACCCATTAAATCAATGAGTGGGATTGTTGCCCAAATCACAAACAAAGTTACGAATGCACTCAACATCGAAAATCTTACGGTTGGAAAGAAAAATTTTTTCGCTGATTTTCGTTGGCCTCTGACGTTGGATAAAATCGGCGAAACACTGATTAAAAGTCCGATGCCGAACATAAAAATACAGCTTACGATGGAATTTGCGATACTTATTGATGCGAGTGCGTCAGTTGAATATTTTGCTGCAACAAAGACGTCACCGGCGCCTATCATGATAAATCCGATGTTCCCCATTATTAACGGCAGTGCAAGAGTTAAAAGTTCCTTCGCGTGATGTCGGTATTTTTTGATTTTGTCTAACATTATGTATTAATCATAGCTCAAAAATAAAAGACTATGTCAAATTTAGCTTCGGAAGCAAATCACGTCCATATCTCATTAAGAAATTAAATCATAAAAACACCCGATAAAAATGCCGTAGGGCGTATAACTTGAACTCCACTTAAAAATATTTTCAACTAGCAAATATTTTTATGTTTGTACGTTGAATAAATATAATGGAAATACAGGCACAAAAAAGTTTATTTTTAGTCCATACGCCGAATTTGAGGCCGTATGGTTATTTGGGCGGGCAGGTTAGTGAAAAGTCAGGTTTTAATGGTGTTTTGATGAAAGATATGATTTCTTTTTCTTCTCGCAAAAAAGACTCGCCAATCGTCAAAAAACTGATTCAAACAGACTTGAAAAGAACCGAATTTGCAAAAACTCATCCTAAATATTTACCATTGCTTGAGGAGGAGTTTTCAAGAACTTCACCTGCTCATCTTGTGCTTGATGATAGAGAAAAGGCTTTTATTATGCTTCATTACGGAATTATAGATGGTGAATTTATATCTGACAGAAAAATAGCAGCTGAAAAACTCGATTTGAGCACTGTTAATTATATGAAAAAAGGAGCATTAAGAAAAATCAGAAATAAAACTTTAATTAACCAGCTTGAGAATTATAGGGAGGAGCTTAAAGTACCTAAAAAACTAAGATATCTTTTAAAAATGGAAAATACGTATTTTCAAGAATATTATGGCGAAAAAGAATTTAAAAAACTAAGAAAGGCGTTTGATAATCTTGAAGCGTTGGAAAAAGTTTTCGTAATTCTTTATTACGGGATTCAGGATAATAATCCTCAAACTCAAGTAAAGGCCGGAGCACTGATAAAACTTTACAGCAAAGGAATCAATTTAGAAAAAAGTGCTTTTGAAAAAATTAAGGATAAAAACCTGATTGAAAAAATAAAAACTTTAAAGGTTCCCGAAAATGCGCGATATATTTTAAGTTCCAAACATACTTATTTTGCGGCCGAACATGGCAAAGCAGAATTGAAATGCCTTAAAGATACGTTCAAAAGGCTTGAGGCGCTTGAAAGAGTCGTTTTAACGCTTTATTACGGCACGGAAAACGGTGAATCAAAAACATTAAGAGCAGTAAGTAAAATGCTTCATATTCCTGAAATGGTCATAAAAAACATTAAAAAAGATTCTTTAGAGAAGATTAACAACAAAAAACTGATCGATAAACTTGAAGAATTAAAAATACCTAAAGATTTGAGATATTTGCTAAAGATGGAAAACACTTATTTTGAGGAAAAAATAGGAAAGAATGATTTTGATAATTTTCTTAAGTCCTTTGAAAGGCTTGATGTGTCAGAAAGAACTGTGATTATACTTCATTACGGCTTGCATAATATTAGGCCCAGAAGCTACGATGGAACGAGTAAAATGTTAAATATTCCAGGAATAACAATGAAAAGACTGAAACAGTCCGCTCTAGGTAAGTTAGAAAATAAATGGGTAGAACAACTTGAGAATTATAGAGAAAAAATCATTGGGATTCCTCCTGAATTGAGACATTTATTGGATTTTGAGTTTACGGCTTTCGAAGAAAAATATGGGAAAAACGCGTTGAATGAGCTTAAGCAGTCGGCAGAACCGCTTAAACCGATTGATAAAGTTATATTTGCACTTACAACGGGGTTAGACGGTAAATTTCATACTAAAAAAGCAGCCGGTGAAGCTCTCGGAAGGATAAGACATACAATTAAAGAACATTCGAGAAGATTGCTAAAGAAAATACCTCAAAACATCAAAGATACGTTGAGTGAGTTCTCGTACTCTGTTAAATATAATTCACCGGAAGAAATAAGTGAATTGGTGAACCAGCACTACAAAAGAGCCTTTAAGCAAGGTGCCGGAATTGCAAGAGAATTTCATTTTGCCGGTGATTACACCGAAATAGTAGACAATGCTCTGTATACAGCTGCGAGAAATTTTAAAAATAAGGGAGATAATTTTGAAGCATACTTATATTCGTACATTAGATACGGATTCATAGCTCACTTTGCGTATGCCGGAAAACCTCTTTCTTTAGATAAAACTTTTTCAAATAGCGAGGGTACATTGATGGATATTATTCCCGATAAAAAATCAATGACCCCTCAAGAAAACATTTATGTTAAAGAAATGTCTCAAATTGTGGATTATTTACCTGATGATATACGAAATGTCATAAAGTTAAAGTTCGGATTTGAAGAAGAAGCATTAGAAAATCAAGAAATAGCAAAAAGACTTAATATTAACGAAAAAACAGTTGACGAAGCACTGCATGAAGGGTTTACGTTGTTGAAGAAAATGGTTAAATCCTTTTGAATTCCGAAAAATGTCGTAGGGGAAGGACTATGTTTATTACCCCTCACCCATTTTTTAGGCTTTCACCATAGTTCAAGCCAAAAAATTGCCCTCTCCCGCAAGGGGCGAGGGTTAATTATTAATTGTCGTAGGGGGGCTGTCTTGCTCCCTCGCCATTAACGGCTTACCGTTCGGTGACTGACCGTCACCTCACATCCAGCCTCGGCTCGGTCGCGCTTGAACCTTTACAAAGCTTCGCTTTGTGGTTCTCGTCCATTACGAACACAAACAAAAAAACGACAATTATGTCGTTTTTTTATTTGTCGTAGGGGGGACTTGAACCCCCACGGATCTCTCCACACGCTTCTGAGACGTGCGCGTATACCATTCCGCCACTACGACAAGTTTTCAGTTTTCAAGGTTGTGTTTCTAGCAAGCTTTAAGGCGCGTATACCCCTCCTTCTTTTTTGCTACATTTAGTATCAAAAAAGCGGAGTCATTGACACTACGACATAATTATATTATATTTTCAAAATCTTATCGGAATGGTATCTAATCTGACAGCGCCTTCGCTTTCAGCTGCGGCTAGCGCCACTACGACATTTGATGTCATGCTGAACTTGTTTCAGCATCTGTATGTCTTTGTGTTTCATGCTGATTAAGCTCATTTGGTAGATCCCGGGTCAAGCCCGGGATGACAAAAAATTAGATTTCGGCTTTGCCTCAATCAATTTTTATAGTCATTTTAACCAAAAAAAACTTTTTTGGGAACTTTTTTAAAAATTGCTCGTCTTGTATAGTATAAGTTCGTTATTTAACATCAATAAATGGGAGAGAGTTTTGGATTGGAAATTACAAAATCTTGCCTACGAGACTGAATCAGGTCTCGGGGAAGATAATAGTGACGATTATGAAAAAGAGTTTGAGGCATACAAGCAGGTATCGCTAAAAAAAGCAGAAAACAGTAAGATTTTCAATGTAAATTATGACAGCGAAGATATTTTGCAGGTATATCTTAAACAAATAGGTAAGATTAAATTGCTCAAGGGCGACGAAGAGAGAGAGCTTGCGAAAACAGTCAAAGAAGGTAAAGGCAAAGAGGCGAGACTGGCGCGTAAAAAACTGATACAGGCAAATTTACGTTTGGTAGTCAACATAGCAAAAAGATATGTAGGACGCGGGATTTCCTTTATGGATTTAATTCAGGAAGGCTCGGTCGGCTTGATTAAAGCATCGAATATGTTTGATTATCGAAAAGGCTATAAATTCAGTACTTATGCGACGTGGTGGATTAAGCAGACTATTTTACGCTGTATTGCGAATAATTCACGCACAATCAGAATACCTGTATATTTAAATGAAAAAATCAGAACATTGAATGCGGCAAACGTGGCGTTGGCTGAAAAACTTGACCGTGAGCCGAATGATACGGAATTGGCTGAGGAGTTGAAAACAACGGTTAAAAAAGTTCAATCAATTAAAAAAGCGATTATTAAGGAGCCTGTTAGTCTGGATATGCAAATTGCAGAGGATTTGAGTCTTGAGGATTACGTGCAGGATGAGAGTTATCGCGCGCCGGAGTTGAATATTCAAGAAATAATGCTTGAAAAAGACGTGCAAGGATTGTTGAGGACGCTGAATGAAAGAGAGAGGCTGATACTGGCAGCAAGATTCGGTATTAACGGAGAAAAGCCGAAAACATTAGAGGACATTGGACATATGCTTGGGTTCTCAAAAGAGAGAATCAGACAAATTCAGGAAAGTATTATCAAAAAACTGAGATACAAGCAACAGTTCAAACATTTGAGAGAATATTTAAATTAAACATTTTATATCTTAACAGTTATCCATATAACTTATCGGGAAACAACTGTGTACTTAGCCTTCGGGCGGTACACATTTTTTTTATGTTTCCAAATGGCTATGTACAAAAGACTGATTGAATAATTCATTTTAAGTCTATACTTTTTTGTATGAACGACGTAAATAAATTGCTGAGCGCTCTTGGTGAGAGCGTTGAGTTGAAGCCTGACAAATGGAGTGAGGAACACATTTATGAATCAGGCAGCAAAAAATGGATAGCAAATATTGTCCCTGTAGAGCTTTTGAAAAGAAGTGTCAAGGAGGCTGTTGAATCTCTTGTTACGATAAACGAGAGCGGTATTTTCTTCGATAGTTTTCCTGATGATATTCAAACTCCTGACTATGGTGACAAATGGGGCAGGCTTGCCAATTATTTGGAAATAAATAATCGTGCAATTGCTGAAATGCACGGAGATAGAACTAAAAACGGTATTTTAAGCTCAATAAAAATTTTGCCTGCTATTCCTCCATCGGCGAAAAGTTGGGCAAATTGCGTTATTTTGTCTCAGATTTTCCCTAATATTTTTGGCGATGGCCATAATAAAGCGCCTGATGAGGAAAATTCAATTTACGGTATCAGGCTAAATGCAGGCTACAGCAATAATATAATAGATTTTGATATTGTGGATAAAATATCGCCTGAGGAACAATTTAAAGCATTTAATACTTTGGCTCACATACACGGGCTAAAGACCGGTTTTCGAACAGTAATTTCGGCTGATCAAATTAAGATAGCAAATCCTGATGGTGACGATATTACTTTCGATTGGAACGATTCTAAACATCAAGAACTCTTCATAAATGAGCATGTGAAGTTAATGGAATTGGGATTTGAGGCTGTTTTCATCGATTCGGCTAAACATATTGGCGGGTATGATATGGATAACTACACGGGCGTTGGCGCATTGCCGGGCTATGAACAAATGCAATATATTTTGTATGAAATTCGTAACCGGTCAGGAGTTGCCACTATTAGCTTTGCCGGTGAAAAAAGCACGGGAGATTTCGAGCGATACGAAAATCTCGGGCTTACGACCGGTACCGCCTTTATAGAGCCTGACAACTTAGAGGAGGTGAAAGACTGGTCAGAAAAACTTAAATACGATAAAGAATACGCACCTGGTGTTGAAGTTTCAAACGACAACGATGAGGGTGGCAGAAGCTACGAAGAACGGCTAAACCGAGTTAATTCATCGCTTTTTGGCTATGAGTTGCCGAGTGATAAACTGCCAAGCTTTATGCAGATGGAAGACCTTTTCCCGCTGAGATATGACACGAGCACGCATCATTTGATGATGTGTAATCCATCGTACTCTACGGATGGAACGCCTGAAAGCCATTGGGAAAATCTTTTTACCAATGATGACGGCAGGGCGTACAATGCGAAAGTGTCAGATTTATTTGTTCATTCGATGAACTTGTAAATCCCGGCTTATTGTACGAATTCTATTACGTAAGCGTATCTTATACTTCTAACCCATCTTTTCGTTTTAAACTGAATCGTAAGCAGGGAAAATTGGTCAGCAATGCTATTGTTACTAGCAGGAATAGTTATTGTGCTTATTTTTTGTGCGACACCGTCTGTTCTTTCACGACCGATTGTCTGTGTCGTAGGGATTTTGCTTTGTGCACTGCCAACTGACAAAAAGATATCGGCATCAAGCTCCCCCGGTCTGAATTTTTGAGAGGCCTGGGTAATTTTGATGCTCTTGGTGCCTTCAGGCATGTCAAAATAAAACATTTTGTAGCCGTTTTTAAGCAGATCACTGTCATCAAGAAAAATAAACCAGGAAGTTGAATCTTCTTTAACTTCGCCGACTCTGATAGCTGTTTTCAGGTATCTGTGTGTTTTGTCGTCTTTACCTAACATATACCAGAGACAGTCTTTACAGACCCTTACAGGACAAATATAGCAGGGTTCTTGCGCCGCCAAGCCCAATAATGCGCCACCGGCTAATATATTCATCAATATACCTGCGGCAGCACCACCACCGGCAATACCGGCAGCGATTGGGACTGCGGCATTATCACCGCCCCCGCCGCCTCCGCCGCCATCATCCGGTATTGGTGGTATTGCTGATGCAGGGATTGTCAGCTGAAATGAATCTGTGCTGGTATCAGCGCAAACCATAATAGGATTAGCTAAAAATATTAGCGTTAGTAGTATTAGTATCGTTTTTTTAAGCATCTATAGTTTTCCCAGTGTAAACATTACTTTACCGTTGTAAAGCCCCTCTAAAACACCTACGGTTGTTGTGATTATAGGTACAAAATTCCCTGTCACAACCCCGTTATAAGGTGTTGAAATTGTGTGTGTTGTAGGTGAAAAATTCAGCTCCGAAGCCGGTATTTGGTAGGCTTGTGTGGAGTGTATCATCTCTAAAAACTCAGCGTCTACGTATATTGGTGATTTTAGATTTGTTCGTATTTGTACAGACATTGGTGTAAGGCTGAGTATGTAAGCATTTGGGTCGGCTGTATTTACGTTTTCTATGGCAACGTTGGTGAAAAAGTCATTTTTATTATATGGCGTGGTTGCCACGTATACTTTTTCTATTTCAAGCACCTCGCTTAAAACCGTCTGAATCGTCTGACTTGCGGTTTCTGCAGCTATAACACTCTTCTGTAAAAGTATCATTAAACAAATTATTTTGAGCAATGTTTTCATCATATGCAATTTTAAATTTAAAACATATTTTTTTTCCATACCCTACTTTATATATCCATTTAGAGAATATCAATTCATTTCAACTTTTTTATACTGTCTGGTATGTTTAGAAGAGTTACAATTTTTATGCTTATGTTATTACTAACTGCTGCTAAAAGCTTTTCTTCAGAAGCTTTTATAGTAGATGGTAACGGCAGTCCGATTATATCTCCGACTCAGGTGGAGCAAAAAATCAGGACGCGATATTCGGTTGCGGGTTTGACTGTGCTAAAAGTAAAGCCTGCTGAGCCGTATATTACAAATTTGGACAATCCATCAATAAAAATACCTGTTGACAGGCTTTATTTGAATAGAAATTCGAGCCAATCAATGAAACTCAGTTCTGATGTTTTCGTTAATATATATAATGAAAATTTGCAGTCTGTTGATATTGATGAACTTTTGAGGCTTACGCTGCGTGATATAGGTACGCTGCCGGCCGGTTTATATTCTATAGATTTAGAATTTGTACTTATAACCGGCGCAAACCAAAACAGTTACAACGCGATGTACCCGCTGAGATTCGAGGTGCCGAGAAATATTGATATATCTACATCAAGCCCTGAAATAAAGATAATGATGAAACAAGATGACGTGCTGAATCTGCATTCCAATGTTTCTAATGAGTTGGCAAATCAAATTGTTATCAATGCAAATATGCCTTGGACACTTTGTCTCGATACTAGTAACCTAGGCGATTTAAAAGGTGATTATTATTTTCAGGTCAAAAGTGCGCAAGGCGCTGTTAGTGGCTATGAAACACAAAGACAAAAACTTCAGCGCGGGCAAAAATACCAAATCGCCTCAGGCACGCAAACCAGTAATAATATCCCTTACGGCGGCTATCGCCCGACAACTGTTGTTGTTGAATATACGCGCCAACATACCGATAACAGATATCTACCTGCCGGAACATACATGAATTCCCTTATTTACAGCATAGAGGACCGTTAAAAATGAGAAAAATAATTTTTGTTCTTATAATCATTTTACTTTTACTTTTGGTCTTTCAAATGCGCACACATGCTGCGATTAAAGTCTCACCGATGATTGTTGAGCTTGACGCAAATTCGGCACGGGGGAATTATTTGACAACAAGCATCAACGTCCAGGGCGGAGATGACGAGACTATAAGGTTTAAGGTTTATCCGGGTTTTTTCGAAATAAACAAGGAAGGTCGGATGGAGCCTATTGCCAAAACTGATGTGGCTAACTCCCTTGTCCACCATGCAAGGGTAACGCCAAATGAATTTACACTCCAAAAAGGACAAGCCCAAAAAGTCAGGCTAACGTTTACTGATTTGAAAACCCTGCCTGATGGTGAATCGCGAATGGTTATATTTTTAGAGGATGTGGCAACAAAAGAAATGCTGCTACCCCGAATAAAAAATGGTATATCAACCAGATTGATTGTAAAAACACGTATTGGCGTGCCAATATACATCGAAAAAGGTAATGTCATAAGAACAGGCGTTTTTGATGACTTAAGAGTTGAGAAAAAGGATAAAAACCTAGTTTACGTGATGAATTTGCGTGCAGAGGGCAACAGCAAAGTTCGCTATAGTGGGAGTGGACAAATTTTGCGAGGCAATACTCCGATTGATGAGTTTAGAGTAACCAGTTCCGTAGTCGGAGGTGGCAACACAGCCGTTGCCAAGGGGGAATTGCCGTTAAATAAAATTGCACAAAACGGGGATTACACACTGAAAGTTATGCTCAATTACAAAGATGCTAAGGGCAAAACCAAAAAATTAATAAAAGAGGTCACTTTTAATGTGGAAAAAGTAGAATCCACATCAATTTAGAGGAGGAAAATAAATGAAAAACCAAAAACTGGCTAAACTAGCGTTAGCCTCAGTGTTGGCGCTTGGAATGATTCCGGCAGCAGACGCAGCAGAAACTGCAAGCCAAACACTCAATGCTGTACTTGCTGCACACATAAATGTTACAGCCTATGGAGGGATTGTTGATGCAGTTATTGACCCGATGACAGGTGCATTGGATCAAGCTTTCACACCTGCTTTCAGAATTCAGAACAATGTTCCCGCTACAATCTATATACAGGCCACAACTACAACGGAGGCAGGCAGTGTAACCGCTTTTTTCACGGATGGTACTACACAGTATGTAGCGCTGTCTAATACTACAGCCGGTCAAATACCAACAGCAGCTGCCTATACGAGTTGTACTGGCGCAACGCCTGATCCTACCACAAACCCCAATATTATTGCCTATCCGATTGCAAGTATTGTATTGGTAAGAGCTTCATCGTCCACAACACCTACTTATGATGCTACTAAAAGCCAGTATTATGCTGATGTCAAAAACGGCAATACTGTTGCGACCACAACAACAGGACAGGCTGCTCGTTTGGAAACATATTCGTTCGACGACACACCGGGCACTTATCAAGCAGTGGTTACTATGACCACAACGTCGTTATGAGGATTCTATTCGCTCTTGCTCTTATGCTGCTATGCACTTCGTGTGCATATGCAGCACAGGAGTTACATCATGATTTAGTCACGGTATGCCCTTCTGTTGTGCAAATTTCGCCGGATTCATTGCGTTTGAGTGGGACTATAAATCCGATTGATGGCAGTATTTCGTCAATGGCAGGGAAATTCAGGCTGGTAACAAATGATAATGATGCTCATTATGATTTCATTGTCATGTCACAGGTGCAAACAAGTGATGGAGGCTTGCAAAACGCGTATTATCTTGATGTTAATGCCGGTGACTCAATTATTCTGGTGAACACGGCTGTAGATAAACTCCCCAGCAGAGCCAACATTGATAATATTAAATCAGGCAATCCGAAGGCCGATTTGAACCCCAATGCGATAGCATATCCAATTTCGTCATCAATAAGTTCAGAATTTGAAAGCATAACAAAAAGTAATGATGCGGCATATAGTGGCGTGCATTACAAAGTAAAAAACGGCAGCGCTCAATCAGGAATAGTCTCGCAATCCTTAGGTATTAATCCTAATTTCGGCACATACTCTCTTTCTGACGACGAGCCCGGCACTTATGAGGCAATTGTTACACTTAGCGCTTATGCGAAACCTTGAAAGTCATATAAAATACTTCATCTTATGTCATGCTGAAGCGCCAAAAAATGCGTTTTGTTATCAAGCGTCTGTGTTCAGCATCTGTCAGATAAACGTAGGCTATAACCGATAATCCGACAGACCCTGAATATTCACGCTTGAAAAATAAATACATAAAAAAATGTTTCAGGGTGACGGGGGATCCTATCGTAGATTGCAATATAGCTAAAAATTTTTGAGCGATGCTGCCTGACGGCTCAGAATGACTAGGAAATCAATGAAAAATATAAATAAACTGCTCATTTTCTCTGTGATAGCCGGAACATTACTCTGTTGTGCGCCGGCTATTGCCGTACAAGCGAGTGATACGACAATCTCTATAGCCTCTGTGAACAATTCAGCGTATTTTGACATTGAAATTATGCCTGTGTCCGAGGGGAAAATTCTTTTGCCACTCAAACAATTGGCAGATATTTTAGAAGTGCCTGTTAAAATAAACCACTCAACGAAAGAAATAACTTTTGATAACGTCAAAGTCAGTAAGGATGCTATATTTATTGGTGGAGTAAAAATACCGGCTGAAAGTGCATATCTGAAAAAAGGTATTATGTCTGATATTCAGGATGAAATTTTTATTGATGAAAAAACACTTTCTAAAATATTTAATACAGAAATTTCCACGAACAAAAACGAACTTTCGGTAATTATAACAAGCTCAAACGCGCTTTCATACTTAGGCAGCGATGAAACGGGTGATGAGACCGAACAAGATGTCAAAAAATTCCGTGCATACAAAGATGTTTTGGTACCTGAGGAGAGAAAAAGATTTACCCTTGATACAATTGGATTCAACAACTATATGAACTCCGACAATACAAAGCAGGTTTATTTAAACGAAACGACAACTAATGCTTTGTTTAACAATAATTCCAACATTACCCTTAAAGGGAGGGCGTTTGACGGCGATTATAACGTGGATTTTAACTCAAATAATCACACTGAAAAGTTCTTTTCTTTCGGTGGTTTAAGTTTCAAGTACAAAAACAAGTATAAAAATATTCCCTATGAAATCGGTCGTGTAACGGGTTTTGAAGATGAAAAATTCCGCATAGGAACATCTTTATTGGGCGTGCAGGTTTTTAATTATGATTCATCTGAAAAAGATTATCGCTATATTGACGGCAATGTCGATGAAAACAGCGTTGTAAATATTTATATCAACGATGAATTTTACAAAACTCTTGATACTTATAAAGGCTACTTTTCGCTGAAAGACGTATACACTGACAAAAAAATAGAAAAAATCACTATTGAAGAACTTAAGGATGATGGAAGCACAAAAACGGTTTATGAAAAAATATATCCCAAAAATAAAAGCGGGTTATCGGTCGGCGAAAGACGCTACAGCATGTTAGCCGGTGTTTCAGGCTTTAATGACAGGCTATTCAGCCAAAATGGCTACATTTACCAAATGAATACAAAGAAATTCGTTCTAGGCACGCAATACCAGCAGGCAATTAGTGAAAAGCTTAACTATGACGTGAAAGTAGCGGCAGACAAAATTATCCAGCAAGATGCCAACACGATTTGGGGGCAAAGCTACTATAACAACCACTCTATACTCTCATCAGGCACCTATAAAAACCCGAATATTCTTGAAGGTGCAAGTGTTATAAACACCTGGAAATACGATATTAATGACGATTTAAGAATAAGTTCCGATATGGGCGTCTCGTACTCAAATGAAGGCTCAGGACACACTGCCTCTGTAAATGCGCATTATTCTAAAGAGAATTACAACCTGAAAGCAAGCTTGTACGAGTATTCGCCGAATTTTTACCTTGCGGGCTCGGAAAGTGGTTTCATTAGCGACCGACTTGGCGGATACATCGGTGGGGATTATAAATATAAACAATTTAACCTCAGCACAGGGCTTAATAAATATTTTTCTAACATTGACAAAAATTATGATGGCGGAGTTATCTCCTACACAGACGGTTCGTTGGGAATGGGTTTAAAATTGCCAAAAATTGCCAATTTTAGATTCAGTTCAAATTTTCGGCAAGGCGAAAATACGATTGGCGAAAGTTACAACTATCACTGGGATTTTAATGTTAGACGAAATTTCAAATATTTTAACCTAGAAGCCGGCCGGCGCGATTATTCTTATAATACAGAGTATTTTTCATCGGCAAAAAACAGCGAAAACTTTGAATCATTTTATTCAACGCTTTATGCAAAAGCTGATATTAAAATCCCCAAAAATAAAGGTACACTTATGCTTGGCCACGATATAGTTAATAACACATCTAATGGCAGAAGCAACAATTATAGCGCTTTTAAGATTGGCTATACTTTCCCTGAAATCAAGCGAATTTTGCTCTCAACTAACGTCAGTATGAATTACACAGGCAGCAATAAGGGCTTTAATTACGGCGCCGGAATAGGCTACAGAACAAAATCAGGTATGGTTATAAGCCTTAACTACCAGTACAACGTCAATGGCGGCTATATTTTCGACAACATGTATATCCCCGCGAATAACCGACACTCTTTTAATTTGACTTTTAATGATACTCTGGCTGTGGTGCAAGGGAGCGGGTTAAAATCAGTCGGCTATGCCGATGCAGACAAAGGCTACGTCGAAATTATAGCGTTCATAGACAAAAACGGCAACGGAAAATTTGATAAAGGTGATATTGGTGTGCGCAATGTGCCGATAAAAACAAGTTGGAATAACAAGTCAATTTATACAGGCAGAAATGGTATAGCGCCAATTGAAGTAGTTGACAAAGGCGTTGGGAAAGTTACTTTAGACATCTCAAAGCTTTCAGGCACATTCTCAGCTAAAAGCGGCATCAAAGATTCACAAATGGTGCTAATTAAGCCTAAAAGCACAACAAGAGTTGAGTTTCCGCTGCTCTGCTCGGTAGGTGGAATACAAGGTAATCTGAAAGTAGTTAGTGATTTTTCTGATAAACTCAATATCTCCGAATTTGTTGTCGTCTTGCATAATGAAAATGCCCAAGAAGTAGCATATTCAACACTCGACGAATTCGGTAATTATTATTTTTCCGGGATTTCTCCCGGAAAATACGTTGTTAAACTTGATGAAGTTATACAGCAGGTTTATGGCTTGGATTCTTTTGAAAACAAAGGCGAAATAAACGTTGAAATACCCTATGTACAAGATGAATTCGTCGATATCAAAGACATCAATTTAATTTATAAGAATTAAAGTCTTTAATATACAAATTTTTACTTTGTGGCTTGTCCCAACTACAAATGTGTCGTCACCCCGCAGGTTTAAGCGTATAATGTATGCTACAAATTGCCTATGTGCGGGGTCTTTCCGGCGTGGAATCCCACATTGGGAAGATACCGCACGCAAGCAACCTAATTTATCTTCAACGTTTAGCGCTGCGGTATGACTTGCACTTTAAATATTATGCGGAAATAGCAAATTCGTATCTTAAAAGCTTTATCTCAGCTATAGGGTGCACTCACCAGTGCACCATCATTTGTTTTAATATATTGGTGCAGTAGTGACAGCACCCACAATTCTAATATCTACTTATATACCATTGTTTTTGCGTATTCGACACCTATGCCAAATGCGCCGCCGTGTTCGTGTACTATTTTCATACATTCGTCGTAGGTTTCTTTGTTTGCCCAATCACGCTGGAATTCGAACATCATTTGCAGTGAACTGACAGGAACAGCACCAGCCTGCACCATTCTCATAACAGCCGTTTCGTGAATAGTTTCTGAAAGCCCGCCACAAGCGTCAACAACCACAAAAACATTAAAATCTTCGTCTATCATTGATAATGTTGGCCAGCAGACGCATACTTCTGTCCAAAGACCGCTTACAATAATATTTTTCTTGCCTGTTGCTTTGATTGCTTTTCTGAATTCCTCAGAATCCCAAGAATTCATACCTGAGCGTGGTATAGGCTTAATTTCAGGAAAAATATTTTGTAAGCTTTCTATGCAATGCCCGCTAAAACCCTCTTCCACGGTTGTTATTATAGTTGGAATATTGAAAAGTTTTCCTGCTTTTGCAAGTGCTGTAACGTTATTTAATAATCTTTCGCCCGATATACTTCTCACTCCGAAAATCATTTGAGGCTGAATATCAATAAAAGCCAATGCACAATTGTCTTTGGTAATAAGACCTTTGTCTGTACCTGATAAAATCATTTGTCGTTCTCCTTCTAAAATATTTTGAAGTATAGAAACAATGCAGAAAATATGCATTATCCGATTTGATATTGCCGTTAGGGATGTACTTGTGAATGTGACATTTAAAGGTCAGTTTGTGTAGAAATATTAAAAAATGTTATCATTCATTTGTTTAATACATGTAAAAATTAAAAAAATATGATAAGATATATATATGTATATATAAAATAATATATACGTAAAGCATGCTAAATACTCCGGAGTTGTGAATATGAATATGGATATCGATATAAATTGTGGCAAGACCCGTGGGGTGAAATCTGCGTTCACCTTAGCTGAGACCCTGATGGCAATGATTGTACTCGGGTTTGTAATGACAATATGTCTTAACGTTTTTATAGGCTTGTTGCAAAAACCTGTTGGTATAACCGGTAATTTTCTTGATTTCAAAAAAGTCGGGATTTGCCGTAATGCGATGAATGCTGACGGTTCTTGTGACTCACGCGGATATAAGGTTTTTGTATCTCAAACGAGCCTTACGTATAAAAGAACTCCAAACGCAGAGCCCCTACGCTGTGAGGCTATACGTGATGTCAGCCAGCTTGTTAAAATTCTGGAAGCCCCGAACGGCAGCCCTTTAAAAAGTCTGGATGCCTGCTATATTTTGATGGATGATATTAACTTCCAAAAAACAATGGTAAAAGACAGTTCAGTCAGAAAAAGACTATCCACATACGACGCTATTAAAAAAGGTTCAAAAGGATTAGCCGGACAGGCTGCGAATACAAATGCGGTTGATGAAACATTTGAGTGGACCGGGATTGACCAGTTCCACGGCGTATTTTTGGGTAACGGCAAGGTTCTTTATAATATGAAAGGCAAGTACGGCCTATTCAAAACACTTGGTTCTGACGCGATTGTTCAGGATTTTGGTATTCATGATTCAAAAATTGCAAACTCGAGTAATAATCCTGTAGGCTTTTTAGCGGGCACTATTTCTGCAGAAGCAAATGTTGCACGTATGAACATACGTAATGTTTATACGTTAGGTTCAAGTATAACCAATTCAGGTGCGACTAATGATGCTGTAGGAGGCTTGATAGGCTTAAGTAATGCTCCTGTAAGATTAATATTGTCTTACAATGATTCCGCTCAAAATGCAGCAGGCGGCCTGATTGGACACGCTGTTGACAATGTTTGGATGATAGACAGCCACAACAAGGGCAGTATTACTTCTACCCTGACCACAAGATTCAATACCGGCGGGCTTATCGGGCGTGCCGACGGAAATGTCACTCTGACAAGAGTATATAGCGGCCAAAATAAAATTAATTCCTCAACTCAATATACAGGTGGTTTTATCGGACGTTCCGAAGGACGTGTTGATATCAGTTCTTCTTATGTATCCTCAACTGTTCAAGGGTCACGGTATATAGACTCGGCAACTAAAGAACTTACCGGCAAGACTGAAGCTATTGGTATGATTATTGGCCGCAGCAACGGTGAGTTATTGATGACTAATTCTTACGCATATGGTGAAATTGCAAGTGCGAAAAGATTAGGCGGCTTGGTGGGTGAAATTCGCCCCGGTGCGATTGACGACCCAACATATAACTTTAGCAAGGTATACTCGATGGTAAAAGCCGTCAGTCCTGATATGACCGAGCGAAACGATGAGGGCGAAATTATTGGCGCAGGTGCAATTATTGGTGATATGAACGGTGTTCCGGTGGCATTCCACGATTCGTTTTATTACAAGGAAATCAATCCTCATATTAATCAATTTGCCGGCAATGTGCCAAATATAACTAATAAAGATGAACTCAAAAAAATGTTGCGTAAGCCATTGTTTCATAACCCTCTTAAAAAGAAATTTTTTGGTCCTCAATTCACTCTTAAAAATTGGTTTAGCGCTATTTGGTCATTTGAATTCCCGAGACCTATTTTAAGAAGACCTGCTGAGCCCGTTACTCTTGGCTTAGAAGATAGAGACTTATTGATTGAGTATTTGACCCACCCCGATGATAATATTTGGAGTATATTCTATGACGGCTGTAATTCCTATAACTTGACGTCAAATATTTGTCCTAATACCATTGGTAACGAATCAAACGACGTTATGACTGCATTTTTAGACAGAAATGGCGATGGTAAATTTGACGCGGCTGACTTGAGAATAATTAAGCAAGTCATTGAAGAAGCAAAAAACATGAAAGGTTTTAGCCAGACGCGTTTAACAATTTATGAAAATAATATACTTAAAACATATCAAATGGAACTGCTTGGCTTGAAAATGAATCCTAAAGTTGTTCCTTATTACAAAGGTCAAAAAAGAAACAAAACAGGTGAGTTGAGCACCCAAACGACCATAATTCTTATAAACCCTTTAAGTGAAGCCGGCAAAACATTTGATCCTGAGCTTCATAATCCGACGTATCACTTCCGTGATGAACCCCTTAAAGCTTATCATACCCTTCCAAAACAAACTGCATACACTGGCGATAATGAAGCAATAGAGCAAGAAATTGCACTGGATGACGAGGCTGCTCGTGAAGAAGCTCGTGAAATCTATAATCAGTTAACTGATGAGTGGACATATGCGCGTGGTGATATCTCCTCCGGTGTTCTTGCTGCCCTAGATCCTGAGATTAATCATGATTATCTCGATCGTTCTGCAAATGATGATTCTACAGGGTTCATTATCTCACCTGCGCGTGAGTATGCGACTATAAATACTGATGACTATTCATTAGAAAATCATAAATTATATATTCCATACGGTAAGTATGCGAAAGAAAAAAACAAACATAATTTTACCGGCGGTGATATAAAAACTATTGCAGACAAAATAGAAGAACTTAGCACGAATAAGGCGCTGCAAAAATTGAATGAAGAATCTCTTGTTATTACAGGTAAAACAGTTCGTGGTATCAAAAAAATGCTGCTCCGTGACTGGATAAATGTATATTTTAAAATCAGAGATGTTTTTGACGAAGTTAAGCCTGAAGAACAACCGCCTGCGTTCGCTCAATATACAGAGGCGATGTTGTGTGCTAAAGGTTATCGTTTAGTAAAAAGAATGCCTGCTGATATAAAAAAACAAGGACAATACAGCACAGACAGACCGCTACCCCTAAGATGGTCAAGACTCATTGTAAGAGACGCCAAGGATTTTGGCGACGTTATCTCCATACATGATGGTCAGGGACTCATTGAGAGTAGTCCCGGTAAAGGTTTGCGTAATTGTAAAATTGCCTTGTCAAAAGACGTAAGAATTCCTAGCGGGTATGTATATCAATATGACCCTGATAATAACACGACAAAAACCACACCTGCAGATTGGTTCCACATTGAAGCGGTACAAACACAATTCTCGGGTAATGGTTACAAAATGGAAATTTCAAACTTTGGTAATAAGACAACCCTATACAGAGGACTCTTCGCCAGAGGCTTTACTGCGGGTGTGTTGAAAAATTTAGCTTTAAAAGTGGTGCCTAGCGCTGCATCTTATGAAAAAACCGGCTGGCTTGTCGGCGGCAGAGTAGATGACCCTGGCAGTGATGACACGCCCGGGGGCGCTACAAAATCTATTATTGACAATAATTATGTTATAGTAGATGGCCCTTCCGCTACAGGCTGGCGTTCAGGCGGCTTGTTGGGTTCTGCCAATAGATCTTTAGTAATAAACAATTACGTGCATCTCAACTTCAATATGATAGCCAGCGGAAAATCTGTGGGTGGCTTGATTGGATTTGCTGAGTTTTCTAAAATTATGCGTAATTATGTGAGAATTGCCGAAAACGTAATTCTTGCCGGAAATAGTGAATTAGGCGGATTTATTGGTAATGCAAAAGCTACAAGCATGGAAGATAACTATGTATACGCGGAAAACGCGTCAATAAAAAGTAATACGCTCACTGCAACCGGCATGGTAGGCGGTTTTGCCGGCTTAATTAACATGGGTATGGGTATGCCTATAGAACGCAATTATGCTATTTTGAAAAATGTTGCTATGCTCAGCTTGAAAGCAGATGTAACTGAATACAGAGAACCTGACAAATACGGATTATATTTTGCCGGTGGTTTTGCTGGTAATATAAGTCGTAATGACGGCTGGTGCGATGTATTTAATGTATGTGGCAAATCTCCTGAAACTATGGTGCAAAAGAACTACTTACACTATTTCTCTGACAAATCTGATGAGAGTATGATGCACGAATCAAAAATTTTAGGTATGGCTCAGATTGGTGGATTTGCCGGTTCAAGCGCCGGTTTTACAGAGAACAACTATGCAGTAGTTGACGGACTCAATATCAGAACTTTCGAAAATATTAACCACTTATGGCGCAACAGGCATGCAGGCGGATTTATCGGGCATAATGGTCTGGCATTGAATCATTCGTATAAATCGAAATTTTGTGATTTCAAGACTTATAACGGTAATGCTAAAGATGAAAATGATAAAGCTATTCCTTGGGGAACATGCAAACTAGATTCAAATACAAAAACACAAGGAGATTACGTTGATAGTACTTATAGTGGTTATATTATAACCTCAAGCATTGAAACCGAATCCCACTCGAAAAGAAATGTTGCCTCTGTTTCTGCAACCAAAGTAACCAGCGACATGTTTACAGGTGGTTTTATCGGGATGAATGCCGGCAGGGTGACAAGTAATCAGGCCGAATTCTATGGTGATATAACAGGATTGTCTTATCTCGCAGGACTGATTGGTATTAGTGGCGGCGGTATGCGGTATGAAGACTATGGTTCATACGGTTACCAACCATTCTACTATAATCTTTTTAATCCTGTAGGCTCTATTGATGGTCGTGCTGAAGTCGCTGGGAATGGCACCTACATGTCAGGTACTGTCGGCAGTATTATTAATCTCAAGCCTCACCTGTGGCACTATGAGCCTCAATTAAACTCCTCAGGTGACTATGTCAGCTCTGTATGGAAAGATGATTCAAGCGCGTATGCCGGTTATTTTGGCGGGTACTTTAATATAGTGCAGCAAGCACATCTTAATAATAATAAAATCTTTATAAACGAAGATGCCGAAAAAGAATTTGATGCAGATGATACAACTAATCTCTTGGACGAACCTACCGGTGCGCCGTCAACTAAAGCAAAATTGGGTCTCAAAGAAGTCAGCGATGAAACTGCTGAAGTTTATGATGCCTATAGTGCTTCTGTTGCGGTTAATGACATTTCTGGACGTGCTCGTGACTATTTATATAATTACTACTACTATCTAAATAAACATTTTCTGGATTACGACAATGCTATAAAATACGCCCAAATAGCGACAGATCGCGAGACTATGCTCGCAAAATTGGACTCGGATTGCAAAAAAGCAATAGTTCCGTGCTATAAAGAAATAACGATTAAGGTTGATGGCAAAGAGGAAACATTATGTGATGCCGGTAATAAATATGCGAATGAATGTTCTTCAAATCCTTCGGAGATAAAGGAATGTATATGTTCTCTGGGTCAACCGGAGAACGAAGTATGTGCGCTTACTCAAGAATGTACCCCTGAATGTAATCAGGAAGATGAAGAAGAACTGCAAGAATGCAAAGAAACACAACTTTGTTCCGAACCGGAATCATCGTGTCATGATGTTGATTATCAGGCTTGTATCACAGTGTGTCAGACCGGTAAACCCGGTTTTAACTGCTCAGATTGCAAAACTAATTTGGAAGATTCAAAAAGAGATTGGGCCGGTTTGGCAGATAAATTTGCGAGCGCAGCTGCATCAGATTTACAGAATGCCCGAACTTATCTAGGACTCTGGAGAAGCCATAATGCCAGCTTGGGCCCCAATGGCCTTTCAAAGAGATATAATGACCTCAATAAAGAAGGAGTTTGTGCTGCTGCTTATCCTGATATTATTTCAACAGGTTATCCTCCTGATTTCGAAATTGAATATGTAAATAATGGCACAAACCCTGATATTCCGGCGTACTTTAATACGAGTAATCCTATCGCTACGTATGTAGGCACGGAAACCGTTAAAGGTTACAGTACGTTTAGCAAAGCTGAACTTCTCAGTCGCAGCCCTCTATATAAAGAGGCTAGTGATAGAAAAGATTATAATAACGAAATTGCGCGATGCCAGTTCAAAGAGTACCAGAAAAAAATGGAAAATGAAACGGGTAAATTTATTGACCAGGAAGGAGCAGAAACACGTACTCTCGGGTATTATCTGTCACGACTTATCGGTAAATTATTCCCTGTCAGAAATGTACTCGACTCAGTAGGCAAATGGCTCGGCGAACTGGTAGATCCGAGCGAAGTCAGAGAAGATTCTGTCTCGAAACCTAACGCACTTCTCAAAACCTGGAATGACTTTAACTCTAAACTCGGATTTAGCGACAAAGTATGGATATGGTGGGAGTACGCACTTGGCGGCGCCAGACCTGTACTGCGCGCAGACAAAGACGGTAATCCGGCTGAATAATAAAACTTAAACAAGGAAATAAAAGATGAAACCTAATAAAAAAGGATTTACGTATCCACAGATAATGATATTCATGGTAATTTGCGGCATACTCGCTATGATGGCTATCAGCGCCAAAAACCACATCATGGGTGTTGGCTGTGTCGTTGATGACAATGGTAATTTCCTCGATGCAAATGGTAACGTGGTTGCAAACCGCAATCTATGTGCTCAGGAAATTATTGTACGACCTGATACTCAGTCGGGAAAATTTTTAGATGATGCTGCAAAAGCTGCATATATTGACAAACACACGCTTGCGGATTCTGATAAAAATCTCGCTAAATATACTGACTACGTGCGCGATGTACAAATAAGAGGCCCAAAAAATTCACTACCTGCTGCACAACATGATATTGACGGTGATGGTGTTGTCAGCACTACAGGTGATTATAACGATTTGCAGGCATTAAACATCAACAAAAGAGGCAATGTCGACAAGGTAGAAATAGTAGTCGAGGTTTATCATCGAAAAGCTGATGGTACAACTATTCCACTAATTACGGTAAGCTCGGCTGATGAGCAAAACTCGCTTACTGCAGGTACTACAACAACAAAATATACTCTTCCTATAGTGCGTGATACTGAAACTTTAAGAATTGAACGGAGCAGATAATGGCATACTTTAATAATAAATTGAATCCTAAATCAGCGGCAAATATTGCGGAATTAGTTGCAACGATGGTAGTTTTAATGATGCTCTCGCTATTTTTCATAAATGCCATCATGAATACAGTTGAAGTAGATCCAAAGACAAATCGTAAAGTAGAACCGGGTAAAGGAGAAACTAACCTGAAAGCGATTGATGAATTTCGCGATGCAGCACGTCTCAGAGGTATGGTTAATAAAAAATTAGAAGTGCCTTTGCCCACTAATTACCCTAAAGAAGCAGGCTCAGCGTATTATGATGAAGCTACACAAAAAGGGCTTCCCGTTCCCTACGATAAAGCTGTAAGCGCAGACAAGCTGGTTATTAGAGTTTATCGTGTTAATACCAACGAAAATTGTGCAGCTTCAAATGATTCCTTCGTATATGTTCCTGATGATTCGGATTCTGACCACCCGTTTCCGCATATTGCTTTGAAGGTGGGCAATGAGACAAAAATCATTGACACACCAACGGAAGAGGACGCCAGATTGACGGCTTCAAATCTTATGACTACATATCCTAGTGTTGTGAAGTTCCTAAAATCAGATACTTACCAAATAGACAGTCTTATGAAATGTCAGGTTGATACAACGAAACGCCAACTCAGATCGAACGGCGCGCTCGCTACAGTTCCTGCAAATAATAATATTGCAGCTAACCGTGATGGTGATATTACTCTTCCTCTCAGTACTTTTATAGATCCTATCGCAGATAGCAAATTATATTTTTCTATACAAAAACCAATTCTTAAACAACAATTCAGGGATCAAGGCATAATTGATTAAATACAAAGCTTAAAAAAATAGGTTGGAGCAGAAACTCTAACCTATTTTTCGCGTGTGTAATATTATTAAAAATTGTTGTACTTGTCAACTAATGCAAGATACTCATCCTGGCTGGACTCGATAGCTAATAATTCTTCGTGCTCTTGCGCATCTTTCGCGCCGTTAACTATTTTTTCTATTTTGCCGACCCCTACTTGAATATTGCTCAACAACTCTTCCGAGGTTTTGGCTATTTCATTTGCGTGGCCTGCATTTAGGTGTACAACTTGTTGTATTTGATTTAAGGCAATTGTTATTTGCGAAACACCTGTAGATTGTTCTTTTGAAGAGGTAGCAATCTCTTCCAAAAGCCCGCTTACTTTTTGTGCATGCGTGTTAATCTCAACAAGTGAGCTGTTTGCGGTTTTGGATAACTCTTCACAAGTTTCGGATAATCTAATATTTTGTTCAATCATTTCAGAAATGTCTTTTGTCGCTTCAGAGGTTCTGTGAGCAAGATTTCGTACCTCTTCGGCAACTACAGAAAATCCTTTACCCGAATCGCCTGCTCTTGCTGCCTCAACAGCAGCGTTTAAAGCTAATATATTTGTTTGCGATGCTATTTTTCGTATAACTTCAGTGATACCTGCGATGTTTGAACTGGATTGTTTTAACTCGCCCATGGCTTGAACCATTTGTTCCATTTGAGCGCCGCTTTGTGTTGCGGCTTGTCGGGTATTATCGGCTAAAGAAACCGCATGATGTGTGTTAATATTACTTTGCTCAATGATTGAAGCCGATTCTTCAAGTGTCGCAGACGTTTCCTGTACGGATGCTGCTTGTTCTCTACTGCCCTCAGCCAGCTTTTGGCTCAAGGCTAAATATGTGTCCGTGCCCGAAGATAAGTTTCTTGCATATTCACTAAGGCCATAAACAACCTCATTAATAGGCTTGGCAAGGAAATTGCCTAAAAATAAGGCAAGGAACCCGGCTCCTATAATTGTTCCGATGCTTATAATTAATAAAATTAATATTGTTCCTGACATTTTTGAGGGGATATTATTTAAAGGTACGTCTATAACTAATGTAAAGCCATTAGGTAGTTTGGAATAAGACAGTACATGTGTGCTCAACCCGATTCTATATTGAGTAAAACCTTGTTGATTTTTTGTGTCTTGGAGAAACTTATAAACTCCGTTCTTGGCACTTGTAACACTTGCCCCTACTTCATATTCGTCTGTTGATACAAATCTATTTTGATCATCTAATAAAAATACACTGGTGTTTTTATATAGTTTAGCCGAGCTTAAAATTTCTGTTAATGCGCTCAACTCAACGTCCATACCGCCAACACCCAGTAAAAACCCGTTTTTATAGATAGGCACTGAATATGTTATCATAGGAATTTTTGTATCAGGATCCTCATATGGAGGCATCCACATTGCTTTTTTAGCTCTTATTGGTTCAAAGTACCATGCGTTATCTTCATCGTCAGTGATTGGATTGTTAACCATCATCCTTTTTACGACACTATTTTCATCCTGAACGAACCAGGCACCATCATATGGTGGTGCATAATCCTGATTAAAATAGAAAAATCCTGCAACAACCCATGGAATATCGTCAGTTAATTGTCTTGGGAATAGTCTTATTTTCGCGTACTCAACCTCGCTGCTGCCTCTCAGTATCTCCAATTGCGATTTTGTCTCTACACCGGTCGTTTTTGTGATGAGTTCTGCCATTAAATGAGCCGATGTCTCAACTCGTGCTAATTTAGCATAAACCTTTTCGGCTGTGTTATTTGCGTTTAAGATAAACGAGTTTTGAGTCGCATCTGAGATGATTTGCCTGCTCTTTATAATAGCAACACAACTCATTATCGCCGCTACAGCAAATGACAAGACAAGCATGCTGATGACAATTTTATATTTTAAAGACTTTCCTTTTAACATCTATTCTTTCTCCTGAATTTAATATGAGGCTTATTGTGCCCTTTAAAATCGTGATGGTATATATTAACATTTTAATTTTAAAACACATAATAAGTCAATAATATTTACAATCTATATATTATGGAAAAGTATATGATTTTTTTCTTCATTTAAGAATTATTCTTTTATTAGAAATTGATAGTTGATCTAAATCCAAAGGCAAATGCGTTTTGAGTTTGGCCGTTTGGTCTGTAAACAAACTGCGCGAAAGGCATAAGCGAAAGCCATTTAGTTAATTGTATTTTGTAAAAACCCTCAATGACGTTTTCGACTCCGTATCTGCCATCATCAGGTATATTTTTAAGATTACCGCTGAATTTTGCAATAGCTGTACCTATTCCGGCTACGTCCTCATCGCGATTTGGAATTAAACCTTTGTACATAAGCGCTGCACCATAATATGTGGAGGCTTCGGCTCTGTTTTTCGGCGCCATGCTCAATTGCCCTAAAACGTACAGACCTTGTGTGTCTTCGGCATCTTCTTTATTCTCTTTCCACACCATTTGTTCACTTTCAACGTACCAGCCGAAAGTTTGCGCTCTCTCGACATCTCTTGTGCTTAATTCAGCAACATGCCCGGTGTGTAACCAGCCGCCGAATAATAGTGTACCCGGCAAATCCCATTTATTGTGCCTGATACCAATCTCCTGGATAAGAAAAGACGCTTTGTCGTCTCCAAATGCAGTGTTAAACCCTGTTGTGCTGCCTACTGCGTTCCCGTCGTACCAGCCTGATCTTAAAGACAGCCAATCAGTTGGGTTAATTTTTAAAACCATACCCAACGCAGGGTCAGGATACGCTGGCAAGGGTATATTTGGCATAAAATATGCATGTGAATTGTTTACAAAATTCGTTGCCATATCCAGCACCATAAAGTCGTAGCAACCATCTTGCTTACCTATTTTATATTGTATTTTATTATCAAAAAATCCCTGTTCAAACCAGTATTCGCTCACTTGAGCGAAATCTCTCGGGTCATCATAGGCATCCAAGTACTGAAATGCGCCGATATATTCGTCATTTAGCCCGGTTCCTATTTTTTGTTGATATCTAACAACTGCTTGCCCGTTTTTCCATAATCCCATTTTTTCGGTATCTAAAATGAGGGCAGCGTCGATTACGCCAAAGTATTTAAATGGATGCTTATGCTTATCAATACCACCATACAGTTTCATCGCTGAGTCAGATAAGTACGTAGCTTCAACGGTCACACCGTGCTCTTCTAACTTAGTTCTCAGCCCCCACCAGTCGCCTGTCGCATAATCACCTTCCAACCAACGTCTTAGAACCCCTTCCTGAGCTACGCCTTCCGGCTCAATAGGTGTTACCTGAACGCCGCCGTGAAGATCTGCCGCATCAATGATATTGGGGTCAGTCTCTAACGTTATAACCGACAAGTCTATATCTGAAAGAGATTCGTCGATTTTAATCTCTGAAATCTCAGCCTCAACAGTCTGCTCGATTTGCTCATTTGCATAAGTAATACAAGAATTAGTACCTGCTAACAAAAGAGTTACAGCTAAAACTACAATATATTTTTTCATATTCCACACTTAATCCATTAATATTCTATTAACTATGGTTCAATTATATATTCTCTTCCTGTTCTTAAATTCATTTTAATACTGTATCTTTTTATATAAACTCTCATACTAAAGTATGTATTTTAAAAAGGTAAATTATCAAAATCAAAATCATCTATCTCAATCGGCTCACGCCACGCTTTTTCACGTGCAGCAACGCTTTCTTTGCTAAAATATAACTTTTTGTCTTGCTCTATTTTGCGCCATAACTCCCCGTTTTTCCGATGTTGCACGTTTAAAAAGGCATCACATTCTGCTGTTTTAGCATCCTGCCAGGGAAATACTTTCATAATGGCAACATTGAATCTGTTAACATTACGGCTTATCGCACGATCACGAGCAGTTTCCATTGGCCTGAAGCCTTCATTAAGCTCGCCTTCGCTAAACCTATTCTTTTTAACACCCGCAATAGCTTCAGCATATAGCTTTCGTACTTTATCTGGAAGGCTGGCACCGGTTATTTGTGCGTCTCGAACATATCCAATAGTAAATTCGGCATCTTGCAGCACACGAGCTTTTTTGCGCAACTCGGGGTTAATTAATGAGGCTAGCTGAGAAAACCCATTGTGCAAATCTATGCGTAATTTTTCAACTCGAGAAATCGCAGGCATAAATGCCTCTAAATACGGGTGTTCCTTTTTTAATTCAGGAGTGATTTCTTTCGCAAATCTGCGGGTAGCATCACTCACGTATTCATTGTTCACTTTAAGCAATAAGTAATCACTTTCAGAATTGTTTAAAAAATACTTCAGTGGGCGATCCAAGCTATGTCTGGCTTCTTTTGGCAACAACTTTACTGCATTAGCCATACCCCAAAAACCGTTAGGCGACCATTGTTGCATAATTCTGGAGTTTTCATACATTCTAAAGTTATATAATTCCAAACAATTTATTTTAAACATCCGACGATATTCCTTCCTAGTCTTTTACCACGATTTTGTTTTTCTACGAGAGCGTGATTTTTTACCGGGTTTTTGAATGTCCATAAATTTCGCAAAATGATTTTTTACAGCTTCAGAGGACTGTTTTGCCGAATCAAAAGATGGTTTTTTTGAACCTGCAGAAGATTTTCTTTTTCTGTTGTTAGAGAAAGATTTTTTCGAACCACCTTCACTGTGCTCAAATGTTGGCTGCTCTGCAACAAATTTTCTGTTTATTTTCATTTGCTCTTTTTTCGTCAACATTTTGTACAACGCAGCGGCAATATCAAGCTCTGACATATTTTCGTCCATTAATGCCAAAATTCTTGATTTATACTCATCCAAATCAGCGTTCATTACTATTTCCCTGATTTCGTTGCTATGTTTATCAAATCGTGCATTATTTAGCTCTTGGACGGTTGGGCATTCTTTTTGGGTAATTTTGAATCCGTTAGAACGCTCAATGCGTTTTAACGCATTAATTTGTCCTCTTGATATGAACGAAAATGCCAGGCCTGAGTTCCCTGCGCGGCCGGTTCTGCCGATTCTGTGGATATAATCTTCGTCATCTCTTGGCAAGTCATAATTGAAAACAGCATCAAGATTTTTAACATCAATTCCTCGTCCCGCAACGTCTGTAGCCACAAGAAGTTTTACAATCCCTTTTTGGAATGCTCTCATAACCTTTTCACGCTGATTTTGGTTTAAATCGCCGTGGATAGAATCTGCGTGAAACCCCCTGAGTTTCAAATTCTCAACCACTTTATCGACATTGCTTTTTGTATTGCAAAAAACAAGCGCCTGATTAATCATATGCATATCAATCAGTCTTGTTAGCAATTCAGGCTTGTCTCTTTCGCTCAATTCCAAATAAAATTGCTCAATATTAGGAATACTTTTCAAATTATCCAAAACGTCAATCGTGAAAGGAGTTTTTTGGAATTTTTTGGCAATTTCCACAATATTTTTCTCCATAGTCGCAGAGAATAAAACCGTTTGTCTCTCAGGATTTGATTGTTCAAGAATCGTATGTAAATCTTCTCTAAAGCCCATATCGAGCATCTCATCAGCTTCATCAAGAATCGCAATTTTGATATCATTTAAACTGATTGTGCCACGCTTCATATGATCCATCAGCCTGCCCGGTGTCGCAATGAGGACTTGGGGCTTACGATGCAGTGCGTTGAATTGCTTTTCAATCTGCTGACCACCATACACAGATACAGCGCTGATTCTGTCATTGTATTTTATTAGTTTATCAACTTCTTTATGAGCCTGAATAACAAGTTCGCGAGTCGGACAAAGAATTAAAACCTGAATATTTTTATTATCCGTTTCAATTTTTTGCAAAGCAGGTATCGTGAATGCAACGGTTTTACCGCTGCCGGTCGGCGCCATTGCGATAATATCTTCACCGGCCATAATTCTCGGAATAGCCTCAATTTGGATTTCCGAGGGGATTTCAAAATTCAAATCAGAAATAGCTTCCTGAATAAATCCATGTAAATTTAATTGTTCAAAAGTTGGGGTAGTCATAATGTTATAGTGTTTCCTTTAAAATACTCTTTTACTTGCCAGAATGCAAAAAGAGCTAAAGTTACATTATGGAGATAAAATATCTATTACAATAATAACACAAATATGAAAACTTCAACCCTGTGCTCCAAATTATTCACCTTGGCAATTGCGCTAAATGGGGCGTGATTTTAAAATGACAAAGCAACTCAATAATCGGGAGTGAATAATGAAACTCGAGGAAATGAAATTTGAAGACATCATGAGCAGTAATGATGGAGAGCTTTTTGAAAAAACAAAAATATTGTCTGAAGTTTTAACCAGTAGAGCTACAGGTAACGAAGGTTTGGGGGTGCAGATTTTGGAAAAAATATCACCTCAGCCGTTTATCAAAGAAAAAAATGGGAGAGTTCATCAGGTTATTATGCTGGGCTCTAACTCATACTTGAATTTAACCACTCATCCTCAGGTTATGGAAGGTGCTCGGAAAGCGCTGGAAAAGTATGGTTACGGAATGGGTGCAGTATCACTATATGCTGGCATTACTGATTTACACAAAGAACTTGAAGCAAGAATCGCGGCTTTTCATAATTGCGAAGATGCAATTTTGTTCCCAAGCGGCTACGGTACAAATGTTGGCGTAATTTCGGCATTATGCGCTGAAGGCAACATTATAATCAACGATAGTGCGAATCACTCATCAATATTCGACGGGTGCCGTTTATCAGGCGCAGATATCAAAGTCTACCCCCATGGCAATTTGAAATATCTGGAAAAAATACTTTCCGAAATCCCTGATTCACAAAAAGGGCGCTTAATTATAACTGACGGCGTTTTTTCTATGCACGGTGATATGGCGAAACTTGACGAAATATATGAACTTGCGAAAAAATATAACGCGAGACTAATGGTTGATGATGCCCATGGTGTTGGCATTGTTGGGCCAACAGGCAGAGGAACGGCAGAACATTTTAATCTGCTGGGTAAAATTGACCTAAACATCGGAATGCTAAGCAAAACCCCTGGTGCGATCGGTGGCTACTGTGCCGCGACAAAAGAAGTCGTTGATTATTTAAGACTGTATTCACGCACATATTTTTTCTCAACTGCAATCCCTGCACCGATTGTAGGAGGCTTAATTGAAGTATTCAAATTACTTGAAAATGACGAAGCCGGCAGAGCAGAATTGTGGGAGAACATAAATTACATAAAAAATTCTCTTGATGAGCGTGGTTTCAACACAGGTGGAACTGAGTCGGGCATAATCCCAATTATTGTCGGTGATGAGGATAAATTAATTCGCATGTGTAACGAATTACGCGCAGAAGGCGTATATACAAATATTGTTACGTATCCTGCGGTCAGGCGAAAAGAGTGCAGGATAAGGTTATGCGCGATGAAAGATTTGACAAAAGAGGAAATTGACAAAGCCATAGATATCATTACCCAAAAAGGCAGAGAGTATGGACTTATCGAATAAAACCGTTTTAATTACCGGTGCGGGCGGTTTTATAGGACAACATATTGTTGAAATTTTTACAAAACATCATTGGAAAGTCTACGCGTTAATACATAATAATTTGCCTGAAAAGTTTTTACAAAATTCCAATATCGAAATAATTAAAGGTGATATTTTATCAGAAAATATTTTATCCGAAATAATAAAAATAATTGGTAAACAGCCTGAAATTGTTGTACACGCTGCCGGCTTGGCATCAGACGTCGGTAATGATGAAGTCTATAAAAAAATTAACTTTGAGTCTGTTAAAACTTTTTCTAAACTTCCCGCTGAAAAATTTATTTTTATTTCGACAACGGATGTTTACGGCTTAAAAGATTTTAATGGGGAGGATGAAGAGACACTAACCCACGAAAACAAGCCTTTAAGTCCTTATCCAAAATACAAAATTAAAAGCGAAAAATGGATAAAAGAAAATATTGAAAAAAACAAATACGTAATTATCAGACCTGCAGCAGTTTGGGGCGAGGGCGATAAAACGCTTTTGCGTCGTGTTGTGAGTTTTTTGAAAATGTCACCTTTTATCGTAAATTTCGGGAAATGGCAGGGTAAAAACCGCTGGCCGCTGGCTGATGTCAAAAATATTGCCAAAGTTGTTTATACAACGGCAATTTGCAATGATTTTGACGGTGAAGCAATAAATATCATTGACGAAAAGAGAACTTCTGTAAATGAATACTATGAACAGGTCGGTGTGGAATATTTTCCTGAAAAAACATTTAAATCAATAACTTTACCGTTTTGGTTTGGGAAAGTAATCGGTAAAATTTCTACGATTCTCTCAAATTTACTCGGGCGCACGACTGAATTATTCGACCCAACTTTTTACTCGGTACATCACGTTGCGTGTAATCTGGATTTTAGCTGCCAAAAACAAAATGATGTTTTGAGCAAATACGAAGAACTAAGCAGACGCACAGCCTAATTTCAGGCAACTTTTTGATAGTTGCGCAACATTGCAAATTGATTAACTTCTTTGTTTGGTAATGTGCTCACCATCTTCAGTGAAAAACCAAAATGGCTGTAAATATCGACATTGATGTCTTTTTGAGTCTCAAGATAACATGCAATTTTTTCAGAATCAAACCAGCTCAAAACAGGTTTAATAGTTTTTGAGCCAAGTTTTTCACCTTGTTTATCCGGTGAAACACCAAACTGAAAAATATACCAATTATCTGTTGTGGCAATTTTATCGCGATTTTTGATACAATTTTTCTCGTATTCAAGAGACCTAAACACCATTCCTAAGCCCTGTGAAAAAATTAGTTTTAATGCCCCTGCCTTGATGCACTCCCAAAGTGATAAATCCGCATTTTTTATCGGCGCAATGATTATAAACCCGTTTATATTTTCACTTTCGGCAAACATATGCATTTTATTATACGCAGCCTTGTAAATTACCAGATAATAGTTATACAGAGATTTATATGTTAAATTAGCAGATAATATAAATTTGCTGCTTTCATCATCTATGAAAGCTTTGGCTGCAACTTCTGCACACCTTTTTAAATCCGCTTTTTTAATTTTATATAACCCGTTTATAATAAACTCTTCTTTTTTCATAATTCCCTTCTCAGTGCAGAATAACATTATAGTCTATTTTTTCGAGGTAGCCACTAAATTCCAAAGTGAATTAGAACAATCTACCCACCTTTGCAGTAGCTAAAAAAAATAATGTCCTATATATTTAAAAAACACTTTCAAATTACTAAAACTTGGGCACTGCAAGTGAATAAAATCATGCAAAAGTCTAATATTGAATCTATGGAAAAGTATTTAAATGCTAGAGACTTGCCCGAAGATTGGGAAAATAACATTGCTGACAATCTTTACTTGAAAAGAAGTTTTTTGGATTTTGTTGAACAAATAGATGACTCCGAAAAATCATATTATATTTTTAGGAATTCTATGGGCAATATAGACACACAATTTTTGATAAGCAAAACCACTGACAATAATATTACTATGTTTACACCGTTTAAAGTGCCTGTAACAGTGAATTCGGTTTATTTTCCTTTTACTGTCTCAAAACCCGGTGGCGTGTTTGGAAACGAGACAAAAAAAGAAGTTTCCACGTTTCTGAAAAATTTAAAAGGATTCAAATTGATTGTAAATGTGGATGAAGAGTATATGCTGGATAATTTTGTGCGTGTATTGATTTGTCCAAAATGCGTCCTCTCGATAAAATGGGCTTCTTTTGAAGAATATATGTCATCCTTGCGCTCAGGCTACAGGCGAAGATACAATATTGCCCTGAATAAATCAAAAAACCTTAATTTCTATATTTTAAATAATAATCACATTGAGTTCAGCGAAAAAATGTATAATTTATACCTCGATGTCTACAATAACGCGCCTTACAAGTTGGGAAAAGTTTCAATAGATTTTTTCAGACAGGATGGTCTTGTTATCTTAGTGCTGGAAGATAAAAAAGAAATACAAGGTTTTGCACAGCTGCGCAAAAACAATGAAGAGCTGCTTTTCGAGTTTGTTGGCTTAAACAAAAAAAATATTTTAAAATATGACACTTACATAATGCTATTACTGGAGATTATACGATCTGGTATTTAGAATGGCTATAAAACTATAGATTTCGGACAGACGACCGACGATATGAAACTCAAACTCGGCTGTAAATATGAAATGCTCTATGTGCTAATTCATCACTCCAACCCGATAATAAATTTCTTTTTAAAAAAATTAATGCCATACATTCAATACAAACCACTGGACAAAAATAAATTCCGCGTTTTTAAAACCGACACTTTTTAATTCCCTAGTAAGTTAAAATGTTATAATATTAAAAAATCATATGATATTTTGCATTAAAAAAGGGCTTCCAAGATTGTTTGTAAATCCTGAAAACCCTTGTAAAAATTCGGAAAAGGAGGGATTTGAACCCTCGATACAGTTGCCCGTATAACACCTTAGCAGGGTGCCGCCTTCAGCCACTCGGCCACTTTCCCGTATTAAATTTTCATTTGCTTGTTGGATTGTGGCACGATTGGCAGACCCATGTTTTTGTTTACTGCCGTCAAAAAAACGATACTTAATCATTTTTTTGACTAATATGACTTCGTAGTACTCGGCCACTTTCCCGTATTAAATTTATAACGTGCTGTTAGAGGTATTTTACCAAAAAGAACTTTAATTTACAATTATAATTCTTGGAGTAGTCCATCGCTTTTTAACAATATTGCTTCACGTAGTGATGCAGGGTCAGCAATTTCAATTGGTGAGTTTTTCCAGATTGCCGGCTCAAATGCAGGATTTGGCATTTGTTCCTGTACCAGTCTGTCAATTGCGTACACCATATAGACAATGTTGCCGACCATTGACGCCGCTCGTGGCGTATGGTGGTATTTTATGCAGTTGGTCAACATCACAGGCAAGCCCCATTTCTTGGCCAGCAAAGCACCCATTTCTGCGTGGTTTGCGCCAACTAAAAGATTCTCAGCCTCGATAACATTGACGCCTTTCATTGTTAATTCTTTTACCTTCAAGTACAATTGGCTGTTTTGTAGGCTCAAAATCATTTTACCGATGTCGTGTAAAAATCCGACAACAAAAGCGTCACCCGGATCCATAAGGTTTAATTTTGTTGCCATCATCTCACAGCCAACTGCAGCGCGGATAGAGTGTTTCCACAGCTCCTTGCCGCCTTGAGATGTAATCATTGATTTCATTGCGACTGCAACAATTATATTTTTAACCTGAGCCATTCCCAACAACGGCAAAGCTTTGTTCATTGCGGTTATTTGTTGCGGGAAGCCATAGTATGCCGAATTTACAATTTTCAATACTTGTGTAGTCAATGCAGGATCATACGACATGATTTTAGCTAAGTCATTCATGCCTGAAGTTTCACTTTTGATAACGCTAAGCGCTTTAACAATGATATTGGGCATTGCCGGCATGTCGTTAATTTTGTTGATAAAACTTTTCGGATCGTTCATCTCTATACCTCTAAATATTTTTTAATTGATAAGAAGCTGCCAAGCGCACCAAATCCGATTGATGTGACGAACATAACGAAAATTACTATGTTCATTGCGAATGGAGGCGAGGCGATTGCGAAAAAGTCGTGCATGTTCAAAAGCTGGTTTTGGAACCAATTGAGCGGCCATAACGCTATTAAAGTACCTGCAAAACCATATATAGAACCTTGCAGAATGAGTGGCGTCTTTATGTACCAGTTGCTTACACCCATGAGACGCATTATTTCTATTTCTTCTTTTCTAGCTTGGATAACAAGATGTATTGTATTGTTAATAATTGTCACTGCAAAAACAGCTGAAACCAAGCCAACTATCAAAATAGTGATGTGAACTACACTTACGATGAGTTGAATTTTTTTAGCAATATCTTTGGCATAATTGGTGCTTTCCACGGATGGTAATTTTTGTACGACAGCCGAAACATCATCAATGCTCTTCGGGTTGTCCACCTTTACGTGCAGCGTGTTAGGCAGCGGGTTATCAACATCTGCAACGTCAAATTGCATCTTCATGTTTTTCCATGCCTGCTCTTTACTAATTATTTTGACACCGCGAACATGCTCTAATTTCCCGATTTCTGCCGATGCAGCAGTCGCGTCTACATTGTCTTTTAAATATACTGACAGCTCAAGTGAACTGCCCAAAGAATCAGTTATTGCTGAAAGTGACAAGCTTGATCTCAGTAAAACCCCGAAAACCATAAGCGCGACGGTCATTGTTGTGACAATCGCCAAATTATTCCAGCCCGTACGACCTATGCCTTTGACCGTTTCTTTTGAAATGCGCGCAATAATACGCAACTCGGTCAGCCAATCTTTTGGTATACGAGATTTTACTTTGCGTTTTATTCGGTTTTGTTGTGAATTTTCATCAGTCATAAGTACCTGCTTGTACGTCTTTTATAATTTGACCTTCATCCAGCGTGATAACGCGTTTTCTGAAATAATCGACCATTGCGTGGTCATGCGTTGAAACAACAACGGTAATACCTTTTTGGATATTAACCTGCTCCAAAATTTGCATAACTTCCATTGAAGTTTTCGGGTCTAAGTTACCTGTGGGCTCGTCTGCGATTAACAACGGAGGGCCGTTAACGATTGCACGCGCAATACTTACGCGCTGCTGTTCACCACCTGAAAGCTCTGTAGGTTTCGCTTTTGCTTTGTCTGACAATCCTACAACTTTCAGAGCGCCTGTGACCCTTGCATTAATCTCGCGTGAGGACATGCCCAAAGTGCGTACTACGTATGCAACATTGTCATACACGCTTTGATTTTGTAATAATTTATAATCCTGAAATACAATTCCCATATATCTGCGTAAATTAGGGATTTTTTCGTTTTCCAGATTCGCAATATTAATACCGCCAATATGCACAGTCCCGCATGTAGGCGTTTCTTCGCGGTATAACATTTTTATCAATGTTGATTTGCCGGCGCCGCTTGAGCCAACCAAAAACACGAACTCGCCCGATAAAATGTCTAAATTAACATTTTTCAGGGCATATTTGTCCTTATATTTTTTTGTGACACCTCTTAATTGTATCATTTATCTCTTAGTCCCTTTATCTGTTATAGCAGATTTTATTCTTTCTGCCAATTTTTCGGCTGTTAAACCGTAAAAATCCATTAATATTCTCTGCTCGCCACTTTGTCCAAATTCGTCATTTGTACCGATACGAACGACTTTGGTTGGCAATTCTTCACTCAACACCTCACATACAGTGCTGCCAATCCCGCCAATTATTGAGTGGTTTTCAACTGTGAACACAAGTCCTGTTTTTTGTGCTGATGTCACCAATGTCGATTTGTCAACGGGTTTAAGCACAGGCATGTGAATTACTTCTAAATCAATATTTTGTTCTTTTAATATTTCAGCGCAATCCAGCACTTCAATTAGTGTCTCCCCATTTGTTACAACTGTTGCGTCTTTGCCTTTACGTGCAACAACTGCTTTTTTAGGGTCAAATTTATAATTCTCATCGAATACGTCAGGCACATTTGTTCTTGCTATTCTCACGTATACAGGCCCGTTATGCTCAGCAGCGAACTCTATAACCTGTTTCGTCTCGGTACAATCGGCAGGCACTATAACCATCATGTTTGGAATATTGCGCATTAACGCGACATCCTCAAGCGCCTGATGGCTTGCTCCATCCTCTCCGACCGTAATCCCACCGTGAGTGGATACGATTTTGACGTTGAATTTCGGGTAACAAATTGAATTACGGATTTGATCCCATGCCCGTCCTGTTGCGAACATAGCAAAGGTTGAGACAAAAGGAATTTTGCCGGCAATTGAAAGCCCTGCAGCCGTTGTCATTAAATCCTGCTCGGCAATACCTACGTTGAAAAATCTTTCAGGGAACTCTTTTGCGAACACACAAGTTTGAGTTGAGCATGACAAATCAGCGTCTAACGCAACGATATTAGGATTTTTTTTGCCTAATTCGGCCAAGGTTTTGCCGTATTCGGCTCTTATAGATTTTGTAGTACGTTTATTAGCTATCATAGTGCACCTCTCAGCTCTTTTATTGCTGTTTCATATTCGGTCTGCGATGGCGCTTTTCCATGCCAGCCAACCTGATTTTCCATAAACGAAACACCTTTGCCTTTGACTGTGTTTGCGATAATTACGGTTGGTTTCGTGTGTGTTTTAGCCTTTTGATAAGCTTCATATATTTCTTGGACGTTGTGCCCGTCAATGGTCAAAACTTCCCAGTTGAAGGCTTTGAATTTAGCTTCAAGTGAGTCTAATTGTTTTATTTTTTCGGTACAATCATCAATTTGCAAATTATTTCTGTCGACAAAAGCAATTATACTGCTCAAGTTGAAGTGGGCAGCGTTCATGACGCCTTCCCAAACGTTGCCTTCCTGTAGTTCACCGTCTCCCATGTAAACAACTACATTTGCAGTATTTTTGTCCAGTCTTAAGCCCAATGCTGCACCACATGCCATTGATAACCCCTGACCAAGTGAGCCTGTTGAAACCTCTATGCCGTTGATATGACGGCATGATGGGTGACCTTGCAATCTGGTCGGGAATTTTCTGAAAGTAGTCAGTTCATTTACGGGGAAATACCCGCAATGTGCTAGCACTGCGTACAATGTCGCCGAAGCATGACCTTTTGAGAGAATAAATCTATCACGCAGATTAAACTTTGGGTCTTTATCCCACGCAGAACTGTGATTTAGACATTTTTTGTACAATGTAGCGATGATTTCAACAGCCGAAAGGCAACCGCCCGGGTGTCCCGACTTTGCGCTGTATATCATCTCTATGATATTTGCTCTTATAGTGCGACAAAAAGAAGTGATATCCTTTAATTCTGACTCTGATAATTTTTGCGACATTCTCCCACCTAATCAATCTTTGTTTAATTCTATTATAACCCTAAACAAGAACAATGGTAAAGTCGGAAATATTCTTTTGAATCTCGAGGGCTGTGTAATAAGTCTGTAAAGCCACTCACAGCCGAGTTTTCTGAAAAATATCGGCGCGCGTTTTACTTTGCCTGACCATACGTCAAAACTGCCTCCGACTCCTATCATTAATTTTCCGCTTAATTGTTCTTTGTATTTTGCGATGAAAATCTCTTGTTTTGGCGCACCAAGCGCTACCAATAAAATCTGTGTTCCTGTTGATAAAATTTTTTCGATGATTTCCGATTCTTCTGTTTCGCTGAAATACCCGTTTTTTTGAAATGATATTTTTAAGTTCGGATATTCATTTTGCAAATTTTGAATGGCTGTTTGTAAAACATCTTCCTGCGCGCCTAAAAAACCAACGCTGTAGCCTTTTTCTGCTGCAATTTCTATAATTTTTTTTGAGAATTCAATACCCGGTACCTGTTCTATTTTAAGCCCGTGAATACGCATTCCAAGCTTTATTCCAACCCCATCAGGTATTACTAAATCTGCCGTGCGCAGCACCTCTGCAAATTCAGCATTTTTATTCCCCATTTCAATCATTTCGGGATTAATTGTTACAACCTGAGTGCTTTTGCCTTGCGTTAAACGCTCCAGCGCATAATCAACAGATTGATTAAAACCCAACAAATCAATATTATATCCAAGTAGTTTTCTCTGTATTCTTTCCAAAATATGCTCTCTATAAAATTGAACCATGTACATTTTACAACAAGAATTGCACATAGGAAAGGATTATGTTGTTTATCTCAAAATAAAATGTTATTAATGCTTGTGATTAATCAGGTACTCCCTCTCCACGATGCGCACTACTGTCCCGAATAATTTTGGATTCAATAACCCAACTTGATGTCATACCGAAACATAAAGTGTAGGATAATAAGATTGACGTGTATATTCGGTATCTTTCCTTCTAACGGATGTTTCTTCCAATAATGATTTCATTTGTTAACTGGTAAGATGCCGGATAGTTCCGCTTTTATTGACTTGCAACAACTTGAGTTCCGGCATGACGGCAAGAAAAATGTCTGCATAAGTTTAACGGTAATTTAACTTATCTTTTTTTAATCTTTGTGATATCTTGCCCGGGCAAGCAGTATATGCCATCTTTGTACAGATAAAATTCATACTGGTCTGACCAGTTTTTAGTCGTATTGTCTGCCAGCATTGTCACTTTATTCGGCCCTTGATTTGAGTTTGTATCAATTGTTATTTTAGCGCATGCCGTTTCAGGAGTCAGATTTTCGGCGCCTTCACCGTTGTATTTGTCAGCAGCGAAACCGCAATTAGCATTAAAATCACTAAAAGTGTATTTTATATTGTCTCGTGTGACAAAAAACGGCTCGGTGATATCGGTGTTCTTTTCGGTTGTGATTAAAGCTTTTGTAAAGATTTTTTCTACAATAGTTTGTATAGACGTGAGCATTTGGTCATTGTCGACACAGTCTTTTTCATATTCAATTTGAGATTGTTCAGTGGTTCCTGCAGCCGGATTGCCGACGCAAAAATCATCCATGTATGCATATTCAAATACCTGATTAAGCACACCATAGGCTTTTTGGGCACCCGCGATGTATTGTGTGCGATTGATATTGTTTATTGTCGCAGGTATGGCGAACATCGCAACCATGCCGATTATAACTATCGTGAGCAGAACTTCTGCTAAAGTAAATCCGTTTCTGTATCTTGTCATATGCGTACTCACTTTCATTTTTTAATTACTTTAATAATAATAATCTATTTCGATTTTGTAAATTGTTCATATATATGAGACCTCGGCACAAGTCTGAAAAATTTGTTTTTTTCGATTTGTGCCGAGGTCGACCTATCGGATGTAAGCAGAAGCAAATCCTTGCGAGGAGTAAGGTTTGCGTCTGCGATACTGGACGTGGTAGACCCTGCTCAAGGTGCTTTTTCGCAGAGAAAGTAACTTGTGCAGTGGTCTCATATATTAATTTATGCAAAATTATTCTTGTTGTCCCGCTTTCTTTGTGATAGACTCTGTTCATAAGCAGTATAACAAAGGAAACACACCAATGGCAGCAGTTCAATTTTTATGGATATTACAAATCGTATCAGCATTATTACTAATTTTATTGGTTTTATTGCACTCACCAAAAGGCGATGGTATTTTGGGTATCGGTGGCGCGTCTAACTTGTTTGCATCACAAAAAAACGCTGAATCAGGCCTCAACAAGCTGACTACAATTGTTGCAATCGTGTTTATCGTAGTTACATTTTTAACCGGTTTCAAAATATTTTTATAAAATTTGGTTATTACTAGCAAAAAATTTCATGTTTGGTTTTTAAACAAGTATGAAAATTGATAATGCGCAAAATAATAATATTAAATTTGGTCAAGTCGGCATGGCGAAGCTCTCAAAAGGACTGCTGCCAATTGCGAACAGGGACTCGTTGAGTCTGGAAACAGCTTTTTATAGAGACTTACCCTCTCTTTTGATGGCGCGCGATTATATTGAAACCGTTTTGAGATTTAAAAGAAATGTCCGTGTTTTGGATGGTGCGTGCTCAACAGGTGAGGAAACCTGGTCGATTGCTATGGTTTTGTGCGATATGCTGGACAGGGTCAAAATAACAGGCTTTGATTTGTTTAATAAAGAAGCCATAACAAAAGCTAAAAAAGGTATCTATCCTGTTAGTCAGGCCACAAGCGCTACTCCACAGGGGAGTATAGATGCTCTTATGCTTCTGAATTCATGTTTTGATGGTTTTAAGGACTCGTTTTTAGCTTTCGGCGATGTTAAGAAGTTTAACCCTGCCCAACGCCATTGTAGAGATGTTTTTGAACACTTTTTTAGTGAAGTAAAAGATAAAAACAAGATTAAAACTCTATCCAAATCTTTTGATAATGATTTTTTCAGTGGAATAAAAAAATGTTTAAATTTTGAGACAAAATTTTTCCAAGTTAAGCCTGAAAATAGAAAAGTATGTGATTTTGTGCAGGGTGATATTCTCAAGCTAAAAGATATAGCTGAGCCTGAAAGTGCTGATGTTTTATTATTTAGAAATGCGCTGTATCAGCTGACAACAGACGATACGCCCATGGGAATGGTTAACGCTGTGCCAAAAACAAAAGAGCAGATTATCGAGATTTTAGATTCAATAGTAGCGAATGCAAGAGAAACATTAGTGCCTCACGGGGTATTTATCACAGGGAAAAACCATCTTTTCGGACATTATCCGGTTTTAGATGAGTGCCTCGAAAAAGCAATGAGCAAACATGGCTTTAATGCTTGCGCGCCGGCGGAAATGAACATGGGTATTTGGCAAAAGCGCAGTTAGTAACTGGTTTTATTGTCAGGCAGAAATTCCAAACGAGTTGCCGAACGGAACGTAATTTGCAGGAATATCTTTTGTTACGATGCTGCCTGCAACGATTACTGAATTATCACCTATTGTAACACCCGGCATGATTATGACGTCGCCGCCAATTCTAACGTTGTTGCCGATTTTGATAGGTTTTGCGCAAGATTGTAAATGTTTTGTGTACAGGCCAACATTGGGGCCAAGGAAAACATTATCACCGATTGAAATTTTTGCGTAATCCAGAAAAATACATCCGTGGTCAGCATAAAAATTTTCGCCGATTTCAATATTATGACCGAAATCACAATGGAATGGCGCTTCAATGCATATTTTTTCACCTGTTTGAGCGAATAATTCTTTGAGCAATCTTTTACGTGTGCTGTCATCTTCTGTGAAAATATTGTTCAAATTAAATATCAGATTTTTAGTGCTGCTAATTTTGGGCTTGTCTTTGGATAAACAAAGATTGCCGCTAACTATCGTTTCTTTTTCGCATAAAATATTACTCATGAAACCATTCCTACTCTTGAATTTTAGTGCTAAGTGTAATGTGTATCATATTCCACATTTGCATTTTAAGCTGGAAATAGCTTTTATTCAAGTGTTTTGTGAATATTCGTTAAGCGAATTTCCTGCTAATCTATTCTTTCGAAGATAATAACACTTCGTGCGCCTAGTTTTATCGGAGTATTGCCCCAATCTTTGGTTGTACCGTCGCTTTTAAAGAATTGACTGCTGTTTGAGCTGCTTCCATTTCCGCCGAACTGCTCGTCGTTGCTGTTAATCGCTTCTTTCCAGCGGCCTTGTGTCAGTTGAATGCCGTATTCTGTAAAATCTGTGTTGCCGAGGTTCGTAACTGCAAATATTTTTTTGTTGCCTTTTTTGTAGCCTATTTCAATTACATTGTCGTTGTCGTTATACCAGTACCTTTCGGCTTCGTGGCGGTATTTGAACGCGGGGTTTTCTTTGAATAATTCCATCAGTTTGTTATGGAAATTTGCGATTGAATCGGTGCGATTATTGTAATTTGATTGTTCGAGATTACTTTGAGGAATGGCGATTTTAGGACTAATATCGTATTCAAAATATTCACTTGTATCTTTTACTATGTTGCGATCGTGGCTATCTAAAAACAGTTTGAACGGACTGATAACGCCTTCTTCATCGCCCATAAAATTCATTTTATACTTACCGGGCATCAGCATGTGGTTTGCGATTGCGACTTTAGTCAAATCAACAGAATATTGATGTGCTTTTTCGAATTCTTCAAGTCTTACGGGGAGTGTTATGCCTAAAGAGGCTTGTTCTTTTTCGTTGAGTATACTTTTGCCGCCTGATTTTTTGTAGCTTTCGATTAAATCTTGAGTCACATTTGATGCTATTCTGCGTTTGCACATGTCTAAAGGCTTGTACTCTCTCACTTTAGCAGGGTCGACGTAAACTCGCTCAGACATGTTAAGTTGTGAAATAATTCCCTTTGTAATGAGTCGTGTTCCACTCATATCTTGTATGTCGTCATGGGCGCTCAAGCAATTCACTAATTTTTCTATCGGGTATGGCTCGTATGATTTGCCTTGTTTGTGCATTTTTTCGATATTAGAAGCTATTGCACCGTCAATTCCGTTTGCTTCAGTAATTTGTTGTGTAATATTCCCGTTCAGATGGTGGCTGTCTAAATTCACAGCTGCATCAAGACCCAAAACAAGATTTTCGTTGTTTGTCTCGTAATTAAACTTTTCAGGGTTGTCATAGTACGTTTGTAATTCTGCATTTGAGAATGCCTGTGTTCCTGTTGGTCTTAAATTATAGTCTTCACCGATTTTTAGGATTTTTGTTTCGGGTGAGAAGTCTCCTTTTAAGGAGTGGCCTTCGATTTCAAGGTTTATTTGGCGCATTATCCCGTTGGTCATACAGTGCACGCTGTCAAAGCGTAGTCCGTCAATATTATAGTTCACGATAAAGCGTATTATGTCATCAATCGCGAAGTTTCTTACGTTTGAGTTTTCGTAATTGTGCGCGTCTCCCCAGTCAGTTTTGTTATCTTTCGAGCTGTACTGAGCAAAATGGTTGCCTGAAAACCCTTCTGTTAAGTGGTTGTGGTTAACGTCTACAATGACATTTAAGTTGTGCTTGTGACAGGTATCTACAAAGAGTTTGAAGTCGTCAGGGGTGTCTTTGTCGCCGCATAAATCTTTGCTTATAGCGAATGGTAGCGCTGCATAACCCCAACCTTTGCCTACAGACTGCCAGGGCGGCATAATCTCGATATGTGAATATCCTTTGTCGGCAATGTTTTTAATTAACGGTATAGCCGACTCAAAGTCGCCTTTTTTTGTCAATGCTGCGATACTTGCTTCATATATCAAAACGGGGTCGGTATCATTTTGTTTTGGGCGCGAGTGCTTGAATTTGTAGGCCGCATCGTCCAAAACGCTTCCCCAGCCTTCAATCCCGTATGGCAAGTAATATGCTCTCGGGTCGTTAGCTTTGACTTGAGAATGCTCGCTGTCTTTGTTTGAGTTAAACACGAATCTATAAAACGAGCCGGGTGGAATGTTGTTAACTTTGGCTTCAAAAACCTCTTTTTTATCTTTAGATAAAGCCATCGGGATATTAAGCACTTCTTCGAAATCAACCAATTTTTCAGGTATGTCACTGTTTACATTGCGTATTATGTTGTGTAGCTTCGGGTTATTTTTAATATTTTCAACAGGAATTATTTGCAGAGTAATTCCCTTGTCATAATTAACGTGGTCGGGCTGTGCCCATATACGGAAAGTGGTTTCCTTGGTCTCAGAATCATAATTTGCACCAAGGTATCGCATATGCTCCTTTATTGTGCGCCCGAAAGAAATTTTTGGCATAATTGAATATGCTTTCAATGTCTCAACAGGTACGGCAGCGTTTGACGGCCTGAAATTAGTCGTGCTGGTACTAATTTCTTTCGGCTTTGCAAGCGTTTGAGCAGATATAATTTGATTTTGCGCTAATGGCAGCACGCGCATATTTTCACACTTCCTTCTTTAAAATTTGATTAAATCTATAAAACCAAGTCAACACAAAAAATTGCCTATTAATCACGTAATTATAACATATGTTAAGCAATATAATATTAAAATGCCGAAGTTTTGTTCAGTACAGTACAAAACTTCGGCACAGGATTACTTTATCAAATTGTAAATTTATTCTGATTTATGGTTTTCGAATTTTTTCTTAACATGCCCTTCTATCATTGCCATTACGATGAATGGAATTAACGTGAATTGGATGATTAATATTTTCCAAAAGCCCATTAATATGACGAATATTCGAGTGAAATCTTTATAACTGAGCCTGTAGATTGTTTCTGCCATTTTCGCAAAACAATCATAGCAGCAAAGTACCAGAATACATGAAAGTATGAAAAGAATTAAACTGATAATGAAACTTTTCAAGAAAAAGATTTTGGCGTGTTGAACTTTTTTTAAATGATGGTGAAGATGGTGTTTTTTGTGATCTTCACTGTTAAAGTCTGTGCAGCAGTCCATGAGGTTCCTCCTTTTTGGTATACAATTTCATGCTAGCATTTTACGCACAGCTTTTAATTACCTTTTCCTCTAAAAACAGGCATAACTGAAAGTATATGTTTCCAAATTATCTTATCGGACAATGAAAAAAAAGTTCACTCATTATAAATTGTGATTGATGTTATAACATAGGAGTCAATAATATGAAATTTAGTATTGTTAAGCGTGAGGCGCCGTATTTCTTTGAAAATATGCACGAAGATTTAAATAGATTTTTGCGAGACAGTTTCAGAGAATTCAACATGACTGAGGCAGTTGAAAAAACGTGGAGACCGGCACTCGAGGTTAAAGAAACGAAGGACCAGTATAAAATAAAAGCAGAACTTCCCGGCATGAATAAAGAAGATATCGATGTAGATTTGCATGAGAACTACATCACAATAAAAGGTGAAACTCAAAAATGTGAACAAAAAGACGATGAAAATATGCACATGAGCGAGTTTCGCTACGGTAAGTTCTTTCGTTCAATACCTTTTGACAAATCCATAAATGTGGCAGATTCACACGCCGAGTTTAAAAACGGCGTTTTGCATATTGAACTCAAAAAGCAAGAATCGAAAGAACCTGAAACAAAAAAATTGACAGTTAATTAATAAAATAAAAAAAAGAGGCCGGTTTGAATAACTAGCCTCTTTTGTTACTGTACAGAATTTAATTCGGTGCGTGAGACGCACCCTACAGCTAGCCTCTTTTAATTTCTTCTAATAAATAGTCCAAGACCAAAAACACATTGCTTAAACGTCCTTTTAATTGGTCATGTGTACGTACCTTATTCTTGATTAATCCATGAACTTCTTTTTTGAGTTGTTTTAATAAATCAATAATATTTTCTTTTGTCATTTATGAATTTTCCAATTGTGTAGTTTTAAAAAATAATTTTTATAAACATTATTATATATGATTTTTTTGCCATTTACAACTACTACATAGTTTTTAATTCTTATGACAAATTCAGATAATAATACTATGGGTGAAAAAACGTTCAAATATGATAAAATTTTATGCAGGAAATTCGGCATAAAAGTCAAAGATTTAAGAATTGGCCTCGGTATGAAGCAAGACGAACTTGCCTTTAATGCTAGTATTTCGTCAAGTTATATAAGTGCAATTGAAAGAGGAATTACCGACGTCACAATTTCTACAGCAAAAAGGCTTGCAAAAGCATTAAAAGTAGAAATTTCTGACTTATTTTAAGCACCATCATGATTCGGTGCGTGTGACGCACCCTACAGCTCTTTTTTAATTTTCGATTTTTTTGGTGCATGTGACGCACCCTACCACTACTTCTTATATCGGACGGTTTCGCCACGCTCGTTTTTTCTCAGAACGCCGACTTTATTCCCGCTTTTATCGTATTCGACAATCCCGCCGGAGGAGTCTTTTTTATATGTGCCCTGTTTTTGACCGTATTTGTCGTAGCGGGTCATTGTGCCGGATTTATTGAGATTGTATGAGTATTCCAGATTGCCTTGCTTGTCGTAGCGCTTAATTTTGCCTTTGCTGGCTTTGTAAGAGCCGGTTTCAGTTTTGTATCTGCCTCGGAGTGATGAAGCGCTTTTGTTGTAGTATGAATTACTGGTCTCGTCAGCCTTGTACGTAAAAACTATGCACGTGATAAACGTGATTAAGAGCAGAAACATAATTGCTATGAATATTTTTGATATGTTATTCATACTTTCCTTTATTTTTAACCTTATTACTATTTTAGCATTTTGCTTGAAACATTAGAATACTTTTAAGAATGTATTATTCTTTTGATACCCTCAAGTATTCCTGTTGAGCCTTCGTTAGCTGTAATAAAGATTTTTTCGAACTTTTGTTGAAGCGCTTCTACTTTTGCTTTTAATTTATTACTGGCATTGTTTACACAAACGAACCAGGAGCCGGCTAGTGTCAGGTTTGCCATTGAAATGTCGTTATCGTCGTTGCCTGCCATTAATATTTCGTTGAACGGTATTTTCAGCTGGTGTCTCAGGTACTTTATTCCATCGGCTTTATCGGCGGGACACACAAAAAAAGCGGTCATTGAGCCATCTGCATGACGTCTTTTCGGGTGTGATTGCAGTAAAATATCTTCCCTGCAAGCATCCATAATTGGCTTAGAGTATAGATTTTCGACAAATTTAACTCTTATGTCTTGTTCGCCTAATAATTTGTTTATATCTTCTTTAAATTTTTTTGTATTGATATCAGACGCTAAAAAACATTCAATCATAAAAACAGAGGGATTCCACTCGTAGTATGAAATTTTTGAGTCATAAAACTCAGGGTCACTGGCTTTTATTTTTTCAAAAGTTTCAGGCGAAACAAAGTTTTGCAGTTCTGAAAGTTCTTGTGCGCTGTATTTATAACAGTCTGTGTGTGCCAGTGTTCTTAGTGCATTCTTTACTGCAGCACGGTCAAAATTCGTTTGCTTGAGTAGTATTGCGTGATAGTTTAAATCTTCTTCCAAAACGCCATTAACGTTTTTATGCAAAAATTGCCCGTTGTTAGATACCAAATAATCGGGCAGTGGCAGCTTTAAGCCCTTGGTTTCTAATTTAGCTCTGAGTTTATGTATTTCTTCGGCAGTTCTGCCTGTTGCATAAACTAGACAAGCATTTCGCTCTTTTTTTAGTTTAAGTATGCTATCGATATTAGCCTGAGGCCCTGTCGCAAATGTGCCATCTATGTCAAAGACGAACATGCAGGGCGCCTCTTTATTTTCCAGTCCTGAAAAAGTGACTTGTTTGTTGTAGCAAGTCTGTAAGTGGTAATTATTTGCGGTTTTTATGTTTAATTTTTGTATTTGCATTTTTCCCTCCTGCATATTTAAAAACCAAACATAAAATTTTTTGCTACATTAATTTAAAATAATTCTTGTTGAACTCCAAAACTTTTTCGTTGCGTAAATTGCACAGCTCACGCGATAGAGCGCTTCTGTCGGCGCAAAGATATTCGGCCAAAGAGTTGCGAGAAAATGGAATTTCGAATTCGCTGTTTTTATTTTTTAATTTTTCACTTTGCAAATAAAACAGAATCCGTTCACGAATAGTTTTTTTAGATAATAATTCAATCCTGCCGCTCAGATGAATATTTTTGTTGGCGATTAATTTTATTGTGTTCTCGATTAATTTTCTGTGAAAGGTGCAGGCAGAATTGCACATGGTTATTATTCTGTTGAAATTTATGTACATAACGGTTGTGTCCTCGACGCTCAGCGCTGATATCGGAATTGCTTTCAATCCCGAAAATACATAGGCTTCACCAAACGTTTCACCCTCGCGCATTTCGGAGAGTATAACCTTGTTTCCTTCAAAATCATCTTTTATCAGCTGAACTTTGCCTTTAACTATTAAACAAGCCGAGGTAATTTCTTCACCTTCTAAAAATATCATTTCGCCCTGATAGTAGCTTTTTTGGACAGCGTTGAGACATTTTAGCATTGCCTGTAAATCGGTTTCTTCAATTCCTTCAAATAGTCGCATAATAAATTCCCTTTTCTTTCCTGTGCCCATACGATTCTTCGGCATCGCCTCAGAATGACGTAGTTTTTGTTGCATTTGCAACAGACAAATTAATCATAATCAATAATAATAAATATGGCAATTAAAATTAGTATCATGTCCAATATGCCCGATATAGAAATGTTATAAACTTAAAAAAACCATAAGGAGAAATATTATGAATGAAATGTTTTGTTTTCAATGTGAGCAAACAGCTATGGGCTCGGGGTGCACGAAGCAGCAGGGTATGTGTGGTAAAACTTCGGTAACGGCAGATTTGCAGGATATTTTGACTAATAAATTAATCGCTATTGCCTGGTCTACGCATCGTAGTGAGGATACTGACAGACTTATGCTGGAGGGGCTTTTTGCGACTGTTACTAACGTTAATTTTAACGATGATTCTATTAACGATATTATTGCCGAGTTGGACGAGCATATTAGCTGCTGCAAAAAAAGTTTCGATATTAAAAGTGTTTGGGATGGTGATGAAGATGTTCGTTCTTTAAAATCGCTTATTTTGTTTGGACTCAGAGGTATGGCTGCATATGCCTTTCACGCAAAGATTTTGGGCTATGAAAATAAAGAGGTTATGAACTTTTTTTATGAGGCGTTACAAATAATTTCTGAGGACTTGCCGACTGATAAACTTTTAGAAACAGTTTTAAAAACAGGTGAAATAAATTTAAAATGTATGGAATTGCTCAATTTTGCCAATACTGAAACGTATGGGAAACCTGAACCTACGCAGGTTACAACGAATATAGAAAAAGGTCCTTTTATTGTGGTGACAGGACATGATTTACATGATTTGGCCTTATTATTGGAGCAGACAAAAGATAAGGGAATAAATATTTATACTCACGGTGAAATGCTTCCCTGCCACGCATACCCGGGGTTGAAAAAATATCCTCATTTGAAGGGTAATTTCGGTACTGCATGGCAAAATCAGCAAAAGGAGTTTGCTAACTTGCCTGCACCGATTTTGTACACTACAAACTGTATAATGCCGGTGAAGGAAAGCTATGCAGACAGAGTGTTTACGACATCTGTTGTGCATTTCCCGGGAACGCAGCATATTAGTGATAAAAAAGATTTTACGCCTGTTATCGAAAAAGCTTTGGCGCTTGGTGGTTATGATAGTGACCAAAAAATGACGGGCATAAACGGTGGTGATGTTTTAACTACGGGATTCGCTGTTGATTTTGTTATGTCTGTGGCTGATAAAATTATTGAGCTTGTTAAAACCGGCAAAATTAAACACTTCTTCCTTGTTGGTGGCTGTGATGGCGCGAAGCCGGGCAGGAATTACTATACTGAGTTTGTTAAGCAAACACCGGCTGATACGGTCATTCTGACATTGGCTTGTGGGAAGTATCGTTTTAATGACTTGGATTTGGGCGATATAGACGGTATACCCCGAATTCTTGATATGGGACAGTGCAATGATGCTTACAGCGCAATTATGGTTGCTGTGGCTCTCGCTGAGGCATTTAAATGCTCGGTTAATGAATTGCCGTTGACGTTGGTGCTCTCATGGTACGAGCAGAAAGCTGTTTGTATTTTGCTGACGCTGTTGTCGTTGGGTATTAAAAATATTTATCTCGGGCCGACATTGCCTGCGTTTGTGTCGCCGAATGTTTTAAATATCTTGGTTGAAAAATACAATATAAAGCCGATTTCAACCCCTGAAGATGATTTGAAACAGATATTGGGCTAGAGTAATATGTAGGGTGGGCAATAGTCCACCCTACAATCTAATTTCCTGCATTTACGTGTATTATGCTAAAGCGATGCATATAAAAATAAAATTATATTTAATCTTGGCCTTTATTTTGCTGACATCAGGCATTGTATTTGCAGCTGCTCAGTTGAAACTTGACGGGTATATTTATGATGAAGCCGACTTATTATCAAACGATGTCAAAGCGAGCATAAACGCTTTTTTAAAGGATTTAAACAGGAAAACATCTGCTGATGTTGTAATTGTTACCGTAAAATCCTTAAAAGGCAAGCCTGTAGATTCGTTTGCTACTGATATGATACATACTTACAAATTAGGTAATGCCGGTAACTCCGCATTGATACTGATTGCTCCTAATGAACGTCAAGCCAGCGTCCAGGTTGGTAATAAGTTAATTGAGATTGTCACGGATTCTCATATCAATCAAATAAAAGAGCATGAAATGATTCCATATTTTGAGTCGGGTGATTATGAGAGTGGGATTTGGCGCGGTGCGTACGTACTTTCAGAAATAATTGCTGATTTTTATAATGTAGAAATAAGCTATCCTGACCAATGCCCGCCCCAGCATCGAGATAAGGTCTCATTTTGGCTAAATTTATTTTTTATTATAGCATTACTTTTTTTACTCAAATTTCATATATTTCCATTCGTTGTGCCTCCTAAAGTGGATGAGCACAATGGATTCGGTAAAGAAACACAAGGCGGCTTTGGCGGTACAAATAATATTTCAGGGAGATGGTAAATGAATCATTTGAACACATATGTTGAACAAATAAAAGAAAAACTTGGCTCAAGAATAAAATCTGTATTCATTTACGGCTCAGCTGCCAAGCTGAAGTTAGAGGATTTAAAATCTAATGTAAACGTAGCTATAATAGTCGAGGACCTCTCGGGCGATGATTTGAAAGAATGTGCTAAAGCGACGTCTCAGTGGATGCGCCATAAAAACCCTGTGCCTGTTTTTATCCCATATGCAGGTTGGTTAAGTGTTTCAGGAACTTATGCCATGGAATATGCCGATATAAAAGATTCACATATATTGATTTATGGTGAGGATATTATATCGCCAATAACCGTCCACAGACACGATTTGCAGTTTCAATGCGAACATGAAGTCAGAAACCTATTGATGGTTATCAGAAAACAATATTTAATCCATGCTCATTCTAAGAACGCACTGAAAAAAGCTTTTATCTCTTTTACAAAAACATTTACTACCATATTTCGAACGGTCTTGAGAATAAAAGATGTTGAGCTTCCGATTTGCAACGAAGAGGTTGTGAGAACAGCGGCTACGTGCGCAGGCCTCGATGAAAATGTATTTCTCAGACTCTTGGAGTACAAAAATAAATGTATTACACTTAAAAATGATGAAGTTGACTCACTGGTAAATGCACTGCTTTCGGAGTTATTTAAACTCGCAAAATATTTGAATCAACAATGAAAACCCCGCACAGAAACGATTTTAGTATCTATGTTGAGCTTGAACCTGCGGGGTGACTGTATGTTTGAAGTTCAAATATAATGCGTGTTTTTATGACAAAATGTTACGACTTAAACGAAAACTTAGTAAAAATAGCAATTAATTTTATGTTTCATTTTTTAGATAATTGTAGTAAGATTAATCTATAAAATTAAAGGTAATCAAATGCCCAACCTAAAAACATCAAAAACAACTCAAAATTGGTGGAACCTGTTTGAAGAAACAGGTAAATTTTGTTGGCGTTAATAAATAATTATTCGTTTTAAAAATGACCTGTTTCTTGTGAAGCAGGTCATTTTTTGTTGCAGACAATTATTTATTGGAGATTACCATGAAAACCGAAAATATATCATTTAAATCATCGAATATGCCCCCTGCATTGAGCATAGCAAAACAATTCCTGACAATTCAGGAGGGCGGTTCAGGGCTTGCTCATATTCGATTTATACAAAATACTTCTATAGGAATTGCACCTAAAGCGACTTTTGCACGTTCAAAAGCGGATTTATGCGAAAATATTTTTCTTGAATTAAGCGAAGCTTTTTTGCTTTATTACGGACCTATGGTGTTGGGTGAAAAGATTTTACGCAAACTTTATTCAAAAAACCTGCCTGAAAATTTGAACGGTATGGTTGCTAAACCTGCGACAGAACTCCTTAAAACGCCAAGCGCAGCAAACAAAAAACTTTTACCTGTAAAAGCCGCTCTTGCTCTTAGTTTCATGGCAATTCCTCTGGGGCAATTTGCACTGACTTTTGCCAAAAATCTTTTTACATTAAAATTATTTAAGCAAGGGGATTTTGACAATATCGCAAACCTTGATAAAACCAATAAAATTGACGAAGAAACAAATAAAAAAGTTGAAAAAAGCGCTTACAAAAATATAAAAGGTGCGACTGCGGTTTACGGTGCTTGTCTTGCCGCGAGCGCATTATTGGTAATCAAAGGCAAAAATTCAAAATTCCTGCAAAGTCTTTCCGAGTTGATTTTGACGCCCGGAACAAAGTTGTTTGGGCATAATTCCCAAAAAGCGGAATTTTTCAACAAATATTGTAGTCTGGATTTTAAAAACAATAATGGTAAACTTGCCCATAGTCGCGGACAATTGACGCCATGCGTGTTTATAGGCGTCTTTGGATATCTTATGGCAGCAAGAGACAGAGGGAAACAGAATTTCCTTGAAACTCTTTCAACCGTGCCCCTGATGGGCCTTTATCTATTATGCGGCAATGAGCTTTTAGAGACAGGATTCAAAAAATTGCTTCTTAGAAACGGAAAATGCACGGATTTGATTAATAATAAGCTTGAGGTGGTTTCTATGGAAAATTTTGAAGGTTTTGCCAAAAAGCTTTCTGCGCAAAAAGGTGTTGAGTACAAACAAATGTATAATCAGTTGCTGAAGCAAAAAATGTTTATTTCAGGTGTGCCGCTCCTGTTTGGTATCGGTGTAATGGGTTTTTTCATGGCCGGCATGTCGAGACTGTTCACAAAAATGAGATACGAAAATGGAAAAAGGCAGCAGAAAAATATCACTAAAAATGAAATGTTAAAAAATGTTAATCATCCGTTTAGGCGTAATTTTATTGACATACAGAGTTTTAAAAAAACAATTTAAAATTTTAAAGACAATTTTTGAATTTGAAAATTGTTTATTAAAGTATAAATGAGAGAAGTTTAGGACGTAAAATTGTTTTTCTGTCAAAAGATAGGAAGAAAATACAACGCACTTTAGAGTGTCGATTTTGCATCCATTAATAGGGAGGAAGAAAATGGCAGACAACGTAAATTACGGAGCGGAATGTTACAACCGTTTTAAAAACAACTATGATAAACCTTTAGAATATTATTCTACAACAGGTGCTAAGCTTGGCGAAACAGCTAAAACAACGCCACAGCAGGCAGTATGGGGATTGTCTAATTTTGTTGGTGCAAAAAGAAAAGATTATTTAGATTCTTTTGACAAAAAAAACGGCGGTAACGGCGATGGCCAGCTGCAAGTTGAAGAATATGTAAAAGCCGAAAAAACAACAGTGCTTGAACAAACCAAAAAATTAGCTGCAACTATGAAAAAAGATGATAAAACTTTAGAATACAGAACAGATGATGAAGTCGCAAATGATTTGATAATTTTGCAACAAGCCGAAGTGCAAGCTTTGAGTGCAACAAAAAACTTTAATGCTGATAAAAAAGAAACAAATGCTGCGGTAATGGACAACTGGGAGGCAAATTTGAGCCTGGCCAAAAACCAAATCTTAAATGATGAATCTAACGGAAAATATGGAGAACTTGTCGAAGAACATACTGATGAACTTACAAATATAGTTGCATTTCAGAGTTTGCTTGAAGATGACAAATTCTTGAAAAAATCTATAGAGTCACCTCATACAGGTGCTATGAAAAAAATATACGGTGAAGAGCTGTTTAAGGATTTGTCGGGCTTAAATGATTTAATATCTGCGGGTGGTGATGCTACTAAAGTTAAAACAATGAAAGAAGAAATCAATAAAAAATTCGAAGAAACTTCTGGCACAAAACTAATGGAACAAGCTAACGTCGCTGCAGACAATATTAGCAAGCTGAAGGCTGAGGTAGTTGATGGTATGTTGACTAAAAAAATAGAACACGCGGTAAAATCACTCGATACAAATGACGATGGTGTTATTGACGAGATGGAAGACTTAGCCTATGCGGCTCTTATGGACGATCAGGGAAATACTAATCTTATGCTTGGTGCTGTAGATACTGGTATTAATGGACTTATCACTGAGTTTGGTTCCGGCAATGCAGCTAAACAACTTCAAATGAACTCGATTACAAAAAACAAAAAAGACCTCAATGCCTACAAGTCTTTCTTGGCAGACGAGTCTTTAAAAGCCAGAGAATATACAGCAGCAGCTGAAAAAGGTGACCCGCTGCCGATGCCGTTTGGTGTCACAAGCAGACCTCCGATTCCCTTCAACCCTGCTAAAAAAGATGTGTTGTATAAATTCATAATGGAAGATTCTCAACGTGAAAAAGATGGTAAAATCTTTATAGATAAAGACAATATTGCCAATAGCGTTGACAGCAGAGTAAAATTTAGCAGTAGTGAAGATAGGGATGCATTAATCAAAGAATACAAAGCGAAATAGTAAATAATGCTGCAATAGTAAATACAAAAAAAGACTGGTTTTTAAATCAGTCTTTTTTGTATATAAATTAATTATGTAGTGTAAATTAGCCTTGGATGCCTAAAATACGTCGTAAGAAGTCCGGAATCTGGCTGGTCATATTGCTGTTAGCATTGGCTGTTTGGCTTCCACCGCCTAATTCAGAGATAGAATTGTTGTGGCTATTGCCGAACATGTTGTTTGACCCGCCAAGGTTTCCCCCGCCGCTAAATGCACTGGCCATGTTCCCCATTCCCCCGCTGAATGCGCTAGCCATGCTGCCCATACCGCCTTGACCCATTTGCGCTGCATTTATGAAACCTTGTGGTATCATTTCACCATTTTGTCCGATTATACCGTACTCAATGCCTGCCATTTGTGCACCCATGCTATTCATCCCATTGCCCATTTTGTCCATGAGTTTATTCATTGAGTCCATCATTTTGTTAGACATTTCTTTGAAATTGTCCATCATCTTATTCATAGACTCTTGCATTTTGCCCATCATGTCCTGCATTTTGTTCATCATGCTGTTCATCTGCTCTTGTTGCTTGTTCAGCTGTTCTTGCTGTTTGTCCAGCTTATCTTGTTTTGATTGTTCATCAGTTTTACTTTTGTCATCGGTTTTGTCTTTGTTTTCAGCTTTGTCTTTGCCGTCGGTTTTATTGGTGTCATCAGCTTTGTCTTTGTTTTCAGTTTTGTCGGTGTCATTAGGTTTGGTTTCATTAGGAACTTTTTTATCATCAGTTTTGGTTTCAGCATCTTTGCTGCCTTTTTCTGATGAATCGGATTTGTTGAAAGTATCGGTGTTTTGTGTTTTGTCAGTTTTATCTGACGCAAAAACACTGGTGTTGCTGCCGGTAGTGCTTGCTGTTCTTGTATTGTTTTCTTGGCGGGTTTGATTTGTACCCTGGGCTGTACCAGTAGACTGCGTTTGTTGCGGCTTTTGTGGCTGTTGTTGTGAAATACCTGTTGTCATATTACTCCTCCTTACTCCATGTGTAGATTACACATAACTTCGCTATACTATGATTTACTTTTCTATACTCTTTTAAAATAATGAATGACTACAAAAATGAATATAACACCTCTTATTTTATAAAAACACTTACTTGCTAAAAATTGCCTTTTTTGGGCTCATTTTTGCAAAAAATTTACAAAAGTTTACTATAAAAAATAAAAAGGAACCGCAGGGGTTCCAGGGAAGAAGAAATTAAGGAAGTTAGAAACATTGGGAAAAATTTTGTTAATACTATTCCTATGGTTTTAATTTTGGGTTATCGGCCATGATGCGAGAGTAGTCGCATCATGGCTAAAAATATTTATTTGTTTATAGTATGCACACTTCATTTAGTCTGATTTCTATACTGGTTTTGCGATTTTATCCACGCCCGCCACCGAATAATGCTGCAAATAATCTTCTGAGAGGGCCGCCTTTTCTGCCTTTGCCGCCTTTTTGTGCGCCTTGTTGTTCTTGCTGTTCTTGTCCTTCTTCAGATTGTTGAGCACCTTTGCCTTGTTGAGCACCTTGTTTGCCGCCGCATGAGTTGCAGCCACATGCATTTTTGGATTCTCCGTTTTGGCATTGCAGCTGGTCAGCACCGTTCATATTGCATTGCCCGCCATTAGGGCTGCCAATACCGATATTGCTTCCGTTTGCGGTTCGCATACCACCGCTGCAGCCTCCGCTTTGGCAGCCGCCTGTATTACATGCCCCACCGCCTCGCTGCATACCCTGCATTCTGCCCATCATCATTGGTCCTGCCATACTCGTCTCCTCTTAATACTCGTTATTCTTTTTGCTATCCTTGCATTTGTTTGGCTTGGTCAAATATACTTTGTTTTTTCATTTGCTGTGCCATCATTTGTTGTTGGTCTTGCTGTTGTGCTTGTTGAGCTCCACCACATCCGCCTGCTGATCCGCAACCTGAACACATATTGCCCCCTTTTCCGTGCTTGCGCACATTTACTCATACTCTTCTTTTACTCAATCGGGAAATTAAACGACAAAATCTCCCATAAAAATATAAAAACAATTTGATGTCAAAAATTGCTATTTTGTAACAACATGTTAAGTAACTTTTTGTAAAGTCGTTGCTGTGGCTTGGTTAGAACCGATTGAAAAATTGCCTATTTTTCGAATAAAGGTTAAAATAACTATATGGATAAAATGAAAACTGAAAAAGAAAAAATGCTCAGCGGGGAGATGTATTTGGCTTCGGACGCAAGTTTGGCCGTGGAACGCAATAGAGCAAAAGATTTGACGTTTGAGTTAAATAATATAAAATCTTCCGAGGTGGAAAAGCGAGCGACGATAATTAAAAAATTGCTCGACAAAACCGGCTCTAGTTTTGGCATTGAGTCACCGTTTCATTGTGACTATGGTTATAATATTGAAATCGGCGACAATTTCTTTGCTAATCACGGTTGTATTTTCTTGGATTGTGCAAAAATTACTATTGGCAAAAACGTTTTTATCGGTCCGAATGTTGGCCTGTACACGCCGAATCATCCTGTTGACGCGAAGGAGCGTGCAGCGTGGCTTGAATATGCCTTGCCAATCACTATTGGCGATGATGTTTGGCTCGGTGGCGATGTGAAAGTTATGCCCGGAGTGACTATCGGCAATAACGTCATCATCGGCGCCGGCAGTATTGTTACAAAAGATGTTCCGTCGAACTCTATGGCATGCGGCAATCCATGCAAGGTAATTCGCGAGATTTAATTTTTTTCTTACAAGTAGCAAAAAATTTTATGTTTGGGTTTTATGCATGTATGATAAACAATTCAAACAATATTTCATTTAAAGCCAGAATAAATTTTGTTCACCCCGACGAGCTGTATGCTGCTGTCAAAGGTTTCAAGGCTGCGCAAGTTAAAATGGAGCAAATAGTCGAAACATCCAAACCGGCATTTACTGAAAAAATATTCACATGTACCGGCGGTTATGCCCGGACAAATAATGGCAACGAGCAGGTATTTCATATATATGACGCGTGCTCTAAGGAAAAATTTGAGAACTACACAAAAGCCTTGAGCTTAGACCCTGTCGAAGGAGGCGTTATTATTGGCGGTTGCTTGCATCCTGAAGCGCCATTCTCTCTGGCAAAGTTTGATAAGGTCAAAGATTGCTTGGCCTCAATCTGCAAAAATATTTCTATTTTCAGAGACCAAGGACGTGGTTGGCAAACTAATTTTATGCGCATACCTGAAAAAGATTTATTTATTGTAAGTACGCACGATTGGCGTGACAGGAACCTACGGATTGATTCGCCTAAGATGCTGAAATGGGTTTTTTCGCAAACACGAGTTGCACTCAACGATACTCTTGAAATTGACGGTAAAATCGTCAAGCGCAAAGCTTTCCCCGAGTTTTTTCAGAGTCCTGCCGAGAGATAATTTGTAGTATCTACTATTGTAAATTTTAATTAAAAACCCCTCTTGTTTAGGCAATTTTTATGAAGAATTTGTTTTTATAATAACAAATCGATTAATTGAGGAGAGAAACAAATATGAGCAAAGGCGTATTCAGCTACGACAGAAATCGTTCGTGGTTTCAATATATGATGCAAAACCCCAGAACGGGTGAAGTCGAAAGATCTTCAAGCTCATCATCCGGTGGTGGTTTTATCGAACGTAAACTTAATGAAACTTTTAAGCCATATGAACAAAGTTTCGAGACAACCTCCCGAGATTGGGACGAGCCTAAAAAATCGTCAAGCAAATGGAGTTTATTTGGTGGCTCAAAAAAACAAGAAGCCGATTCTGAGCCATGGGAAACAGAAAAATCGTCGAGTGGTCGGAGTTGGTTCGGTGGATCGAAAAAACAAGAAGCCGCTCCTGAGCCCAGAGAAACCGAGAAATCTTCAGGCGGCTGGAGTTTATTTGGCGGTTCAAAAAAGCAAGAAACCACTCCTGCTCCACAAGAAACTAAACCTGCCAACACGCAAAAAACTGCCCAATCTCCAATCAAACCAGCTAATAAACCTGTTGCAAAAACAGAAGAAAAACAAAAAACTGACACTGACAATAAAAATTTAGCGCAAACTGAAAAAACAGAAAATATTGACGGGGCCAAAAAAGAACAAGAATTAAATAAAACAGAAACTGCTGACACAAAAACGCAAATAGAAAAAACAACCCAAAAATCGAAAGCAGATGAAACTTCAACTGATATCCAGACTGAAAAAACAGAAGATGTGTCACAAGAAGAATTAAGAAACCCAGATAAGCCTGATATAGACGAAATTTTGAACGCCTCAATAAATCCGTTTGACAATGCGCAAGAAAATGCGGAGGCTGAAGAAGAAGGCGGGCTGCCTAAAACCTCCGAAGATGCGAAAAATGCATTTGAAGCATCTATCAAAGACTCACAAAAAGCACTGCAGGATGCAAGAGCTATACAATCACAATTAAGCAGTCTTCCGAAAGAAGAAGCGAGCCTGAAACGCACGTTAGATAAAGAAATTCCCATGGATGCCCGTAGGATGAATGAAAAGATAACTGACCCTAAAAAGCGTGAAGCGGCAGCCAATAAGCTTAAAGAACGCAAAGCCGCAGTTGAAAAACAACTGGAAGAGCTGGCTGAAAAACGTACAAAAATGATTGCTGAACTCAAAGAAAAAAATGCCGCAGCTAAAAAAGCACGTGAACAAATGACTGCCTATAAGGAACACTACAAATCATTTAGCGCAGCTAATTAATGTTACAAATTATAAACATATGGAGCAAACGCTAGCAAATAAAAAAGTTTTCAGTTTTTAATGCAAGTATGAAAACAAGAGAAATTTTTAAGCATAATTTTACACGCCTGGAAACTGAATCTGTCAGAAAAATATCTTGCGAAAATAATGCAAACGTCAACAACAACAGATATTCAGAATTTGGCGGGCTGAATTATTCGGCTTCGTTTAACAAGTCCATGATTAAAATGCAGTCGGTCTCGTTCAAAGGCTGGGCACCTGAAAATGAAGAAAATACCGAAAAAATTAAAGAAATAGTAAATCTCATAAAATCCCAAGACGCAAAAAGAATAGCTATTTCAGGGCACAAATCCCCTGACGCAGACAGTATCGGGTCTTGTTTCGGGCTTGCCGAGCTGATAAATAAATCAACCGGAAAGCCTGTTGACGTTTTTATATTTGACGATTTGTCGGAGAAATACTCTTTTTTGAACAAAAACGAAAATGTTCGCGTGCATATTGTCTATACTCACGAACAGGAACGCGAGAAAGATTTAACAAAGGAA
>JAVBNU010000001.1:0-5821 GCA_031551265.1 Candidatus Gastranaerophilaceae bacterium
CCTTACCCTTACCCTTACCCTTACCCTTACCCTTACCCTTACCCTTAAAATTTTATCATAGAATGAGTTTCAGGCATGAAAAATTCGTTTTAATATTTCTTCACAATTGGCAGGCGGGTGAATTCTAATTAGAAGATTGTAGGATGGGTTGAACAGTTCCATTCAACTCAGCAATAAAATATCAAATTGTTTGAAGTGGATATGTCAAGCAATATTGAACTGCATCCCAAAGTTACAAATAAGACCGGTTTCAAAAATGTGTCTTATTTGTTATAATAACGGTATGGATGTAAAAATTAAAAAAATTGTACAAGATTTAAAAACCGCCTTAGAAAGCTCTATTGACGACTTTGAGGGGCTGTATGTTTTTGGCTCTCAAGTGACAGGCGAAGCAAAGAAAGATAGCGACATAGATATCGTTGTACTGTTTAAAAATTCACGCTATTGGCAGCCGGACGACTATTACAATATAGTATCGCGTATTCGTTATGAATACGATGCTGATTTAGATTTACAGACTATGACTAGAAAAGAATTAGAGGATGATTATTATTTCCGCAAAGAAGTTGTAGATAAAGGAATATTTTATGGAAAAGCAGCATAAAGAATTTTTTATCCAAAACAATCTTGATAAGTCAGCGGAAGCAATGAGAGTAGCTAAATACGCTATTGATGATAGTGCATTCATAAGCGGATTAAATAGAATTTATTATGCGATTTTTTATGTGGTCACAGCATTAGGCTATAAATATGGCTTTACAACTTCAAAGCATTCAAAATTGATGGGGTGGTTTAACAAAAAATTTATAAATGAAGATAAAACATTCAAGCCTGAATTGTATAAAATTTATGAAGCTGCTTTTGCTAACAGGCAACAAAGTGACTACAAATCAACTTATATTGTTGATGAAGAATTTGTAAAATCTTTGTTTGAAGAGGCCCAAGAGTTCATCAAACAAGTTAACAAAATTATTTAAATTATATTGCCAGTAGTTCACGAATTTCGTCAACTTGATGTCTGAATTTCAAAATATCATCCCGATAAAAAGTTAGTAATTCATCAAGTAGCCCCAGAGTAATAGGATAGAGACTACTTTAAGTAGTCTCTATTTCTTTTATAACAGTATTTTTCAGAGTTCGAACGTTTTCCATAGAAATAGACTTTTGTGAGCAATTTATTGTAAAAGTCAAGAATATCAATAAAATTCAGGGTTCGAATCCTGTAAGTATTATTATATCGCAGCAATAATATTTTATTTAAAATAATTATTTGCTTGTTTGTATGAAAAATCATTACATAGTAGTTCGGCTATGTTGCCATTATATAAGTTATCTGCCATATCGATTATTTTTTTATACGCATATCTGACAGGCGAAGAACCTGCACTTAACCTCCGAACGCCAATTTCTTCAAGTTTTCTAAAGTCATTAAATTTGCCGTTTAGAATAATATTAATCGGAGCATTTATACCCTTAACCAATTTTGAAACAGTTTCTTCATCAACTGCGCCGGGAATAAATACGCAATCTGCGCCCGCTTCAACAAAAGCATTGCCTCGCTTAATAGCAATATTAAGTTTTTCTTCTTCATTCGCTACGTTCAGCCAATATGCACAAGTTCTTGCATTAATTACAAAATTAATATCTAATTCATTTTTAAGTTTTGAAATTGCTTTTATTTTTTCAATTTGTTTATCGAGTGGACTTAGAGTTCCATCAGGTAATCCGTCTTCAATGTTGAAACCAACGGCTCCGGCTAAAAGCAGTTTTTGAGCGTTGTTTTTCACTTCCACGCCGGTTTCAGCGTAACCACGCTCAAAATCAACAGAAAGCGGAACACCTATACGATTTGCGATTTTTTCAATAATCCACAAAAGGTCATCAAAAGAACTATCCTCTCCGTCAGGATATCCCAAATCATAAGCAATACCTGCGCTTGAAGTCGCAACTGCTTTAAATCCCTGTTTCTCGAATACATACGCGCTGCCTACATTCCATGCATTAGGAAGTACAAACATTTTATCTTCTTTATGCATCTGCATGAAGATACTGGCTTTTTCTTTTTGTTTATCTGAAATCATTTTCAACCTCACTTTTACGGTGCAGTGCTTTTCTTTGGTACAAAAAATTTGGTCATATCAACACCCTCAAGCTCAAGCAGTTTTATTTTCTTGTTAATACCACCGGAAAATCCTGTTAGACTTCCATTTGAACCTACAACTCTGTGACATGGTATTATTACGGATATTGGGTTATGCCCCACAGCGCCGCCAACGGCTTGACATGACATTCGTTGTTTATTCCTTTTTACAGCCATTTTTTTAGCTATATCATTGTAGGTTATGACTTCGCCGTATGGGATTTCGCATAAGATCTGCCACACATCTTGTCTAAATTCCCCGCCGATAGGGGCTAGAGGTAACTCCGAGATATTGGGTTTCTCGCCTTTAAAATATCTGTCTAACCATTTTTTAGCAGCTTTAAATAGTGGCAAATCGTCTTTTTCTACCATTTTTTCAGGTATGGTGTCGCCGTAGTATTTTTGTCCGTCCATCCACAGCCCTACAATATTATTTTCGTCACATGCAAGTGTTATTTTCCCAACGGGTGATGAGTATTTTGTCGAATAATACATTATTTCTCCTTTTTTATAATGAGTTCCATAGGTTTATTGTTGCGTAACTGCGCCAGGGTCTCCAATTTTCTGCCATTTCCAATAATTTTTTTGCGGAATATCCTTCAAGCGCTTTTTTTATGCCGACATCAGTTTCCAGGAATGAATCGGTCCATTTCATCGCGCGCATAGCAATATATTGAGCAGTCCAGCTTCCAATACCTTTAATATTCATTAGTTTTTTCATTTCTTCTTCGGGGTTAGGGCAAAAATCAAAATCGATTTCGCCCTCTATGATTGCTTTTGTTAATTCCAAAATAGTCCTTGAACGTGCTGACGTGACACCTAATTCGCCAAAATAATTTTCAATATTTCCGTCTAATGCAAGTATTTTTTCCGGCGAAGGAAATATGTGCGTTAACCCTTCTATTTCTGTATTAATTGGTGTTCCGAAGACTTGAACAATTCTTGCCGCCAACGTACTTGCTGCTTTTACAGTGATTTGTTGGCCGAGTATTGCTCTGATTGCCATTTCATAACTATTAAAACTCCCGGGCAAACGAGTCCCAAGAATACAAAGATTCGGACGAATATTATTCATTGATGCTAATGTCTCATAAACGGCATGAGGATCGCAATACAAGTCAAATTGGTGCTTTACCCTTGCTAGAACTTGAGGCAGAACAGGTAACAAAGTTTCACTAACCGTAACCGTTAATAGATTTTTTTTAGGGTTATGACCGACTTTTAGCCAACCTTGAATTGTTTTTCGCTTATCAGTCATTATGCTTGCAGTACGGTAATATTCACCATTTTTTACTACTTCAACACCCTTAATTGCACGTCCTTCAATAAAACTCAAAACTTGTTCCCATTGATAAGGCGGTCGATAACCCAGAGCCAAAGTAATACCTTCATTCTTTCCTTTTGTTCGCTGTTTTCTTAGGGCTGTCGGGGAAAGATTATAATTCTTTTTAAAAAGGTCATTAAAACGTCTCAAACTTCCAAAACCTGAAGCCATAGCGACATCAAGCACCGATAAGTCAGTATCGGTAAGTAAGTTTTTTGCGAGAAGTAACCGACACGTTTGAAGATATTGAACAGGCGAAACATTGTATTCTGACGTAAACACTCGTCTTAAATGCCTGTCCGTGCAGCCAAATCGAGTTGCTATTTCGTACAAACTTTGACCGCTTCCGCAATTTTCTTCAAGCGTTCTTGCAGTTCTTTTCACTAAATCCGCCGTAGCATCGGCAATTGAAGTGCCCGGTGCGAGTTCGGGCCTGCACAGTAAGCATGGACGATATCCCGCTTGTTCTGCTTCTGCGGCGGTCGTATAAAATGTACAGTTTTCAATTTTAGGTTGTTTCGCTTTGCATACAGGACGACAGTAAATTCCGGTAGAAGAAATTCCGACAAAAAAACGACCGTCGAAACGCGAATCTTTTGCCTTAAAGGCAGCATATAAAGAACTTTTGTTGTCTTCCATTGCCTATTCCTTAGCTTATCTGACTTTATTGTAGCATGCTCGTTAAAGAAATCTGGCTATTTTCGGACATGGTTTTTGATGAAAATATTTACTTATCCCCCCCATTTATTCATACTATTTTGTCAAAAGCTCACGAATTTCGCCAACTCAATGTCGGAATTGCAAAATATCATCACCATAAAAAGCCAATTAGGGTAGGATACAGAGGTGAGCTGATATGGTAGTTTTATTCGGCCTGCTTTGACAAAGTTAGCCTGTTAAATTATTATAGTAGGCAATAGTGGCAACTTAAAAAATAGTTTATAGAAAGTAGTATGATGATAAAAATGATTAGAACTTTAGGAATAATATTGGCGATGCTGGCTTTATTTGCTTGCAGCAACAAGGCTTATGCGAAAGATGTGAGTTTTTCAGAATTAAGTAATTTCTTTGTAAAAAACAATGTGAAGCTAAATGATACTGAAAATTATTTTGTTGTGAAAAATCAAAAGGAATTTTCTGACCTGTTTGGAATGGGGCGCACTATGACCAACACTATTGAGCAAGTTGATTTTTCGAAATATTTAGTAGCCGCGGTTGTTTCGAACAAAACCAATCGCGAAACTGAAATTAAAATAACATCAGTAACCGAAAAAGGCGGCAATTTACACATTAAATATTCTATACATCGTGGCAAAACACGCTCCTTCACTTCAATACCATTTAAAGCTATCAAAGTAGAAAAAGGCGATTATTCCAAGATTACTTTCTCAAAAGGTATATTGAAAAAGACTGTTTCAATTGGGGGCTAACTCTCTAATCTCTTTCCTGCGTCACGGATAAGGATGATATAAACTTTTGTAACAAACAAGCAATTAATTCCTGCAAATTGTTTTTATAAAGGTAACACTACTTTTGGAAGTTTTAAGGAGGAAACAATGAATATTAATCAAGCAGGAGGCGTTTCTTATACGCAATCCTCAAATGATAGCAGCAAGCCTACGCAAAAGCGCACAGAGATGCAAAAGGTGGGAGACATAAGAGTTAATTTTAAAACTGCACCACGCACCTATGCCGAGTATTATAACGGAGAAAAGGGAATTGAAGTCAGCGGCAAAAACGGCAAAAAAGAAATTCACACAATCAAGGACCATGGCACGCCTGTGAAAGATGCAGTATTGTTGGGTGGTATAGCTATTGAAGGCAATCTCATTGACAATGTTGAAACTTCTAATCCGTCAAATTACACACTTAATTTCAAAAACGGGGTCTCAATGGCATTCAATCCTCAGGAAAGCAACAGCAATAATGATAAAACACCTGTTATCCAGTGGGGCAAAAATGGCAGTATTGAGTTCAATAATCTTAGAGGCAATAAGCATTTCGGGTCACCGATAACAATATATGATTCTCCAGGGAGTGACGTTATTACCGTAAATGATAGCGATATCAGTGCTGTACATGTTTCAGGCGGCACAAGAGATTATGTCCAAACCCATGACAGCAGCGTACAAATAGTCGATGACACCAAACAAAGCTGGGTGACAGTAAGTGGTGGAAGCTCTTGCTATTGTACGGATGAAACAGAAACACCAAAGAAATAGATACCCCCGGCTAAAGCCGGGGTTCTTTCGTTTACAGCTGAATTTTCAGCTGTCCTGAATCCTGGTGTCCTTGCATCTCGACATATCGTCTTATTGTTTCCTCGTCCAACCCTATGCTGCTCACGAAGTAGCCTG
>JAVBNU010000025.1:0-34122 GCA_031551265.1 Candidatus Gastranaerophilaceae bacterium
TCACGCACTACAAAAAAGCTCTATCGTCATTGCGAGTGACCAACGGGAACGAAGCAATCCAGGGATTCATGAAACTGGATTGCCGCGGCTTTTCCAAAGCCTCGCAATGACAAAATACCGTGCGTGAGGGGATAATTCCGTTACTTATTGATGGCGAAGTAGACCTCTTTCAGGCGTTTTTTACTTATGTGTGTATAAAGTTGGGTAGTCGATACATCGCTGTGACCGAGTAATTCTTGAACGACGCGCAAATCAGCGCCATTCTCCAGTAAATGCGTAGCAAAACTATGACGAATTGTGTGCGGCGAAATTTGTTTGTTTACTTTTTTTCCTAAATTTTTAATGAACACATAAACGTCCTGACGCGTGATTTTACGCCCCTTATCATTTAAAAACAGTTGTTTAGTCTCAAAGTTGTGTTTTTTCAAAATATACGTTCTGGCAACATAATAATTTTTCAGTGCTTGCTTAGCCTTAGCGCCTATTGGTACAAGCCTTTCTTTTGAGCCTTTACCGACACATCTTACGTAGCCGGTGTTCAGGTCAACGTTCGATAATTGCAAATTAGTCAACTCCGAAACTCGCAATCCTGCCGCGTAAAGCAGCTCAAACATTGCCCTCTCAAGCGGCAATAATTCAGATGTCAGTAAACTTTCTATTTCGGTTAAATTTAAAATTTTCGGAAGCTTGCGCATCAACTTTGGCTGTTGTATCGCCAGCGAAGGATTACTGGCAATATACCCGCTGTCGCAAAGCCACAAAAACCAGCCTCGCAGCGACGCGATTTTTCGTGTCACACTCGTCGGCGCAATATTGTCCTCACGTAGTTTTTTGATATACAAGTTCAAGTGAGTTTTATTCACTTTTTCAAGCGAATCAATTTCATTTTCAGTTAAAAACTCTGTGAACAAAAACACATCACGATAATACGCATCAAGCGTATTCTGAGCAAGTCCGCGCTCAATCTCCAGATATTCGATATACTCCGAAATTTGCTGTATAAACATAATTCTAATTATAAACTATGTTTGAGCTACACTACACCGACTATTCAGTTTAAATATTATCTCTTAGCGTTTGCAATGCCTGCTCTAGCAATTTTTTTGCATTGTCTTCCGAAATATTCAGTATCAACGCAATTTCTGCAAAGTCTTTTGGCTCTTCTGCAAAACCAAAACATAACTCTACAACTGTTCTCATATCCTCAGGCAATTTTTCGACCATATCCCGTATTTCCTTATTTTGTACAAGTTCAGCAGGAGTCATTGATTTTGGATCAGCTATTGTATCATATAAATTAAAATCGTCTCTCAGCTCGGTGTCTAAAGAACTTGCCTTGTTTTTATACATGTTAGCAAAACCTTTGAGTATCTGCCCTTCTATATGTTTATATAACAATGACTCAAATCTCCCTAGCCCTTTGTAGTTACGTGCGGCGCCGTATAGCGCCATATGGGCTATATTTTCTGCGTCCAGGCCGTATCGACCGGCTTTGCGCGACATTGCAACAGCTGTTTTATAGTGCTTTTGATAAAGCTGCTCGACAATTTCAGGCGAGTTGTATTTAATTGAATCTAAATGTTTCAACAAATTTTTACGTATATTTTCAGGTAGTTTGCCCATTGCTTTGATCAGATAATACCGGCTCGTTTGCCATCGGCAGCTAGACATATCAGATATTTGATGAAAATTTTTGTAATTGCGGTCTTTGATTCCATAGTATAGGGCAAGAATCGCTCTTTCTTTTTCGCTTAATTTTGCTGTATCAATAGCTATTTGAAGTTTTTTCAATTCATCTTTACCATATTTTGCTTCATATGCAGAATTTTCTAAATCTAGCAGATATCTGAATTCCTCCGGCATTGCCGCATCTCTTGACACTTCAAAAGCATAAGTCTCTAATTTCTCAACTAAATCCTTATCCAAAGCTTGAATTTTGCTAAGCGCACGTCTCTCAATTGCTTGAATCTGATGTACACGCATACCAAAATGAGCGCCAGTTTTCGTGTAGGACAGGATATTATTTTCTTTGATGCCATATCGTAAAATCATTACAATTTTTTCAATAGGCGTAAGATTACTTGCAGATGCTTCTTTAGGGTTAAAAACTTCTTTTAAATTTTCTAATTCTGTTTTCCCGCATCGTTTCTCAAAAGCTGTGTTTTCCAAATTCAATATTTTTCTGATTTCATCGGGCACGGTCATGTTTTCTTTCAAGTCTAGCAAATAGCGCTCAGAGGTCAGTATTAAACCCAGATCACTAATCTTTTTAAACGCGCTTAGATATATTCTTGACATCTCTGCTTTAGAATATCCTATTATCTTAATAATTTCATGTTGTTCTCGCGGTATGCCGTTTTGAACGCCATAGAATAAAACCAAAACTCCTTTTTCAGCATTGTTTAAAGTTTTATCTGTAATAGGTTGGACTTTAAATGCATCTTTGAGTTTTTCAAGTTCTTCCCTGCCGTATACCTTCTCTAAGGCAGTGTTTTCAAGGCTCAATAAATGATTTAGTTTATTAGGTAGTTTTGTACTGCCATTCAAATAAATTTTGTAGTCATCCAATTTTTGTCGTAATTCTTTGTTTTCCATTTTTTTGAGAGCAGAATTTTTGACCTTAACAATTTTAGAGAGTTGAAAGCCAAATATTTCAACCATTCCAATGTACTCTCTGCGCTTACCATCCTCTATTTGGAACTCTAGTATAATGAACGCTTTTTCTTGATTGGTCAATTTTGGGTTACGAAACATTGCCTGAAGAGCCTCAAGCGATTCAGGACAAAGCTTCGCAAAATGAGTTTCGTCGAGATTAATGTTGGCGAGTCTGCTTACCTCTGCGCTATCTTTTGATTTTTTTACGCCGTAGTCTTTACAATATACTGCTATATCTTTTTTTAGTTTTTTGTCTTTAATCTTGCTCAACGCAGACACCTTTGCCGCAGATGCCGTGCCATTAGATACAAATCCGCATATTTTTGCGATCTCGTCCGAAGACTTTAGAGATTCTTTTTCGCTCGGCCCCAAAGTCAATACAAGAACAGCTTTTTCACGGTTATTCAAATTCGAGTCTTTAAAGGCAGTTTTAAGCGTCTCAACCAAATCAGGGTAAATTACAGCAAAATGAGTTTTTTCAACATCAACCCTAGCATATTTTTTCACATTTTTATTGTCAGTAATTCGTTTTGCTGAAAATGAAACAGTATCTTGCATTGAGTTATTTCTATTAAAAAACTGTTCATTGCTGTAGTTATTTAAATTTCTTTTGCAATTATAAAAATCATTCTTAAACACATGAATCTTCATCATAAATATTTAAAGTTGAAACAGGATTTTTTTTGCTACCTGTTTAAATATTGCCTGTTGAACTGTTTTTATCATCTTCAAGCTGTTTGATATCGATGTTATAATCGTTTTCTTCGGTGTACTTGTACGACTCGTCTAAAACAATATTAACTTCACCATTAAGCATCTCAATCTGTTCTTTGGCGTAGTCTTTGACCTTGCCATCCTCAAGTTTGACGGCGAGCTTGTTATTAAGAAAATGCAGCGCACAAACACGACCGACACCATCAGGTGTCATAACACCACTGCCTACCGGCGGCATACCTTTTGCAGCATCCATGTAATTTGAATACTCATAATTTAAACAGCAGAGCAACCTGCCGCATGAGCCAGAAATTTTACCGGGGGTAATAGGCATTCCCTGGTCGCGTGCAAGTTTTATATTAATTGAATCGAACGAGCGCAGCCAGCTGCAACAACAAAACGGACGGCCGCAAAGCCCGCAACCTGAGACCATTGAGGTCTCATCCCGCACGCCAATGTGACGTAAATCAATACGCACTCTTTTGAACACTTGAGTTAAATCTTTGAGCAATCCTCTGAAATCAACGCGCTCCGGCGCTGTATAATAAAAACTTACTTTACGTTTATCGAAAGTATAACGGCATTGGATTAAGTTCATGTTCAAATTATGTGTTGTAATCAGCTCCTGACATTGCTTAAAGCCCTGACACTCCATTTGTTTAATTTCTTTTAAAGTTTCCATGTCTTCAGGCGTCAGAACTCTTATTAACGGTAGTTCATCAGGTTTTTTCTTTTCCCAGGCCTTGGCTACTTCATCATTCACAAGTGAAACTTTTGCAGCTTCTTCGCCCTTGTCAGTAGTAACTAATACGAATTGACCATCACAAACCTCAATCCCGTCAGGTATTTTCACGGGATGAAATTTATTTTTCAAAAGCTGTACTGCATACATCGTCATCTATTCGATATTTCCTTTTGGTTATATCATACCATAAAGAGCCCCCCTGTACAAAGCAGAAAAAGTAGCTTGTGCAGTAGTCTCATAAATTATGACTTTGAGGTAATTAACGTGTGTCCCGTCATTTCCTGCGGCTTTTCGATATTCAAAATATCAAGTATCGTTGGCGCAACATCAGCAAGCGCCCCACCCGACATTAATGCAACATTTGGATTGTCGCAGTTTAACAGGAACAATGGCACAGGGTTAACCGTATGAGCCGTATATTTGACGTGGGTCACCTCATCAACCATATGCTCAGCGTTGCCGTGATCGGCAGTTAAAAGCATCACAACATTGTTTTCTTTCGCTTTCTGCGCAATTTTGCCCACACAAGTGTCAACCGCCTCACAAGCCTTAATAGCCGCCTCTAACACCCCTGTATGTCCAACCATATCAGGATTAGCAAAATTCACAAGTATAAATCCGTATTCAGGATTTTCCAACGCTCCTAAAACATTGTTACAAACCTCATACGCACTCATTTCAGGTTTTAAATCATAAGTCGCAACACTTGGCGATTTAACCAAAGCACGTGTCTCAAGTTTATTTGGCACTTCTTCACCGCCATTAAAGAAAAATGTTATATGCGCATATTTTTCTGTCTCAGCCGTTCTGAATTGCTTTATCCCATGTTTATCAAGCACTTCGCCTAAAATATTTGTCAATTTCTCAGGCGGAAACGCAATAGGGTATGGGAATGTCTCATCATATTGAGTCATTGTCACAAAATAAAGATTTTTTCTTACCTCTTTGCGCTCGAACCCGTCAAAATCCGCGGCCATAATTGATTTTGTTAACTCACGTGCACGGTCAGGTCTGAAATTAAAGAATATAACCGAGTCATTGTCGTTTATTCTTGAGTTTTCAGTCATTATTGTCGGTAAAACAAACTCATCATTGCTGCCTTTTTCATAAGAGTTTTTAACCGCCTCAACAGCAGAGTTTGCATGCTCACCTTCGCCAAACAACAGTGCATTGTATGCTTTTGAGACTCTATCCCAGCGATTATCTCTGTCCATAGCGTAGTAGCGGCCACTTACGGTCGCGATTTGAGGTAAATTATATTTTTTCAATTCTGCTTCAATCGGCTCCAAGTATGTTATTGCACTTTGAGGCGGTGTATCACGACCATCCAAGAATGCGTGTACATAAACTTTTTGCACTCCGTTATCGGCAGCCAGTTTTATCAATGCACATAAATGATCCATACTGCTGTGAACTCCGCCTTCACTCACAAGCCCCATCAAGTGCAACGCTGAATCGTTCTTTTTAACATTTTCAATAGCCGCTAAAAATACTTTGTTCTCAAAAAAAGTTTTTTCGCTGATAGCTTTATTGATACGGGTTAATTCCTGATAAACTACTCGTCCAGCACCTAAGTTCAAGTGTCCGACTTCAGAATTACCCATTTGTCCGTTAGGTAATCCGACAAACTCACTATCTGCGCGCAATGTTGTGTTAGGACTATTTTGAAAACTATCTATATTCGGCGTTTTTGCCAGATATGTTGCATTTTCATCGCTTGGTGCAGCTACTCCCCAACCATCCATTATACATAGTAAAACTCTATTTGACATTTTCGGCTCCTTCATAAATTTTCTCTAACTCTATTATCTGACATAAATCTAAAACTTAAAGTAGAAAAATGGACAACTCACTGCTGCTATATTGAGTAGATTTTGTTCAATTACAGTATTTCCGTGAGGCCATTTCTCACGTTTCGTCTTTGACTCAACGGAGAAAGAAGGCAAAAAAAGGACTCATTATAAGCCCCTATTCTCTAATCAATAAAATTTTTTTAATTCTACTCCAACGCAGTACTGAGCGCCTCAATAATCCCGAGATATTCATCATCAGACAACGTAGAAATTGTCTGCATAGCAGAGGATAATTCGCTGTTTCGATCATACCAGCGGCGATTTTTGTTTTGTTGATACAAACCCATAACGCGCTCCCAGCCAAGTGATATGGGTAATTCGTCTTTTTCACGTTTTATTGCCTTAATCGAGCCTGCTATATTAATCACGTTTTCAGCAACTTTGCTTTGACTGAGTTCATCAAGACTACGCAATGATTCAAGGACATAATCACTCTTGTCGTTTTTATCATACCAACGTTTGTTCACTTCAAATCTCCCCTGTTTATACCTATATTTTAGCATACCGAAAAAATTTCGCCTATCATATATTTATAGTAATAAAGTCATTTACGCTTCTTTAATTCCTGTAAAATTGAATCCGTTTCTTCGATATTTTTTGTATCATCAATATCCTCATACTGCGATTTGGCTTGTTTCAAATCTTTAATACCTTGGCGTTTGTTGCCCAGAGCCACATTTGCTAAGCCTCTGTAATAAAAAGCATCAGGATTAGTTGATTGAGTTTCAATTGCTTTGGTTAAATCAGGTATAGCCAATTTATAATTTTCGAGATTAATATTCGCAACACCCCTGTTATAGTAAGCATTTTCGTCATTAGGGTCAAGCAAAACCGCCTCGTTAAAATCAACTATTGCGCCCTGATAATCGCCTAACAAGCTTTTCGCAAGCCCCCGACTGTTATACGCGGCATTGGAAGGATTCACTTCAATAGCTTGATTTAAATCAACCATAGCCTCTTTAGGTTTACCAAGATTTAAATTCAACGACCCTCTGTTATAAATCGCTGTATAGTAATCAGGAGCAATTTTTAGCGCCTCATCATAATCCTCAAACGCACCCGCAAAATCGTCTTGCGCTTGCTTGATGGTACCTCTCAACGTCATTAGAACGTAATTTTGGCTGTTTTCAGCAAGTCCTTTGTTCGCATATACCAGCGCTCGCTCATAATTACCCGACATCAAAGCGTGCATTGCACTCATCTCATACGCTTTTTCAGTACCTCCAAAGCTACACAATTGCACAAATATAATCGCTAAAAATAACCCCAAAATCTTCTTCATTAAATCTCGTCCAGAATTTTCCTATCTTCTTTTGATAATTGTTTCCCTAAAAATTCTTCATACAAATCAGGCCGTTTTTGCTTTGTGCGCAATATTTGCTGCGTACGACGCCAGTAATTTATTTCTGCATGATTACCGTTTAAAAGAACTTCGGGCACGCACATACCTTCATATTCTCGTGGTTTGGTATACTGAGAATACTCAAGCAACCCATCAGCAAAGCTGTCATATTCGCTTGATTCTGCGTGACCAAGACCACCTTCAACGAGCCTTGTCACGCTGTCGATTATACAAAGCGCACCTAACTCCCCGCCGGTCAAAATAAAATCACCTATTGAAATTTCCACAATATCCGGACATAATCCTATCCTAATGCGTTCATCAAACCCTTCATAATGCCCGCATATCAAAATTAATTGCTCATTCCCGCTCAACTCAAGCGCTAATTGATGATTATAAGTTTTTCCCTGAGGTGTAAGCAAAATTGCTTTAGACCTTGGCATTTTTTGAATACTTTTATAGCAATCAAACATCGGCTGACATGCAAGCACCATGCCTGCACCGCCACCGTATGGGGTGTCATCGACTTTTTTATGTTTGTTTTCCGAATAATCACGAGGATTAGTCGTATTTACAGAAATAACATTGTTTTCCACAGCTCTCGCAAGAATGCTGTGCGAGCATGCCTGATTAATCATTTCAGGAAAAAGAGTAACTACATCAAATCTCATTCAAGCAGCCCCTCAATATTATTTATCAAAATTTTTCGATTTTTCGTATCAACATGCGGTACCAAATCTTTAACAAACGGCACTAAAGAAGTTTTTTTACCACCCGTCGGCAATATTGATAACAAATTCGTCGCAGAATTATCAGACACATCTTTTACAACGCCGATTAAGTCGTCATTCTGGTCGTAAACTTCCATGCCAATTAAATCGCTGATTAAAAACTCATCTTCCTCGAGCTGCTCCACAACAATATTTTTAGGAATGTACAGTAAAAAATTTTTGTACTTTTCAACTTCGTTAATCGAGTTGATTTCTTTGAACTTAATCAAAGCATTTTTTTTGTGAAATCTAATCGACTGAATACTAAGAGGTATAAGCTCTTTTCCGGTATCAAGTGTCATGGCTTTCAAAGCTTTAAGACGATTTTCCTGCCCGCTTGTATAGCCGGCACGAATTTCTCCATTGATGCCATGGAACCCTAATATTTTTGCTACAGATATTAAATCATCTTTGTTCATATGAATATTTTATAATAAAAAGATTATTCTTGTTCTTTCCACCAAATTTTTCATCAGTATTTTTATGGTAAATTGAAAAAATGATAGAACCAATTTCAAATGAAAATTTAGACAAGTTTACTACGCTCTCCCAAATATATGAAGCAGAATTTGCTCCATTGACAGGCGCCAAAAAGGACAATAACGGGCTTTATCCACTTTCTACGCCAATCAACAAAACGCATGCCGGTTATTTGCTATATCATGACAACAAAGCCGTAGGTTTTATTGTTATTAATACCGAAAAAGAGCCTTTTGACGTTTGTGAGTTTTTTATTTTGAAAAAGTACAGACGTCAAAAACTAGGACAAGAATTGGCATTCAAAATTTTTGATTTACACCCCGGACGCTGGACAGTGAAACAACTTTATAACGCAGTCGACGCAAATACATTCTGGCTAAAAATTATAAATAAATATACAAAAAGTCATTATACCCAAACGCTCTACGACGATGATAAATGGGGGAAAGTCTACATGCAAAGCTTTTCTTCGAAGTAATTATTCTTCAGACTTCTTTTTTCTGCCGGCTTTTTTTGGCTTTTCTTCTGCTTCATCATCAGCTTTAGCTTTTTTGGTAGTTTTTTTAGGTTTTTCTTCTGCCTCTTCCGTATCGTCAGCCTTGGCTTTTTTAGAAGTTTTTTTAGGCTTTTCTTCGGTTTCAGCTTCTTCTTTTTTCGCTTTTGCAGTTGATTTTTTTGCAGGCTTTTCTTTTTCTTCTTTTACTTCAGCTGCAGCAGATTGAGGAGCATCAGGACGACCTTCATTCCAACGGTCAAGTCCCATTTGTTTTCTCACGATACCAATACCGACGTGTACACGCCATTCATCCATTTTGAGTTGAATAGCAATAATTTTATGACAGCCGATAGGAGGCAATGGCAATAACGGCTCATACAAGCTCTTAATCGCCATTAACTGTTCTTGAGAAACTGCTAATTTACGTTTAGGGAAAGGAAGCTTCGGTAAAAATAGTTTTTGTCTTATCAAATTTATACCGAAAAATACTTTTCTTGGCTCTAATCCGATTGCTTCGCCAATAACTTCATGCGCATCAGGATTAGGAAGAGGCAACATCTTTTTATACAGATTTTCTATTTCTAAAAGTTGTTCTTTAGAAACTAATAGCTGTCTAGGCTCCATGGGTCTTCTCGGGCCGCCGGGACCTCTGTTAAACCCACCGCCGCCGCGGTTGAACCCACCACCGCCTTGACGATTGTAACCACCTTGTTGAGGCCTGTTAAATCCACCGCCACCTTGAGGCCTGTTGTAGCCGCCACCGCCTTGTGGGCGATTATATCCGCCGCCGCCTTGCGGTCTGTTGTAACCACCACCGCCTTGTGGGCGATTATATCCACCACCGCCGCCTTGACGATCGTATCCGCCGCCACCTTGTGGTCTATTGTAGCCACCACCTTGTGGGCGATTATATCCACCACCGCCGCCTTGACGATCGTATCCGCCGCCACCTTGTGGTCTATTGTAGCCACCGCCGCCTTGTGGGCGATTGTAGCCTTGTTGAGGAGGACGTCTTTGTTCATCCGCATTTCCGGCAGAATATGAGCGCGGGTATTGCGGCGCTTCAGGGGTCGATGTTCCATCTTCATCACCCATTTTTTTATCAGGATACAGACAATTCGGACATATTACGCGTTTGGGGTTTTTTGTTTCAAACTCTGCTCCACACTTAGTGCACTTATTTACATACATTTCTTATTTGTCCCTTTTATTTAGCAAGGTTTTATTCTCTCCTCACTTGCCTCGAAAAATAACTTAATTTTAATTGAGAATATTCACATATATATTTTATACTTAATTTTCAGATAAGACAAGCTTTTTTATTTTTTTCATACGATTTAATGAGATTTATGTTCAAGCATAAATGTCATAGGCCCCCAATTGACAAGGGATACATCCATCATGGCGCGAAATACACCGGACTTAACAGACATGTTTTTATTTATTAAAATTTTAATAAATTTCTCATATAGGTCTTCTGCTGTCTCAGGAGGTGCAGCTTTGTCAAAACTTGGACGAGTGCCTTTTTTGCAATCACCAAGAAGCGTAAACTGTGATACTACAAGGATTTCACCGCCAATATCGGTGATAGAGTGATTCATTTTGTCATTTTCGTCCTCGAACATGCGCAACGCAATAATTTTATCCGCCAACCATGCCGCGTCGGCTTCCATGTCGTCTTTTTCTACACCGAGAAGTACCAGTATTCCTTTTCCAATTTCAGAATGAAGTTTATTCTCAACAGTTACAGAGGCTGTTTTCACTCTCTGAATCAGCGCTTTCATTTAAATCTTTAATCTCCTTCAGTCTATTATCAAGCAGTGAAACAATTTTGACGACCTTTGCATGAGCATCGTAAAAATATTTATGCAACGCTTCGCCGATTTCGTTTTGTGTTTCGTAGTCATACTGCTGGTCTTTTGCTTTCAAAATAAAACCTAAATCAGATTTTTCAACATATGTTGCCATTTCGAAAACTTTACTTTTCGTCTGATAATTATTCAACAAGTCAATAAACGCATCCATACACTTTTTCAGGTACTTATGAACTTCGGGTGTTAGCTGGCGGTAACGTTTTAGCTCGCGCTGAAAATTCATGACGTTTTTTTGTTCACGTTCGAAAATCGGAATTGCATTCTTCAAAACATTAATTTCAGCAGACAGTTTCGCAATAATTTCGGTCAAATTCGGCTTATACGTATCGTCGCGTTGGGCTAAAATTTCTTCTACATTAAGACTCTCATTAAATGTCGACAAAATCTCCTCTAATTTCACAAACTCAAAGCCTTCAATCAGCGCACCACCTTCGGACGAGTTGACTAAACGTCTTGAGTCATTGTTTCTTAGCGCGAAATCTCTGAAATACTGTATGAATAAAGCATATTCCATTGAAGTCGGTATTTGTTCGCCGCTCAGCCCTGGCACCATAACAACTTCTTTGTTCATCCTGTCAAGTTTTTGCTGTATTATATCGAACAGTTGCTCTTTTTTGCCCTCAAAATCAACACTTGCAGCAAAATATTTTTTCGCAAAACTCTCAAAATCACCTACACTAAACTTGTAATTGCCGTCAGTCTCGTCTTTTACATATTTAAAATCACTGTAAATACTGTCTTTTGAGTAGCAATTGCCGCTTGAATACGCTAAATCTTGACCGATTAATATAATCGGGTTGCAGCCAAGTAATTTCGCACTATAAAGCGCGTTGTACGAAACAGTTCCCTTTGTTTCACACTCGCTGCAATCAAGGCCAATCAGGTCAGAAAACCAAATATTGGCGGGGTTTTCTTTTGAGTATGTCATGAACTTGCGTTTGAACTCAAAGTTGTGAAAATTCCGATTCGTATATGCCTCACAAATGAAATTGATATCCGAAACATCGCTGCCTGAGACTTGAGAGGAAGAATTTTTCATTTCAATTATATTTAAAAAGTCAGGCCTGATTCCGTGCTGCTCAAGCACTTTATACGCAGAACCAACACAAAAAACCACAACTTTGTCACGGTATTTTTTGATAATTTCGATATTTTTGCTCAACGACGGCCCAGCCGAAACAATCAATGCGGGCTTGCCGTTAAAGCTATCCTGCAGTGTTGTTAGAGGCGGCATAGATATTTTTGTGCTCAGTTTGGCGAAAGTTTCAACGAAAAATCGTACTCCCCGTGCGCGTTGGAGTGATACGTGCGCATGGCAAAGAGTCTGGATTACTTGAGTTTCATTCAACAAGTACTCAAACGCGTCTTTAAACGTGAATTTGTAAAAATTTAAGAATACAAAATTTGTTTTTATACCGATTGAATAATTAAACGTATAAGCAGCTTTGAAATCCTCAATATTGTCTACGATATAGACATCTGAACGCGCGAGTTCTTTTGTAAAATCAACCACTTCAAGCGTGGAGCGCAAAATCTCCAACTCAGGCTCAAATACAATGATTTTGCCTTTAGCGTTATCACAAAACTCGCTGAACAAATATCCCAATCCCATACCAAGCATTACATGTGTTGAGTTTAAATCATTACTGGCAACAGATTGCAGGATGTTTTTTGCTTCTGTTTCAGGGTTCGTATTCTCGTGAACAAGAATTTGGTTAAAAACCATATTAAACTGGCCATTTTCGTTTTGCTCGAGAAAAATTTCATTTTTTAATTCGCTAATTTCAGCTATTTTTTGAGCCAACACAGGATTTTTAACTGAAAGTGTTTTCAAATTATTTTCTAAAATATGGTTATCCAAGGCAAATTTCCTATGTTAATAAAAATCAATTAGCGACTTGCTGTTTTTTGTCAGGTTTTACAATGTTTACGTGTCGTGTTTCCGAAAACTCCTGACGTGCCTGTTTAATTTGCTCTCTAATTGTTTCTTCAACAGCGTAACCTGATACCAAACGGTCGATGAAGCCGTTATTGAGTTTTACAGCTTTGCCTAAAGCGCCAATGTCGTTGAGCAGGTCTTTGATTTGCATAAAGTCGTACTCGAAACCTTGTTTTGATTGATAAATAAGCATTTCGCCGGTTGCCGCTTTAATCGGAATTCCGCCTTTTTCAAAATAAAGTCTAAAAATAGATTTCAAATCCTGCAACTCTGACTGCATTGTCTGAATCGCCTGCTGAACACGAATATAGCGTTCAAATAAGTATTCAATGTTATCAACTTGTTTGAGCTGCCAGGCGTATTTTTTCTCGTACAAATTTTTCAGGGTTGGATAGGCTTTTGCCAGATTCATCGCATCAGCCATCGCGCGATGCTGTTCGCCATATTCAATACTCAGCTTGTTTAACAGAGCCTCAAGTCCGTGAGAATCAAGGTCGGGGTAAACTTCTTTGAACATAAACTGTGTATCGATTCTGGGGTTAATAATTTCTTTTTTCTTAATGCGCAAACTCGCTGCATTTAGAAAATTGAAGTCGAAAATCGCGTTATGCGCAACAATTGGGTGATTGCCGACGAATTTCAATATTTTCGGCATTATTTTTGCTTCAGTCGGCGCGTCTGCAACCATATCCTCTGTTATGCCGTGTATAGCGATACTGGATTTACGAATATGTTGTTCGGGATTGATTAAAGTTTCAAAAACGTCATCGATTTCGTCGTTAACCATTTTGACGGCTGCAAATTCAATAATTTTTTCTTTTGTGTAGTCCAGACCTGTTGTTTCAACATCGAGGACAATTTCTATATTTTTTTTGGGTGGCATCTATAACTCCTCAATAAAATATTAGCATGCTTTTGTACACATGTGAATTTATGTAACATTTTTTCATATTGAGGTGATTATAAACGAAAACGAAATGAGTTGTTTAGCCTTTTATTGCACCGTCGCTGGCGCCTGAGATAAAGTATTTTTGCATCGCAAGAAAAAAGATTACAATCGGCACGGTTGAAATAATTGAGCCAGCCGCGATAAAGCGCCAATTCGCGCTGAACATCCCTTGCAAATCGTTAACGCCAACAGGCAGAGTGTACAAGGTTTTTTTAGTCAGCACGATACTTGGCCATAAAAACTCACCCCACGCACCGATGAACACAAAAATAGCCAGTACCGCAAGAGTTGGCTTCACGAGTGGCAGAATTATTTTCCACCAAATTTGAAAAACATTACATCCGTCAATAATTGCTGCTTCCTCGAGCTCTTTTGGGATTTGCATAAATGCCTGACGCATAAGAAAAATCCCGAACGCGCTAACTGCAAAAGGCAAAATAAGCCCGAGATAGCCCATGGTGTTGTTTACCGAGTCAACGAGATTGAGTTTCAACGTTATCAAATAAACGGGCAGCATAATTGCCTGAAACGGAATCATGATTGTTGCGAGGGTCGCGAAGAATATCACCTTTTTACCCTTAAACTCCATTCTTGCAAGAGGATACGCGGCTAGTGACGATAAAATTAAATTAAACAAAACAGTGAAACCCGCGACGATTAAACTGTTCCAAAAATAGAGCATAAACGGAATCTGCTTCCACACACCAACAAAATTGTCCCAAGTTGGGAACTGGGGTATCAAAACGGGCGGATAAGCAAAAATATCTTCCTGCGCCCCCTTCATTGCCGTTGAAATTAGCCACAAAAATGGGAATATAGACACAAGAACCGTCAAAATCAGCACCAAATGTATAGGTATATTTTTGAAAATTCGCTTCATCACATCTGGTACCTTTTCCCTTCAAAGAATAAAATGTTGCAGATTGAAAAAACCAAAACAATCAATAAAAGTATGACAGCCGCTGCCGAAGCGACGCCTAAATCAAGGCTTTCAAACGCGCGCTCATAAATATAATACACGATTGTTTTGGTTGAATTGAGCGGGCCGCCTTTTGTCATTACGTAAATTTCGACGAAAACTTTCAACGCCGAGATTGACGAAATTGTTGTCACAAGTGCGATTGTCGGCATCAGATGAGGGATACTTACGGTCAAATGTTTTTGCCAAAAGTTAGCGCCGTCAACCTCAGACGCTTCATACAACTCGTTCGGCGCACTCATCAACGATGAAAGATAAATCATCATATAATAGCCGATGCCCTTCCAAATAGTAACTAAAATTACCGAATAGATTGCAAAATTAGGGTCGGTCAGCCAACCGATTTTTGGTAGATGAAAAACCTGCAAAATATAGTTTAAAATTCCATCTTGCGCGTATAACCACTTGAAAGCTATTGCTGCGACAACGATTGAGACGATTACCGGTAAATAAATCAAAATTTTATATAAAGTTACCCCTCTGATTTTTTGGTTGATAAAAATTGCCAAAAGTAGTGGTATTGTCGCCAAAAACGGTACTGCAACCAATAGGTAGATAAAAGTGTTGAGCACGACCTTATAAAATTCTGCCGATTTCAACAGATTGATATAGTTTTGTAGCCCTACGAACGTAGGGTTATAGATGTTTGTTGAATAGTCCTTGAAGCTCAGAATAAAAGTATCAAAAAACGGGATGAAGAAAAAAACAATCAGTATAATTCCCGCAGGAAGCAGGAAAAGGTATGGCACGTAGTTTTTATAGTAATTGTTCATTTTTCTATTATAAGCGATGTCATGAGTAATGCAAATAATCTTGAGTTTTTGTATTTTCGTACCCCTCACCCCAACCCCTCCAACCCGGTTGACGCGGTTCCCGCATTGGGGAGAGGGGCAATATAAAAATTGCAATTTTAAGACAAGATTATCATATAGTTTAGCTTGTGCGGCGTGTTTTTTTGTGTCTATAATATACGTAGTAAAATTAAAAGGAAAATTTATGCAAGCTAGAAGCGCAGCAAGAGAATTAACACTCATACTATTTTCACAACTGGATAAAAACGTCGCTAATTACACTGAAAGCGACTTTGAGGATATTATACTCAAATCAGTCAGAACATTGACTAACAATGCGAATGATGAGTTGAAATTGTCAGTTTCATCGTTGATTGATTTACGCGAACAGATTCTTGACTATGAAACTGTTGATGAAGAAAACCTCAAACTTCCTATCGGAACGGCTAATAAACCTGTGCCGATGATAATGACGAATGACTTCATCGAAAAAATTGATAAAATGACAAATGTCGCCGAAAAAGCTTTGGTTGCAATTGAAATAGCTGAAATGACAACGCTTGAAGAAAAAAGTGATGTCAAAAACTTCGTTCTCAAAATTGCAAAAGAATACCAGCAGCATAGTGAAGATATTGATAATGAAATCAAAAAATTTGCTGTGGGCTGGAACATAGACAGACTCGTGCGAATTGACAAAGATATCATGCGAATTGCGATTGCGGAGCTGTTATACGTAAAAGACGCACCGTTGAAAGTTGTCATAGACGAAGCGATTGAGCTGGCAAAAAAATATTCGACAGAGGACAGCTCTTCATTTATTAACGGAATTTTAGGAAAAGTTGTTGAAGCTAATGCCATAAAGAAATAAGGGGGGTTAGCCAATGTTTAATTTTTTCAAAAAACTCACTGAAAAAAAAGATAAGTCAGCCGATATTAAGGCTGTTGAAGGTGATCTTGAGCAGATTTATTGTAATGATGTTCTAGACCAGACTAATGAAATGTGTGATGCAGTGGAAGTCGAACCTGTAGAGTCGACATCCGAACCTGCTGATGAATTGACGCAAGATATTATGGAAGAAATTGACCGTCAAATTGAAATTGAAGAGAAAAATCTTGAGCCGGAGCCACAAGTGCCGTATAGAGAAGCGTCTCAATACGAAATAGAAAAAGAAATTGATAAACAGATTGAAATTGAAGAAAAAATACAAAAGGAATCCGAGTACAAACCCGGAAAAGAGTATTTTAAGGATGACGAATTTGTCAATCAGGTGCAGTCAGCCGTTGAGGCCGAGCTCGATAAGCCGGAGCCGGTAGAAACACCTCAAGAAACTCAGCCTGCAGTAGTTGAACAACCAAAAACCGAAGAAAAAATCGAAAAAGGGTTTTGGGGAATGGCGTTTGATAATTTTAGAAAAACAATTTCAAAAACTACGGAAACGCTTGTCGATAATGTTGTTCATGCTATTGAACATGAGGAGGAATTCAACGAATTTATCCTCGAAGATATGGAAGATATGTTGATTAAGGCTGATATTGGCGTTTATACTGCTGCCGGTATAGTTGACAAAATTCGCAACAAAAAAGATATGAAGCCTTCTGAGGTCAGAGCGTATTTGAAATCCGAGTTCAAGAAAATCATAGACGAGACAGGGACTTCAAAACTCAATTTTAAAGAAAATGAGTTAAATATATATTTTGTGACGGGCGTGAACGGCGCGGGTAAAACGACTTTCATCGGGAAGTTAGCAAATCGTTTCAGGCTTGAAGGTAAAAAAGTGGTAATTGCGGCAGCTGATACGTTCAGAGCTGCAGCCGAGGAGCAACTGGACATTTGGGCGCAAAGAGCGCAGGTTGATATTGTGCGCAGAGACGGCGCTGATGCGGCGTCGGTTGTTTTTGATGCAATAAAAAAAGCGCAGGATGAAAATTATGATGTGCTCATAATAGACACTGCCGGCAGATTACAGAATAAATTTAACCTGATGGAAGAGCTGAAAAAAATTAAATCTGTAATCGAAAAATTCGGTGCTGAAAATTTACGGGAATCAATACTTGTGCTTGATGCAAACACAGGCCAAAATGGTTTACAGCAGGCAAGAGTGTTTTTTGAGACTGTTGATTTGACCTCTGTTGCGCTGACTAAACTCGATGGCTCGGCAAAGGGTGGAATAATTATTGCCATCGCAAAAGATTTAAAATTGCCGATAAAAATGATTGGAGTTGGCGAAAAAATCACTGACCTGAAAGATTTTGACGCCCAAATTTTTATTGATGCGCTTTTCCACAAATAGTTATTGAAACAATCAATCTGCAGTTAAGCTTGTGTACACATTTTTCTTTTTGTCATGCCGGAACGTAAATCGATGTGAGTTAATAAAGACGCAAATATCCGGCATCTTACCAGTTAACAAACAAAATCATTATTGAAAGACGTACTTGATAGATGGAAGGATACCGGATATTCACGTCAGTATTATTCTTCAGCACTCTATGTTCCGGTATGACAGAAACCGGATTATTGAATCCAAAATGATTCGGAACAATAATGCACATCTGAGAAGGAGCTTTTACCAGTGTGAGATAATTTCGTTAAGTTTTATGAAACATTTCATTATAAAGGGCAATTTATATTATTTAGCAACTTATAACAAATAAGATGTTAAAAATTTCATTAAACTTAAATCAAAATATTGATACTACTAAAATCGGCAGCTATAATACCAGCTTCGTGCCAGCTCAGGGTTTAGCGTGCGACAAATTTGTTTCTTTTAAATCAAACCAAGAAAAACACGACCTGAGTCATTATCGCGGGTGTTTGGTTGGTGGTGCTGTTGGTGATGCGCTTGGCTGGCCTGTCGAGTTTTCGGAGCTGGATACCATAAAGGCACGTTTTGGGAAAAACGGTATTACTGAGATGAAATTAGACAAACGCAACAAAGCTCAAATAACTGATGATACACAAATGACAATTTTTACGGCTGACGGGCTTTTAAAATCTGCAGTGAACGCTTTGGGTGAAAATGAGTTGCCGGATATGTCCGAAGTTTTTCACTCATATCAAAACTGGCTGCAAACTCAAGATTATGGTGTTCCGAAAATAGTAAAAAATGAAGGCTGGTTGAGTACAGTCAAAGAATTATACAATCGACGTGCTCCGGGAAATACCTGCACAGGCTCTATTGAGGAAGGTCGGCCGGGAAGTATTGAGCGCCCACGAAATGACAGTAAAGGTTGTGGTGGTGTTATGAGAGTCGCACCGGCAGGGTTGATATATTATAAAAATCCAAAAACTGCTTTTGAAGTCGGTGCCAGCTGTGCAGCGCTAACCCACGGCAGCCCTGCTGCATACCTCTCGGCAGGCGTGCATAGTACGATTATTGCTAATATTGTAAAAGGTGAAAAGCTTGAGGATGCAGTTGATAGTGCAATGGAAATTTTAAAAACCTATGAAAATTCTGAGAAATTATTTGCAGGACTGAGTTTTGCGAAAATTTCAGCTAAATCTGATGTGTCACCCGAAGAAATAATACCTATACTAGGTGGGGGCTGGCATGGTGACGAAGCTATCGCGATTTCAGTATATTGCGCGCTAAAGTATCAGGATAATTTCGAAAAAGCAATTATAGCAGCAGTAAACCACAGTGGCGACAGCGACAGTACAGGCGCAATTACAGGCAACATCCTCGGGGCATATTTAGGTGAAAAAGCCATACCAAAACGCTGGACAAAGAATTTAGAACTTTATCCTGTATTAAACCAGCTATCTAAAGATTTGGTGAAAAATCCTCAAGAGATTATAAAAGTCGAGAAAAAATATCCGTCAGCGGCCAAAAAGAAGTTTTTGATAATGGGATAAAACTTCTTCGCGCTCTTCGTTTTCGATGTCACGCAGAGAATTCCACTCAGGAACCAGAATTTTGTGAGGAGCCTCTGGTGTTATGGTCCATAATTGGGCGTTTCGCAGCATTTTTTGGTTTACGTATCCGAGTTTCGTTAGCTTTTTGAGGTCGTTAAACGCCTCTTGCTTCGCTTCATCAGATAACAAATGTTTGCCGCGGTGATAAGGAATCAACTCGCCTGAAGATGTTCCGGGTAATTTAAAAAACATATACATTGAGGTACCGTTTCTCGCAACGTCAGCTAGTTTTGGCGCAATCGAAATATTGTTTTCTTCCAGCTTTTTCATTTTATCAGGATATTGGTGATAATAGCCTTCAAACCCGAGTTGGACTCTATATTCACCGTATTTGTAGAGTGTGTCATTGATTTTTTCAAGCTGAGGATGGTCATGAAACAATGCATCGGCAGTGTAGCTATCGGCACTTTGTTCAATGTCGTTTTTTAGCTTGACCAAAACCTCAGGCAAGTCGCTGTTATTTGAAAGACCCCTAAAATTTAGCAGACTTTTTTGGTTTATCATATAGGAATTAATATCGTTTTTTATTTCCACAAGGAGTCCTTTCTTTGCTATTATAGCACACTATCTTTGTGTATCGTTGCGTGCAGTGGGAATTTCACAGAATTCCCGATTTTTGCTTTCATCTTATCTGTCAACAAGCCGAGAATAGACGTTTTATTGAATTTTTCCGTCGCTTTCAGGCATGTAGGGTTTGGTACAAAGAATTGGGCCAAAAAGGAGCTGCCGATAGAGTTGTTGTCAGGACCCATAGTCGGAAATATCATTGCAGCATTTACGCTGCCATATGAGTTATCGCCAATAAGTTTGTTCAACAAAATCGGGTCATCACATTTATACGGTTTAATGGTTCCGTTGTCGCCTAAGACGAGTTTATCTTGAGTGCCGCCATTTTTTGCCTGTCGTTCCATTTCATCGATAAAGGCATATTTTGCGTCCTCTGTAGCTTTTATTGGTGCGAATAGCACTTGTCGCTCAGCGTTAGCTGCATCTTTTCTGAAATTAGCGTACTCAAATCCCTCATAAAGCATAGAGCCACCTGAGCCTGAAATATCATCTAAAACCACTACTGTTGCGTCTTTAGGAATTTTATCACCCAAATCGCTGCCATTGTTGCGAATAAATCTGTCTTTATTGATGCCGTTAACCTCTGCATATTGGTATGCAACCCATTCATAGCTTTTTGCTCTTTCAGGAATCAAGTAGTACATGTTATCAGGATTTGCGGCTTCGGCTTGGAGTTTGGCATGCGTGTCTTTTAGTGCTGCGCTCATATTTTCAGGCGTGCCTATTTCAAGTTGGCTGTTGAAATAGCTGGTAAGTACTTTTTCTGCATCTGTGAGTTTGGCCGCTATGTCAGCATTAGGCGTTTTTGGCGGCCGCGGCGCAAAATTACTTTGCTCCGTGAGTGTTTCAGCCATTGCTTTTAGCATTGTATTCATTTCCAGTGGTGATACATTTAACGGATTAATTTGGTTAGCAATTTGCTGCGCCGCTGAATGTGTGCCAGCTTGTTTTGCAGCTGTTTGTATCGTGTGTATAGGCACACCCAAGGCACTCATGCCTTTGTCGTTAAGTGTGTTTAGCGCTGTTTCAAATGTCATGCCGGGCGTTTGTTGCTGCAGTTTCTTCGCTTCATTAATATTTTTAATTGCGGTTTCTGCGATATTGCCACTGTTATTGAGTATGTGAGTACCTGTGTTCCAGCCGTCGAGATTTACAAACGACACTTCAGGATTCATTTCAAGCCATTCATCCAGCTTTCCTTGTTGTTTCAGTGTCTCGAGTTCTTTAATCCCGCTCTCATCCAGAAGGAATGCTGTTTTGTCGCCATCAGGATTGAGTTGTATATTCTTTTTCTTGTTAAAATATTCGAATGCTGTATTCAGTGAAACGGGTGCCGTTTCATCAAAAGATTTGTATATTTTAGATATGCCTAAGTCCTGCATCTGCTTTGATATTTCGCCAAATGAGCCATAACTCGCAAACTGGGTCATTTTTGTTATCGCGTGTACAGCTTCCTCCTCGGTCGCTCCGGTCGCTTTTTGTACATTGGAAATCATTTTTTGAACATCTTCAGGAGATTTGATGTCCAGTTGTTTTTGTATGTTTGTGTATAAATTATACGCTTCAGGCGTCATTCTGCGGCATTTCATCTGAAAATCAGGATCGCCAGTTTGAGCTTTTGCCATGGCCGCATCATCGAGAATGTAATACTCATCGCCAAGCTTAGCGATTTTCTGATCTCCGTGTGTTGCAACGATATCCAGCTCACCATCAGAGTTTGTATGTTGTTTTGGCGAGTTTGTAATAGGCTCTTCAAGATGCGGTTTTGGCTTGGCATCGTCAGCTTTTGCTGCTTCAATATTATTTGAATGTTCGGTTTTTGAGGTGAGCGAGCCGAATGAATCAGGATTATTTCCTGAAATTGCCAGTTCCTGACTATGTGGTAGAGTGGCGTCACCCATTGCAGCGACAGCCGTATGATTTGGCGTATTTGTACCGGCTGCAAATTCTTGCGTTGTTTTTAATTCAGTCTGCTGTTTTGGCTGATGCTGATTTTGTGTTGAGTGCAGATTACTGGCGTTGCACCTAGTCAGCGCCATCAACGCCATGCCGAATAAAAACTGGTCTTTTTGAGAACTCATTAAATCGCCAACAGAATATGGGTTGCCACGAACCATTCCGTCAACCGCCTCTGTCGCACCAACTACAGGCATATCAAGCAAACTGCCTAACGCCGCTTCGCGTATGCCGCCGGCCGCACCGCCAAATTTCTCTGTCGCCAAATAATTAGCACCTGCGCCCGTGTATCTCATTCCGACATAAGTATATAGTGCAGCTTTAGCCGAGTCAGTGAGCACATTGCCGGCATCACCCCATGTTGCACCATCTTTGTCCGTATATTTTTCGGCCATTTGAGTCAACATTGTTGCATTTGATGCAGCTAACGCCGAGGCTGTAGCTGTTGTGGCTGCGGTAGCGCAGACAGCGGCTCCTGCAATACCGCCCGTGGCAATTGTTGTGCCTAGGATTATACCTGTTTGCGCCCAGGCAACGTTGGTTTTTACACCTGATATATAGTCGTTTACATCGTCGTTATAATCTTTTCCAAAAGCATCTTTGTACGCTGTTGACGACTTTTCCTGTAATTTATTTAATTTTTTATCAGCGGTTGAGCTGCCAAAGCCAAGATAAGGTTTTTTATCGGCTGTTTTGGCATTGGTTTCATTTAATTTGAGTGAAGCATTTCGAGCGGTGATAGTATCGTCCAGCAAACTACCGCGCATATGGGCTGATAATTTCTTCAGGTTTTCGATTCGCCCTGTGGGCGTGGGCTCAGGTAATTCACCAATTTTTTCACTCAGCCATTTTTCTTTTTGCTCCTGAGGTAATTTATTATATGTCTCAAAATCACCATTTATACCAAGCTTTTTCATGGCAGTGTTCATCTTATCTTTGAATGCGCTCTGCTCTTGTGATGACAAATCCTCAAATTTCTTACCCTGTGGCAATTTAATTTGGCTTACCAAATCAGCCGCGCCTGATTTATGCATATCAGTATATGCTTTTGCCATTACGGAGTCGCCAAAATATTTGGTCAAAGTCTCGCCGAGTTTATCCTCAAATTCTTGTGTTTGTTTTGCATAAAGGTTTTTGTTGTCCTCGAATTTTTTCATCTTGCTGCCTGAATCCTGCAATAGTTTAACTTTTGACTGCAAATTAGCCGCCTGAAAATATTCATTTTGGGTTTGTCTAAATGTTTCAATTTTTGGTATATCAAAATCTTTGTTCGTTATTTCTTTGTATTTGGCGCAAAATTCGTTGAACTCTGCGGCGTCAACTTTTGTGCTGTCGGCAATTTCTTTTCTGTCTTGCAGCTCAGTTTTTATTTTATTTTCAGTTTTAGAGCTGGACAGCAAGTACGACATCATACCGCGATCCTCTATCCACTGCGTTAGCTGATTATACGCAGCCGTGTCGTTTTGTTTTAATTCATTGAGCGCGAAATGAGCGTAATTTTGTCGGGTTTCAGGTGAATGGTTTTTGAGTTTTTCAGCCTGCTGCGCGCCTGTTACTTCTGCCTCAAGCTTTTTGGCCGTTTTTTCATCGGGCTTGTGATTTCTCACCGATTCAGGTAATAATTTTGTAAAATCAGTTGTGCGTGTGCCGGCAGCTCTGATTTCAGCAAAATTCGTTTGATAGTCAGCTTCTTTACCCTGCAGCACGCTTCTGCGAATCTGGTTCTCATAACCCGCGTTGTTTTCGCCTAAAATGGTTTTCTTAATTTCATTATACTTGTCGCTGCCGTAATTTTGCGGGTTCTTGGCCACGTCGGTTAAAACATCGCGCATTTTTTCATATTTTACGGCGTCTTCGCTGCTCAAAACTCTTTTGCTTTGTTTTTGTGCGTCAGACGTCTCTTGAAGTTTCAAAACGTGGTCACGCAATATCTTGGATTCACCTGCCATTACGTTCGCCTGAGCCTGATTCGGCGTATCAAATTTTTCATCCAGTGTTTTTTGAGCACGGGCACCAATAACTTCTTGTTGCAAAAAATCCTCACGTGCTTTTTTCACAGTGGCGGCATTTTTTTGAATTGATTTTGCATTAAATTCTTTACTGTCCATCGGCATATAATATAAATACGCGCCTTGAAGCCGGCGCTCGTGGTCTTTTGTCAGCATTTCTTTCATTCGTGGATGTTTTTGAATACTTTGCTGCAAAGCTGCTGTTTGACCCTTCTGATAATTGTTGAACATTTGCTTGCGTTTTTCATCAGGCAAATTGAGTGGGTCAGCTTCGATTCCTAACTTTTCAGCCGCATTTTTGCTCAGTTTATCGTCAATTTTTATCGGGTTTGTTGCCGCGCTGGTTTTGTCCTGAGCCGGCTTTGGCTGTTCTTGTGTTTTGGGGGTTTCCTGCTCACGTTTTTCCACAGATAAGCCGGTGTCATCTTTTTTATTTGATGCACCAATCGGGTCAGAAGCTTGTGGCTGGGTTTTTGGCTTCTGTTTCTCTTTGTCTTTTTCTGTCGTATTCACCTTAGCGCAAGGCTTTGGTACATTATTTACGGACATATTTTCTCAACTCAAAGGTATACTCTCTTATGTATATAAAAACATCTTGAGTTGGGAAATTGACATTAAAGCAAGAAATGTTAAGAAATTATAATACTTTTGCGCGACTCAGGTGTTGCAGAAAATCCATAATAATCACGTAGTATTGCTTTGTCATTATATAGAGGAAAACGCCGTTAAGAATGATAAGACACACATTCTCAATTGACCATCTGAACTGCGTAATTTGGACGTATAGCACGTAAAACATGAACAAATAATAAATAAAAACAACAATTCCGTAAATTATTTCCTGTGACATAATAAGTTCCTCTTTTTCTGAGAATATTTTAACAAATTTTCAAATCTTATACAATAATAGAATTAGACTAGATTTGAATAACACTTCACTAAAGAAAGCGCTGCTATAATCATTATCAATAGGTTGATGGCAATAAAAAGCATACTTTTTTGTTCTCGCTTGAATGATTTAAGCTGTGAGTACAATCCATATGCACTCAGTATCATTGCCGCATATAGAAACATTATTAAATAAAAAACACCTGTATTAACCAATTTTATTCCTCGTACTTCAAAGTTATTCTATCAAATTTTAAACAAGCGAACAAGATTTACAAAATATTTTTCAGCCTAAAGAATTATAAGCTAGTGATTAATTGGCAAAAATGAACGGTTCATTATAAAATAATCCTATGGCAATTTTAGTATACATTTTAAAGAGGCTGTTGCAGACCATCCCGCTATTGATAATAGTGTCTTTGGTGAGCTTTTTTATAATACGTCTTTCGCCTGTAGATCCTCTTGGTGAATTGAAACTTAATCCTTCGATTTCAGCGGAAACGCTAAAAAGCGAAGAAAAAAGACTCGGGTTGGATAAACCTATTGCAGTACAGTATTTGCTTTGGGCAAAGAATTTTGTTAAAGGTAATTTAGGTGTCTCTGTGACGGGTGAAAAAGTAAGCGACCGACTGAAAGAACGGATTCCTAATACTTTGCTTTTGACGGTTGTGGTAATTGCGTTCACGTGGCTGGTTGGTCTGCCGCTTGGAGTTTTGGCAGCGCTAAACTGGCGAAAGCCAATAGATAGGCTTTTGACTATTTTCAGCAGTATCGGTATGGCAATTCCGTCATTCTTCTTTGCACTGTTATTGCTGATGTTTGCCGTAAAAACAGGTTGGTTTCCAACCGGCGGTTTAACATCATCGAATTTTTCATCAATGAATATATTTCAAAAAATATTTGATATAGCGCACCATTTGGTGTTGCCGACAATCGTTTTATTCACATTGTCATTGTCAGGCTTGCAGCGTCAAATGAGAGGAAACCTCTTGGATGTGCTTGAAAGTGATTATGTAAAATTTGCGCGTGCCAAAGGGCTTGATGAGACAAAAGTCATTTATAAACACGCTTTGAGAAATGCAATCAACCCGATGATAACGCTTTTGGGGTTTGAGTTTGCTGCATTATTGAGTGGTGCGGCGCTTACCGAGTTTGTTTTTCAGTATCCGGGGCTTGGGCGTTTGATTTTAGAAGCGGTTATGAAATCGGACATTAACCTTGTAATGGCGTCATTAATGATGGGTGCGATTATGCTTATTGTTGGCAATTTGTTGGCTGATATTTTACTCAAAGTAGTTGACCCGAGAGTGAGGGTTTAAGCAATGGCAAAAACAGCTGATAACCTAAATTATGCAAATCCTCATTTGTTTTCTGAGTTGGTAAAGGATAAATTTGCCCGTGTTGGTTTGATTATTTTGTTGGTGCTTTATTCTTGCGTGCTTTTTGCTGATATTTTAGCGCCATATACAAAAGATTTTTCAGACAGACAGTCTGCGTATTCGCCGCCATCAACAATTTATACAATAAATGAAAAGGGCAAACTTTCACGTCCTTATACATATAATTACACTCGTGAATTTGACCCGAATAGTTTTAAATTCACATACAAACCTGACCGCTCAAAAAAATATTATATAAAATTTTTTACCAAAGGAGAATCTTACAAGTTCTTAGGACTTATCCCGGGTAACATTCATCTCTTTGGAGTTGAAAAAGGCGGGAAAGTTTTCCTGCTTGGCACAGATATCAACGGTCGGGATAATTTTTCGCGATTACTTTTTGGCGGTCGAATTTCCTTGACTATAGGTTTTTTAGCATTGTTTATATCGTTTCCGATTGGTATGATATACGGCGGATTTTCAGGGTATCTTGGCGGTTGGATTGATAATGTCATGATGCGTTTTTCTGAGGCTATAATGTCGATACCGAGTTTTTATTTACTGGTAATTTTGGCGTATATTTTGCCGGCTAATATGTCGAGCTCACAGCGGTTTGCACTTATTGTCGGAATCCTTGCATTTATAGGCTGGGCAGGATTTTCGCGTGTTGTGCGCGGTATGGTTTTATCAATAAAAAATCAGGAGTTTGTGCAGGCAGCACAATCAATTGGCGCTTCAAAATTCAGAATTATTCTCAAACACATTTTGCCGCAAACGCTCAGCTACGTTATCGTTGCGATAACGCTCAGCGTGCCATCTTATATCTTGTCAGAGTCAGGGTTAAGCTTTATCGGCCTTGGTATCCAGCAGCCTGATGCCAGCTGGGGTAATATGTTGAAAGAGGCACAATCTTTCATTAATATCGTGCAACGCCCGTGGCTTTTGACTCCCGGTTTCTTAATTTTTGTTGCGGTTTTGGCATTTAATGTAATTGGTGATACGATTAGAGATATAATGGATCCAAAGAGTAAAATCAGGTAGGATATATGGAATTAATAAAAATAAATATCTGGGACATGAATCTAGAGGTAGTTTTTAGTGTAGTTTTGTCGCTTTTTCTGGGGTTTATTTTAGGACTGGAGAGGGAAATCAGCAACAAATGGGCAGGTATGCGCACTCACATACTGGTTTGTATGGGTTCTTGTCTTTTTACTCTTTTGTCGATTTATGGATTTCCGATTTTTGCTGACCCTGCGAACATAAATAGTATGCGCTATGGCGACCCTAGTCGTGTTGCTGCACAAATCTTGACAGGTATAGGTTTTATCGGTGGTGGTACGGTTTTGCGCCATGGCAATTCTGTATCCGGGCTCACCACAGCTGCGACACTTTGGGTTGCGGCGGCCATAGGTATGGCTTGTGCTTGCAAAATGTATAACATAGCTATCTTTACAACGCTTTTGGCTGTTGCTGTGCTTGTGTTAATCAGAATGTTCGAAAAAAAATTTATCAGATGCAATCTTAAGCAAAAAGTCCGTGCCGAGGTTAATCTTTGCGTTAACAATGAGCACGCTGATGAAGTATATTCATCTATTTTAAAAAAGCTGAATAATGTTTATGAGTTAAATAAACATGCCTCAACTATTGACGAGAATATCACCAAAATTACGGCAATAATTGAGCTGGTTGACAAAACGCCGGTCAAATCTTTATATACCGATTTGTCTCATATTAAGAATATTGATTCAATCATAATCAGAGAAATAAATGAAGAAAAATAGCGATGTTTCAAAATATATAAGAACATTTACGTTTACACTGATAGCAATTTTAATTGCTATTGGGGTGGTTCAATTATTTTTGTTCTTGCATATACGACATGGTGCGTTTGTGGTTAGTCATAAAATTACGTTGAAAAAAGAGGTTAAAACAGAAGTAATTGAGCAACTCATTGACGAGGAAAAAAATGACCCTCAAAATTACATTATAAATCTGAATTTGGCCGAAATATATAAACAAAACAAGAACTATGCAGAAGCTGAAAAAGAATATTTAAAAGCCATAAAAAAAACCAATGGCAGAAATACCGAGATAATTATGAAGCTTGCTGTTCTGTACATTGAACAAGAGCAGTATGATAAAGCTGTAGCATTAATTGAAGGTGCGAGTGCGTTGTCACAGAAACGCTCAATTAAGTTGAAGAATGATTTTTATAAAATTTATGCTGATAAATTATTCGAAGCAAAAAAGTATAGAGAAGCGATTGATGCGTATTACAAGACGATTTATTATCGCAGCAAAGTACAAAAGAAACCCAATATCTCGGATATACTCAACAATATGATGGATACTTACATTGCGTTGTCGAGAGAGGCGATTGATGATAAGAATTTTGATGCGGCGCTAAATTATATCAATAACGCGTTGGTCTATAAGCAAACGCCGGAATTATACTATAAATTAGCCATTCTCTACATGAATAAAGATTTGAAAAAATCGGTAGAATATTTTGAGAAAACAAGACTGCTCAACCCATCACTAATCAATTTTAAACTGTATGAAAAAGCTTTGTTTGAGCTCCAAGAGCAGGAGTTTAAACAAGGTAATGAAGATCAATCAGCAATTTATACTGTAAAGCTGCGTACATTGCAAAAATATGTGCAAACAACTTTTACGTATCCTGAAGAATTTCAAATTGTATATGATTCGGCAAAGGTTGAAGTAAGTCCTTTTGCCCGGAAAAAGACTCTTGACCTTGAATTCCACGTTCAAAATGTAACAACATATCCAATAAATAACCTGTATATGAATATTGAAATCATGGATAACAACAAAACAATCTTCGAGAGCAGATATACGGTATCCACTCTCAAAAATCAGTTAGCGCCAATGACTGCGTCGCCTATATATAAAATCCGCGTTAATATTCCACGCGGCAAAAAACATGATGTTGTTTGTAAAGTTTATTTAACTAAAAATACGAAAATTCCGCTAACCCTTATGTCTACTCAAGAAATTGATATAGAAAAATTAATATCAAAATAAATCTTCAGGAACATATAGGTCTTGAGCGCCCAGTACGTCTCGTATTTCGTCATATGAATGCATTCCGTAAGTTATTACTTGATATTCTCGAACGATATTGATAACGTCATTCGTCGAAAGTCTTATCAGTCGTCTTTTACACTCTTCATTTATTATTTTTGCCATGATTTTCCCATCAAGTTAAGTAGTTCAATCTCGTTATCGGCAAAAAAAGTTTTTTTGTTTAAAAACATCGACCTAAAGACTTATGTAGCTTGATTATTATTTGAAAATATTTTTGAAATTAGTCACCCGGGTATAAAAAATGTTAAATAGAGTAATTTAAACATTTGCGTCTTTAGATAGAATAAAAATAGAACAAGATACTTTTAGGGAGAGAAATTTATTATGTCACAAGCGATATTAACAGCACCTTACGTTCAGTTAGATGCGTTAAACCACTTATTCATCGAGCTTACAGCAGCAAATTGTAATCTGCGCTGCAAACATTGTTATCTGGAATTTGATCCGTACAAAAAAATTAAAGATTTTATATCAATCGACAAACTAAAAAGAACTTTAATAGAAACAAAATCAGAGCCGTTGAAATGTATTTATTTAACAGGTGGTGAGCCGATGATACACCCCCATTTTAATAACATTTTGCGCATGTGTTTGAAAAGATCCAACGTAACAATTTTCACTAACGGAATCGCTATTAACGACAAAAAAGCAAGATTTTTACGTAAAGTAGAAGATGAGACTCAAAATGAGCTTATTATTAAACTGAGCCTTGACCATTTTGATGAGCAAGAAAATGACAAAATTCGCGGTCGCGGCAATTACCGAAAAGTTTTGTTTGCCGTGCAAAGTCTTATAAAATATGAATTTAATCCTATTTTATCCGTTGTGAATGTCATGAACATGAATGAGCGTGAATTAGTTCATAATTTTATCGAAACATTTGCGAAAGCAGGTGTCGAGCTTGAAGAAATAAACTTTGCAGTAGTGCCGCTGTTCTCTAAAGACCAGCCGGAACCCGAAAACATGGTTACAAATGTGGGTAGCGCCTGTCTTGACTGTGCAAGCAGCCGAATTTTGACAAATAACGGCGTCTATGCCTGCCCTCTGATGACACGTGACCAAAGAGGGCGCTCAGGATGCAGCTTTATGGATTACTCGAAGAAAAACTATGTAGAAACAGCAACTTGCCAAAAATGCGTTCAGCACGGCAAAAACCTGTTTATCAATCATTGGATGAAATAGACCAATACTGACCTGACTTTGAATATACACGCCTCAAAGAGAAGCTATATATTTTCTCTACGTCATTTATAGGAAATTATGACTTTTTTATAAAAATCATTATATTTTTATAACGTTAGTGTTATAATGATATGGTAGTTTCGCCTACCCTATAATATCGGAAAGGAAAGATATGGTAACCAGTTTGGTAAATTTATTTTCAACAGTATTGAGCCCGCTCACAGCAAAGCCTGTCGCGCCAAAAGCATTGCCCGTTACAACATCGAATAATCCTTTCGCAAATCCGTTCCTGAGCTCAGAAAAAAGCTCTTATGATTTTTACGGCAAAAACTCACCAGTAAAAGGCGGCTACTTTGCCGGTTATTACAACGGACAGCCAAACATCGTCGGTAAACGACTCTTCCTTGAAGTGTAATTAAAGAACTGCTATTTCTCTTGTGTTATACAATCAAGGCCACCATGAAGCTTTAATAATTCACCTGTTGAGACAAAAAATACTTTGTTTACACCGGCTTTTTTGAAACATTTTTCAATATGACTATTGAGTTCAGGTAAATTTGATTTATTTGTTATATAGTAGCTGCTTCCATTTTTTGCAGTACCACAAACTCCATTCATAAAATTTACCAACGGAACACCTATGGGGTTTTCTAACTCATCTGAACCCTTGCCGCCTGCGTTTGGCAACACAGTGAAACAAGGTATTTTGACAATATCATAACCTGATTCCTTCAAGGCTGCCTCAGCTTTTTCAGTAATTGGTTTTGAGAGTTTGCTCATTTCTTCTATGCCATTTAACAAATTTTTGTATTCATTTCGTTTATCTTTAGCTAATTTCGAATTTTTCAATATATCAGCCACAGCTCCCCGCGCTGCATCATAATCAGGCACTGCCATCTTACCATCCTGTAAAGGCCTGTAAAACATATCAATATGAAAATCAAGCTGCGGTATATAAGAAACTTTTTCAGGCGACAGCCCTAAGTCTTCAGCTATTTGTTTTTTGGCTATTTCTTCATTTTTAGGAGTATTTTCAAGTTTCATAGCATTCATTGTATAACTTATTGACTCAGCACCTATAACAGCAGCGGGCGTTCCGTCTGCCATAAGTGTGTTCAACACATTTCCGCCTTCTAAGTAGCTTTTGCCAAAAACCTGATCACCATCATCAATTGTATTTATATATTCACCCTCAATTCTTTGTTTGGCGACCTGACCCTGATGAGTACTTGAAATATTTTTTCTTGATTCAGCAATATGTTGTTGCAATGATTTGTAATCGGTAGATATTGACTGGTCAGGGAGATATACTTTACCGTCATGACGTCTGATAGACGGATCTTCCATCCAAATTGAACGATGAGGCGCCTTTTTTACATCAAAACCGACTTCAGCTCCTATTTTTTCAAGTTCTTGCATTATTTTTTTATGATCACTGCTTCCCACATGCGATAACATTATTGTATCAATATTTCTGTTTAAACCTTCGCTCCATTTTTTGTCAGGGTCATGCGCAGGAGCCATTGTATCGTAATCATACTTATGTTTAATTTTATTTCCATCTGTATCAAAGTATTGATAATCTTTTGATAAAAAATTTTTGACCCTATAGTTGTTTTCTTGCTTACCAAAAATATCCGTTGACGGCTTTATGAAGTTACCAATACCGTTTTTTTCAAGAGCTTTCCCAAGGGCAGTATCTTCAGGTACACCCTTTTCATCAAGAAGTTTTTTTACTCTCGTGCTATTTTCATTTGAAATTTGCTGCTTGAGTGCCGGCTCATTAAAAAGTGGCGGTGGTTCAAATGGCTTTCTAGACTCCGTATATGGCGATGAAAGTTCTAATGACCGTGTGAGTTCCTTATCATCTAAACGGGAAAGATTGGTTGCATCTTCTTGGATTTTTTTAGCTAATTGCAGGTCAGAAATCCGTTGGTCTATTGCACTAATATCCTGCATTTTATCGGGAGATTTGCCATCTGCCTTTACTTCGGCTTCTATACATTTTTTATTTAACGCTAATTCCTTTTCATTTAGCTTGCTGTTTTGTTCACGGTAGCGGTTAGAGCCTTTATACATAATATTGTCTTTTTGAAGCTGTTTCGCAATTGTGTCATATGCGTCAAGTTTTTTTAACGTATCTGCAAAATGTGATATTTTTTCGTTATCACCTTGACCCGCACCTATAGCCTCGTTTAAGGTTTGTGAACCTGTATATTTGAGATTTTTACTTCTCATAGAAAGCCAATCAGCAATTTGAAGCTTATCTTGCGGGTTTAGTCTTTTATCACTGGTAATTTTGAAAAAATTGTCTATCGTGTCATTCACATTCCCACGGCGCGTCAGGTTGCCAAATTTGGCATTTGAACACGGTTCATTCCATCCCTTTTTTGAGTACTCAGGTCAGCAGTATCTGAATTTTCTTGTTGCGTACTTTGATTAGTAGAATTTGTTTTTTTTGGCTGAAGCTTAATTCCCATATAATCTGCAATTGCATTTTGGGCGTTTTCGCTGAGAAGAATCGCTTGAGGCTTGGCACCATTATCCGTGCCACGTTTTTTTTCACGCTCTGCAATATATTCTCTTGATGCAGGTGCAGTATATGGCTTAGCACCGGAAGGATTTACCCCTTGTTGCATAAAAATTTATCTCTCTGTCATACTCTTATATAAATAAAGAGTTTTTACGAAGATAAATTGCCTCTTGGGGAGTTTTTATTAACTTATGTAAATCTATTTGATTCTAGCTTATCATTTGAATCAAAACACTGCGCTGACCGGCAGCAGCGGACAGGTCTGCTAAAAAGACCTGCTCATTAAGTTCCAGCTGCGGCTTACCATTAGTAACGGGAATTAAAATTGATTTATCGAGTAAAAGACTATTAATTTCTGCTTTCAAATTCGCGTCTAAATTTAGCCCCTCAACACGATAAAAATTACTGTTTAACAGCTCAGGCAAAAAACTTTTGAGTTTGCTGTTCAAATTCAAACGCACAATAGCAGCTTGTGAATTCAGCGAACTAATACACACAACGCCTTCCCTCAGCGTATTACGAACAATAACTTCGTTCAGCTGCGTTGTAATGTTCGCAATATCATACGAGCCCTTAGTGTTAACGAATATTTTTTCACTTTTTACAGTCATTTCTACCGCCTGTTAAATTATTTTACCATCTACATTATTCTTAGCAAAGTCAATACTGTTAATGCTAATTTTTGTCATTGCTGTTCATGTCAGATAATTACACAACGCCTTCGCCCCATTGCGACTCTGCCGAAGAAAAGGCAGCTAAATGCTGCGTTTTGTGAGAGGTAGGCAATTTTTCAGCTTGAGTTTGAACGAAAGCTAGAAAAATGGATGAGGGAAGGACTCCGTTTTAGAGGTGACTCAATGTCACGTCGAAAATGGAGGTGTGACTTATAAATATTGCCGGTACCCCTCACCCCAACCCTCCAACCCGGTTGGCGCGGCTCCCGCATCGGGGAGAGGGGGCTTTTTTCGAAAATCACATTAATTATTTGACATGAACA
>JAVBNU010000037.1:0-19751 GCA_031551265.1 Candidatus Gastranaerophilaceae bacterium
TGAGAACAATACAAAAGAATTTGAGATGGCGATTTTGAAGCTGCTCAATGTTTTAAACTTTACGAATTCAACGCCTGAGCAGTTAAAAAAGAGAATAGAAAAATTCACCGAGCATAATTATCGACTGATAATGAAACGCAATGAGGTGGTGGAAAAAGCCTATGGGCCGGTTCATAAAGTGAAAGTATCCAAAGATGAAATTCCGGGTAAAGCTATTTTAGTATCAGGTCACAATCTGCAAGATTTGGAGAATTTATTGAACTCACTTGGGGAAGAAGATATAAAAGTGTACACACACGATGGGCTGTTAATGGCGCATGCATATGAGAAATTCAGGGCATTTCCTCAGCTTGTCGGGCATTATCAGGTTTATTCACATAGTACTTCTTCTGATTTTGGGAAATTTCCCGGGGCAATTCTAATTACTCGTTCACCGATGGACGAGCTGGATAGTTTTATTCGGGGTAGAGTCTTTACCACAGCGCTGTTTGCCGGTTTAGGTATTGTAAAAATAAGAGACAACGATTTTTCTTCTTTAATTGAGTCAGCAAAAAATGCCGAAGGTTTTACTGAAGAAGTAAAGCACGACACGGTGACTGTAGGTTATATTAGCGAAAATAAAGCCAGAATTATTAGCGAATTAAAACAAAAAATCGAAAGTGGAGAAGTCAAGAGTATTGTTGTAATAAAAATAAATGATGTTTCAGGGGATTCCAAAAAATATTTCACCGAGTTTATTGACAGGCTGCCTGAAGATGTGTTTGTATTTGCTTCGTTTCAGGTTGAGAGAAAAAATTATGTGTTTATTGACGCACTTCATGATTTCCCGATTTTTTATGAATTTATTAATGAAGTGAAAGACAGTTTTGATGAAAAGCCATTGCCAGTAAGCATGTTTTTGTCACACTGTAATGTACATACGATTTCTCATATGCTGACGTTGAGGTATTTAGGTATTGAACATATTTATTTGGATAATTGTTCGTATTTTATGATAAATCCAACGACTGTGCACACTCTAGAGGAATTTTTCGGGATAAAGAATTTATCTGAGACGATAAAGAAAGATTTATTCGAAATGCCTGAATATTTTTCAGAATAATAGGGTACTCGGGATGCACCTACATTACTATGCATAATATTGATAAGATTTATTTGAAACAGAATTTTAGATAGAATGTTTTTTGCCGTTCTTTGGGTTTAAGAATGACACGTTAAAGTAGGGTGTGCACAGCGCACCGTCATTAAGGCAAAATCTCAGGATATGTGGTGCGGGACACACCTGCTTTACTATACACTATCGGTGCGTGAGACGCACCCTACAATTTACACCCTGTACATTACGTTAGGTATTTTCTTGAAATTTTATAAATTCCACGGCCAATTGATCAATATTTTCATCTAAACATTCAATTAAAGCATAGATGTTACTGAGTTCTTCAGTTTCTGTAGAATAATTTTTGCAGTATTGAGTTAATACAGTGCTTATGCCGCATATTTTATTTATCATAGATTCCATTTTCATATTTTTTTCGTTCATAAATTACAAACCTTAAAATTATTTAATTTGTATCATCTTTAGTTTAACACTATAATAAAGTTATTATTCATGCTTAAAACCTGAATATTAGCAAAATAAACTAAAAATTTTCTGCGTGAAAATATAAAAGTATTGATACGCTTTTACAGATTGCAGAGGCTTTAGAGGTTGAGCCATATAGATTTTTTATCGAGTAATAATGTAGCATTACAAAACTTAAAGTTTTGATGATTTATAGCAACTTTTTTTATTTACGGTTTTTTAAGCATGCAATAGTAAAAGAAGAGTAATAGCATGCAAATATCAAGTTTAAATGCAATAAATACAAATAGAATGTCTTTTAAGGGCACAGGTATTCAATCCTATATTAATGGTCAGAGAATGATGGATACGTTTGTCAGGCTTGCCAAGGTAGATACGGGCTCAAATGAAAAACTTGCCGGAAACCAATGTCCGAGCACGGAGTCACAGGTGGTATTGGCTAACATGCTGGCTGAAGAATTGAGAGAAATAGGTTTGACAGAAGTTGGATTTGATAGTTATGGGATATTAACTGCCACAATGAATAGTAATTTAAGTCAGGAAAACTCGCCTGTAGTAGGACTTATAGCGCATTTAGATACATGCAGCGATGTTCCAACGGGTCCTGTTAATCCTAAAATTCATGAGTACAAAGGCGGCGATATTAAATTAAGTGGTGAAACAACGATTTTTGCGGAAGATTTGGCGCCGTATGTAAATAAAACGATTATTACGTCAGATGGAACAACTCTCTTGGGTGCTGATGATAAGGCTGGGATTGCTGAAATATTAGAAGCATTAAGAGTGTTATGTGAGCATCCGGAGCTGAAGCATCCGACGATTAAAATTGCATTTACGCCTGATGAAGAAATTGGATGTGGTGTTGACAATTTTGATATAAAAAAATTCGGTGCTGACGTAGCATATACCGTTGATGGCGATAAAGTTGACGAATTAAATATTGAGACTTTCAACGCTTTTAATCCTAAAATCACAATTAAGGGTATAAATGTGCATCCGGGCGATGCCTACGGCAAAATGGTCAGCGCAATAGATTTAGCAAATGAATTTATGAGTATGTTGCCTAAAAATGAGACACCTGCTACAACAAAAGATTATCAGGGATATTATCATGTCAATGAAATTAAGGGCAACGTTGAAGAAACACAGATTAATATGTTAGTGAGGGATTTTGAGTTTGATAATGCTGTTGAACGTGTAGAATTTTTAGAAAACATTGCCAAAAAATTAAATAAAAAATATCCTAAATGCAGTGTTGAAATTAATCCAAATCCTCGTTATCGTAATATGAAGGAAAAGTTGATGGATTTGCCTGAGGTAATTGAGTTTGCCAAAGAAGGTATTAGAAAGTCCGGGTTAGTGCCGAGTCTAAGACCTGTCAGAGGCGGCACTGACGGTTCGAGATTATCGTTAAGCAACCTGCCCACACCGAATCTTGGTACGGGTGGAGTGAATTTTCATTCAAAACAAGAGTTTGTCGCGCATGAAGATATGATAAAAAGTACGGAAAATATAATAAATATCCTCACGACCTGGGCTGAGAATGCCAAAGAAGTCATGCCAAAAATATTGCAGCGTCGGGAATAGTTGAAGGACAATTCATAGAAGCTTGGTGGGCAGAAACCCCAACCTATCTATTTTTTAATAATATCAAAGATTTTTAACAATTTACTTTGTATAATATCAAGAATTTCAGCCATGCCGGCATGATGCTCTGAAGCGTGCTCCAGTAAAATGTCGATTAAATTTTCCACAATACTCAACTCGCACTCTATATCAAAAAATTTTTCATTAATATTATTTATTTTATTTCGCATTTTTGTCCCTATGAAAGTATACGTAGAAAAAATTAGTTCTGCATCTAAGTTAATAATTAGATAATACGATATATAACTTAGATTGTCAACGATTAAATAAGCTATGATATTCTTATGAATATTGAGTATAAAGTAGAAAAAGATAAAATCAGACCACTAATTAAATCTCTTGCGACCATGGAAGAGATTACTTTAACAAAATTAAAAGTGGAAATTAACCACAAGTATGGTAAAACTGATACACTGGAAAATTTAACAAATAAAATTCGAACCAAAACAATAAGAGTTAGTGAATTATTAGAAATTCTTGATGTGCTTGGATATGATTTAATCGTGAGAAAAAAATAATAAAATAAGGGTGCAAAAAACTTAGTCTGTTTGTTCGGCACAGTCTCAGCATTATCCTTTTGGCGAGCAATAGCCTATTACTTTTTTATTGAATAGAGTTGTGCTATAACTAGTAAAGAAGTTTTATAGGAGTAATTGGTATGAAGAAGATTTTGGCGTTATTTTGTGCGATGTTGTGTTGGGTTTGTACTCAAGCGCATGCCTTTATTTATGATATGGAAGGAATATACGACAAAAATCAGGTTGTGTATTTCACAAAATCTAAGCGCTGGGCGACCGGTGGCATGGCGCCTGACAGGATTGTTTTGACGAAAAAAACTTCTTCGGGTTCGGGTAGTTATTCGATGTATTATAACAGCAAAGGCAAACTTCAAACGATGTTGGGGTCTAATTTTGAGTATATAAAGGATGGGCGTCTGATTGCGGTGCATAATGCTGATTTAAAATTTTATGAAGTTGTTTACAGCAAAGGAAAATTCATAGAAAGATTATTGAGTACACCTGAGGTAAGGGAGTTGTTCCCCGGTGTTCAAATAATTAAAGTTTCGGAGTTCAAAGACGGTAAGGTCAAAGTTAAGAAAAGTTCCAAAGACAAAAAGGCCATATTAATCTTGAATGATACGCCTATAACGTATTATAAATACACGTTCACCGGCTCGGGTATTGAGACATGTGACATTGCAGGTTTGGTTGAAGTGTCGAAATTCGGTAAAATCAAATTTTCGCATTATGGTGAGAACAGCAAAGCTTATCCTTCTTGGATAATTAATGTCGTGAGATAATTAATTTTATCTGGATTGCCACGCTCCTTTCAGTCGCTCGCAATGACACTGAAAGGCTGAGTTACTTCACATATACTTTCATAATGATACGAGTTAAAAAAAGCGGGTAAAAAGCCCGCTTTTTTTATGAATTCATTTTAGTTATATCGAATGCCGGCTTGTTGGAGTCGGTCGAAGGCTTCGTTGAGGCGTTCGTCGGGTTGGACAATTGATAATCTGAAGTAATTATCTGAGTATTTACCGAATGCGATGCCGGGGGTAAACACAACGCCTGTTTTATCTAAGACCATACGGCAGAATGATTTTGAGTCGTAGCCTTCAGGAACTTTAAGCCAAAAGTACATCGTTGCGTCTATTGGTTTTACGTTCCAGCCGAGTTCATTGAGGCGTTGTGCTACGAATTTGCTTCTGCGTTCATAGTTTTTGCCGATATGTTCAGCGTTTTCGAAGTTCATTGTTATGGCTTCAATAGCTGCATCTTGTACGATTGTAGATGTACCGTAGTCGATGTTAGTTTTGATAGCATGAATTGTTTGTATGAATTCTTTTTTGCCGACAACGAAGCCAACGCGCCAGCCGGCCATGTTGAAAGTTTTTGAGAATGAGTGGAATTCAACTGCTATATCTTTAGCGCCTTCGACTTCGAAAATACTTAGTGGGCGCACTCCGTTAAAACAAATTTCGGCGTAAGCTAAGTCAGAAATAAGTAGCATATTGTGTTTTGTGCAATATTTAACCATTTTTTCAAGGAATTCTCTGTTTGCCATCGCGCCTGTGGGATTGTTAGGGTAATTCATGAAGAATAATTTGGCGCGTTCTGCAACTTCTTCCGGGATAGAGTCAAGGTCGATTAGGAAGTTATTTTCTTCGGTTAATTTTACATGGTAGACTTCGCCGCTTGCAAGCCAAGTGCCGCGTGAAAGAACAGGATAATATGGGTCCGGAACGATATTAATATCGCCGGGATTTGTGTATGCAAGTGCAATTTGCGCCAGTCCTTCTTTTGCGCCGCTGAGTGTTTGTATTTCGGTATCAGGGTCGATATCGACGTTGTAGCGTCTTTTCATCCAGTTTGCGATGCTGTTTCTAAATTCTTTTTTACCTTTGAAGCAAGGATAGCCGTGGCTTGAAGGTTGTTGGATAGATTTAATGGCCGCTTCAACGACTGCCGCAGGTGTTGCGCCATCCGGGTTGCCTATGCCTAAGTCGATTAAATCAATGCCTTTTGCTCGTGCTTCGTCTTTCCATTCGTCCAGTTCTGCAAATATGTATTTCGGCAGATTTAATACTTTATCTGATGGCTTGATGTCGACTTTTGTACCCATTTTGTTTCTCCTTCAATTATTTTCATTATACTATTTTAATTCTACTTTTGCTCAACTATACTAAGGATTGTTCTCGCTCGGTCGATAAATGTGTGTTTAGCAACAACCTTGTGGTAGCCTATAAATCCAATTTTTTGTGCAATATCAGTATGTTTCAGATAAAAATCAATTTTATCAATTAGTTCGGTTTCGTCTTTGTATGTTTCTAAGTCTTTTGATATTTCAAAATGTTTATCGATATCGCTCACGTAGTCTGTAAGTAAGAATGCGCTGCTGCCAAGAACTTCAAAGACACGGTAATTTAAGTTATTTTCGCCATAGGCTGTGATATTAATGTTTATTTTGCTTGAGCTATAGACTTTTGCGCGTTCATGTTCAGTTTTTACGGAGCCTTTATAGCATTTTTGGAATATTTCTGCTTCCATTTCGGTGAGTAATTCTTTTCTAATCATTTCGTCGGTGCCGATTTTGAAATGTTTTTCGTCTGAAAAAATGCTTAGTTTAGTACCGTATAATTTTACAAGAGTTGAGAGTATTTTTTGTCTTTTGTCTCCTGTTGGGCGACCTACGAAGGAGAGGGTGTATTTGTAGTCTTCAAAAGATATATTGTAGAGTCTTTTATCAAAGGCAAGCGGGAGGTAGCAGCATTTTTCAAAATCTTTTAAGTACGTGCTATCCCAGACGAAAACGAAGGGGTTAATATCTTTAAGTTTTTTGTAATAGTCGGTATTTCCATTGTTTGCGACCTCTGAATACGGGTCATCCGCAAAGCAGTGCGCCAGTCTGACATGGGGCATTTTTTTAAAAATGAATTCTGTGAGTTTTGTATCCATAAGGTATCCGTAGCCATAGCTGAGAATTGTGCTAATTTCGAGTCTTATGAGTTCATCAGCATCAATTTCGCTCAGGTCTTTTTCGATAGTCAGGTAGCCGCATGCTTTGACCGCGTCTGACAGGCCTTTCATGAGGGTCTTGCCCAGTTTGTTTTCGGGTAATATTACTAAAAATTTCGTCATACTTTTTTATCCTGTTAAATTAAACAAAAAAACCGCCTATATTATAATAAGCGGTTAAATAAGTGTTCTTTCCCTTGTAAACTTATTCAGTGGCAGCTGTTTCAGCTTCTGCTGTGACTGCCTCGACCGCTTCATCGGCAGGGGCGGCGGCTTCCGCCGCGGGTTCCGCGGCAGCGGTTTCAGCTGCAGGTTCAGCAGGTTTATTTTTAGCTTCTTCGGCTGCTTTTTTAGCTTCTTCAGCTTTAGCTTTTTCTGCTTCTAATTTTGCTTTAGCTTTTTTCGAAAGTTTAACTTCATCTTTTACTTTGTATATGAGTTTGCCTTCGTCATCGCAATTTTTGATTAAATATTGAACAGTTTCAGTAGCTTGAGCGCCTTTTTGAATCCAGTCAAGTGCTAAAGCTTTATTTAATTTCATTTCTTTTGTTTTAGGGTTGTAGTGACCGAGTTCAGCGATAGGTGCACCTTCTCTTTTTGCGGCAGAGTTGATAACAACTATTCTATATATCGGGTTTTTCTTATATCCCAGTCTTTTAAGTCTGATTTTTACCATTTGTGAGGCATCTCCTGATTGTGGTTTTAATAGTTATCGGGCTAACGCGCCCGACTTACTATTATGAAATCACAAAGACATTTTTGAATCAAGCTTTTTTGTTGTATTTTTCAATGGGGGTGCTAATGTTAAGAAATATAAAGACGAGTTTATTTCGGCATATTTCTTTTGGTGTCTGGGTTTGAGGTGCTAATTAACCAATTAATTAATTAATAATTAAGTGTTACATAAATTTGAAATTTTGATAATAATAAACCTATAAGGCGAACGCACTGACAAAGTGCAGGAGGTCTGGGACAGCTTAGACATCATAGTAACACATGAAGAGTGGTTGCGAGAGAGCGCATTTAGTGAAAAGAGTTGATGAGTGCAGAAAGCGGGGAGTATTGTGATTTTATGCTGCGGTACTTATCATACTGCTGACGAAATTTATATTTTGAAGCCAAATTATAGTTACAAAAATCGGAGATTAGAAATTTTATATGAGTGTCCGAGCAAGAACGAAAAATGCAGAGCTTATATAGCAGAATTGACACAGACACATAAAAAAGATGACAAGAAATTCACGATAAGAAAGAGAAATGAAACAGGGAAAAAATATGCAAAAGCGCTTTTGAGAGAATTAGATTATGATGCTAACCATATTCCGTTTGGCAGCAGGAATAATATGAACTGGATTTATGGTGAGAATCAGGAAATAAAAGATAAGAACGGCAAGACCGTTGAAATACGGCAAAAAGCAGTAGACTTCAATAACAACAAAAAAACAATCAAACATATCTATCTTCCTCTTAATAACAACGATAACTCTGCACAATAATTTTTATATTGTGCAGTTTTTTTTTGTCTTTTGAGACCACTGCACAAGTCACTTTTTCTACGAAAAAGCACCTTGAATCAGGGTCTATGACGTCAAGTGTCGAAGAAGCAAACCTCGCTCCTCGCGATGATTTGCTTCTTCTCACATCCGATAGGTCGACCACTGCACAAATCGAAAAAAACAAATTTTTCTGACTTGTGCAGTGGTCTTATTTTGTATTAGAAAAAAACAAGGAGAAAATTAATTATGGAGACAAACAGTATGACAACAACCTCAGAGGTTAGTTTATCGGACAACTCAAACATTCCGGAGAATGTGGTTGTGGATAACGATTTATCAAAAGATAAGTTGCCCGCGCCGGTGAAGGTGAATTTTGAGCCTGAGATTAACAAAACTGAGGCTGTCAGTGACACGGCAGAGCAAGCCGAAGTTATGTCCGAAACAAAAGCAGATGAGAATTTGGAAGTACCCGAAAAGTTTAGGAATAAAGACGGTTCGGTAAGGCTTCCTGAACTTCTCAAGTCGTACAAGCAGTTAGAGCCTTTAATGGGTGTAGCAGCGGAGTTAGGGAAATTCTCGAAGGGTTTGGCGGAGCAATCACAGATTAATTCTTTGAATTCTTTAAATGGGTTACAGGGAAATTCTGAGTTGGCGAATAGAGAAATTGCAGTTTATGCAAAGTATCTTGATTTTGCTAAGAATCCTGAAGAAGTAAAGGCATTATTTGAGACTTATGCTAAAAATCCGACTCGTGCGTTGTTAAACAAAATTGAAGACAACTTTAGCGGCAGTACGATTATGCAGATGGCAAATGAGCTGACTGTAGCGAGATTACAGTCAGGTATCGCTCAACGTGAAGAGATGAGCAGGAAACAACAAGCAGAGACGCAAGCATTTTTAAATGATTGTCAGGCAACTTATACTAACTATTTTAAGAATCCTGAGTTTTGCAATTTGTTTGGAGCTGCGTTTAACACGTTTGGCACAAATTTAGATGTGTCGTTTATGATTAATGCTTTAGACAAATATGTAGATAGCGTTCTTGCAGAGAAGCAGTACACTGACGGAAAAAGTCAGCATAACAATGCAGTGACATCTGAGTTGAGTGCGATGAAGCCGAGTTCACTTCCCGGGGCGAGTGATGATTTGCCGCCTGTAAATCTTTTGGAGATAACAGACAAAGAATTGCTCAAAAAATATATACGTAAATACTACAAAAATAAGAAATAGGAGAAAATTATGACAGTAGACAATTTAATTTGTACACAATACAGCCAGACGTTTGAGACTAAATTCAGAAATGAAATAGTAATCGGAAAAATGGCTGCTACTAACTATTCAGACAATTTAAAATTCGGTGATGAAGCGAACGTAGTCATGCCGGGTCGCGTAAAGATGACAGACTGGTCGGGTGGTGATTTGAATGCACCTGAAAAAGTTACGTCATCTATCGTTAAAATCAAGGTGAATAAAGGTAAGCAAGTAAATTTCGAGCTTGAAAAAGCGAAAGAAATACAGCTTCAAGGTTCAATAAGTGATCTACAAAATGACTTAGTTGATGAATACATTTCTGATGCGCGTTACCAATTCCGTGATGCGGTAGATTCGGCGTTAGGTGCATTGTATCCATTTGCGGGTTATGTGTTAGATGATAATGATTCAGATATCGTATTAACTGCAGAGAATGCGTTTGCGGTGTTAAGTCACATGAAAACGAAATTCGCTCGCGGCAACAATGGCAGTGCTTGGGTTAATGGCAAGATGATAGCTGTATTCCCGCCTGAAGCGATTGCGATAATGCTTGGTATGACATATCTTCAATACACTGAGTCACAAGTTAAAGACAAATCAACAGGTTTTGTAACAGAAAAAGCAGGTTGGAGAATTTATGAGTCAAACAACATTGCGACGCCTGCTGCTGATTCTTACAGGCCGTTATTCGGTATTGAGGGTGAGTCTCTGGCTTGTGTAATCCAGAAGGATATGGAGTTAGTGCCTTATATGCGTGATGCGTCTTTGAACAAAGCATATAAAGGCGGGGCTGTATATGGTGTTGGTGCGCCTCGTGCTGACAAGCTCGGTACGGCTAAGTTATCCGTAACACTTTCGTTAAATTAAGGATGCAAAAAAAAGTCAAAAAATGACAATTTTTTGAACTTTTTTAAATCCGACCTAAGAAGTGCTAAGCTGCTGCCGGCTGCGAGATAGCCGACGGCAGTAGCGAAAGCCGGACAATAGGGGCGTAAGAAAAATCAAAGATTTTTTCACAGCCCCTATTAGTAATCACACATTAAAAATAAGGAGAAAAAAATGGCCAGAGATAAAGTAACCGTACAATATCCGACATCAGACAGTACAGACAGTGTACAGATTTTGCAAACACCGGTCGCAAGCACAATTACAGCGGCTAATGGTGTAGTAATTGAGAACGCTTTTGGTTGTAAAGACAATACTTTGACGCTCGTGTTAAACAACACAGGTGCTGAAGCTGCTATTACACTGAAAAAGGGCGTTTATCAAAATGCTATACTTGGTGATTTGGCGCTAAATGTTGCAGGTAGTGCAACTGCGGTGATAAAAATCGAAAACCCTAGCAGATTTGAGCAAGCAGACGGTAGTTTGCTGATTGATTTTGCGAGCGGTTTTGCAGGTACAATGTACGTATTCGCTAAAAAAGCCGGACTCGTTTAGAGTTCGTTTTTACACAGGGAGGACGAAAGTTCTCTCTGTGTTTTTTATTAATCGTTTAAAAACACATACGTCCAACCATTAACATTGTAAGTATCATAATCGCGATAGATTTGATCAACTTGACAGTCGGGAAGATCCCCACGAGAACAATATACATAGTAGTCAATTGTTTTTGCAGACTTTCGAATTTTCAGGGAATAATCTTGATTATCATTATATGTTTCATACTGATAAACAGGTAAAAAATTATGCTTGCCTATCTGGGGATTAATGGTTGCCGGGTATTTGTTATATTTATCTTTATAAGCTGACAATGATTGGACAGTTTTGTCATATATTTTTAAGCTTTTATTTCTATGAAAACTATCAAACGAAGAGTTAAGTAAAAAAACTAATATGACAAAAACTATGATAAAAACTTCGGTAGTCAAAGTAGTTAGCAGAGCAAATTTTCTGTGTGGGAGTTTATAACTGATAAGATATATCAAAAAAATGATTGGTAAAATGTCAATAAGCCAAGAAATACTTATAAAAAGAGAACCGAAGTGTAATTTATGCAACAACATATCACTCACAGCCGTACAATTTAAATATATTACAATTATAAACGATACAGAAGATGCTATTGAAAAGAGATTAATGATAAAGCGTTTTTTATCATCAAATTTTTTTGTGAATTTATAAACGAGTAATATTGGTATAAGTGCAGGCAAAAGGACAATTATTAGTGAATATAACGTTACTGGTAGTAATTTAAACATAACGATACCATAATTTATCGACACAATAATTATACAGTATAAATATTAAAAAAAAAGAAAGGGAACAGCAATGTTTAATTTAAAAAAAATCAAATCAGAAATAGAGTCAAAGATACAAGAAAAAAAGTTAGAAACAGAAAAAGCTATAAAAGACAAAAGTAGGATGACTGAAGCACTAGAAGAGGCATGGGAATATTTCAAAATGAAAAATAATTTACCTAAATACTTAGAGGTAGGCACCATTCCAAGAAGTGCAAAAGGTGAAGTTAACAAAGAACAAGCTGACAAGTGGCACGCATTCAGACACGCTTATACAAGTGCAAAATTTACAGACATACATGGTACGCAGAAAGCGAAATTTTTCGGTGATTTAAATGAAATAAACGGTTTTGGTAATAGTACCAATTTAGGGAATCATCCTCTCGACAGAAACATGGATTTAAACAACAATGCAATAGGAAGGGGTATTCGTACAGATAATCACGATATGAATAAGCTATTAAATGATGTCTATTATGTCGTTGAAAATGATAAACGAGTTGTTCTTGACCAAAATGCTGACAATAACAAACCTTTTGCAGATAGTTTCGTAAAAAATCAACTTTGGAGTTGGGCAGATAATCGCTATTATCAACACGAAGCAGAACAAAACTCTAAGAAGAATATGCAAGAAGGTGTCAAAAAATACATGGAGCCGAATTCAACTATACAAAAAATAATAAAGGTGCCTCTTGGAGAAAATGGTAATAAAAAAACCTATACCGGCATGGCGGCTGATATACCTGTTACGACGGATAGGGATATGTTGGAGGGGGTGCGGTTGTCGGACAAGGTTATGTATGATAAGGAGCCTTATCCTATTGAGTTTAGGGATTATTTGTTGACTCAGGAGCAGAAGGATGAGTATAAGGCGTTATATGAGCGGGAGATGCCTAAAGTTCAAAACAGGACTTTGCCGACTCGTGAGGAGTTGGATGAACAGGTTAGGTCGGGTGGTTTGATTTATGTTGATGATTATACACGTTCCGATGGGATAAAGGTGAGTGGGTATTTTAGGAGGCGTGGTTAGTTTTTTATCGTTGGGGTGGAAACCAGCCTACGAAGGAATGGTGGGCAATAGCCCACCCTACAATTCTGGATTGTAGTGGCGTTTATAAAGCATAATTGATGAGTTGAATGAAGTTGTTCAGCCCATCCTACAGCTAAGGAATGTACCCCTCACCCGAGCTTCGCTTGACCACCCTCTCACAAAACGCAGCATTAAGCTGCCTTTTGTTCGGCAGAGTCGCACTGGGGAGAGGTTAGGCTGGATTGCCACGGCGTTTTCAACGCCTCGCAATGACACAGAATTTTGGTGTGTGAGACGCACCCACATTTTAATAAACAATTTAGTAATAGACAAAGAAAGGGATAACAAAGTGAATGAAGAAAATTAAAGACTGGAGCGCCATAAAGAAGGAGTATTTAAGCGGCAAGAATGCTCTGAGTAAAATAGCAAAGAAGTATGACGTTTCGATACCAACGATTAAAAAATATGCCGAAAAAGAAGACTGGGGGAGTCGCAAGAAGGTTCCCAAGGGAAAGAATAAATCCGGTAAAAGCTCTGCAAAATCTAAGACAAAATCAGAGAAAAAAGAAAAGGATTTAATTAAAAAAACAGTCGACAAAAATCAGAAAAATAAAGAAGCTGTAGATTACAATAAAAAGCATTTAAAGATGTATGAAGATTGTGCGCATATAATAAGTGCACTCACGAAATTATATCTTGAAAGCAACATTGAACCTGATGTTGGTGCGTTACAAAAAATTGTAGCTTCGATTGAAAAAATACAAAAAGGTCAACGAGTTTCGCTTGGGCTGGATAAGGAAAACAATGATATCCAATTGCCAAAGATAAACATCGTTGAGAATTTGAGTAAAGACAAAATTTAAAGGAGGTGGTGGTGCAGGTTTGAGAACCAGATGTGTCATCATGAGGCTTTACGCATTATTGTTCAAGATGAATATGATTGACAATCCGACAGACCCTGAACATTAACGTTTTAAGAATAGTTACATGAATAAATGTTTCAGGGTGACGTGAAAGTTCATTGTGGATTGCGATATAGTGAGAAAAATTATCGCGAACAGTAGCGAATATGCTCAGAATGACGTAGTTAATAATAAGAAAGGTAATATAAGGAAATAAAAATGAGTTATGAATTTATTTATGAAAAAGCCGGAGTAGAGAAAAAGTTGAATGCAGGAATGCAGTCAAAGCTTGTTGAACATATTGTCGGCTGTTATACGGATTGGCAAGAGGCACGATTGCCTCTTATGAGAAAGTCCGAGACTTTAATAAAAGAAATATTCTTCAAAAGGGATTTTACGTCGGGTGGTTCGTCGGGTAAAAACTGGAAGGCAAAGGTAAAAATTTGCAAAATATTTATGCTTTATCAGACATTGAAGGCTTATATTTGGGCAAATATTTACGCCAAGCCAGGCGGGATGTTTGATGTATCGGGTGAAAACAGCGAGTCAGATAACAATTCTAACATGCAAAAGGCGGCGTTGGTTGATGTATTTGAGCGTATGAAATTATCTAAATGTCTTGACAGTGTTATAGACAGTAGCCTTTTATATGGTGATTTAGTTGCATTTGTCGGCTGGAAAAAATCTACCAAGCAGGTGCGCAGACCGCTTAATTTCATTGAAAAATTATTCAATTTTTACAGTGACACAAACGGGTTTATTACTGAGGACGTGGTGACGTATGATAATCCATATGTTTATGCGGTTAATCCTGTGAATTTTGTTTTTGATACGGCGCAAATGAGTGATTGGGATAATTGTCCAAAAATTCTCAAGAGTTTCAAAACGCCTGAAGATATAATGAACAATACATTGTACACGATTAGTGCTGACTGCAAGGAGATGTTAAATCAGTTTTCAGCGAATAGAAAATCTGTTGAAAATAATGATAATCAGAGTGCTTTTAATCTTCGTGATGAAGTGATAAACGGCAACACAATTGAAGTTCTGGAGCACTGGGGTGATATCAGGCTTGGTGATGGTGAGTTATTAAAAAACATGCATGTTGTGGTGTTAGCACGCAAGTATGTGATACGTTTTGAGCGTAACAAGTTCATTGAAAATCCGTTTATTTACGGGCATTATTTGCTAGATCCGGAGGCTAAGCGTCCGATAAGTCCGCTGCAGTGTATTTATGATTTAGCGATGATGCAGGAGTCTTTGTATAATAAGACTTTGAACATGCAGGCGTTGAATGAAAATCCACCGATTTATGCACCAAATGGATTTTTCACTGATAAAGAAATTGATTTATATCCGGGTAAGGTTATTACTTATGACCCTAATTTATTTCAAAATGTGCCTTTGACGCCGATGCGATTTTCTTCTGATGTTTATTTGAAGGATATTTTGGAACTGGATAGAATAATCGCTGAGGTTAGCGGTATTTATCCGAACATGTCGGGTCAGCTTGATAAAGCTAATGCGACAGCGACTGAAATAACAATTAAAACGCAGGGGCAGAATATACGTTTGGCGATGTTGCTTGATATTATTAATCAGGATTTAATATTACCGATTGTGGAAAAAACTGCTGCGTTGTTAGCTAATTTCAAATTTGAGACAGAGCCTTTATTTATCAATCAGGAAGGCAAGAATGAAACTATGATGATTGATAATTTTGTGAGGCAGGGACAGTATCAGTATAGTTATTCTGACAGGAATTCATTACATCAGAAAATGAATAATGCTGATGCAACAAGTTTGGCATTGGAAAAATTCGGTAGTATACCTGATTTACAGCTGAATTGGCGTGAAATCTTCAAGTGGTATTGGGAGCAAAAAGGTGTGGACAACGCAGAACGGTTCTTACAAGAACAACCTGTAATGCCTATGCTGCCGGATGCAGGCCAGGGGAATCCTATGATGAATATGCTTGCACAAGCAGTGGCGCCGAATCAGGATAATCCGCCGGTAATAAACTAGAGAATAGGCGTATGAGGGGCGTTCCACGTTGGGAAGACCCTGCACAGAGGTGGTTTCAACTGAAATTTCACGCCAAGACCTGCGGGGTGACAGTGTGCTTTAATTCTTTTTTGAAAAACTATCATAGACTGGGTTGTCACGGGCTAACGCCCTCGCAATTGTACATGTTAAATCTTTTCATATGGTCGGTCTTTTAGGCCGGCTTCCTTTCATCCATCGGACCATGCCGGATAGTGTACTAATATCCGGCTATTTTTTGGCTGTGCGTATTTTATTAGTCCTTACTTTTTGTGCGCACAGTCATTTTTTTCAGTAATGCCTTGATTGGCACATTTTTATATACATTTAGACAAGGAATTTTTATGCAGGAACACGATAATTTTAATAATATAAATAAATATAAGCTTTTGGATGCGCAGAGGGAATTTTTAGAGATTCCACATGAGTATTCATTAGATGTAGCAGTGTATCAAGGCGGTTATGGCAGCGGTAAGACATTTTCAGGTTCGCTTTTGGGTATTTTGCTTGCTTTGCTTTATCCTAAAATACGCGGGTTAGTTGGAGCGCAGACATTTCCGCTTGTGCGTGATACGACTTTGGCGACGTATTTTGAGCATTTAGAAAATATGGGATTTTATGAGAATGTTCATTATCAATATCATAAAGTAGAAGGGATTTTGAGTCTTAAGAATGGCTCGCAGATATTGTTTCGGCATTTGGAGGAGCCGAGTAAGTTAAAGTCGCTTAATCTTGGGTTTGTGCAGATTGAGGAAATGTCGGATGTGCCTGAGGCTACTTTTCAAATGCTATTGGGGCGATTACGTCAACGTCCTTATCATTGCTGGGGTAATTTCAAATACAGGCTTTTCGGGCACACAAATCCTGAGCAGTGCAAGGGGTGGATTTACAAAAATTTTGTCGAGGACAGGAAGCCGAATTACAGGCTAATTATTGCGCCAACGACACAGAATATTTATTTGCCTGAGCATTTCGTAGATGAATTGCGCAAGGCTTATGACGAAGAATATTTCAAAATCAACGTTCTCGGGCAGTTTGGTGATTATTCAAGCGGGCTTGTTGTAAAAGATTTTGGTGAAGAAAATATTCGAGAATTGAATTACAACAATGATTTAGAATTACATATTTCGTGTGATTTCAACGTTGACCCTATGTGTTGGGTTTTGGCGCACAGAGATAAAGAATGCGTATATTATTTTGATGAGCTTGTAATTGAAAACACGACAACTGCGAAGGCTTGTGAAGAGTTTTTGAATCGTTATCCGAAACATAAGACAAAAATAATTATCAATGGTGACGCGTCGGGTGATTATCGTAGTTGCACGAGCGAAATGAGCAATTATATGATAATTAAAAAAGCGCTTGAGGCGTATGGTTATAGGGTGCAATTTGAGATAAGGTCGTTCAATCCGCCGATTAAGAATCGGATTATCGCGTTTAATTCAAAAGTGCGGAATGCTGAGGGTAAAGTCAGTCTGTATGTTGATCCGAAATGTAAGCAGTTGCTGTATAATATCAATAATTTGCGCTATAAGGTCGGTACGAGTATTATTGATTTGCCAACACATTCACAGATAAAAACCAGCAGGGCGGTTAAATTTTTGATGCATCCGTTTGATGCGGCATCGTATTTAGTTGAGTATTATTGGGCAATTGGGAAGTAGGGCGGTTGTAGAGGCGAAAACATATAATTGGTGGGGGCTATACTACGTGTCAATTCCGAATCAAGAAACATTGCAATGTATATTATTCATAATTATTCGGAATCTCATAACTCCACGATAGTAGATTCCGCAAACAAGCGTCCTTACAAATTTTCCAATAAACATGTTGCGGAATGACAATGTAAGCAGGGGGGGAGCCTATGCTTCATTAATAACTTTTGTAACAAATATTACGAGAACACATCAAAAAAACCGCTTTTGGCATTATAATGACATTCAGTATATGTGTTATTTATATATGTGTGAAAGGATTTTATTATGTCATTAGCGATTCGACCGATAGCTAATATTTCTCAGAGTAACAGAAATATGTCATTTGCATTAAGCAGCAGTCGACAAGACGAGGTGAAAAGCTCAACGCCGTATAGTGGGCGAGTTGCGGCAACGGCAGTAGGTTTTCTTACAGCGCCTGTTTGCGTAGCTATTGGTGAAAAATCGTTAACCAAGGGTTTACAATATCCTCTTAATGCGACTAATTTCTTTGCAACAGCAGCTTTAGCTATAGCAGGGTTCATTGTAGGCTGGAGCATAGACGCGTATAGAGTAACAAAAAACGGGTAGCTTGAATAAAAGGTGTGAACAAAATTGTGATGAGCAATTGCCCACCCTATGTTGTTGATGGATAAATGACGTGAAAGTAATTATGTGCTAAATTAGTTAGTATGAAAAAAGTTGTAAAAATTGTCTTGATAATAGCAGTAATTATGTTATTTTTGCGCCTTGTAGTAAGGGTTGACAAGCCTACCCCTGGTGAGGTGAAACAGGGCGGCAGCTCTATAAGCACTGCTTTTGATTACAAATTAGATGAGCCGAAAACTGTCACGATTGACGGGGTGGATTATTTGCAAACACAGGTGCCGATAGGAAAATTTGGCGGGCAAATGGTGCAGTCTACGATTGGTGAAGGTCCTAAGACGTTTAACTATTGGACTGCAAAAGACGCGTTTTCATCGACTGTTGCGGGTTATATGTTTGACGGGCTTGTTGCGACATCACCATATACTGGGCTTTTTCAGCCGCGTTTGGCTAAAAAAATAGATATAATGCCGGACAACAAAACGTATAATATTGAGTTGCGGCACGGTATAAAGTGGTCTGATGGCAGAGAGATAACTGCTGATGATGTTGAATTTACTTGGAATACAATAATTTTTGGCGGGTTTGGTAACACGAGCACGCGTGACGGGCTGGTTATAGATGGTAAGTTGCCGACAGTGCGCAAGATTGACAAGTATACTGTTCAATTTGTTACGCCGAAGCCTTATGCACCGTTTATGCTGAATTTGAGTGCACCGATTGCGCCAAAGCATATTTTTAAGCCAATCACTGACAAGGGTGTTGGTGCTTTTGACTCTTTTTGGAGTACGAATGTTAATGTTAAAGATTTCGTGGTAAGTGGTCCGTTTATCGTAAGTGAATATATACCGGCGCAAAGAGTGGTGCTTAAACGTAACCCTGATTATTACGTCATCAACACTGAGGGGCAACAGTTGCCGTATTTGGATAGACTAATAATTTTAATTGTTGGTGATTTGAACAACGAACTTTTGAAATTCAAAGCCGGAGAGACTGATGTGATAAGCATCAGAGGTTCGGATGTTGCATTATTTAAGGAGCGTGAAAAGTATTCAGATTATAAAATTTATAATCTCGGGCCTGCAACGGGTACTATGTTTATTTCGTTCAACCTCAACACACGCAAGAATGATAAAGGTCAATATTATGTCAATCCGATTAAGCAGAAGTGGTTTAATGATTTGAATTTCCGTACTGCTGTTGATTATGCGGTTGACCGTGAGAATATGGTATTCAATATTGCCAATGGTGCTGCTGAGCCGCTATTTACGGCTGAGTCATTGTCATCAATATATTTGAACAAAGAAATAGCAGAAGGTCATGAGCGTAATCTTGAATACGCAAAAGAGTTATTGCAAAAGTCCGGGTTTTCGTGGAATAAAAAAGGGCAATTAGTGGATAAAGACGGTCATGTTGTCGAGTTTGATTTATACACGAATGCCGGCAACAATGAGCGTGAGTCTATCGGGGTTATGATTAAGCAGGATCTTGAAGATTTAGGAATGAAGGTTAATTTCAAGCCGATTGAGTTTAACAACCTTGTGAACAAAATAAGTAACACGCTCGACTGGGATACAATGATAATGGGATTGACAGGTAGTCCTCATGAGCCAAATTCAGGCAAAAATGTCTGGAAAAGTAACTGTTAGCTGCATATTTTTAACAATCGTTTGCAGAGTGATTTTGCTAATCCTGATTCATCCTATTGTGAGAAAGTAGTTGATTATATCTTTGATAACGGG
>JAVBNU010000024.1:0-19730 GCA_031551265.1 Candidatus Gastranaerophilaceae bacterium
AATGTCACGTCGAAAATGGAGGTGTGACTTATAAATATTGCCGGTACCCCTCACCCCAACCCTCCAACCCGGTTGGCGCGGCTCCCGCATCGGGGAGAGGGGGCTTTTTTCGAAAATCACATTAATTATTTGACATGAACAGCGATAGCGCAAGATTCTACTCATAGTTTGTAAATTTTGTGAAATAAATACCACTATTTGGGCAATTTTTTGTAGAAAAAATACTTTAAATTAATAAGGAGGAAGAAGTTACGAAGTTATGAATTTTTCAATCAACAAGCCAATGAAGCTGACATCACCGATTAAGGCCGAAGCAGCCATGAAAAAATTCGGTATCAGCGAAAAAGATATTGGCAAATTAGACAAAAATCAGGATGGCAAAATTGACTTTTCGGAGGCAAGAAACTGGGGTGCGGAATCAAAAAATGAATCGCTTTTTGCACACTTAGCAGGTATGAAAGATCGGACAGAGCTTCAGGAAATCAAAAAAGCAGACAACACAACGTCACCGCAAACTCAAATGCGCCAGCCAATAGCCAAAGATCAAAGCATTTTTGATATTGCAAAGAAACAAAAACAAAGCACCTAGTTTATTAGCCTTCTTTCATCGCGGCTTTTAAACGGGCAAGAGCTTTTGCAATTGCTATGTTTGTTCTTATTGCGTCCATTTCAGCGTCTTTGCTGCCAAGGCGGGCTTCGGCGCGTTCTTTTGCTGCTTGCGCACGCAGAACGTCGATTTCGCAAGAAAGCTCGGCACATTTTGTCAGCAAGATAACTTCGTTATCTTTGACCTGCAAAGTACCGCCCAACGTCGCAATATACTCAGGCTCTTTGTTTTTAACGACCTTTGTTACGCCAATATCAATCGGTGTCATGAAAGGAATATGATCCGGCAAAATACCAAATTGCCCGTTAATGCCCTGTGTATAAAGTTCATCAACTTCATCCTCGTACACAACGCGCTCAGGTGATATTATTTTAACTTTTAGTTTATCCGTCGCCATAGGTATCCCTATTTCATTTCTTCAGCTTTTTTAACAGCTTCTTCAATCGTACCGACCATATAGAAGGCTTGCTCAGGCAAGTCATCGTATTTGCCTTCAATAATTCCTTTGAACGCCGCAATTGTATCTTCAAGTTTTACATATTTACCTGCAATACCTGAGAATTGCTCAGCCACGAAGAACGGTTGTGACAAGAAACGTTGAATTTTTCTTGCGCGGTTAACTGTTTCTTTATCTTCTTCTGAAAGTTCGTCCATACCAAGAATTGCGATGATATCTTGTAACTCTTTATATTTTTGTAGAATTTCAAGAACTTTACGCGCTGTGTTGTAATGCTCATCACCAATGATAAGCGGGTCTAACACACGGCTGTTTGAAGCCAGAGGATCAACCGCAGGATAAATGCCTAACGATGCAATCTGTCTTGATAATACTGTTGAAGCGTCCAAATGCGAGAATGTAGTTGCAGGAGCAGGGTCAGTCAAGTCATCCGCAGGTACATAAATCGCTTGTACAGAAGTTATAGAACCATCTTTTGTGGAAGTGATTCTCTCTTGTAAGTCACCCATCTCGTTCGCGAGCGTCGGCTGATAACCAACCGCTGAAGGCATACGACCTAACAGAGCCGATACCTCAGAACCTGCTTGTACAAATCTGAATATGTTGTCAATAAATAATAGTACGTCTTGTTTTGACTGGTCTCTGAAATACTCAGCAGCAGTCAACGCTGAAAGACCAACACGCATACGCGCTCCCGGCGGCTCGTTCATCTGGCCGTAAATCAGTGCAACTTTGTCGATTACGTTTGAATCTCTCATTTCGTGCCAGAGGTCATTACCTTCACGTGTTCTTTCACCAACACCGCCGAAAACAGAAACGCCTGAGTGTTCGTGAGCGATATTGTGGATTAATTCCATAATCAAAACCGTTTTACCAACACCCGCACCACCAAACAGACCAATCTTTCCACCTTTTTGGTAAGGTTGTAATAAGTCGATTGCTTTAATACCTGTTTCAAGAATTTCAACATTTGTATTCTGGTCAACCAGCGTCGGAGCTTTACGGTGAATAGGCAAATAGTCCTGTGTATCAACGGGCCCCATTTCATCAACAGGCTCGCCCAAAACGTTCAAAATTCTGCCTAAAATATTTTTACCAACAGGAATTTTTATCGGCTCGTTTGTATTTGCAACGTCCATCCCTCTGCGCAAGCCATCTGTTGATGACATCGCAACAGAGCGAATTTTGTTTTCGCCAAGCAACTGTTGCACTTCAGCTACAATTCTTTGCCCATCATCAGTTTTAATTTCTAACGCGTCATAAATTGCCGGTAATTCACCGTTTGCAAATTCTACGTCAATAACCGGACCTATAATCTCCGTAATTTTTCCCATTTTTTCTGTTGCTACTGCCATGTTATCCACCTTATCTTATATATTTTTTCTTATTATATCGTTTGTAAACAAATATTACAAATTTTATTTTTTATTATACTATTTTCAACTCTGCTAACGTCGGGTCAAGCAAGCGACGTCCTACATTATCGAACTGTATTGAACATAAGGTTTTATTACCGTAATTAATAACTTTTTCTACCAGGCCTTTGCCGTATTTTTGATGATAAACGAAAGTACCTTCTTTGCAGACTTCCATCAAGTTTGTTTGACCGGCACCGATTTTTGGCTCCACTTCAGCATCAAATATCGGTACTGCGGTCTTTGACGGTTGACTCACAGGCGCAGTCGGCGTCGGAGTTGGTTTCGGGGTAGGTTGAGGCTGCATAATCGGTTCACTTACGGCCTGAGCAGGCTCACTAAGTTGATTTTCATTTAATTCATCAATAAAATCCAAATCTTCATCAGAGAAAATGCTTGAATAATCAACTTCTTCGTCAGCCAAATCATTTTCCGCAGGAATATCATTTTCAACAATCTCAGCATCATCACCTATTTCAAGGTCATCTAAAATGCTATCCTGGAAATTTACAGGCTCTTCGTCAGACAATTCATTTATTTGATAATCATTATCCAATATATTTTCAATTTCCGCAGTCGGTGTCTCATTAATTTGATATTCGTTATCCTCAGTTATATCAAAGTTTTCAATAGCCTCAGAAACAGGTTCTTGTTCCTCTCCATCAAGCAGCTCATTGAAAATGTCGCCATCATCAATATTTTCAGAAGTTGGTATTTCTGCAATTTCTGGTTGCACAGCTTCTTCTTCGCTTGCAATCATGTCTATTGAAAGTTGTTCAGGCGTTTCAAGTGGCTTACCTTCACTCTTGAAAATGCTATCAACGCTTCTCGCAATCTCTTCCTGAGCCTGATTGCTGACATGTGTGTTGGTCATCAGCGAAAGTTTCAAAATCAACGGAATATGCAGTGTATCCTCGCCCCATATAATAAATTCATCATAATTTAATTTTGACAAGAATGAATTATAGCCTGCAAAATCATTCACTTTTTCAATCGGAGTAAATAAAATCAAATTATTCGCGATCGCTTTGAGTAGTTGTGCTTCTGCATAATTATATGAAGTTGTCACAATCGGATAAACTTTCGAATTTGCATTATATAATTTTGTTATCGTCTTTTTGTCAGAATTTGTGTCTGTTAAATTCAATATTAAATGACACTCTTTGTTAATTTGCGAAAGAATGAAATTCAGAACAATTTTCTGCCATGTCGGGCGTAAAAGCGAAGCATCAACTAAAAGTACATCCTCTTTTTCAATCCACTCATCAATAATATCAAAATCTTCTTTTTTCTGCGCAAAAAGTCCTTGTTGAGCGTATTTAATCAGCTTGTTACGCAATAAAATAATACCTGGATTAGCTGCCTTTTTGTATTCTTCATCAACAACCGCTTTAAATGTGTTAAACGGCAAAAAGCCTTCTTTTGTGGTTTGCACGTACTGCTGCAAATCCAGCAAAATATCCTGAATCATAGCTCTGGACTGCAAATCCATACCTTCAAGGTCATTTTCATAAATATAGTCAAAACTATCGTAGTTAAGAGGCAGTTTAAAATCCTGTGTAATCACCAATTTAGTAGTGTTTACATCCGAATAAGTTCCATCAAAATCAATAATAATAACTTTTTTATTATACTTAGCAAGCCCCGTAACAATATTGTTTATAACATCAGAAGCATTTTCAAGATTGTCACACTGAATATAAGGTTTGTTTTTCAGCAAATTCACATCTAAACTGACATAGGCTTCTTTGTGTGCAGCAATCGCGCCCCAAGGCATAGTCTCTTCTGTAGTTTTTAGCAGTTCTACTATTTCAGCAGGTTCCATGTAACTGATATTAGCGTCTTTTGCGGGTACGTAGCCGTCATAAGGGGTAACCACACCATCTTTATCAACGCTCAGGATAAATTTAATCAACGCAAGATTAGCATTCGGCTTCGGAGTTGTTTCAATATGAATAACCTGCGCCAACAAATTTTGGTTGTCATCACTGATAAGCAAAAAATCAGCCAAACAAAGTTCGCGCGCTAACGGCGTATACACGACTTTGGCAAGATCATTCTTTATATCAATTAATTGCATGTCGGAATGCTATCCTCTTCTTTAACATTTATAATTATACTATAAATGTTACAAACCTATTCTATTGGCAACCTACATTCAGTGTATCAAAAAGCGCGTTCTTTGTCTAATATATCTTGAACTCATGCTCAGGAAATTTATATAGTTTTTTGGGGGTTGGGGTATAATATTTTACTGTGCTGTGCCTATGCATAGAACTTTTAGGAGATAATTCCAAAAACTTTTCTTCAAAAAGGCAATTTTTTCATGCCTTTTGTTTTTAATTAAATATAGAGTATAGAAATTTTAGTAGAATTTAAATGGAGAGAAAAAATGGGACCTTTAATGAATTTATTGAGCGGTATTGTTGGCAATAGAGCTAACTCGCAAAACAATTGCAGAAAACATTCATGCAACAACCAAAAAAACAACATGAATGGCACAAGCACTGCTAATTCACAAAACAACAGATTATTTGATGGCAGCGGCAAAGGCTTAATGTTTTTAGGCATGGTTGCGGCCGGTATAGCATTGGGCGCTACCGGTAACAATAACAACAGCCACGGTCACGGCTGCCACGACTGCAACCAGGGCAATAACAGTATTTTTATAAACAACAACTATTACAATAATTCATATTCAATGTGGTAATAATAAAAAATATTTAAATTCCTTAGGCAATTTTTTCATGCAATTTGTTTTTATATTAGATATAGAGGGAATTTAAAATAATGGAGAAAAAAAGATGAGTTCAGGTTTATTTAACGGAAATGGTGGCGGATTAATGCTATTAGGTCTTATCGGCGGCATTGCTGCGGGTATGGCGATGAATAACAACAAAGGTTGTCATGGTCACCACGGCGGCAGACACAATAAAAGTCCTTTTGACAGTTGTCGTAATAAATACGATAACTCTGATCCGTTCGGGAATAGTTCCAATGTTGATTGGAATTCTTATGCCGTTCAAAAATGGTTCAAAAACGCGATGAATATCTAGGCTGAAAATATTTTAATGCTTATTTGTATTAAAATATCAGTATGCTTAAGAAAAAATACCGTTTAAGAAATAATTACGCTTTTTTGGCGACATACCGTGTTAAGAATGTTGTGTCTGACAAATACGTTGTGCTTTATCGCGGGAAACTGAAGGATGATGCTTCCACACCTACAAAAGTTGGGTTTGTTATTACTAAAAAAATTCACAAACGCGCTGTTAAACGAAACCGAGCCAAAAGATTGTACAGAGAAGCATACAGATTGGCGCTGAAGGAAGGCTTGATTGATAGTGCGCAAAAGTACTTGTCGTTAGTTTTTGTTATCAGAGCTGATGCTTTGACGCTAAATTTCAAGGAATGTTACAGCTCGTTGCTAAAACTTTTGAAAAAATGAGTATTTTTTATTTTTGTTCTATAATCAACATGTCAATTAAAAGGTAATTTTAATGTTGTTGACTAAAAATAAAACTGAAACAACTAGTGAGATAGTTAAAGAACTAAATATAAAACATATCGCAATCATTATGGATGGCAACCGTCGTTGGGCAAAACAACACTTGCTGCCGCCTGCTGTCGGACATCAAAAAGGTGTTGTTGCGCTGAAAGAAGCCATTAGGTCTTGCCACAAATTCGGTATTGAATACCTGACTGTCTACGCTTTCTCAACTGAGAATTGGAACAGAAAGCCGGAAGAAGTCGAGTTCTTGATGGAATTGCTTGCTAAAACTATTACCAATGAACTTGAAGAACTCAATGAAAATAATGTCAGAATCAAATTTATCGGCGATATAGCCAGATTAAGCAAAAAACTCAGAAAAATTTTAATTAATGCTGAGATTATGACGCAACATAACGATGGTGTTAAGCTGCAAATAGCGTTTAACTACGGCGCGCGTATGGAAATTGTTAATGCCGCCAAAAAAATAGCAACAATGGTGCAAAAAGGCGAGTTAGATATAGAAAATATTGACGAGAGTACAATCAGCCAAAACCTTTATACGTCTGATGTCCCTGACCCGGATCTGCTTATCAGAACAGGCTCGGAAATGCGCATAAGCAACTATTTACTCTGGCAGATTGCATATAGCGAAATTTTGGTCATGGACGAGTTTTGGCCTGAATTCAATGAAAGTGTTATGGAAAAAGCGATTCTGGAATTTCAAAGCCGCAACAGACGTTTCGGAAAATAACAATGTCGAACATCGTCTTAGCAAGTGCCAATCCCCATAAATTGTTGGAAATTAATGCGATAGCAAAAAAATATGATATTTGTTTCGATCTGGTGGATGGTGATTTCAACCCTGATGAAACGGGTGTTACTTTCGAGGAAAATTCATACATAAAAGCATATGAAGCGGCTAAGATTACCGGCAAAATTGCCTTTGCAGACGATACAGGGCTTTGTGTCGACAAACTAAATGGCGCGCCGGGAATTTATTCGGCTAGATACGCTCCAACACCCAAGGAAAAAATTGATAAAATTTTATGTGAACTGACTGATGTGCCTCAAAATGAGCGTACTGCGCATTTTATCTGCTCAATTGTCGCTGTTAACCCTCAAGGCGAACTTTTGCACAAAACCGAAGGCATTATTAAGGGATTGATAACGCTTGAACCTAAAGGCTCTCAAGGGTTCGGTTATGACCCGATATTTTTTATACCTGAGCCGAACAAAACAATGGCCGAACTCACTGACGATGAAAAAAACACAATCAGCCATCGCGCGCTTGCGTTGATACCAATGATTGAGTTTTTTAAGGGTTTATATTGAAAAATAACTGCACCCTGTTATTTTATGATACTGTTTGAATCTGCTCTTTCATCATATCGTCTATACCGAGCACTAGATTAATGATTCTATAACATGAACCCGTCGAGGATTGTTCATCCATCTTAAACGTATCTATAGGTATCAAATGCATTTCATTTTTAATACGTTCTAGGGCTTTAGAGGGTGTCTGAGATTCTTCGATGATATTTTTCATAGTATCAATATCATAACTTAACTCTATATTTTTAGATTTTGCAGCTATTTTAATCTCATCAATTACTGTCAGAAATTCTTTTTGATAATCAACGATTCCCTCATCTTTTAACCAAGTATCGCCTCCTATGCTCGCAAATTTTATGCAGCTAATCAAAGACTCACTTCTGCCCAATGGCGAATATGAATGCCAGCCGCTGTAGTAACCGTATTTTTTAGCAAATTTATCCCAACATTCCGGCGTTTTCCGGTCAAGTGTACCAATTTCGGAATATCCCATTTTATCAATCACCATTGAAGTGACTTCTCCAATGTCAGGGTTTGCTGATTCAACTATTTTTATGCCCTTCGTATTTTCAAAGCCGATTTCACTGCTTGCATCAATAACTTTTAACTTTCCTTCTTTTATGCTCGGGTTATGCCTAACAATAACAGTATTTTCAGGCAAATTAACATTACCTTTAATAAAAAAGTCTATCAGCTGACCACCAACGATATTTTCTTTTTTATTGGCGCTTAAAATTCCTGCCATTGGAGCAATGATTGCATATTTCATTTCTTCCCAGTCTCCGTGTGCATGACCCCAAACAGGGTGATTAAGCGAAAAATGAATTGTAGAGCGGTATTGAGAGCTGCCTTCTTCGTCTTTTGTAGCATCCTTTATGCCTTTTATTTGTCCATTCATGGGTAAATAATTAGTCCTGTGGACCAAAACCAGCTTGTTCGGTGATAAGTTATTGAAATCCTCTATTTGATTAGGTTTAAAACCTTCTAACAAAGGAGTTGCTTCGTCTATTATTTTTGCACCTGCATTTGCGCCAAAAGAAACAGTGTCCTTTGCAAGGGGGCACATATTATTTGGCTTAGCTCTTCCAGTACTGGCTAAGCTGGTTTTATGGTTACAAATATTAATAGAATTTAAAAACATCCACTTTTCACATTCACTACATTATTGCTGATTTATATAAAACAAATGCATACAAAAAATTGCGTAGAAATTTGTATTCAAACGTAAATTAAGGCAAAATTCTTCAAGCTATGTGGTGTGTACTGATGTGTACCCCAAAAAGTGGACAGAAGTTGTAGGCAAAAAAGGATTCTCTTGGTTAAATATAAGAAGGAGAATACTTATGCGAAAACAAAAGCAATTTACTGAAGGGCAGAAGCTCATGTTATTGAAATCGCCCTACATTGAGATGGTTCATTCAAATCACATTGAATATTCCATTGAATTCAAGCAAATGGCAGTTTCTCAATATTTGGATGGCAAGACTCCTGTTCAAATTTTTTCTGAGGCAAACTTGAATTTGGAGTTAATCGGGAGGAAGAATGCTTTCAATTTGATTAAAAAATGGCTGTGCGCTAAGGAAAGGTTGCCAAAATACAAATCTTTAGAACAAGAAGTCAAAGAACTGCGGTATAGAAATCAGTATTTGGAGGAAATGCTTTATGCGATAAAAAAGCTCCAAGAATTGGAAAAGTAGTACCCGCAGCTATTAAGTATAAGACCATTTACAACATAGTTGAGAAAACAGATGTAGTACCAATAAACTCTCTTTTTGAGATAGCAAAAGTTTCCAAAAGCGGATATTATTCTTGGTTGAAAAGAAAAAAGAGTGATAATGAAATTGAGTTGATAGAGCTAATCAAGGCCATATTTTTCGAACATGGTAGAAAATTTGGCTTTAGACGAATAAAGATGGAGCTGGAGCGGAAATACAATGTTACCGTTAATCACAAAAAAATTATTAGAATAATGAAAGAGTTCGGAATGAAAACCAAAATCAGAAGGCAAAAGAAACATTCTATATCCCAAACAGAATTGACATTGACTACAGAAATGTACAAGCAAATCTTAGGTTAGAGTTCGGTCACTTTGAAGCCGACAGTGTTGAGTCAGGCAGAATTAGAGGCAAAAAAAGAAATAGCTGCCTCACGGTTATCGTTGACAGAGCAACCAGAAAGACGACTATTCTCAAAACAGCATCAAAGACCTCAATAGAAACTAATAAGTCAATTATCAAGGCCCTGACACCATTCAAATCAATAAAAAGTATAACATATGATAACGGTTGTGAGTTCACTAAACACGAAGAAATTAATAAAACGCTTAACATTCAGTCCTTTTTCTGCAAGCCATACCATTCTTGGGAAAAAGGTACAGTGGAAAATATCAACGGTTTGATACGAAGGTTCTTTCCCAAAGGGACCAACTTTGATACAATATCAAATAGAAAAATTAAACACGTTGAAAACTGGATTAACAACCGACCTATGAAAGTTCTTGGATACATGACACCTAACGAAAAATACAAGCAACTGCTCTCGGTTTCTTAAATGTTACGATTAATCCGCGAATCCACCTTACAAAAATTATTAAGTAATTTAAAGCTCGAAAGTACTGTTATTGTTGAATAAATTTCATATTTTACAAAACTACACAAAAAAAGGGCAATTTTTGCAAATAGGTTGTTTTTATAAAAATACGGGTAATAATGTCGTTTTACCGTATTTAAGTATAGAAATTTATAAGCGAGGAGATGAGTATGCCAAAAATCGGCGGACTTGGCGCTATTGGCGGCGCGGGAACAGGCGCAGGATCACTTGGAGTTAAAGGCTTTGGCGGCGGTGGCAACAACAGCAGCAGTAGTGCCCTTACAAATGCTAAAGGCACTGCAAAAATGTTTGATAGTGCTAAAAGTAAAAATGATCCGCTTTCTAAAGAAGCGTTGCAAGAGGCAATGGACAAAAAAGCAAAAGAAGATGCTGATTTTAATAAAATGTTAAAAGATGCAGCCAAGGGTGGCGGAGGAGGAGCCGGATTAGAAGGCTTAATGGATGCTCTCGGCCAACTTGCCCAAATGCTAGGCCAAGGCGGCGGTGAAGGTGGTGGTGGCGGTAGTGAAGGCGGTGGTGGAGGCGGCAGCGAAGGCGGTGGCGGCGAGGGCGACCAACAAATGCAAGCCAACAACCAACAAGGCGCCAACAATAATGATATGCAAACTGATAACGACGAAGGCGATATGCAAGTTAACAATCAGGATGACGGTGACGAGGACCCGAGCATGAGCGGTAGCGGCGGGCAACAGATAGCCGCACAACAACGCCAGCAACAACAGCAACAACAAATGCAGCAGATGCAAGCCCAACGACAACAACAAAATCGGCCACAAAGAATGTTTATGGCTTAAACACTAACCACACTATTTCATCACATATTTCATATTTATCCATCATTTTTTCTCTATGCTGTCGGATTCTTCCGACAGCTTATTATTATGCACGAGATTTCTTTTTGAATAAACGATTTATACCTTCAAATAACAGATAAAGCCCTCCGAAAACACCTGCGATTTTAGCGCTTTTCAGAGAAACATTTTTCCATGGAATTTTCCCACTATTTTTGATAATTGCATCAGCACGTTCTACTTTGCGACCCCAATACGTACGGGAAATATAATTATCAGATTCGTTCAATCTTCTGGCGTACATATCCTTAGTATGCGGCATATCGCCTTTGTTTCTTCTCATTAAAAATATATTATTGCCGCTTTCCCACAATAAATCTGCGGCACCGACACACACGCCAAACAACGCTGCATTAGTAGCGGTACTCGCTAATGTTGGGGAATTTTTACGCTCAGAACCAACCTTAAAACTAACAGGAGAAACACTTATAGATGAATTTACCATTTTTTATTTCCTAACCGATTATCCACTTATATATGTAAACTCGAAAATAACCTTTTGTGTGGATTTTCAAAGTTTAACTTAATAATTTTTTACAAAACCATGGTATTAGCCAACTGTACTATAAAATGTAGCCAAACTACTATTGAATTTTGTATTGAGATTATATAAATTACTCCATGTTAGCTAAGAAAGGAAACATCATGAAAAAATCTGTCATAATAAGCCTGATAGTTCTTGCTATTATCGCTGTATTAGTACTAGTCATTGCGAAATACTACAAAATGGAAGGCCCGGGGAATACTCCTGCAATCATAAACAATGAATCGCCTCAGGATGCCGAAGAAGTAAAGATTGAAAAATTCTTTGCAAAATTGAGAGATAAAGAAAAGGAAATTACAAACCTGAGCTATGATGCAGAAACCTTCAAAGAAGGCACGAAGGTTATAGAAAAATTCTTGAAAAAAGGCAACAAAAAAAGAGTTGAAAGCGTAGCGATGGGCAACGAAGTCGTAAATATCATCGATTGGGATGCGAAAAAATCAATCGTATACTTGCCAAAAGACAAGAAAGCCATCGTTCAAGTTATTGCTGATCAAACCGTCAATCCAATGTCTCAATACTCAAACATGAGTGCAGAAGAAATGAGTCGCTACAAACTTGGCGAAAAAACAACCAAAAACGGATATGCTTGCCAAATGCTAACCAGCGAAATTAATATTAATGACAAGCCCTCAACACTGAATATTTGTATCAGCGAAGAGTACGGTATACCTGTATTCCTCGAAATGAACGGCGCAACAATGCACGTCACAAACATTTCAACAAATGAACTGGATGACGCTCTGTTCGTGGTACCGGCGGGTATTGAAGTAATCAAAAAATAATCCTTTCACACACAGTCTCACACAAAAGGAAGCCTGTCTTACGTGGCTTCCTTTTTAGTTATATTATTTCAATATGGTATAATTTAACAATGGAAAAGATTTATGCTGCCTACATTTTAACAAATTATTGTGAGACAACTTTCTATACAGGTGTTACGAATGATATAACAAGACGCATATATGAACACAAAAATGGTTTAATAGAAGGTTTTACAAAACAATATAATTTAAAGAAATTGGTGTATTATACGTTTTTTGGAACAATAGAAGAAGCTATATATCGTGAAAAGCAATTAAAAAAATGGAAACATCAGTCAAAAATAAATTTAATCAACAAGTTTAATCCCGAATGGCAAGATTTAAGTCTTGAATGGGAATAATGTCACCCCGCAGAACTAAGCTAGCAGTGACAAAACAAACATACTCTGTGCGGGGTCTTACAAGCAACACCTAGGTGCAATGTCTAAACGCCAAATCAGAAAGATACCGCACAGAAACGCTTAAAATATAATTCAAAGTTTAGCACTGCGGTATGACAAGAAATTTTGAATATTTATAATGTTAAGTCTCCTGCAGAGCCCAACCGAGAGTAAAAAACAGACTCACTTTGTGCGAAGGCATTATTTGACTATTTATATACGTAACTAATTACATGACATGTACAATTGCGAGCCCGCCAGGGCACGGCAATTCAGTAAAAAATAAATTTTTATGATAAAGCTTTTTGGATTCTGTAGTTTACTTTTTCTTTGCCTAAAATCATCAGCACAGCCGAGATGTCAGCGCCTTTGACACGCCCCGTTACAGCTGCACGCACGGCCCACATTGTGTCTTTGGGCTTAATACCTTTTTCTTTAAAGTAGTTTCTCAACTCGCCAAGCTGTTCATGCATTTTTTCTTCGTTCTCAAAATCCCAGCCACCAATCTGTGCAAGTAAATAATTCAAAATTTCTTTTGAAGTGTCAAGAGTAAGAACCTCAGCCTGCACCTCAGGCTCAATCGCCACATCCTGACCAAAGAAATACGGAACATCCTCAACAATATCTGATAAAATTGTCAACGGCTCGCGTGTAATTTCAATCATTTTTAAGTACTTTTCAGGACTCAATTCGCTCAAGTCATAGAAACTCAAAAATGGGCGAATCTTTTCTGCCAGCTCTTCAATCGGCATTTTTTTGATATACTGTCCATTCATCCAGTTCAGTTTATCATATTCAAAAATTGAATTACTTGAAGAAATTGCGTCAATTCTGAAATCAGCAATGATTTCATCAATTGATTTAATCTCCTGACCATCAGAAGGCGACCAGCCGAGCAGCGCAACGAAATTGACGAGCGCCTCGGTCAAATACCCTTTTTCAACAAACTCGCTAACAGCTGTTGCACCATGGCGCTTTGAGAGCTTGCTTCTGTCAGGCGCCAAAATCATTCCTAAATGCCCGAAACGTGGCACTTCAGCGCCAAGCGCTTCGTAAATCATGATTTGTTTCGGCGTGTTTGAAATATGATCCTCACCGCGCAGAATATGAGAAATTTTCATTTCCATATCATCGATAACAACCGCAAAATTGTATGTTGGCGTGCCGTTTGACTTCATAATAACAAAATCACCGATTAAACCTGTGTCGAATTTCAACTCGCCTTTTACAATATCGTTAAATTTCAATTCTTTATTAGGAACTTTGAAACGAATTGCAGGCTGACGGCCATTAGCGCATAATTCTTCTTTTTCAGCTTTTGAGAGGGTTGCACATCTACCTGAATACACGTGTGCTACTTTGTTTTCCACGGATGATTGTTTTTCAGCGTCTAACTCTTCGTTCGTGCAGTAGCACTCGTATGCATATCCTGCTTCAACCAGTTTTTTTGCATATTCAGGATAAATATCAAATCGCTCGGACTGTTGATAAGGGCCATAAGGACCGCCAACATCCGGACCCTCGTCCCAATTCAAGCCCAGAGCTTTCAAGCTGTCATAAATATTTTGTGTAAACTCAGGATTAGAACGCTCCAAATCCGTATCCTCAATACGTAGAACAAACTTGCCGCCTGTTTTTTTTGCGTACAAATAATTAAATAAAGCTGTGCGTGCCGTTCCTACATGTAAATTCCCGCTTGGTGAAGGTGCAATTCTAACTCTAATTTCGTCCATTTTTCGCCTCTGATTTCTGTCTTTAATAATTAAATTTTACCGAAAACATGCCAAAAGATAAACTTTCAACTTTATGTCATGCCGAACTTGTATCGTCGCCTCTTTTGGTATAAATTAATATTTAATAGCAGAAAATGAGAGAATAGTAATGGTATTAAAATTATCAATGAAAACACAATATTGTGGTAATATTTCAAAAAACAATATCGGCGAAGAAGTTGTACTTGCCGGCTGGATTGACACTGTGCGCGACTTAGGCGGAATTACGTTTATTGAATTACGCGACAAAACCGGCATCTTCCAGATTGTTGCTGATCCGCAGGTCAATAAAGATATACACGACATTTTTCAAACTTTGAAAAGTGAATATGTAGTGAAAGTTTCAGGCAAAGTATCAGAACGCCCGAAAGAAACGTATAATCCTGCTGTGAAAACAGGCGAAGTCGAAATGTACCCAACCACAATTGAAATTCTCTCAAAAGCAGAGTTATTGCCTTTCCAAATCGGCAGCGAAGAAGTAAACGAAGATTTACGCTTAAAATATCGTTATTTAGACATTCGCGGCGAAAAAATGAAAAACAACCTTATTTTGCGTCACAAAGTCGTAACTGCTATTCGCGAACATTTGAACTCGGAAGATTTTGTCGAAGTTGAAACACCGATTTTGATAAAAACAACACCCGAAGGTGCACGTGATTACTTGGTTCCAAGCCGTGTACAGCAAAATAAATTTTACGCATTGCCACAATCACCTCAAATTTTTAAACAACTTTTGATGGTTGGTGGCATGGAAAAATATTATCAAATCGCAAAATGCTTCCGTGATGAGGATTTACGCGCTGACAGACAACCTGAATTTACGCAGGTCGACATCGAAATGTCATTTGTCGGACAAGAAGATATACTTAAACTTACCGAAGGTGTTGTTGTAAACGCATTCAAAGCCGCAGGTGTTGAGGTTAACGCGCCGTTCAAACAATTAACGTGGCTTGAAGCGATGGAAAAATACGGCTCCGACAAACCCGACACACGTTTCGGACTTGAATTGTTCGACGTAACCGATTTAATAATGGCGTCAACTTTTGATGCGCTGAAAGATGTTGTAAACAACGGCGGCATAACCCGTGCATTGAAAATCGAGGGTATCGCAAGCTATTCACGCAAAGACATGGACGACATCAGAAACCTTGCCGTTTCATTCGGCGCAAAAGGCTTGGCAGCCGTAATTTTTGCAGAGGACGGCACTGTTAAAACACCTCTTACAAAATTTTTCACCGAAGCGCAAATGCAAGAGTTGAAAACACTAGCCGGCGCAAAAGACGGTGATGTTGTATTCATCGTTGGTGATAAGCCGCGCATAACTTATGATGTGCTTGGTCGTTTGAGATTGCATTTTGGCAACACTCTCAACTTGATTAACAAAGAGCAACATGACTTGCTTTGGGTCGTTGACTTCCCAATGTTCGAATACTCGGAAGAGCATAGACGCTATGTGTCAGTGCACCACCCGTTCACAAGCCCGAATATGGAAGACCTCGACAAAATCGAATCTGACCCTGCAAACTGTCGCTCAGTCGCATACGATATCGTATACAACGGCACTGAGCTTGGTGGCGGCAGCGTGAGAATACACTCAGGCGAAATACAAAAACGCGCGTTCAAAGCGCTGGGACTCTCACCTGAAGAAATCGAAGCGAAATTCGGTTTCTTGGTAGAAGCTTTCAAATATGGCACTCCTCCCCATGCCGGTATCGCGCTTGGCTTGGATAGATTGATTGCTCTGTTGGCTAAAACTGACTCAATCAGAGACGTTATCGCATTCCCAAAAAACTCAGCCGCAAAAGACTTAATGTCAAACGCACCGGGCGAGGCTTCAGAAGAACAATTGCGCGAACTATATTTGAAATTAGTCACACCCCCTGAGAAGAAATAAGTTTCAAAATAGTAGGGTGCGTCCCACGCACCGCAGACTGTTTAGCTAGACTTTTTCTCAATTTTCTTAATGTAGCTGTGCAGTTCTTTGATTTGTTGTGGCTTGAGGAATTTGTATTGCCCTTTTTGCAAACCAAGAATTGAGAGTGGGCCGTGCGCAACGCGTTTTAGCGAAATCACGGGAAAGCCCAAATAATCAGTCATTTTTCGAATTTGTCGGTTTAAACCCTGATGTAAAACGATTTCAAGCGCAGTATTTTTATTATTGTCATATTCCAAAATACAAACATCTGCATAAGCTATTTTTTTAGGCTCAATTTCAATCCCACTTGCCATTTCTTGCAGGTGATTATCTTTCATTTTACCTTTAACAACAACGCGATAGCGTTTGGGGATTTTCACGGATGGATGTGTCAATTTGTTTATCAAATCACCATCGTTCGTCATAAGCAACAACCCGCTTGAATCTTTGTCAAGCCGCCCGACTGGTTTCAGGTGTTTCAAATTCTCGGGAAAAAATTCATAAATCGTCTTGCGATTGTTTTCATCTTCCGATGTCGTTATGTACCCGGCTGGTTTGTTGAACAGCACATATTCGAATTTTTTGGTCGTAACTGATTTATTATTCACGCTGACTTTGTCTTTTTCGTCAACACAATACCCCAACTCCGTCACTGTCTGATTGTTCACTTTTACTTTACCTGCAGCAATCCACTCATCAGCCTCACGACGTGAGCATAACCCTGCCTGCGCAATAAATTTATTCAATCTCGTCTTTTTCTTTTCCATTCCACTATTCTACGACAAGCACGCTAAGTCTACAATTAATATTGATATTTTAGCCTCTCCCCGGTGCGGGAGAGGCCCGTTTTCAATATGAGCTACACGAATATTAGAAAACAGGGTGAGGGGTACAAAAAATTACCACGCAGCCAAACGCCTCATTTCGGCCCTTCGAACCACTTTCTCTCGCATCAAGGAAAAAGATTGAGCATGTAATTTTAAGAAATGTAAAGATAAATTTATTTTCTGAAATTCTAAGATATATCTGCGTTTTCACGTCACGAAATGTCTAAAATCATGCAAGCACAGGCAATTTTTAATTTCAAAAAAACTTTATTAAATTAATAGAGAGAATTTATGTGCATTTTTGCACAAAGGGAACATTTAATTAAGAGAGTAATAGAAGGAGTAATAATATGGGCATCGATAGATTAAATAATATGGCTAATTACTATTCGGATCCTCAAAAAATTGTTAAAGGTAAAGCACCAAACGGAACAGCGCCTACAATACCAATTGGTCAACCGACTTCGACTCAATCTGACGCAACAGCAGAAACACCGAAACAGCCCGAAGCTCCTGCTACACCCGCAAGCGTTGACACAAACGCAGCACCTGCTCCAAAAGCACCTGAAGGCTTAAAAAAAGCAGAAGCACCAAAAAGCGCGGAGACAACACAAACTCCAGCGCCAACACAGCTTCAACCTGCACAAAACTCTGAAACACCTGCAAAATTCGGTGATTTGACAACACAAGCCAGACCAAAGTCTACCGAGACCGACGCAGCACCTGCTCCAAAAGCACCTGAAAACCTAACTACACCAAAAAGCACGGAGACAACTCCCGCGTCAAAGACAGAAACAACTCAAAATGCGCAGGAAAATCCGGCAAATCTTCTTCCGATGCCAAAAATGGACTACGAGAATGTGCGCGAGCCGGAACGTCGCGGAACTATTATACCGAATGGAGCTCAAATTTCCACGGCAAACAAAAACATAACCAAAACAAATGATGGCACAGTATTTTGTGACACCGATAGAGCCGACGATTACAGCGTAGACAAAGACCCAAAAAATGACAAAACCAATACTAGCAATACCAAGCGTTTTAGAAGACAAAATGATAGCACAAGAAATCATGCCCTGGCGATAATGGACAAAGATTATAAAAATGCTGCGGCTGAAGAAATAACAAAAATGGATAATAGCAAGCTCAATGCTCTTAATGAGAATTTGGGCAGCTTCTGCCAAACAAAAGATGGCAGAATGTGGAGACAGCCAACTCAAGAAGACTATAACGCAAACATGCGTAAAGGCAATGTACCCTGGAGAGAAATCGACAAAAATTCAACTGAGTACAAAATAAGAAGTGAATACTTAAGACGCAACACGCAAGAACCACTCAAAGAAACAGCACCTGCATCCACAACAAATGCTGACAATGACATAATGAAAGAAGCTTTAAGTGAGTCTTTGAAAAAAACAAATGATGTCAAAGGCCAAACTCCATTCTCAGATGAAGCAAAAAAACTTCAAAACGAATGGCGCGAAGCAACAAAGACAAAAGCAAACGAAATAATGAAAAACACCCCGGTAGAAATTGCCGCTAAAGTTAATGCCGAAGCGAAAAAACTAGATAGCTCGACCTTGAATGCGCCGGAAATTAACAAATCCGAGACCAATGGTGAGCCTGTTGCTGTGAATAAACCCGTACTTGGGGATGAAGAGAAGGCAGATTGGAAGCAGTATCTACAAGACAATAACATTAACAGCAATGCTCCCAAAAAACAGGAAGAACCAACTAACACAAGCGCAGAAAAAGACACTACCCCAACAGATACAGATAATAAACAACCTAAAACAGAGAATGAATCGGTTGCAGAGAAAAAGCCGGAAGGCGAAAAAGCAGATGAAGCTGAGGCAGCCAAACAAGAAACTATTAAAGCAGCAAAAAATTTACTCAATAAAACCACGTTTGAAGACGGTGATATAGATAAGCTCAATGGCTACCTGAGTAATGACGCTATAGATAGTGACACCAAAGACAATATTCGCGCTGCTTTAACACGACACGAAAAATTGTCTAAACCAAACCCTCCCGTTGAGTCTGCAACAACAGAAAAAATACTTGATGATGACGAGGATGGAGATGATACTGTTGGTGAATCTGACAACAAAGCAGAGCCCAAGAACATAGAAGAAGCTATGCCCGAAGATGTAAATCTTTCATCAGAGACGCGAACATTCGCAAATAATATATGGGATTTTGAAAATGACAAACCAAAAGTTTCCGTTGATAAAAACGATTCTTCTAAATTAAACAAAATAGCTGAACATTTATCTGACGGTGATTACGCTTTTTCAAAACTCGCTAATTATGTTGACAGAGAAACTAAGCGTCTTGAAGAAAACCTATCTCCTGAAGAATATGAAAAAAAATATCCTCAAGAAGAAGCGTCAGAAGTACGTTCAGCAGAAGATCAAGAAACATTAGCAAAAGATATTTTTGGTAAAGATAACGACGACTTTCAGTGTAATTTTGACACACATGGTATCGTTACAAGCTGCATCCAACAAAACGCCAATATTACAGAAGATGACAAGAGTCTAATGAGAGACCTTGGTGCCAGCGTAAGAGGTTTCGCAAAGCTATATAAGCTTGAGCATACTCCGGAAAATATAGAACGTATAAACAATCTCCAAAAAATATTTGCACCAAGCCTTGAACCAGTATACGAACAACTGGAAGCGTGGAAAAACAAACCCAAAA
>JAVBNU010000010.1:0-67885 GCA_031551265.1 Candidatus Gastranaerophilaceae bacterium
ATACAAGTCGCGTTTACCGTGGTGAATTTCGTCTAACATTGAATTAAGACGTTTTTGCACGGCAGGTTCTTGGATTTTCGCTATATGTTTTTCAACTGCTTCAACGCCGACTTTTTTGGTTGCGTCAGAAGCATAGTCTTCCAGATATTCCATAAAAGTTGCAAGAGCGTTTGGCTCACAGAATTTGTTTATCACACCTTCTTTGGCTAAGTCCATGAAATCTTTGCCTGTACGGCCTTTGCGATAGCATGCGGTGCAAAAGCTTGGAATAAAACCATGTTCAGCGAGTTCTTTCACTATCTCGTCAACACTGCGATTATCAGCCATTGTGAATTGTTCGGACGAATTTTTGTATAACTCGTAGCCGCCCGGGTTGACTTTTGATTCGGCGCTAATTTGTGAAACACCAAGTTCCAGAAGCTCTCTACGCAATTGAGGAGTTTCTCTTGTTGAAAGAACAAGCCCTGTGTAAGGCACTGCAAGGCGCAATACTGCGACGATTTTTTTGAATTCCAAATCACTCATTTGTGCAGGTGGGTTATCAGAGAATTTCACGCCTTCAGCCGGCTCAATTCTTGGAACAGAAATTGTGTGAGGTCCGACACCATATTTTTCATCGAGGTATTGTGAATGCATCAACGTTGCGAGTGTTTCGAATTTATAATCGGCCAAGCCGTAAAGAGGTCCTATACCATAGTCTTTTATGCCGCCTTCAATTGCTCTGTCCATCGCTGTGATGCGCCAGTTGTAGTCGGATTTTTTGCCGGCAGGGTGCATTTCTTTGTATGTTTGTCGGTGATACGTTTCCTGGAACAATTGATATGTGCCTAGGCCAAACGAGCTTAAGCGTTTGAAGTCTTCGGTACTCAATGGTGCGATGTTGATGTTGATACGTCTTATTTCGCCGTTGAAAACCTTTTCGTTGTAAATCCCGTTGACGATTTCTTCAATATAGTCGAGTCCGGCATGTTTGTAGTCTTCGCCGGTTAGCAGGATGATTCTTTTGTGGCCTAGTTGCATGATTGCTTTTGCTTCATCAACAACCTCAGCCGGTGTCAGGTGGCATCTTTTTATCACTTTATTGTCGCGTCTAAAAGCGCAATATACGCAGTTATTAGAGCAGTAGTTGCTCGCGTATAATGGTGCGAAAAGTACGATTCTGCTACCATAAATTTTTTCTTTGATAACCTTTGCGGTATGGAAAATTGCGTTCAGGGTATCGTTATCTTCGACGTTTAAAAGCGCTGCTGTCTCTTCAAGTGTAAGACCATTCAGCTCAAGCGATTTTTTCAAAATATCGTCGATACGTTTTTTATCGAATTTAATGTTTAAATGGTTATTGATTTTTTCTTCATCAATAATGTGTTTATCAGTTGTAATCATTTTTCCCCCTTGGGCGTTTTCGGCTAAATTATCTGGTGCGTGAGACGCACCCTACTTTTCTTAGTTTTTTGTTGGGGTGAAACCCCAACCTACAATCTGTCATTGCGAGCGACTGTAAGTCGCGTGGCAATCCAATAGTATCCTCTACATCATGATTGTAGCGCAAAAATCCAAAATTTCACGTGCTCTTGTGTTTAAAATTAAATTTTGAAAAAACACCTTGATTGGTTTGCCATGGCGGTAGCTTAATATTGTTTTGGTTTTGATTGTTTTTTGCTGATAGTTTTTTTTCTTTTTCAATATCTTGTCTAAGTATCCAATTCATGAGCATAGGCAGAGAAATCCCTAAAATAGCCATATTTGTCAATAAACAGAGCCAATATAGGCCGACACCGATGTTTTTGGTTCTTTGTATGGATTGTGCTGTAAGGCCGGGAGCTTTGCCAAGATTTTTAAATTTATGAGGTTGCAGTAAAAGTTTTTTGAAAAATCCGGCATTTTTGTCGAGTTTGTGTGTGTCCATTATTTTAGTGCCGAGGAATTTGTCAGACAGTCTGCCACAGATATTGTTCAGCATTAAATCTCCGCCAAAAAAGATTGCTATTACGGCTGCTTCTCTTATGCCTCTATCTTTTCGTTCATTGAAATCTCTGGCTTGAATCAATCTATGAGGGTAATCTCCTGTCAACCACATGAGAGCAAAGAGTGTTTTTGACATAAAGATTGCTTCTGTATAATCGAATTTGTCTGCGTGTTTTTTAATGAGATTTAGTACGTTTCCTGTGCCTTTTGATAATATATTTTTAGAATTTAATAGCGCGCTATGATTGCCGCCAACACCCTTCATTAAAACTTTCGATAATATAGGCGTCAGCGCAGCGACGTATAGGACGCTTATTATTGCTTTTTTGATTTTGTCGTTGCGGTATTTTTTCTCGTCTATTTCACGGTCAATCAGTTTGAACGATCCGGAATATCCTTTTTTGTTTGTACGTCTTTCGGTGAATTCCGTTACGCCCCACGGTATAGCGAACCACATTGTCATCGTTGTTAAAATGTCGTTTTTTAAAACGCTCTCATGCGCTTTCAAAAGTGTTTTTCTCAAACTTTCCGCATCAGGAAAACGTTTGATTATATTATCAAAATCCGGTCTAATGTCGATGTTTTTCTCTTTAAATAGTTCATCGGCGAACTTTTTCATCCCACTAACGAGGTGCTCGCCGTCTTTTGTCAGATATTCTTTTGATACTTCAAGAATACGTTTTTCGTTGCTTTTTAAATCCTGAACGATTTTATTTGATTTCAGGGCATGTCTATTAAACATTGGCATTAAAATAAATGGTGTGCAGAAACATGCCAGAAAATACAGCCCTGAAGTCGTTCCACGTTCTATGGCTTCATCTTTATTGTTTGACATAAGCGCTTGAGGTATTGCCATACCGCCAATATCCATTAAACCCCTGTTCAGGAGCGTGTTTTCCTGAACCTTGGTTGTCATGTTATAAAAAGTAGACTTAAAAGATATGTTATTTTTAGTTTCCATTATGCATGTTTAAAAACCAAACATAAAATTTTTTGCTAGGTATTTACAAAATGTTACTTATTGCGTTAATTCTTTTATAAAATTCGGCAATGCAAAGCAGGCTTTGTGATAGTCTGTGTTGTAAATTTTGCAGGTTTTTGTGATTGTTGCTGCGCGTTGTTCATCAATGTATGAAAGTGGTTTTACGTCTTTTGAACAGAATGCCCATGACCAGTAGCCGCCCGGGTATGTCGGGATTGGTCCGACAAAAGTTGATGTTATAGGGAAAACTTTTTTGAGCAGCGAGTACATCATTTTCATTTCTTTTTGGTTTGCGAAAGGTGATTCTGACTGTGCCGCCATTATACCGCCGTCTTTTAGTGCGTTTTTAACATTTGTATAGAATTCTTCTGTGAACAGGCCTTCTCCAGGTCCCATCGGGTCGGTCGAGTCGATTAAAATCACGTCATAGCAGTTTTTCTTATCTTTTATGTATTCGATTGCGTCTGCAACAACAACTTCAACTTTTGGGTTGTCTAGCTCACATGCGATTGTTGGCAGGAATTTTTTGCTGGCGTCAATAACCATGCCGTCTATTTCGCAGAGAACGGCTTTTTTAACAGTATTGTGTTTCATGACTTCGCGTATTGTGACGCCATCGCCGCCGCCGATTACGAGGATATTTTCGGGATTTTTGTGAGATAACATCGGAATATGTGAAATCATTTCGTGATAATAGAATTCATCGCGTTCAGTGGTCATCATCAAGCCGTCGAGTGTCAAAATTCTGCCGTGTGACTCGCTGTCCATAACATCAACTTTTTGGAATTCGGATTGCGCTGTGAATAAAACGTCTTTTACTTTTATTGTGATTCCATATTTATCATCGATTAATTCCGTGTATCTTAAGTCCATTTTTTATCCCTTCACCCCTGAAAGGGGCCTTATTCATTTTGTCCTTGGCAAATATAGCCAAATTTATGTTTCTTCACCAAAGTGCGTTTGGCATCAAACGTTCATAGAACCAAACGTCAACGCCGTCATATTTTTCTTCAAATTCATCTTTCAATTCGTTTGAAACACCGATTGCAATAATCGGTAAGTTTGCCTTTTGTGCAGCTTCTTTGATTATTTCATAGCCATTGATAATATCTTCTTTAGTGGTTTCTGAGCCAAAATGTGTGTTACTGATTAAGCCTGAAAACTTTTTCCAATCGCGTTTTTGCAGTCCTGAAGCAAATTTTATGTATTCCAAAATACTCTCAACGTTGTGAGTTTCAAACTTTGATGTATTTAAAACCAAATAAATGCGCAAATCTTCTTCTTTTTCAATGTTGTTGATTATATCTAAAACGTCCAAACCTGACGCGCCGTATCCAACATCAATAATTATATCGCCCTTTTCGTTTAGGCAGTTAATTTGCTGGGGATTGACGTAACTGGCTGCTTCACCGAGCCCAAAATAATCAGTCTGCGCGATTACGTTGATGCCGCGGTCTGTGAGTGTCTGATATAGCGGGCGCAGCGTGTATGCCGGCTCAACCGTGTCCAAATCAACGAGAGTTATATGCTCATTACGCGCAACGTGCTGTAATGCACGATTGATTGAGGTTTCGGATTTTCCGCTAGCGTATGCGCCTGTGTAAACTTCTACTTTTCTGCTCATAAAGATTATTTTAATATAAAAAAATATTAAGTATAGCGTAAGACCACTGCACAATTCTGAAAAATTTGTTTTTTTCGATTTGTGCAGTGGTCGATTTATCGGATGTGAGAAGAAGCAAATCCTCGCGAGGAGCGAGGTTTACTTCTTTGAAACTGGACGTCATAGACCCTGATTCAAGGTGCTTTTTCGCAGAAAAAGTGACTTGTGCAGTGGTCTCAGCGTGTTAAGATTTAATAAAATAGTATATATTAATGCTTGTTTACACTTGAAAAGATTTTTTATTTATGCGACATTAGTAGCACGTAAAATAAGTCAAGTGAGGCCCCGGAAATGATTGGAAAAATTACATCTAATACCCCCATTAGCAAAAATGCGTACGCTGATATTATAAGCAAAGCCAAAAGCCCGATGCAAAATACGCCGACTTTAGACATCACTAAAACGCAATATGAAAATGATTCATTTAATAAAGGCGGTGCTTGTGATGGTTGTGGCGGCGGCTGTACTGATTAATCATAAGAGGAAATTGAGAAATGATTGGAAAAGTTACATCAAATATTGCTATTAGCAAAAGTTTATACGCAGAGATAATTAACAAAGCTAAAGCCCCTGTAAAAAACACTCCTGCATTGGATATAACAAAAGCACAGTACGAAAAAGATACGTTCAGCAAAAGCAATGGCTGTGGTGGCGGCTGTATAGATGATGACGGCGGTTGTGGCTGTGGCGGCGGCTGTTTGTAAAAAATAACTTATGAATAACGATTTTAATAATTACCAGCCCGAACGATATTTTTATATGCAATGGCATATAAATCAGTCTTGCAATTTGCGTTGCAAGCACTGTTATCAGGAAGGTTATTCGGGTGAGGACGAAATGTCTTTTATTGAGCTTGTTCAGGTGTTCAATCAATATAAAGAGTTAATCGAATTTTTCAATGAAAATTACCAAAAAGGCGGATTGGCGATTATTCCGACGATTTCGTTTACAGGCGGCGAGCCGTTTTATAGGGATGATTTTTTGGAATTATTAGAGCTTTTCACCACACATGTGTCGACAATTGAAATGTCGATATTGTCAAACGGTACGTTGATAACGTCTGATATTGCTGAAAAACTCAAGAGCTTTAATATTAGTAAAGTACAAGTCAGCATTGATGGCGATGAAGCGACGCATGACGATATAAGAGGGCAGGGCAGCTTTAAAAAAGCAGAAGCCGGTATCAAAAGTCTTTTAGACGCCGGAGTTAACACAACAATATCTTTCACGGCGCATAAAGGCAACTACAAAATTTTGCCAGAAGTTGTCAAAATAGCTAGAAATTGGAATGTAAATTCAATTTGGTCGGATAGAGTTATCCCAGAAGGCAGTGGCAGCGAGCTTTTGTTGATGTCGAAGGACGAAACAAAAGAATATATAGAATTATTGGGCAAATTAGCCGGAGAAAACATTGTTTCAGAAAGCTGCGCTTGCAAAGTTCATAACCGCAGAGCATTGCAGTTTTTAGCCAATTCAGAGCAAAATGCTCCATATTACTGCAAAGCAGGCAAAAATCTTTTGACTGTTATGCATAACGGCGATGTTTATGTTTGTCGCAGAATGCCGATATTATTGGGCAATTTAAGAGAGCAGACGCTAAAAGATATTTATTGTAATCACGAAATTTTAAAAGATTTAAGACAGGAGCGAACTATTAAAGGTTGCGAAAAATGCGAGCATAAAACTGTTTGCCGTGGCGGTTTGAAATGTCTGGCTTATGCTGTTAACGGAGATTACAATACAGCTGATCCCGGTTGCTGGCTCGCCAATTTATAAATCCAGTTCCCATTCAAATCGGATATTACCTGTCGAGTCCATCAACATCCCGTTGCCCATTTTCGTATATGTTTGGCCGGATGGGCCTGTAACCATACCTAAGCCGGTATCGATTAGGGATGGATTTGTTAATGGCTTATTTGGCTGAAACATATCGTTATTAGGCTGTCCAAGAGGGTTGAGGCCGTACGGGTCAGAGCCGCCGAGATTGCTATATGGGTTTGTACCAAAATCATTGCTGCCAAACGGGTCAAAAGAACCAAATTTAATATTACCGTGAGAGTCTTTGTTGATTGAGCTAAGGCCAGATGAAATATTGCTAATCATTGACATTTTATACTTCCTTATTGATTTACTGTGACATGTGTATAAAATCACGTGAAAAAATTTCTTGCGTAATTTCCTCAAGTAGTTAACATTAATTTACATGTTTAACTAGCAAACAATGACGGTGCGTGAGGCGCACCCTACAGTTACAACACTAAAAACTAGTCTTGCACAGTGTTAACGTTAGGAATAAATGTTTTTACGTTGCCTTCGGCGGTGAAGTCTTTTGGCTCAATAGTCATGATAATTGAGTCAGCTTCAATTGTACGGCCCTGTTCGGTAATTTTTGAACGACCCTGAAAAACGACTTTGTTTAATTTTTTGGTTTTAGGGTCAGGGAAAACGCTGGCTTTAGGCCCGACTGCGTAGTAGTCTTTGTATGTTACGCGTACGTTTTTGCTTGCTACGAGTGTGTTTGCGTTTTTGTTATATTGTTGAAATTCTGAACGAACGATAATTGGTGTATCGTCTTTTTTGGCGCCACTTTCGTCAGATTCAGCGCCGTGCATTTCTGAGTATACGTTGCCTGTTGCCACTGCGTCGCCTGAGGTCACTTTGTATACGTATCTGTCGGCTGTGAAATTATTTTTTTCTTGTTTAATTTTTGCGTTACCGATGAGTTGAAGCTCTTCGACTTCGCCTTTTTTATCCATTTTAGCTATGCCTTCTTGTGAGTAGCTGACGGACTTTTGGTAGTTAACGATTACGTTACCCAGTGCGCGCATGGTTTTTGTCGCTGTGTTGTATTCTTGAGAATCTGCTGTAATAATTACGAGCGGTTCAAGTTTATTCTTTTCGGTAACGATTGTTTGGGTGTTGCCTTCGGCTGTCACGATTTTATTTAAAAGTGATAATTTTATGATATTTGCTTTAACTTCATTCTTTTTATCGTTTTTTATCTGGTAAACGTAGGCTTTGTCGAAGAAATTTGCATCGGTGAGTTTTTTGCTTTTGGGGTCGACATTGCCTTCGGCTCTGGGGCTTTTGATTGTAATATCGTCAAGTTGAACTTTAACATTACCTTCGAGGTATGCTTTATTTTTATTATCCACAAACTTTTGTTTGTCAGCTTCGATGGTTAAGTCTGCGGCAAAAACTGCTCCTATTGTAATTATAATTGCTGTTGTTAATAAAAATCTTCTCATTTTACTTTTTCCCCTTTTTCACCATATAATTTTGTAACAGTTTTACCTGTGATTTTGAAATTGGTCATTTTGTTGCTCATTTTTGCATTGTCGCCGGTTATGACTGCTTCGTTGGGTTTTACTATTTTTATATTTCCTGTTGCTGTGATGCTGTCGTTTTGGCCTTCCCAAACGAAATCATCTGCCTCAATGTAGGTTCCGTCTTTGTACACAATGACTGCGTCCTGATTGAGGTTAATTCTTTTGGTAGAGTCATTGAAGGTTGCTTGTTTTGCTTTAAAGCTGACGACTACTTCGCTGTTATCATAAAAATTGCCGATAATGTCGTTTAATATAGCATTTTCACTAAAACTATCGTAGTAGCCGGTTTCGGCAAACATTTCCCAGTGTTTCGTGTTGTCTTTTGTCTCGACAATTATCAGGTTTTTAATATTGACTCTTTGATTATCGAGTTCGTTATTAAAAATGTCTTTTTTAAATTTATACGTGATAATACTGGACGCTAAAAAAGCCCATACGCAGCTGGCTACGATAATTGCAAAAATTATTATGTATATTATTTTACTTTTTTTCATATTTCAACCTGTTTCGAAAACAATTTTATCACGAATAGTTAAGTGTTGAAACAAATTGTATGCAATTATTAATTAAAAATAAATTTTGAAAGATTTTTGAAAATTTATCCTTATAATGAGAATATAATATTGCAATTTTTGTAAAGGGAATTTACGATGATAGACTTTAATAAATTGACGGATTATACACAAAAAGTAATATATTCGGCTCAGCAAATAATGAGCCAGTTCCATAATCCTCAAATCGAGCCACCTCATATAATAATTGCAATGGACGAGGATAAAGACAGCGTCAGCGCGAAGCTGTTGTCTGATTTAGGTCTTTACGCGCAAGGTTTTCAGAATGATTTGATGAATTTGATAAATACACTGCCAAAAGTTCAAAATGAGATTAATACTCAGCAGTTGTTTTTATCGTCTGCTACGGTGAAGCTTCTTGATCTGGCCCAGGAAGAAGCCGATAAATTGAAAGATTCATATATAAGTTTTGAACATATTTTGATTGCTATGACATTGCTGGATGGCAGTGATATCCAAAAAATACTGGCAAAATACAACGTTAACAAAAATACTATTTTAAGTAAAATGAAGGACATTCGCGGTAACCGCACCGTTAGTACTAAAGATGCTGAAAATACATATCAGGCTTTGGAAAAATATTCTACAGATTTGACAGAAGTTGCACGTCGAGGCAAGCTCGACCCCGTCATTGGCCGTGATGATGAAGTCAGACGTATAATTCAGGTATTAAATCGTAAAACTAAAAATAATCCGGTATTAATAGGTGAACCCGGTGTTGGTAAAACAGCTATTGTGGAAGGTTTAGCGCAGCGAATTATTCGTGGCGATGTGCCTGAAGGTTTAAAAGAATCGAGGATTGTTGCGCTTGATTTAGGTGCGCTGGTTGCGGGTGCTAAATTCAGAGGTGAGTTTGAAGAACGTTTAAAAGCTGTTTTGAAAGAAGTTGAAGCGGCTAACGGGCAGATTATTATGTTCATTGACGAGTTGCACACGGTAGTTGGTGCAGGTGCGACAGAGGGAGCAATGGATGCGGGTAATTTGCTGAAGCCAATGCTCGCTCGTGGAACACTGCGTTGTATTGGCGCTACAACAATCAACGAATACAGAAAATATATCGAAAAAGACCCTGCGTTAGAGCGTAGATTTCAAACTGTGCTTGTAAATGAGCCGACTGTTGAAGATACAATAAGTATTTTACGCGGGCTAAAAGAGCGTTATGAAGTGCACCACGGGGTCAGAATTAAGGATGCTGCGTTGATTGCTGCTACGAAATTATCCAGTCGTTATATTACGGATAGATTTTTGCCGGATAAGGCGATTGACCTTGTAGATGAAGCTGCTTCGTCTTTAAGAATTGAGATTGACTCAATGCCCGAGGAGATTGATTCAATGACACGCCAAAAAATGCAGCTGGAGATTGAGCGCGAAGCCCTCAAAAAAGAGGTTAGTGAAGAAAACAATACCAAAATTGCTGATATTACTATTCTGATTGATAAATTGGATGAAAAAATTAATTTCCTTAAAACTCAATGGGAAAAGGAAAAAAGTCATATTGTTTCAGAGACTCAGCTTAAAGAAGAAATTGAAAAAACAAAACTTGAAATCGAAAAAGCTGAACGTGCGACTGATTTGCAAAAAGCAGCAGAGTTGAAATTCGGTAAACTTATCGAGCTTGAAAATAAATTAAAAAAAGTTGAAAAAAGCGACAAAAAGAATCAGCTTCTCAAAGAAGAGGTTGATGAGGAAGATATTGCCGTGATTGTGAGCAAATGGACAGGCATTCCTATAATTAAACTTGTCCAAAGTGAGGCCGACAAGCTGCTTGAAATGGAAGAATTTTTGAAAAAACGAGTTGTCGGTCAAGATGAAGGACAGATAATAGTCTCTGATGCAATTCGTCGCGCGCGTTCGGGCTTGAATGATCCCAGACGTCCGATAGGAACATTTTTGTTTTTAGGACCTACGGGTGTTGGTAAAACTGAATTGGCAAAGGCGCTTGCTGAGTTTATGTTCAATGACGAAAATTCACTCATAAGAATTGATATGAGTGAATATATGGAAAAACACGCGGTTGCACGCCTTATTGGTGCGCCTCCGGGGTATGTCGGCTATGATGAAGGCGGGCAGCTGACTGAAGCTGTCAGACGTAAGCCTTATTCGGTGATTTTGTTCGACGAAATCGAAAAAGCTCACCCTGATGTGTTTAATATCATGCTGCAAATCTTTGATGATGGTCGTTTGACTGATTCAAGAGGCAGAACAGTTGATTTTAAAAATACTGTTATTATTATGACAAGCAATGTCGGCAGCGATATTATTCTGCAAAACTCACTAAATGCAGCGCTTTCTGAAAAGGATTTTGCGCAAACAAAAGAACAGGTGCTTGATATTTTGAAAATGCAATTCAGGCCGGAGTTTTTAAATCGTATTGATGAGATTGTATACTTTAAAGGACTTACGTTGCATCAATTGTCAGCGATTGTTGATATTCAGCTTGAAAACTTGAAGAAAATTTTGGCAGAAAAAGAATTAACAATTGATATGAGTGCTGAGGCTAAGGATTTGCTTGCACGTCGTGGGTTTAACCCTGCATATGGAGCGCGTCCGCTGAAGCGTACAATTCGTCAAATGGTAGAAAATCCACTTGCTAAGAAGATTTTAGCCGGCGAGTTCAAAGCCCATGACGCAATATATGTTGATGCCAATGATAGCGATGATGAGCTGGTGTTTACGAAGAAGTAAGAATAACTCGCGGGTTTGTCACCCCGCAGCGCTTAATTAAAAATAATTACATGAATCGCCTCTGTGCGGGGTCTTTCCGTTGTGGGGTTATTTATTCAACCCAAAAGAGATTTCATTTGTTGGTTGGTAAGATACCGCACACAAACGATTATTTTCAAGCTTGAAATATACCGCTGCGGTATGTGAATGCATCCATCATGCCCTACTTTGCTGACGACAAAGTTTCAAAAATACTCAAATGCTTTTTCACATTCTGATTTTAAATATTCAACTATGGGTAAAATATTTAATACTTTTTTGTTATCGCAATTATGGTTGCAATAATCTTCTATTACCCATAGTCCGGAGTTTATGTTTGAGACTAAACCGCTATATTGTCATTCTCTTCGGTTGAATATTCGCTTTGTTTCATAATTTTCTCTAAATCTTATAAGATAATTATAAGTAACTTATAATCTTAAGTCAAGAAAATAAATTATAATAATATTTATATAATATTATAATGAGGTTCTAACATGGCTAAAAATCTGAGACAAATTGGTGGCAGTTGGGGAATAATAATTCCTTTGGCAATTTTAAAGCTTTTAAAAGTTAATCCTACAGTCGACGATGTAGAATTAACTGTTGAAAATGATGTCTTAAAAATAACCAAGATTAAGAAAAAAATTAAATAGCTTATATTGCTGGGGTGCCCACTTCGAGGACCCAGCTGGTGGCGGCTCATATTTCGCCGACCAGCAGATTGAAACCCCAACCTACCGCTCTTACAATCGCATTAGATCAGTATATTGATGTTGTTCAGCAACTAACCTTGTAATCCTGCGTCGGAGGAGCCAATATCTACGTTGAGGCCTTCGGAATGCTTAATATCGCTCATTGTTGTTTTTAAATCGTCTTTTTTATTGTCCTGGGCGAATAAATTGCTTTGATGATTGTTGTCCGTTTGAGATTCGTTGTTGTTGTCCTGATTAGGTTGATTATTTTGTGCTATTTCGTTTTGATCAGGTAAAGCAATATTTATACCAAATTGTTTGGCTAACTTTTCCATTTTATCCATGGCGTCAGGGCTATCCAAATTGGACATAAGATCAGTAAGCGCGTCCAAGGTTTCCTTTGTGGCTCCACTATCTTTGGCCATGTCAGCATAATCATCCATGTTGAACGAAATATTCTCCTCGGCTTTGACATCAGGGGATTCGCCTGTTTTTTGGTTAACATTGTTAACTTTTGTAAGATTATTTTTAAAATGCTCTCTTGAAATGCTACCCTGTGCGTCATCACCTGCCGTTTTATTAGTAGAATCAGACGTTTTGGCTTTTCCTAAAATTTTCTGAAAAGAGCTTCTCAGGTTGCTGCCTGAAAAAAGCTTTTTGTTATTATCGACTGAAACGCTTGCTGTAGCCTGCATGTTGTTTTTTTGTATACTCATAATATTCTCAAAATAAATACCTTATATATATAAAAACAAAACGTATGGTAAAATTGCTTTGGATAGTATATAATATTTTAACGAATTGTATACAAACATTGTCGACTAGTCTTTGTAGTTAACCAGGGGTGGGGTTACAAATATTTTGTATCAGTGTTAAATTATGTAACAATTTGAGGAAAATATATCAAGAAAAAATGTTCCGGTATATTTTATTGAGTGTAACTGTGTATTGTTTAGGGAAAAGTAAGATTCATGAAGATAAATAGTATTTCATCAGGTATTTCATTCAAAGCTGCGTATACACACAGCGAAAAAGAAACCTATAGAAATGATTGTGACAAAGCATTAGAATTATTAGGCAAAGAGCCTGGTGACAAGATTACTTTAATTTTGCATGATTATGCCGTGCCATCCAGCCCGGGTCGAAATATGGGTATAGGCAGCCTGTTTTCTGATGCGGCTCGCAATGCTGTTCTTTTTGCCAAGGACATGTTTAGAATAAATTCCGTATTGACAAGTCCTGAGGGCGTAATTGACAGGCCGGTCAAAACTTCTAATCATGAGGCTCCTGCTTCACCTTCTCCATATTCAGGATCAAACTTTGCGTGGGGAGAGCATTTGATAGATTTGCCTAAGTTGACGACAGCTGCGTATGGCCGTATTTTACCTCAGGGAAAAATCGATGAGATTAGTCATCGTTATGCCAATTATGGTGTGTATGGTGAATTTAATGTTGATTATGAAGCTGTTATAGGAAATCAACACCATGCAGGTACGCATGAAACTGCTTTAGATATTGCATACAAAAATTTTAAACAATTACCAAAAGAGCATTTTTTGCGGAATCAGTTCGATAAATTCAAGACTGAAAATGCCGACTGGCTTGAAAAATATGTAATGTATTCTGCATTAAAGAAAGAACATGGCGATAGAGATTATAAGAACTGGAAAAATGAGGTAGACGCAGAGCTATACACAGGTAAAATCCCGGAAGCAAGGGTCAATCAGCGCAAAGAAGAAATTAGGGCTAAGTATGCCGATTTCATCGAGCAAAAAGCGTTTTACCAGTTTTTGGCAGATAAACAGCAAAAAATAACGAAACTTGTGTTTAATAAAAAGGGCATAGAGATACATGGCGACATGTTAATCGGGAATAACGACCAGGAAAAATGGGCTTATCGACCGTTTTTGATGGATAACGCAAGTTTGGGCTGCACAGAGTACAAATTCAATGAAGAAACCGGCAAAGAGGAAAAAATTAATAATAATTGGGGCGGTGCAATGATTGATGCTCAAAGGCTTAAAAAAGAAAGAGATTTCGGCCCGATGACTGATTTTATTGATAACAGATTCTCTCTATTCTTCAAGCGCTACGATGGCGTTAGGGTTGATGCAGCGTGGCAGTACACTCATCCGAGCTTCTTTGACAAAAAAGGAGTTAATCATGAAACTTGTAACGGCACGATTTTGTTTGACAAAATGGAAGAAGCCGCGCAAAAAGTATATGGTAAAAATTTTAATCCTAAAAATATAATGCTGGAGCTTCTTGGTGGCAGATGGTCTGAATCAGCAGCGCTTTTGAATGCTGCAGGCAAAAAATACCCTCTAATAGAGCATACACAGTACGCAAAAGAAGGATGGGGCAGAGCTGCATACTATAACCAAGATGGTGTTCTTGAGCATGGGCATCTTGGCGATGGTAATTATACATTAGGTATTGGCACGCATGATGATATTTCTCTGATAGCTCTTGCTAAAAATTGTTTTGTTCAATATGACACCGAAGAAAAAACCAAAGAAAAAAGAACAGGAACAAAAGCAGACAGAACTGAAAAAGGCGAGGAACAAATACCTCATTTGATTAAAGATCTGGCTCTTGAAGGAGAGGATGCTATAAATGACGAAAAAGCGTTCCGTAGAGCTAAGTTTGCTGAACTGTTCACGACAAAAAATCAATTTTTCACATATACAGATGCTTTTGGCATAGAGGAAGCGATAAATACACCTAACTATGTAGGTCATGAAAATTGGTCAAAAAGACTGCCGTCTTATTATGAATCCTTTTATCACGGACAAGTAGCTCAGGGCTTTGGGTTGAATCTCCCTGAGGCTTTGAAAATGGCGCTTGTGGCAAAAGGTAAAAGCGATGATTATAAAAATAAACCTCTGATTGAGCGTTTAGAGCGCGCAGCTGAAATATTGCGTAATAAAAAAGGGCCAATGACTGAAGCAGAAGCAAATGAAAAATATGGTGAAGGCTGCAACAGAATAACTGGCGAAGGTGAACCTATACGCAAACATATTATGGCTTAATTTAGGCAATATTATAGAAATATTTAATAAAAAAAAGAGACTGGTTTTGAATCAGTCTCTTTTAAGCTTTTTAGTGATTGTTGTTAATCAGGTCTAAACCATAATTTTATCAACAACACCAGCGCCAACTGTACGTCCGCCTTCTCTTATCGCGAATCTCATACCTGCTTCAATCGCAACAGGAGCAATAAGTTCAACTTCCATATTAACGTTGTCACCAGGCATAATCATTTCGCCTTCGAATTTGATTGAACCGGTAACGTCTGTTGTACGGATGTAGAACTGAGGTCTGTATCCAGGGAAGAATGGAGTGTGACGTCCGCCTTCGTCTTTTGTTAATACATAAACGTTAGCTGTGAATTTAGTGTGAGGTTTGATAGAACCGATAGCAGCCAATACTTGACCACGTTGAATTTCAGTTTTATCAACACCACGCAATAAAGCACCAATGTTGTCGCCAGCAAGACCTTCATCAAGAAGTTTTCTGAACATTTCAACACCTGTACAAGTTGTTTTTTTAGTGTCGCCGAAACCGACGATTTCGATTTCTTGACCAACTTTAACTTTACCACGCTCAACACGACCTGTAGCAACTGTACCACGACCTGTGATTGAGAACACGTCCTCAACAGGCATTAAGAATGGTTTGTCTAAGTCACGCTCAGGAGTTGGAATGTATGTATCAATAGCATCCATCAATTCCCAAATTTTATCAACCCATTTGTCTGTACCGCGGGCAATGTTTGGATTAGCTTGAACAGCTTCTAAAGCTTTTAAAGCTGAACCTCTAATGAATGGAATGTTGTCACCGTCAAATTCATATGATGATAACAATTCTCTAGCTTCCATTTCAACTAAGTCTAACAACTCTTCGTCGTCAACTGCATCACATTTGTTCATGAAAACGACCAATTTAGGTACGCCAACCTGACGTGCAAGAAGGATGTGTTCACGTGTTTGAGGCATAGGACCATCTGTTGCTGAAATAACAAGGATACCGCCGTCCATTTGAGCAGCACCTGTAATCATGTTTTTAACATAGTCTGCGTGGCCTGGGCAGTCAACGTGCGCATAGTGGCGATTGTCTGTTTCATACTCTACGTGTGATGTAGAGATGGTAATACCTCTTGCTTTTTCTTCAGGAGCAGCATCAATTTCGTCAAATTTTCTAGCTTGAGCTTTTCCTACTGCTGCCATACTTCCTGTAATTGCAGCTGTTAATGTTGTTTTACCATGGTCAACGTGGCCTACTGTACCAACGTTAACGTGCGGTTTGTTTCTTTCGAACTTTTCGCGTGCCATGAGATTAATCTCCTTTTTTATTCTACTACTTATATTGTTTTGCCTATATTAGGTTTATTTTAGCCCTTGACGGGAATTGAACCCGTGGCCTTTCCCTTACCAAGGGAATGCGCTACCTCTGCGCCACAAGGGCTCGCTTGTTTTTCTGAGAGGTCTCCGACCTCTTGCGCTACCTACCCCCTTCAAAACTTCACATTTAGTGAACTTTTGTGGGGTCCCTGCCACAGGGCTCGCTTTATACTGAGAGGCTTTCAGCCCCTTGCGCTACCCCTCTCAAAAAACGGTACTTAATCGTTTTTCTCGGCAGAGTGCCACAGGGCTTGGACGGGTTTTAAATAAATTGGGCAGGGGTGGATTCGAACCACCGTAGTCGTTAAACGGCAGATTTACAGTCTGCTCCCTTTAGCCACTCGGGCACCTACCCATATTTAGTTTTATAATGTGCGATTGGGCTGTACCTCGAGTGGCAATCTCTTGCTCTCTCACCGTTAAAAAATGATACTTAATCATTTTTTAACTGATTCTTCCGTCCTACCGGAATACTCGGGCACCTACCCATATTTAGTTTATAATGTGCGATTGGGTTGTACCTCGAGTGGCAATCTCTTGCTCTCTCACCGTTAAAAAATGATACTTAATCATTTTTTAACTGATTCTTCCGTTCTACCGGAATACTCGGGCACCTACCCATATTTAGTTTATAATGTGCGATTGATAATACTTAAAAATTTAAGCAAATATCCTCGGTACGAATAATAGCCGGTGATAGGAATCGAACCTACAACCTACGGTTTACAAAACCGTTGCTCTACCGTTGAGCTACACCGGCGATTATATCTATTGAAATAATAATAAGGACATACCGCTATGTCAAGCTTTTATGCATGTTCTAAATATATTCAATCAATGCACGACAGCATTGTTATTATTTCGTTTGGAGATATTTTAAAACCTTCTTGTAATTTTGTTGGTTTCTCTTCCAAAGTTGTTGTTAAATACCCTTTTTGGTTGAGTTTCTTCGATTTTTTGCCTATATTTTGTAATCTAATGACCAAATTATCCTTTTTATCTAATTTCACAGCTTGAACTAAAATTTCACTATCAAAATCAGGTAATAATTTTTTCTCAATCTCTGAAAACACTGAAACACACGGCTCGTAGAATTTTTCTGCATTTTTATAAAATTCGACCGGATTTTTGCCAAAGCACAGAGCAAAGTTTGCGTTATTTTGACTTAAACATTGCAAATCAGGCGTTTCAAGAGGTGGCCCGGCTGGTGTGCCCCGAGTTGGGTTTTTAGGGTTGGAAAGGATACCTGTTGAGCGCAAAATCGTTATCATCAGGTTATTTTTATGGACTTCATATTCTTGCAGACCTTTTGTGATGATACAAACATCTTGCGCGCTGACGAATCGTTGCATTGGAGCGACATTTAGTTTTAATTCAATTCCTCTAGGTGCTGGCAGGTGTTTATAAATATCATACTCCGGGTCAAAAATTCGCTCTACCAAGCCAACAGTGTCCTCAGAAATTGTTTTATCAACAGGTTCAGGTAGGTTGAAAACTACCTGCAAAATATGGTCTGTTGGTTTGTTCAGCCAGTTTATGTCAAACTCTAGATAATCATTCTGGTTTTCGAGTTTAATATCAACTTGCAGTTTGTGTTTCAATGTTTTCTTACTACGTCCTGTAGAAATTGAATTTTCAGGGATTTCTATTTCATAGTTTACTCGTAAAATAGCTCTAATTAAACCGTGTTCGATAATTTTGGTTTCAACTAATTTAGCGCTGATTGGCTCGTCGCCTTTTAGTGCTCCAAAATTGTAGCTATCGCCAATATCGGCTCTGTCAATAATTTTTATAAAATCAGAGTAAATTTTTCCTGATTTTTTGTCGGTTACGGTAATTTTTGAATCATCAATTGTCAGAGAAATATTATTATTTTCAATGCTGTTTGTTCTGATTCTTAACGAGCTTTTTTCTTCAATGTAGCTTTGTTTTATAGGTGTTACCGAAAATGCCTGCAAGTTTTTTACATCAATTAAATACTCGTAAATATCAGTGTAATCCTCGGTTATAGGTACATCGTGAATATCGTATAGCTTATTATCGCCAAAACCTTTAGTTTTCGTGATTAACTGTGCGTTGTATTTTTTATCGAGTATTTTATGGGTTTTAATTCTTACGCTGCCGTTGTATTCAAAATTTGAAAGATTTACAATAGACAAGCCATTGTCAGCTTTTGACAAGTCGCGAACTGCACGTTTAATAACACCATTTGTCACAGCATCAACTTCTCCGTATCTAACCATAATTTCTTTATGTACGGTGTCAGTACTGCATCCGTAAATCCCATCATGCGCGTGGTTTTTAAGCAGATGTTTGTATGCATAGTCACATTCGTTTTGATAGCTTTTGGAATATTTCAGTTTATGTGCAAAAGCCTGCAATGGCTCGGCAATCCTGGATAATTGCCATTGCGTATCTGCATTTTTTTGTTTTATATAAATTCGTGAAGAGTATACGCCTTTTAGCACAAACGTTTTTGAATTATCTAAAAACTCGCCTGCATACTTCTTTTTGTAGTTATTCTTAACTTTTTCGATATAATCAAACGGGCTGCCAAGAGTTATTTCATAACCTTTGAGATGTTTATTTATTTCTTTGATTTGTTTATTCAAATTAATCGGTGAGGCTAAATGATCGCCGCCAATTGGCAATAAAATATAATCAGAACTTTTTTCAGCGATTTTATCAAGTTCAGCCTGCAAAATTTCTGCTTTTTTCTTCGTTGAAACATCTGCCATGCTGAATACGTTTTGAAAATACCCGCGGATTAAGTTTATGGCTTTTAGGTTATGCCACATGAATTCAGAAGGTACATCGCCCAAGCCGCGCCACATCATTACATTTTGGATACCAAAAGCATTCAGAATATTAACTATACTCTTGCTGTGACCGAAAGTATCTGCTAAATAACCGATATATTCATCGCATCCCCATTTTTTTGATTGTTCGATGCCCATTTTTAAATTACGGATAATGCTTTCACTATTGACTAAAAACATATCAGACAGACAATAAAAAGGGCCTGCAAACAATTTTTTTTGTTTTATTAATTTTTCAATCAGCGGCTTTTTGTCAGGATAAATAGCAAGATAATCCTCAATTGCCGCAGTTTGTCCGTCAAAATAAAAAGAAGGAATCTTGCCTGTAATCAAATCCTTGAGGATTTTGTCCACAACTTCAATGAGACGCAGCCTGTATTCCTCAAACTCGCGATACCACTCTCTATCCCAGTGTGTATGAACGTATGCAATAACTTTCTTCATTACTGTATTTTATATAATTTCGCCGGTAATGTCTATCGTAAGTTTCGTTAGTTTGTAAACTTATGTAAAGTTGATATATATCAAATAGGCAATTTTTATATACTCTTTGTTTTTAAATATATATAAAGTACCATAACAAGGAGAGACACATGTCAGAAGCACTTTCAATAAGCTCAATTGTAGGTAACATCGAAACCAGAGCGACAGATTTTTATAATCAAGAAGCACAACCCGGTAAAGGTAACAACGTATATGTTGGTGGCAGCGGCAGCGATGTCGTTTCTAACTACACTGACAACACCACAATCCTTTTAGGCGGTGGTGACAACGTAGCTATGTCAGCCGGAAACTTCAACACAATTGAATGTCGTGGCACAGGCAACAATAAAATTGTCGCAATCGGTAACAACAACTATATCAGTGGCGCTTGCGGCGATGATAAGATTTACTTCCAGGGTAATGATTCAACCATTTTCGGACGCGGCGGCGATGATTATATTGTATTTGCCGGTAAACGCAATAATGTCAGCGGCGGCACAGGCAACGACAGTATTTACACAGCAACTTTAAATATATTAGTTCAAAAAGGACAATTATACTTTGCAGATATCAGCAATTTGCAGTCTTGCTACGGCGATGTTGATGCTGATGCTGAATTAGAAGTATATGACGACTGCGAATAATATTAATTATAAGAATTACTAAAATATCCACTTACTTCAATCACATCTTTTTCAATCTGATTTTTCAACAAGTTTAATGAGCAAAATTTTTGCTCATTTCTTATTTTGTGGAGCGGAACAATTGCGATTTCTTCGCCGTAAATGTCTTCGTCAAAATCGAATATATTGGCTTCAAGCAAGTATTCTTCTTTGTTTGATACAGTGGGTTTTTTGCCATAATTTAGGACTGATTGATGTGTTTTTCCTCTGACTTCAACTTTGGCTACATAAACACCTTGTTCAATCAGGACAATGTTTTCAGGGTAGATAACGTTTGCAGTCGGGAATGAAATTGTGCGTCCGATTTTGTTGCCTTCGACGACCTTGCCTTTAATATAAAACTCGTATCCCAATAAATGGACGGCTTTACGGAAATCACCGGCCTCAATCATTGTTCTGATAGTGCTGCTGCTGATAAGCTCATGATTATACGTGATTGGCGGGATTTCAAAGTATTTGTATGAATACTTTTCCTGATGTTCTTTCAAAAACGCTGACCCCGCCATGTCTGAACCAAATGTGTGGTTAAAGCCTGTTGTGATTGCTTTTGGCTTGAAATATCGGATTAATCTGTCCTCTAAATATTGTTCGGCTGTTAGTTTGGCTAAATTTTCGTCAAAATTAATAACATAAACGTAATCAACACCAAGATTTGCGATTAAATTCAACCGCTCATCCAGTGATACAATGTTTCTTGACTTTGTTTCAGCGAAAAAATCACGCGGTGTATTTTGAAAAGTGACTACAGCCGATTTAGTATTATTTTCTTTGGCGAATTGGACGGTGTTTTTGATTACACATTGATGTCCGAGGTGCACCCCGTCAAAATATCCTAAAGCCAAAGATAAATTTTCGTTGTTATCAAACTGATAAAAAACTTTCATATTAGTAAAAATTACATTTCTTCTTTAATTGATTCGAAATATTCAGCAACACGCTCAAATTCGGCATCGTCGTCTATACGCTCAAAAATGTAACCATCGCCTTCTTTAAGAAGTTTCATGACGATTGCCTCTTCGCCTTCTTCGTCGTCGTCACTTTCCGGTTCTTCTTCGTTGTATGGAAGAAGTATGCCATATTCTTGACCATCAAGCTCAAGCACGTCTATTACTTCAAATTTAACCACGTTGCCATCGTCGTCTTCTGTCTCAATTAGGGTGTTTTCCAGTTCATCATATGTCGTCATGCTTTGTTATCCTTTCTTGTCCAAGTATTGTTGCAATATTATTCGGGCGCTTTCTATATCTACGAGGAATTTATTTTTTCTGAAATCAACTCTTTGCTCCCGCAAGTTTTCCTCAGCCTCATATGAGGTCAATCGTTCATCTTCATATACTATATCAAAATCATTTTTTAATAAACTGCCAAAATAGGTACAATCTTCAGCTTGTTTACCGATAGTGCCGTCCATGTTGATAGGGAGTCCGATGACTATCGTGTTGACGTTGCTTTCTTTGCAAATAACACGAATCCGTTCCAGCGCTTTATCTTCGGGCTGGCGTGGTATCATTTCGCAGGGCTGTGCAATAATTTGAAGATAATCACTCAAAGCTACTCCAATGCGCTTTGTGCCGACATCTAAACACATGACCTTATTCATCGCCTGTCCACTCTGTTTCTATAATGTACAGTACTTTTTCTATAAATTCCTGTGAGAATTTTTCCTGATTTTTTTTGGTTTTGACCTGAAAGATATTTTTTGCCATGAACTCTTGTGCCTGACGCTCTTTTTGGCGCACGAAGAAAGAATACACACTCATTTCCAGCAGATTCATCAAAACATTCGAGTATGCTTCACTATCATAAATGATGCTATACAGTAGATTAGCGGCTTTATTTTCACCTAAAATGCTGTATAAATATGCCGTCATTAGCAATTTTTCATTAATAAGCTCCTGCTCATCCTCAGTAAATAAAGTGAGAAAATATTTTTCGAGCATGCTGTCCAAGAATTTTAAGGTAGGTTCTTTTTTTGAGTTTTGGTACTCAAATATTTCGGAAAGCATTTTTTGGATGGTATCATTGTCTTCATCGTAATACCAATTTTCGAGTACAGGACACATGTCATAAAGTTTCGCCAAATCCTTTGCTGAGGGTTTACTTTTTTTGAGGTTTGCTTTGAATATATTTTCTTTTGACTCGGTTAGGTCATTTACGTCTGACATGATGACTTTCCAGCAAATATACTCGTATGAAATTTTTTCTTTTGAGTTAAAGCATATCTCTTCGGCTGTGTCCAAAATAGATTTCGCGATTTCAGCACTAATTTGGATTTTTGTTTGGTTAAGATAAAATCTGTCTACGATTTTCTCAAATTCTGCGATAGAAATCTCGTTGAAGCCGAAAGAATCGACAATACCGTCTTTTAAGTTCACCACAACCGAAAACATCTGAATGGTGTGGTCATCACGAATTCTTGAGACTATAAGACCTTGATTAGACATGCCATCAGGCATGCTTATATAGCATTGATAAATTTTGCCTTCTAAATTTAGCGTAGAATCGACATCAGGCATTTGTGCCGTAGACAATTTCAGCATGCTAACGCTTTTTTTGATACGTGCCAAAATTAGTTCGTTGTCCTTATAAATAGCTTTAAATGTGTTTAATAATTCAAGAGCTTTTTTGGATTTTGTCTCGCCTAAAAGCTCAACAACTTTAACAAATTGCGCGGAATCAGGCATTGCGTAGAGAATTGGCATGAGAAGGTTTACTAACATGTCGCCCTGATAATCGTCTACAAGTGACTCAATCAACAATGTGGCGTCCTCAGGAGGTATAGCGCTGATGAAGTCGAGAAAATCAATCTGCAACTCAGGGTTAGTCATGGAGTTTTGCAGCAATATTGTTGTGTCTTCGTTGATGATTGCCTCTGGTTCATCGAGGTATTGTTCAAAATTTTCGTACTTCAAAACCACACCCATGTTGCGCATGACTTTGATAAGTTTGTACTTTTGGTAGTCTGCCATGTCTTTTGAGAGCAGGAGTTTTTGTATATTCTCGTCCAAAACATCGTTTGGAATAATTTCAGTCAGCAGAAAAGAAATTACGCCTAAACGCTTTTCATCCTCGCTTTTCAGCAATTCTTTTATCAATGTTTCCATCACAAAATCGGTATTTGAGATGGCTTTTAAATTATTTACAATTTCGCTTATATTGCTTTCATTAACTGTGCTTTGTGCCTGTAAATTTGCCACAGCAGCTAATATATCGGCGCGGATTAATAGTTTATTCAAAATTAAGTTCCCCGTTTAGATGTTATTCCAAAACATATCAAGGATTTTTTGCGCTTCACCTGAAGGCATTTTATCTTCTAAAATTAGGAATTGTACAGCAATCATTGTGCATTCAGAGCATATATTGACATTAGGACCCTTAACCATTTTAACGACTTCGGTGTTGGGTCTTTGGCAAAAGCTGCAATATATAACGGGCAATTTTTGCTGAGCTTGCTCGGCTTGTGCTTGAGCAGCTTCTTCTTTTGCTTTTTTTCTGCTTTTTGCGCCGCCAAGGCTTATAACTTTATCATCACTCATTTTTTTGTCCTTTTTGTAGTTTTGTATACATTGGTATGAGAAATTAATACTTTCTGTACATCATATATTGTATATTATTTTTACAACCTTGCCAAATTTTTAAATTTTCTATATGATTTACGTATACCTGAAGGAGTTATTGATGAGACATTTATCGTATATAATCGCTTTACTTATAGTAAGTGTTCTAACTACAGCTTGTATAAATAATTTGGCTGTGCAAAAGCTCAATGATAATGCGAAATCATATATTGAAAAAGGTGACACGGAGTCTGCGATTTGTCGTTTGAAATCAAGTCTTGAGCTTGATAATCAAATGTATGAAACTCATTATAACCTCGGTATTGCATACCTAACAGCCAAAATGTACGATAAAGCTCAAGAAGAATTTAAGGCTACGATTGAATTAAATCCCGGTCTTGACGTCGCTTATTATTCATATGCGATAGCATTGGAAGAAGAGGCGATTGCTCTTGAAAAACCTCCTGTTACAGACGAGGATAAGGCCGAAGGTAAAGCAGAACAGCCTCAAGAACTTAGCGTTGAGCAAAAAGCGTTGATAGTCCAAAAACTCAATGAAGCGATTCAAATGTATGATGGGTTTGTACAACGCACCAAAAGCACTAAAGAGCAAGAAGAAATTAAACAACGAATTGAAAGTATACAAAATAAAGTCCAAAAACTAGAGTCAGGCGTGGCTGATATGCCGCAGCAAAACGTAGAATAAAAGATGTTTCAATCACCTGGAAGTACGTTATTTATTATAAATAATTTTCCTATTCACTATTACAGTATTTGTATAGCGATTGCTATTATATGCGGAAGCGCCACATCGTGGTGGATTACATATAAATATTATCCGCACATGGACCCCGACGATTTTTATAACTTTACCCCTCCAATCGTTTTGGGCGGCGTAATTGGTGCCCGTCTTTATTATGTCATGCTCACCTGGGACTATTTCAGCAAACATTTGAACGAAATAATTATGATATGGAACGGAGGCATGGCCATCCATGGCGCAATTGCAGGAGGGCTTATTGTCGGGTTGATTATCAGCAAAGTCACGGGAAAAGGGTTTATTGAAAACTGCGACGCTGCTCCCTGGGGGATTATTGTTGGCCAAACTGTCGGACGTTGGGGTAATTTCTTCAACTCCGAGGCTTACGGTCGCCCGACTGAGTTGCCATGGAAGCTGTACATTGCGCCTGAATACCGTATAGCCGGCTTTGAGGATTATGAATTTTTTCATCCAACGTTTTTATATGAATCAATTTGTAATTTTATTATATTTTTGCTGCTTTTCTTTGTGTTTAGAAAAATGTTCCAAAATGTACGCGGCGGCGTGTTTTTCATGTACTTGATATTATATTCAATCGGGCGAATACTCGTCGAGAGTATAAGACTTGATACGGTGTCGTTCGTACATGGTATACCTTTGCCAACATTTGTCTCTATTCTGACTATTATTGCTGCAGGCGGGGTTTTAGTCTATATTACAATTAATAGAGATAAATTCAAAAAACAAGGCCCTGTTCCAAGGAAAGCTTTTAAATAAGATTAGCTTATACTGTTTGTTGTCTTATTTAGCATTATTTTTACACGTCACCCCGCAGAGCCTAGCTGTGAGTATTTGAATAAGTGTATTTTGTGCGGGGTCTTTCTAACAAACACACTTTGCCCATGATGTTCGAAGTACACGATGCATCCTCGTAGTTGGGAAGATACCGCACATAAACACTTATTACTACAATTCTACCTTTGGCGCTGCGGTATGACAGAAAACTTGGCGTCGAAGTATGTAGTGTGAACCATTGTCCACCACCACGACATTGCTGTCGGATTAACCCACCAATCTTTTGCAATAGTCTCAAAATCATGTATAATGATAAGGTAAACTTTTAGTGTATAGACAAAGAAAGGATAAGTTATGGACAAATACAGATGCGTAGTATGCTATTACTTGTACGACCCCGCAGAAGGAGATTTAGAGCACGGCATTGAGCACGGAACACCGTTTGAATCGCTGCCTGATGATTGGACTTGTCCGCTCTGTGGCGCTGATAAATCTCATTTCGAGAAAGACGAGTAATCTAAAATACTAACCTCGCCCCTATGCAGGAGAGGTCGCAGTTGTAAGCTGCACAAATCTAAATAATTTTAAATAGCAAAAAAGCCGGCTTATGTAAGTCGGCTTTTTTATGAGATTAAATAAGTTTCATGAAGTGTGTAAGATTTTTTTATTTATGCAATTTTTCGGGCTACGCCCTCAGAATGGCAATTTAGATTATATTTTCTTTGATTGCTTTGACGGCAGCTTGGACGCGGTCATCAACGCACAGTTTTTGTAAAATGCTACAAACATGCGCTTTTGCCGTGTGCACGCTGACTATTAATTCTTTCGCAATTTCAGTGTTGCTTTTGCCTTTGACCAAGAGTCTCAAAACCTCAAACTCACGTTCTGTCAATTGTGCGCGTGCGTCAGTTATTTCAGCTGAGTTTTTGATGTTGAAATTATCAGGTTTCGGGAATAAATTCAGCGCAATTTTAGCTACAGCAGGGTCAAGCCAGCCTGCGCCCTGTGCTACGTTTTTGATTACTTCTGACAATGTTTTTGGGCTGATATCTTTCAGGCAATATGCATTTGCTCCTGCGCCAAGTGCAGCCATAACTTCTTCTTCACGGTCGTGTGAAGTTAGGATTATGATGTACGTCTCGGGTGAAATTTCTCTTGTTTTTTGAGTTGCTTCCAGCCCGTTCATGCCCGGTAAACCTAAGTCCATCAGTACTACATCAGGTTTTAAATTTTTTATTACCTCAAGCCCTTTGACTGCATCCTCAGCCTCTCCAACTACTTTAATATGCTCGTATTCATTTAATGCTGAACGTAGACCTACTCGTGTTAACTTATAGTCTTCGATAATTACTACTTTTACTGTGTCCTGTTTTGTCTCAAGTGCTGTCATGATGCCTCCTGTATTAAATAACTTTTCAGATTTAAAACAATCTTATATAATCAGAGCGATTATAGATATTATCCAATTGGCTATACTTATTTTATTTGCAATAGCCTGACTGGGGAATAGCCAATATGGAATCAGTATGCAGTATGCTTTTTTGACGTCCAGTGTCGAAGGAGCAAACCTCACTTTTCGTGAGGATTTGCATCTTTTCACATCCGATAGGTCAACCTCAACACAAATCGAAAAAACCAATTTTTTGGATCGTGCAGAGGTCTTTATATTTAAGTAAAAACCAAACAATTTTAAAACGCTTGTGATTTAGTGTGAATTATTAACATATGTGAAGTTGAATTTTTCCTTGGTGTAGCAGTGTTTTTTCTGTTTATGCGAAATTTGTTTTCGAAAATGATTAAAGAATTTAAAAAATATTCCGATGATAAATTTGTTAGTGAAATGGAGTATTTAATTATGTCACAAAACATTCCGGTCGTCGGAACCACATACAACGTAAGCAATTACAGCTTTACACCAACGGGTAATAAGGATATTGATTTGAAAACATTCGCCGAAAAAAATGGTATGAGTGTTGCTGAAGCACAAAAGATTCTTGAAAATGAATTTAGCACGCTGAATGCAGTAAATGAAACCAATGGACCAAGTATGTCAGGTGGGAAAGATGATGAAGTACAATTTAAAGAAGCTTCTGCTAAAGGACAAAGCTCAAGCAGCGGCGGTTTTGATATGCAAGCAATGCTTGAAGTTGCAGAACAAATGAACCTGAATACAACGATGATTGAAACATTGAGAGCAGGTGCGGATCAGTTAGCCGAGTTCTTTGAGTTAGCGCTTGGAGTTACTCAGGGCAACTCAACACAAGCGTATCAAGTAGCAATAACTTCGTTTATTGAAGAAAATCTTGCTGCTCAAAAAGAAGAAGAACAAGAATAAAGTATATTAATCAACCCCTCATAAAAAGCCGGCTAATATTACCGGCTTTTTTTGCATTATGCTGCCCAATAAACTAGTCATCCCGTGCTTGACACGGGATCTATCTAACAAACAAGTGTAACTCTTGGCTGGCAGGATCCCGGATATTTTTCTGTGAAAAATTCCGGGATGACATGTAGAAAAATTGATACATAAAAAATAGACCCCCTCATGTTTTGAAGGAGTCTATTGAAATATTTTGTATCAATTATTTTTTGATATCTTTAACGCTAAGTGCGATTCTGTGTTCTTGTGGTGTGAATTTTTTGATTAGAACTTCAACTTCATCACCTACGTTGTAGATTTCGAACGGGTTAGCGTTGTTTGGTTCCATTTCAGCTACAGGAAGTAAAGCTTCAACGCCCGGGAATATGTTAATAAACGCGCCGAAAGAAGTAATTTTGTTAACGGTGCCTTTGATTATTTGTCCTTCTTCGAATTTGTTTTCGATTTCTTCCCATGGGTTTTCGCCCATACGTTTCAAGCTTAAGCTGATTCTTTTCAGTGTGTTGTCTATTTTCAAGATTCTAACTTCGATAGTATCACCCAACGTCAGAACATCTGAAGGGTGTTTAATACGCTGCCATGAAATTTCAGAGATTGGCAACAGGCCGTCAACGCCGTTGATGTCAACGAATGCGCCGAAGTCTGTGATACGAACGATTTCGCCTTTAACGATTTGGTTCAGTTCTAAGTTAGCCAAAACATTGTCTACCACTTGGTCACGTTGCTCAGCAAGAACTTGTCTTTGTGAGAAGATTAATTTGTTTTTCTTAGCGTCAGCTTCAAGGATTTTTACTTCAATTTCTTTGCCGATTAAGCCGTCAAACGGTGTGCCTGTGCGTAATTGGCTTGCGGGGATGAAACCTCTCAACTCAGCAACTTCAACAATCACGCCGCCTTTAACCATAGCAACAACAGTTGCGAGGATAGAATCGTTGTTCGCTTTCGCTCCTTGTAATGTTTGCCATGCTTGAGCATAGGAAACTTTTTTGAGTGAAACGTAAATATCATCGTGGTCGATGTCCGGTTCTTTTAAAACGTAAAATTCTCTTACGTCACCAACTTTTAAAATCTCGTTTATATTTTTGTCGGCTGAGCCTGTAACTTCTCTGTCCGGAAGAATTGCTTCAACTTTTGCTCCGATATCAACGAGAAAATAATCTTTTTCTCTTTTCACTACTTTGCCTTCGATTACGTCGGCAACGCTTAACTTTTTGCTGAAAGAGGCTTCTAAAAGCTTTTCAAATTCATCTAGTTGTACTGTTTTTGTCATTTTTATGTGTCCTTTCGTTTAATATGTATTTAATTTGTCTAAAACTTTTTTAATAATGTACTCCGGCGTTGAGGCACCCGCAGTTACACCTATTTTTTGCGCATTGATAATTTCGTTTTCATATGCCAACAATTCAATGTCGTCCTCGATATGGACTGTGGTTGTAATATCATGTAAGATTTCTGCCAGGTGCGTGGTGTTAGCGCTTTTTTTGCTGCCAACCACTATCATTAAGTCAGACTGCTGCGCCAGCTCCTTTGCTTCACTCTGACGCAAGGCCGTTGAGGCGCATATGGTGTTAAAAATTTTTAATTCACTCGCGATAGACAGCAAATAGTTAGTTATTTCTTTCAAAATTTCGATACGTTGTGTGGTTTGTACAACAACGCCAACTTTTTTTTGCTCCCTAATTTGTGATTCGATTTTCCTAACGGCCTCAATATCAGGCACAACATAAACTTTTTGGCCATGAAGCTGCGCATTTGCAGTGATTGCAACAACCTCAGGATGCTCAGGTTTACCGATAATAATGAGTAAAAACCCTTCAATTACTAGCTGTATTGCTTTTTGCTGTACTTTTTTTACGTCAGGGCATGTTAAGTCGGCAATCTCGCAGCCTTTGTGCTCTAATTCCTGAAAAACCTTATCTGAAACGCCATGGCTTCGGATGACACAGATTCCTTTATTGTTGGCGCAGGCATCAATTGAGTGGACAGTTTTGATTCCCATGTTTTCAAGTTCTTGAATAACCTGAGAATTGTGGATTAGTTCACCCAGAACCCAAATATCTTTTTGAGGATTTTCAATTTTTAACTTTTTGGTTGTTTCAACTGCACGTTTTACACCGTAGCAAAATCCTGCATGTTTGGCCAATATTATGTTTTTAGGTTTCGATTTTGTTTGATTGTTAGTCAAATTGACTCACATCCAATCTTTTGAACTTGCAGAGCGGAAAACTCTACTGTAAGTAAATTTATATCACGCATATACTTTAATTTCAAGCAATCTGTCAAATATTGTAAAGAAGAGACAAGCATCTACACTGATTAAACGATGCAAATTGCCGTAGGTGCTTTAAAATTAAGGTAAGAGGGTCAGGAAAGAGCTATGAAAACAATCAGCAACTTAATTTCAAATCAACATCCTGTAACAAGCTCGTGGATTGTAATCAATTTGATTGCGCTGGGCGTTTTGTTTGTGCTGCTCTCTAACATTTTATAATCTGTAGGTAGGATTAAAAACCTTGATAAAGATGTTATTATTCTTATATATGAGAATATGAGCATAGTAATTGTGACGAATTTTAACGGACTTGGACATTTTTTTGCAAGATTTTTCAACGCACCTCAGCAGCATCAAATGCCGCAAAATCCCAACGCGCCTGCAAACATGCCCGCTAATGCGCAAAATGTTAACAATGCAGGTGTGAACCCGCAGTTGATGTGGCAAAGACTGGCTGATGCCCCTGCCCCTGTATTCATGAAAACATCTGATATTCTTCAAAACCAGCAAGAACTCGCTGCGCTTACGAATTCTGAAACAACAAAATATTTGAAAGATGTCATGCAGCTGCCAAGAGAATTTTCCATGCTTATTGATACAATGCTGCAAAAAAACCAGTCGGGCTTAATCTCAATTAACCAGCTCAAAGCTATGCTCCAGGCAAACGGCAAAAATGCACTGAATGATGTTGTTAAGGTTATTTCTGAAATGAGCCGTCAGGGAATTTATAAAACCGAACAATTGAGTGAAATTTTAAAAATTATAAATAATGCAATACCGGGTCAAGATACAAATTCAGCGCAAGTTTTGAAGAATATAATTTTGCTTTATCTACCCTGGCTGCCGTTAGGGGCTAATATCGACTTTGAACTCAGGTTTGGCGCTGAAGGTCAAGATGGTGAAGCAACTGAAGGCTCTTATATTACTATAATTATCCAGACCGTTCATTACGGGCTTATTAAAGTTATTTTGGCGCTTGATGTGGAAGACCAAACTAAAGTGTGTATGAAAATCAGCTGTCCCGAAGAATTTCCGAAGGATGAGCTGCAAAAAAATATGTCTGAACAAACGCTGGCTTATAATGTGCAGACGTCGGTCCAGTATGAGACAATTAAGCTTCAGCGACAAAAACTCAAGGATAACCAGCCAAAAGTCGACATGCACTCGTCAAATGAGATTAATCCGTATCTGATGATTGCAGCACAGTCGATAATCAGACAGATTATAGACATAGATAAGCGCGCAGAGCTGCAATCACGCAGAAAAAGCATGGTTGACTAGAGTTGTATGGCTCTTTTGTCGCCTACATGCTGATGGGGAACCCACCTTACAGTTTTTCACGTCATGCTGAACTTGTTTGTGGCGCCAACCCGGTTGCAGCATCTGTTGATTGGTGAATTTAAAATTGATTTTGTACATATGGTAAAAATAATAACCAATCTCAAAAATGTAAACTGATTTCCACGTTGGTACAGATCCTGAAATAAATTCAGGATGACGTGTGTTGGAAGCTGTTGGGGGAACCCACCTTACGACTTGGTGGGTCAAGGATAACCACCATAGGGTTAATAGCCATTTTGAATGAGTTGTTCGCATTTATTTTCCCAACGCGCAAACTTAAGTGCTAATACCACTCGGGGGAGCTTTGTATTTTTAATTTCATTTTCTACATATATGCAACGTATTCGCTTTTCCAGCATTCTTCGTTTTATGTTTAGTTTTTCTTCAATTTCCTTATTTTTATCCCCTTGCGCAATTAGCTCGACTATTTTTAAGTCTTTTTTACTTGATATGGTATTTGTTGATAGCATCAATTTACCTCCTTATAAACTCAAAGCATCATTACTATAAGTATAATTCTGTGATTTTTTTAATCTATCATCCATATGGGTATATTTATCTTGTTATGATAAATATTAAATATATCGTAATGGCATATAGTAATAACTTGCAATTGTGTCTAAACTTTTAACATGAGCGTAAAGAAGGAATTTGGGAAAAGATTAAAATTTTTACGAAAGCAATTAATGCTCTCACAAGCGGAACTTGCCGAGATAGTTGGTGTTGAAAATTTGGCCATCAGCAGGATAGAAAGTGGCGAGCAGTTTGTTAAAGCTGAAACTTTGGATGGTATTAAAAAAGCATTAGAAGTGGATTATGCAAGTTTATTTGCATTTGATGATAAGTCTGAAATACAAAATAAAAAGCTCAAAAGTATTATGCTTCAACTTAAATCACTAGATGATAAGGCACTAGATTTCTTTTTGTCGACAATAAAATCTTATAAAAAAATGTAAGGTGGGTTTTGTTAACCCACCAAAACTAATATAGAAAACAACCACTCGATTTTTGAGTTAATATGCGTTAATAAGTTCGGTCAGGTGTTCTTGAATATTTGATAGAATAGCCTTAGCCTGATTTTTTAGCAAATCATGACTGGTATTGTATTTGGAATAATTCACTAAACCGTCTAAATCTTTAATGTCTTCTTGTAGTGACTCAATTATATAACTTTTGGGCATGTTTTATACTTCTGAATAATTCTTTTGGTTAATATATTAGGTATTTAATCATAATTTTGTGTAGATGTCAAACATAATGTACAATATTATTAGTGTTATGGATAAAAGCAACGATATAATGTTTAAAGTAGGATATAAAATCCGCTATGAACGCTCAAAGCTGGGCATTTCACAAGAAAAACTTGCAGAAATGTCTAATTTGAACAGGAATTTTGTTGGTATGATTGAGCGCGGCGAAGCCAATATCACTGTCAAACGGCTGGAGCGTATAGCCAGAGCGCTTAATCTTGATATTCGCGAGTTGTTCAACTTTAGCCTATGAGAGTCTAGTATCTGTGCTTTTCGTTGTGTTCTTCCACCCAGACATACGTGCGATTAAAGACTGACTCAAAAGGATTGTAAGAGTAGTCCTTATCCGTAAAAGGATTCTGCGCTGCATGATTCATGGCTTTCACCTTCCACTTTATAAATTTTAAATCGTATAAAAATTTCATTATTCCGACCTATTTTAATTGATAATTACATTATTGAATTAAACTGCTTAGGAAGGTATACCTAAAAGTACTATCTTGATATAGACTGAGGTAGTATTTTATCGGAAAAATGAAATTTAGTCTTTGATGTTGAAAATATCAATAATCAGGAAAGCCTTTTTCAGTTGTTTTGCATCCAAAGTTCTGAGACTGTTTTTTATATCATTTAGCAGGGTTTCGTCATTTTTTTTGTGATTATCATATCTTTTGAAAAAATAATCTTCTGAAACCTTAAAAATACTTGATAACTTTATAAGCACTTTACCTGACAAAAAAGTTTTGCCTGTCTCAAGCCTGCTGATGGAACGCGGTTGCAGGCCAATCTGTTCCGCAAGTTCTTCCTGTGTAAGATTTGCAGTGATGCGAAGTTCTTTTATTCTTTGGCCTATAATTTGATAAATATTTTCCATGATTCCAGCATAGTATTTCAAGCTGTTATTTCTATTATTTCGCTTGTCTGATATAAGACATTTTATGACATATAGTTCATAAATAAAAGCATTGTTAATAATTGTTATCTTGTTATGGGCACGAATTTTTCGGTGTCAAGATTGAAATATAGATACTCAGGCTCTTTTTGCTGCTTTTTGAATAAAGTTTTTATTGCACCAAGAGTATCAGTCCGATACGTGGGGATATTATTCTGTTTTAAGCTGATTACTGTTGAAAAATGCGGGTGCCTGTAGTTGTTTTGACCGACTGAAAGTACTGCTGTATCAAGATTCAAGTTCTTAATCATTTTTTCATCAATAGTGTCTTTAGCGCCGTGGTGGCCTATTTTTATGATTTCAACATTTTTCGGCAAAATGTTTTTAATCTCGCTGTATGCCAAAACCCCGGCATCACCCATGAATAAAAGATTTTTATCCTTATAACTCAGAAGCGTTATTATAGAGGTTTCGTTGTCGCTGATTTTTTCTGACTTTTCAGCCTGAAAAACTCTTATTTCGAAGTCTTTTTCACTAAAAATTTTCTGATTATTTTTTGCTATGGTGAAATTTAGTTTTTTGAGGTTTATTGTCTCAAAAATTTCTTTATACAAGCCGGAATCGTGATTATACCTGTTTAAAATAATATTCCCAATTTTAAAATCTTCTGCAAAATGCACGAATCCACCGGCATGGTCGCTGTCATAGTGGGTTAAAACCACTGTGTTAATCTTTTTTATACCGCGATCTTTTAAATACTTGCCGGCAATGGTTTTTGCCTGTGAATTAGTTGAGTTGAATGGTATTTTGCCTGTATCAACCATAAAATACTGATTTTTAGGACTTTTTATCAAGGCCATGTCTGCGTTACCGACATCAAAGAAAATTACTTCACAATCATCCCTTTTAATAGGTACCAGAGAGATTATCAACAAAAGAGTCGCGAAAACCGCAGTATATAATACTTTTTTGTTTTTGCCTCTATCCACAAAACAATAGAACCAGCCGAAAAGCGAAGAATAATATACAAAAATCTGGAATAGCGTTGGCTTGAATGTGGCAACAAGTGAGTGTGGCATGTTGCTGAAAAAGTCAGAAACCCAAATAAGCGCGCTGGCGCTGAGATTGGTTATGTAGCTGATTAAAAAAACGAGTTTGTCGCCTACGACCGGGATTAGCGCGACGCTGAAACTGGCAAAGCCTCCAAAACTTGTAATTGTAAAAACAGGCATCATCGCGATGTTCGCAAAAAGGGAATAAGTCGCAAATGTGTTGAAATAATACATCTGAATCGGTATAATCCAAAGCTGTGCTATAAAAGGAATACAAATCGTATCACTCACAATCGGAGGGAGCTTTTTGTTCAATAAATCACAAATTGGCCCACACATCAAAATCAGCCCGAAGGTTACTATAAAAGAAAGCTTGAAGCCCAAATCATTGATTGTCGCAGGGTTGTATAGCAGCATTAACAGCGCTACAAAAAATAAAAGAGCAAGCGTGTTTGACTGCCTGTCGATTAATTTGCCGAGCAGCACAAACTCCATAGCCAGTGAAGCGCGCAAAATTGACGGTGGAAAACCTGTCATACAAGTGTATACGAGCACAACAAGCATACCTGCGCCGATGGACAGCCTGTAGCTGACTCTGAGTTTTTGTAGTATGAAAAAACACAGACCGAAAATCAACGCTACGTTCATCCCTGAGGCCGAGAGAATGTGAAAAAGCCCTGAGTTTACAAACGAAGTTTTGATTTCATCGGGCGGGTTAACGGCGTCGTCGCCGAATATAATTCCCCCAATTACTTCTATATTCGGTGATTTAATATATTTTGTATGGATGTTGAGGATTTTTAATTTTATTAAATTTAATTTTTGCAAAAATTTCCATCTTAAATTTTGAGGCGATGATATTTTTTCAAAACAATCATCTTTTCCATAGAAAGTAGTGTAAACGTGCTTGTTGCGTAGGTATTTTGCATAATTAAATTGTGAAGGGTTAGTTGCGCGAGCCGGCAAATATAGATTGCCTTTAATACTCGCTCTGTCGCCTATTTCCAGTTTTTTGAAATGTGCATTCTCGTCACTTATTGAGACAATAGTTTTCGCCTTAAGACTTTGCTCGGTGCTGTTTTCGAGTTTTATGTTTTCAACATCAAAATAAAATTTGGTCTTAATCGGATCGTTTGTGGTCAGGTTTGAAGAGATTGTCCCTGTTATGATTGCGTTATTTTGTGGTGTTATCAGAGCCAGTTCGTCAAAATCCTTGATTCTCAAATGACAGTTTAAAAACGCTAAAATAAACACAATAAAAGCCAAGATGGCGGCTTTGCCGCTCACAATATTTTTTACGACAAGCGCAGACAGCAAAATAAGTACGCCAACTGCAATCCAAACGTCTAAACCTGTGAAAAATGCAGCCAAGCCTGAAATGTAAATTACGGTTATTAGTATTAATAAACCTGACTTATCCAGCATGACTAAATAATGGCATAAAAATGCCTGTCATGCACATTGTAAATTTAATTATTATAAATATCGAATAATGTGTTTAATTTCTCTGTAATTATTTTGTTAACAACATCTAAATGTATCGGACATTCGCCTTCTTCTATGCTTAGGTTGAGGCTGTCTGAAAAAGTCTTTTGTAGCATTACCAAATCCCAAATTAGTTTGTCCATCTATGCTCCATTGATTAAATTATATTCAATATAATGACATCAAATTTAATAAATTGCAATTGATTATTGCAAAATAGTTTAATAAAATTAACATAAGTGAAATTTTATTAAAAAAGGTGTAATTATGAGCCCTAAAGAAATTAAACAAAGACTGGTTGTATTGCTTGATGCAGAAGAATTTGAAAAATTTAAGAAAATTGCAGAAGAACAAAACCGCACAGCCGGCAATCTTGGCGCGACAATAGTAAAAGATTTTCTGAAAAATTATAAAGGCTAAAGTCCACTTAGGCAGTGACAGCAGGGTGCGTCTCACGCACCAACATTGTTGTGTGGGTTTTAACTACTTTGTGCCCGTATAATTTGTCTTGGCTTGTTGCTGATACCAGTTGTCAGTCCTTGTTTTTTCGGTTTCACGTATTTGTTCGTAGCATGCAGACAATTTGTCGCCCGCAAAGTTAGCAGTACACTGGTCTACTGATTTTTCAAACTCGTTTTTTCGAACTTGCCAGTATTTTTTATTTTTCATTGTGTATTGTTTGCTGCTGTCTAAATTTCTGTATGGCGCCGGGCAAAAGTCTTCCCATTGTGGCTCTGCGGCAGAAACAACAGCCGGTGAAATTACCATTAACAAGACTATAAACGTGATTATTTTTTTCATTTTTTCTAATTCCAACATTATGACAAATTTATTTTACACCACATTAATATAATTTTCCGTATTTTTGAAATAAAATTTACAAAGCTATATGTTATAATTGTGATTATGGACGTACGTTATTCAGAAATGTTTTCAATAGCCTCGGCGCTTGAAGAATTCAAGAAAAAGCACAATTTCGATGCTGCAATCAAAAAGGCCACGTTTTTTAAATTTTGGTCAAAGGTTGTAGGCAAGAAATTTCAGGAAGTGTCAAAACCCGTCTCGATTAACTCAAACGGTGTTTTGCAAGTTGCCTGTAAAAATTCGCTCGTCACAGGTGAGTTGTTTATGTTTAAAGATGATATCCTCAAAAAAATGCAGCCATATACAGCTCCTTTGAAACTCGAAATCACTGATATCGTCTTTAGCCACAAAATTTGGACAGAAGAACAGCAGGAAGAGAACTTGGTGCAAGAAGCACAGCCCGAACCGCAAAAAATTTCCGATGAAGAGCTTGATAAAATAGAATTGGATGAAGAAACTCTTGAGGAAGTACGATTGGCTGTTGAAAACTCGAAATTTGCGTCAGACGAACAAAAGAAAAAAATGTACTGTGCAATAATCAAAAATTTGAAAGAACAAAAGCACAAAAAAATGGAATCTTAACTTCGAATTTTTCTCTCTGTCTTGATTCCATTGTATTTTTTGTAACTATCCATACTCATTTATGCTCAATTTAAGCGCAATAGCTTTTGAAGGATTTTTTTTGTTCCTGATTGTCAATCCAATCGCAGGCTTTGTAAAGTCCTTCGGCAACTTTCGGCTCGTTTACTTTTTGGCATACTTCATTCATGCTCAAGGGGTTAGGCTTAACTCCCTCGTTTTGCCTGGTAAAATGTTCTCTCTTAATACCTGTAAATGCTTTTCCAAAAACATTCAAGCTCATTAGCTTCCTCTTATTCTTCCTTTTCTGTGAGATGTAGTAACTAATCTCGTGTGAATTTAAATGTTAGTGCAGACAATAATATCCCTTATATTTATAAAAACATTTATATGCAAAAAATTGCCTTTTTCCAGGGGTTTGTAAAAAAAGTGTTACAATTGGGGGCTAAAATGCAGTTATAGATTGATTTCGAAATTAGTCAAAATTTGGTGCAGTGGTGAATGCACCCTACGGCTGCGCCTTATGGCAAATAAGCCAATTAATCTGCATTGATGAGCTCTGTAAGATGTTCCTGTAAATTTAACAAAATAGCCTTTGTTTGGTCTTTGAGTATGTCGTGATTTATATTATATTTGGCGTAGCCAATAAGACCGTTTAAATCTCTAATATCTTCCTGTAATAATTCTAATATATAACTTTTTTGCATGGATACCCTTTAGTGTTTAGTTTTATTAATCATTGTAGGTTATATAAAGCTCATTGTCAACTTATAGAGTACAAAAATAGCAAGATTTGTTATTAAAATTTAAAGAATATAACATTAAAGAATGCTCGACATTAAAGAAGAAATACAGCTTTTGTTAGTCAAGAATAAGCTTTCAATGCGTAAACTTATTCGAGAAATGAACGCAGCCGGATATAAACCGCCTGCTATTAGTAATTTTTCAAAAATGTTGATTAAAAAAACGATAAAATTTTCGGTTACTCAAGAAATACTAGATTTTTTAGGCTATGAGCTTAGAATTCATAAAAAACCGTAATTTGCATATATCAAATTCTAAACCTAAAAAAAGCTGATTTTTAATCAGCTTTTTGTTATATAAAATTAATGATATTCTGTTATGCGATACAAATTTGGTTTGAGGTGCCCATTTTGCCGTTATAGTTGTGGAAAACGCTATTTCTTTCGCCTGTTGTCGCGAGTCCACGTTTGAGAGCTTCTGAATTCTGGCCGTTTGCGTTGAAGTCGATTTCGCCGACTTTGAATCCGCCTTGGCCGAATTTTTGAGCTATTTGACCAAAATTTATCTGTGAACCGATGTTGGAATTTGTATTAGTTTTTTCAGATGGATTAAGCGTTTGGTTGTTGCGCCCCGGGATTGTTCCGGTCTCCGCAGACACAGAACCAACATTTTTAGAAGCATTCTGACTTGCTGCAGCTGCTTGCATAAATGGGTTATTGGCGATGTTCTGGATTGGGGAGAGGCCCATGAGAAATCCTCATAGCTATACTATACATGTATATAAAGTAAAAAAGCAGATAAAAATTGCAGGTTTTTCGGATTATTTTTACAAAAATTAACATTAAATTGATACATGTCTTCACAATCCTACAAATGTAGTATATAATGTAAGTACATGGTAACCTGGGTATAAAAGTATGTCTTACGATATTAAAGGACCAAACCACAAACCTATGATACAAGAAGCCCAAAACCTCTTAAACAACGGTGGCGGTGGCAATTTGGGTTACTTTCAACGTGGTAAGAAGAAAAAAGAGGATGAATCCAGTCCCAGTCTCTTTGATGATGATGGTGATCAATACATCCCGTCTCATGACGAGGATGATGAAATCATTGGTAATGTAGGTTCAGATGACAAGTTTGTGCCATCTGACAAAGAGGCCACGGATGAGAGCTACATCTACAAAGCTAAGAATTTTTTCAAAAAAATAAACGGAGTTCTTTTTTAGTAGTATTTTTTGAGAAATTCCAGCAAAAATTTAAGCGCCTCCTCGCTAAAGAGATGCTTTATTTTAGTGCGTTCTGATGTTGGAGAGGCTTTGAATTCTTTAACTTCAACATGTTTATCATCAGCAACGCAGATATAGACTAAGCCGACGGGTTTTTGCGTGTCATCGCTTTTTGGTCCAGCTATGCCACTGATTGACAACGTTATATCGGCGTTAGTCTTTTTTAGCAGACCTTGAGCCATTTCGCGTACAACTTTTTCACTCACGGCACCGTATTTTTTGAGTGTCGAGGCTTTAACGCCCAGATATTTTTGCTTGGCTTCGTTTGAATAAGTTACAAAATTTTGTTTTGTATATGCTGAGCTGCCTGAAATGTCTGTTAGTCTTGAGCTTATGAGTCCGCCTGTGCAGGACTCGGCGATAGATAAAACCAGCTTTTTTTTGATTAAAATCTGCGCAATTTTTTCTTCGGGGTTTTGTTCTGAGATTTTGTTCATATTATTTCAGTAGCTTACGGGAACATCGAGGTCTTTCAACAATATGATTGAAAAATCGGTTCCTTTTGGGATGTAGACATCTTCGCCTTTGCGGAAAAGGTCAATAATTGAGTCGCCGATTAAGTATGTGCCACCGCCGAAAACTCCGCCAACGAATGCGATTGGTGTGGTTACATATTGTAAATAGCCGCCTAATTTGTCCTCGCCGACTGAAATGCCCCAATCCGTACAATTCATGATGATTTCACCTGATTTTTTAGCGTTTTGTTTGAGCGCATAACCATAGTTGCCGCCGCCGATTACACCACCGTCAACGGTCAGGTTTTTAATGGAAGCTAAAGCTGCTGATAGTGGGAGTTGGCGACCTTCCGGCGTTACTACATGGTCAAAATCAATATATATAACGGCGCCGCGTGACAGGCGTCTTGGCATGTTAACTTTGCCTAATGAGCCGCGAATAATCGTGCCTATAGGTAACATTACGGTGTCTTCAACTTTAATATCTTCAACCAATGCTGCATCAAAGCTGTCGCCTGCGGCGTCTTTTTTAGTGCTGACGTCGTTGAGAAGCTGCATTTTGAATCTTGTTCCGGCAACAATACGTTTGGTTTTCACATTGGCCTGCATTGTGCGGTTGCTTGTTTCAGCTGCAGATTTATTAAAATCACTTATACAAATATTTGACAACAAGACTGCAACAGCCAAAGTCAGTGTGATAGCAACTTTTTTCATGTAAAAGTCTCCTCATTTTTTCAAATCTCACTGATAATTATAAATCGGTTGTTATGAGATGTAAATCCGATTAATGATGTAGAAGAATGTCGGTATTATTTCTTGTTACGACGATTATTTCTATGTAGTAGCATTCACCCGAACATTACAATGTCGGTGCGTATGACGCACCCTGCAGATCGATTTGACCCATCCTACTATTTAATCTATTTAATCAAATCCAGAATCGTATCGTATAAATATTCTGTTTCTTCGGTAATAAAAATTTTCAGCACAGCATAATAAATTTCAGTTAATTCTTGTGACGGCATAAGCAAATCCTTCAAACGTATCTAACTATAAAATAAGGGAATTTAATAATAGTTTAAACTATTTTGTGTATTTTTATAATTCCCCGATGGTGGTATTTTTATAAGGTCTCTTTATATGCCTCAAATATAAGCGTAGACAATTATTCTGGGCTGAAAAAATATACAACGAATAAATGATGTTAGTTTGCCTAAAAAGCCGTATTTTATTATTGAGGGGGTATATTCTCCTTTATCTAGATAGAACTTGGGATAAACATAAAAATAGGGACGAGGCTTTGTATAACGGGACTTTAGAGCAAAATATCAACTCCGAAACGACCGGCTCAACGAACAAGATTTTCAACTGGTTCGTTCAGGCTTTTGTGCCTAATATTAGGACTATTACGGCCGAATTCTGGGACAGAGATATAGATTGTCGTCTTGTTGCGTTGTTTGATAATGAAAACACGATTTTTAGGGGTGAAGAATTTTTCGTATCGCGTATTAGAACATCTGCTCAAAAAAAGAGAAATCCTGAGAGTGATATTTTACTGAAATTGTCAAAAGAAGCTGTGGAAATGTTTTTGGAGGATGTTTTCGGCAGCAATAATGAAAAATTTGTGTTCGAATCTATGACAGAGCTTGAGGCCAAGATATTGACCGAGTTCAATAACGTGCTTGGCAAATCGTTTCTGCCGTTGATAGTTGATGAATCCCGGCAAAATACAAAGCAAAACTTTAAATATAATTTATTGTTCTATCTAAAATCCCCGAGTGAAAAAATAGGGAAGCTTATAATCAGCATTCCTGCGTTTTTGGTTGAGCCTCAAGAGGTTGAAATCACCGAATATGACGTTGATATAGACGAATTTGCTAAATCAACAACAATTGTGGATATTATTGTCGGAACGAGCAAGACAACCCTGCAAGAATTAAAACAACTCGAAAAGGATGATATCGTTGTTTTGGATGATAGCAGATTGAACAAAATGGTACTGAAAATAAACGGAGAATCGAAAATTATCAGGGTAAATCCGGACCCTGCTTTGATTGTAAATATTGATGATGAGGGAAATACAATGAATACAGGCATAACAAAAGACATGTGGGACACCATACAAGTAGAAATTGGCGCTGAATTTGAAAAGGTCAAAATTACTTTAGGCGAGCTAAAACAAATTTCAGAAGGCTTGGTCGTAGATATCGGCTCGGTTTATGAAAATAAAGTTGACCTCAAAGTCGAAGAAAAAGTCATTGCCTCGGGCGAGTTGGTTATAATCAATGACCGCTACGGTATCAGAATAGACGCCGTAAATCGTGACGAGAAAAACACGGCAGAGACCAATGTAAACACTCATGCTGAAATCTATGAGGAAGAGCCTGTTATGGACGACGGCGCGGTCGATGATTTTGAAGATGATGAAAATTTTGATGATGAAGGCGGCGATGAGCAGTTTGATTACAGTGATTTCGACGTTGATGACGAAGATATCTAGCGGGAGAAGTTAAAATGAACGGGTACATAATCAATTTTGCTGTATATACAATGGCTATGATAGGAATAATGTTCCTCTCGGTTTTTGTCTATAAAAAGAGTATGAATGTTGCAAGCAAAAAAGGCAGCAAAAACGGTATGCAAATAGAAGAAAGTCTAAATCTTTCACCAAAGAAAACGCTTTTTGTCGTTAAAGTTGACGGTGAGAAATTCTTGATAGCTTCGGATATGGAGCGAACTTCATTTTTGGCAAAATTAGGTGATAAGCCGGTGCAACTTGATAAGGACGGCACAAGTTTTGCCTCATATATGAATAATGCAGGTCAAACTATTGCAAAACCTGTGGATGAACCTTTTGAAGTCGACATTGAGGAAATGCGAAAAGTCGCAAGGATGAGAGAAAAAATGGAACAAAATCCTAAAAATAAACCTGTGATGAGAAATTTGGCTCAACAGGTAAAACTTAAAAGAGGATAATTATGGACGCTAATGTAATGCAAAACTTGAACCCTGTGCTGCAGCTTTTAATAGTGATGTCGCTATTTTCGCTGCTGCCGTTTGTATTCACCTGTATGACGAGTTTTTTACGATATGTTATCGTATTTTCAATACTCAAACAAGCAATGGGTACACAACAGGTACCTCCGGGTATAGTTCTGATAGGTCTGTCAATTATTCTGACAATTTACACGATGAGTCCTGTGTTTGAACAAATGTACAAAATGGGCAGTGTGCCTTATCAAAAAAACGGCTCAATGATTGAGGCTATAAGCGAAGGCTCGAAGCCACTGAAAGAATATATGATGAAACAGACGCGGCAAGAGGATTTGAAGTATTTTATCAGTTTACAGAAAAAGCCGCAGCCTGCGACGCCTGATGAAATTACCATTTGGGAAGTTGCGCCTGCGTATATTATCAGTGAACTGAAAACAGGCTTTGAGATAGGTTTTATTATTTTCGTACCGTTCCTGATTTTGGATTTGATAGTCGCAAACGTCCTGTTGGCGCTTGGTATGATGATGTTATCACCAACAATTATTTCTCTGCCGTTCAAGCTGCTGATATTTATTGCAGTAGACGGCTGGAGTTTGGTCGTACAGGGCTTGGTCGGAAGCTTTAATTAACGGAAGTATACGAGGTTTAAAATGGAACTTTTATTAGAATATTTCGGAAAAGGAATTATGGTAATGCTCACCATAACAATGCCTTGTATATGTACGGCTGCCGCTATAGGTCTTGTAGTCGGTATTTTGCAGGCAGTAACACAAGTTCAGGAGCAAACAATTGCAGCGGCACCAAAAGTTTTGGGTGTGTTTTTGATTATTTTGCTTGGTGGTGTCGGGTTTTTGCGTATGATTACCAATGTGTTCATAGAAGGTACGGAACTCGCGTTTAATGGTGTGTCTAAAAGTGATTCGTATGTGTTAAATTCGGATTATTACAGGTATACATCGCCTTTTGCAACTGAAATGAATGCGGGTGCAGTTAATCAAAGCGGTAATGTAGAAAAAATCATGAAAAACCCCGGCAAAACGCCGTTCCTTGAAAGCACAGAAAAGGTAAAAAATTATCCTTCAAACAGAACTCCTCATCCTACGCCAAATTTTGTTGAACAACAAAAAATTAGGAGCAACCAACAGTGAGAAAACTTGTATTAACATTTTTGGCCTTCTTATGCTTTTCAACAGCTGTTTTTGCTGATGAAGAATACACGTATAACTTGATGACAGATAGCGATTACACGCTTTTTTGTCCCAAAAAAATTTATGGAATGAACATGAGAAGCAGCGGTAACATCAGCTTCGAATCGTATACGGATGTTATGAACAGCCAGAGTACATTTTCTATTTCAACTTCCTCAGATAATGCAGGTGCAATAATAACTTTAGAGACAGACGAAGGTACGGTAAAATACAGGCTGAATGTCGACAAAGAAAACAAAGAAGAGAAGTTTGACGAAAATTTTTATAAAATAGATAAACCACCAATAATTAAACCTCCGAAGCAAGAGCCCGAAGAGCAAACAGGTGCAGCTGAGTTATGATAGATACAGTCTTACAATTTATGGGACAATTTATACCTGACATAAACAAATATATCGGGGCGGGTTTGGTTATTTTTGCGCGCATAGCGGCCTTCCTGAAATTTGCTCCGGGGTTCACGCGTAAAGAAATTCCGACTATGATTAAGGTCAGTTTTGCGCTGATTTTTACAATTATTTTAACTTCTGTTATCCCTATCACGCCACAACCTGCTGATGTGTCGCTTATTTTGGTGATTGCGCTTAATGTCTTATTTGGCGCACTAATCGCGTTCATTGCGGATTGCATATTGCAGGTTATGGAGGCAGGCGGTGATATGATTAACATGCAGATGGGTTTGTCTGCAGCGTCGGTTATGGATCCTGCTTCGGGTCATCAAACGTCTGTTATGGGGAGATTTTTCTCGCTGATAGGCATAATCTTGTTTATCAATCTGGGTGGCATATACTGGCTTTTCAACGCGTTTGTGAGAAGTTTTGAAATTTTTCCTGTATGGGCAACCTCTATTCCATTGGAACAGCTTATAAATTTGCCGTATCTGGTTGAAATTACATCAAACATTCTATACGTCGGGTTGCAAATTGCGGCGCCTGTCCTGCTTGCTACACTGGGGCAAGACATTATTCTCGGCGTAATCTCTCGTACTGCACCACAAATCAACGTATTTACCATGAGTTTCTTGTTCAAACCTATTTTGGGCTGCTGCATCTTATTATGGATTATGGGCTCGCTGATAAATATCGTGAATGATTACTTTATTTCGTTTGCGCATATATTCTAAGTTTAATATCCGTGAACGGCAAAAATTATTGAAAAACCATGCGTTGAATTTCGACTTCGCCGATTTCATAAAGTCTGACTTCTAATTCTTTGGCTTTCTCGTCGTCGATTATTTCCAGTAAAATTATGCCATACGGGTAACAAACTTCTGAATGAACAGGGTGAAGCCCAAGTCGTGTTCTGATTGAACAGCCAAATTCGGTTAAAATTTCTTGTAGTTTATGTGCAGAGCTGTGTCTGTCACAAAGTTTCAATCCTATTATCGTTGTCATAAATTACTCCTCTTGTTATTTGTTTTAAGATTATAGCACATTAGTTCGCTTTCAAGAAATATTACGGTTGTATAGTTAATTTGGGTAATTCCAATTTCAAAATGCCCTTTTCGAATTTTGTCTCAGCATTTTCAGTATCGATTTCACCGGGATAATAAAATGTTCGCTCAAAATTTTGTCTGTTTTCGCCGGGTTTTGACGCTGAAATCGTGACATAAGAATTATTTATATCAATTTTTAAATCATCCTCTGCTACGTTGGGAACTTTAATTTTTATCTCGTAGTCATTGGCATTTTCTTTTATGCCTAGAAATTTGAGCGGGGTTGAGTCATCTTTGTGGAAAAAATACGGCGCATCATAGCTGATACGCTTACTTTTACCATTGCCATTCAATCTGTCGACGACGATTTCAGGATTTTTAATAATATATTTCATGTTCCCCCTCCTTGGTGAGCATAAAGTTCATTATCATTGGTAAATGAATATGTACATTACACAATAGGCTAATAAAAAATCTTTTTGTTATAATCATTTTATGGAGATAATAGATTTACTAAAAAATCAGGTTATAATTTCGGTTCAAGCTGCTTCGGGGGAGCCTCTCAATCGCGAAGAATGCATGAATGCAATGATGCAATCTGTGGTGAACGGCGGCGCACAAGCGCTGCGTCTTGCGGGTGAGCGTGATGTAAGAAACGCGAAAAAGATGTTTGATTTACCTGTAATCGGCATAACCAAGCCGAATATCCTGCCTGATAATTGGCAAGAAGTTGTCTATATTACTCCGACTGTTGAAGATGTAAAAAAACTCGCTTATGCAGGTGCAGATATTATTGCGTTTGATGCAACATTGCGTAATCGCGAGCACGATAGTCTGCCTGACATAATCAAAGCCGTTAAATCTTCAGGTAAACTTGCTATGGCTGATACTGCGACCTACGCTGAAGGACTTAACGCGGCTGAATTAGGAGTTGATGTAATTTCAACGACCCTGTCGGGCTACACAAAAGAAACTTTCTCAGATAACGAGGATCCTGATTTCGGTTTGTTGCAAAAATTAACTAAAACACTCGATATTCCGGTAATTTTAGAAGGTAGAATTTGGAAAGTCTGGCAAGTTAAACACGCGTTTGAGCTTGGCGCACATGCTGTAGTCATTGGTTCTGCAATTACGCGCCCGCAACTCATTACAAAAAGATTTATGAATTGGAGATAATATGAGAAAAGTATTAGTTTTCGACGTAGGTGGTACAAAACTCAGCCATTGCATTATAAACAGCGATGGAGAAATAGTTTCGGATGTTACAAAAGTGCCAACTCCCAATAAATCAGTCGAAATCTACCAATACTTAAAAGAAATTATAACCAAACACGAAAGTACAGTTGATTTGATTTCGATAGCGACTGCCGGCTGTGTAAACAATGAAAATACAAGAGTCTCAGGCTCAACTCCAAATCTTCCTGCCGGTTATCCTGATTTAGATTTTTGCGCGTTGTCTGCAAAGCCTGTTTTTGTCGAAAATGACGCTAACGCTGCAGCTTGGGCTGAATTCCGTGTCGGTACAGCAAAAGACTATAAACACTCAATCACTCTGACACTTGGCACGGGTGTTGGCGGCGGTATAATCTGTGATGGCAGACTTCTTAAAGGCTCTCAAGGACTTGCGGGAGAGGTTGGTAGTATAAAAATTTCTTATGACAACAAAAGACAGTGTACCTGCCTGAATTATGACTGCTGGGAAAGCTACGCGTCAGGCACTGGGCTAAAAATCACGGCAGAAGAAATCGCTGATTCAGATGAGAGTTTCAAAAAAAGTATTTATTCAAGCAAAAAGCCTGAAGATGTAACAACCTACGACATAGTTGAGGGTGTGAAAGCAAACGACGAGTATTCAAAAAAAGTTTTTGACCTTTGGCATTACCATATTTTTTGCGGCATGGTAAGTTTGGTCAATATTTTTAACCCCGAGTGCATAATTTTATCAGGCGGTCTGGGCAATTCAGCCGATTGTGAAAAACTTGAAAAAATGGTGAATAACGGCTCTGTAGTCTCCGATGTCAAAGTCGTGCACTCCACAATGAAGAACTACACCGGCATGATTGGCTGCGCGCTCCTAGCGCTCGAAAAACGGGGTTAGCAGGTAGGGTGCGTCATATGCACCAATATTGTAATGTTGTGGTGAAAATCTCAATCTATCTTTATGTGGGACTTTGCTTAATCCCACTTGTGATATTCCCACCATATGTTATAATAAAAATATAACATTCAAAAGGGAAAACAGTAAATGTCAGCTTGTGAAAAAAATTTAAAACTTGATACAAAAAGACGAATAACTCTGGGCAAAATTGCTCCAAAGGAAGTTAGCTCTTACGATGTGGAGATGCAGGAAAATGGTGTTATTGTTCTTTATCCAAAAGTTGAAATCCCGGCAGAAGAACTCTGGTTGTTCAAAAATAAAGCAGCTTTAAATTCTGTCAAAAAAGGGATTGAACAATCTGCAACGGGTGAAACCTCTAAACTGAGTGATGATTTTTGGAATGACTAGAGGAGTAAAATGCACAACCTGATTTATACTCCTGAAGCTGTATCTAACCTTGAAAAACTAAAAAAACAAGGACAAAAAGATAAGCTTAAAAAGATTAAATTAACTCTGGACAAACTTCAGGAAAATCCTAGGCATCCGGGCTTGCATACACATAAATATAAATCTTTCACAGGACATAAAGGTGAGGAAATTTTGCAGTCTTATGTTGAAAACAAAACTCCGGGCGCTTTTCGCGTGTTTTGGCATTATGGTCCTGATAAAGAAGTAATAACAATTTTGGCAGTAACACCACATCCATAGTGATATTGTAGGGTGCTTCTTTCGCTGGCAAAATACTAGTATTTTGCACAACTCACCAAGTCATTGCCTCTAATGCTCACTGCGTTCGCAAAGAGTCAAGGGCGTCCCACACACCGACATCATGAGGGTGCGTGTAACGTACCCTGCCTGCTACACGAGTTATATTTTAAAATTTTGCAACATAGCAAACACAACGTTATATAGGCCTTGGATAGTTTTCTTATCCTGTGTTTTTAGCAGAGCAATGAAACTATTAATAGTTTCATCAAGACTAGCACAGTTTGCTATTTCTGAGCCATACATTAATTGAGAAGGATGGATATTAAAAGCCTTAGATATTTTTAGATAGCTGTCTATTGATGGAAAAGCTTTAGATTTTTCAAATTTAGAAATACTTTGATGGCTTATCCCGACTTGCTCAGCCATATATTCAAGAGTCCAGCCTTTTGCTGTACGCAATTTTTTTATATTGCTTGCTACTGTTTTCTTTAGATCGTCCATACACTAACAATAGTGTTTTTCTTAATTCTTTACCATATACGAATGTATATATTTTGCGCTTATAAGTTGCAAAATAATTAAATTCATGATTTAATTAAGTACCTGATGTACAAAATGAAAAAGATAATATGCCAAACGAAAACATAGTGAAATCACTAGAAATTTGTAAAAGTGATATAAAAGAACTTCTTGAATGCAAATTACAGATGGAAGAAATCATCCGAGGACGTTTATATAATTTACTATTAATTGTCGACTATATTTTAGAGGAAACCAAAAATAGCTAACCCGTCTAAAATCTAATAACAAAAAGTAAAGCGGGCTAATTGCCCGCTTTATCTGTATAAATTATAGTTCAATATATTCTTTTAGCTTTTTGCTTCTGTTTGGATGTCTCAGTTTTCTTAGTGCTTTCGCTTCGATTTGCCTGATGCGTTCACGAGTTACGCCGAACAATTGACCGACTTCTTCAAGAGTTCTTTGGCGGCCGTCGTCCATACCGAATCTCAAACGTAATACATCGCGCTCACGAGGTGAAAGACCGCTCAGAACTTCTGCTAAGTCTTCTCTCAAAAGTTCGTGTGCAACAGTTTTAACCGGTGCATCAGCGTCTTTATCTTCGATGAAGTCGCCTAAACGTGAGTCTTCTTCTTTACCTATAGGTGTTTCTAAAGAAAGCGGCTCTTGTGCGATTTTTACGATTTCTCTGAGTTTTGGAATGGAAATTCCCATCTCTGCTGATAACTCGTCTTCAGTTGGTTTTCTCGATAATTCCTGCGCTAGTTTACGTGTTACTTTTTTCAATTTATTGATAGTCTCAACCATGTGAACAGGGATTCTGATAGTTCTTGCTTGGTCAGCAATAGCGCGTGTAATCGCTTGTCTAATCCACCATGTTGCATAAGTTGAGAATTTATAACCTCTTTCGTGGTCAAATTTTTCAGCGGCGCGGATTAAGCCTAAATTGCCTTCTTGGATAAGGTCTAAGAAGAGCATGCCGCGTCCTACGTATTTTTTTGCGATACTGACAACAAGTCTTAAATTAGCTTGTACCAGTTTGCGCTTTGCGACTGCGCCTGTGTTTCCGCCTGTTAAGATTTTGCGTGCAAGATCAATTTCTTCGTCTGCCGTTAATAATTTGATGCGGCCGATTTCTCTTAAATACATTCTGACGGGGTCATCTAAGCCAACGCTGCGTGGCAGGAACATTTCTGTTGTTTCTGTGCCTTCGGCTTCTATTGAATCATCGTCAACATCAGGCTCATCAGAACCACCTATAATATCACCTATATCAGGAATATCGCTGGGAGTTATTGTTTCCGCATCGGAAAATATATCTGCAACATCATCGTCACCGCTCATTTCTACGTTATCAATAATGCTTATTATCGAATCATCGGACATTCTTTTTCTGCTCATTAATTATCTCCAGTTTTTGTCTTATTCATTAGTTGTTCACGTAACTGTAACTGAAACATACGAGCTTTTTCGTCATCATCATTCGCATTTTTACAATTAGTATTAAGCTCGCTATGTATTGCATGTATCTTACAGTCCTTTATTGTTTTGATATTTTCACAAATAACTTCATCATAGGCCTTAGCGGATAAGTTTTTGAAACTTTCCGATAAATCGTTCAACTCGGTTATTATATCTTTAATTTCTTCATTTTCTGCAAATGTAGTGTATAGGCTTTGTAATAATTCCTTTACATTATTTACCTGAAAAAATATTTTGTCAATTGTAGAGTTTACAATTATTAATTTATCGTTTGAGAATTCAATTTCTTTCAATTTTTCGACTAAATTTGAATAATTGATTTCACCTACATATAACATAAAAAGGCTCAATAAATTTTTTTCCGCTTTTTCGCTCAAATTTGAGGATTTCTTTACAATCTTCTCGGAAAGCCTTGCAGGACGGACAATTGTATTTGTTACAATTTTTCCTAATTCTTTTTGCAAAATATCAGAATCAATGTCTAAAAGCGATGAAATCTTCATAATCTGAGTATTTCGCGTGATTGCGTTCTTTATTTCTGCCAAATACGGCATGACATTTTTGATAAGTTTGTTTTTATCAATGTCAGTCATGCTTGGCGTGCGCTCTTTTAGGATTTCATCAATCTGAAAATCAATCAAAAGAGGTGCTTGTTTCAAGTATTCACGGTATGTTTCGGCGCCGTTTTGCTGTATAAACTCGTCAGGGTCTTTGCCTTCGGGTGGTACAACGACTCGGATTTCGCATGAATACTTGTCATCAGTTGTGATTGAGCCGCCGATTTCGTCGAATTGCCTGATTTCGCCAAGGCCGCCAAGTTCTTCTTTAATAACGTTAGCGCCGCGCTCGGCTGCGTTTCTGCCGGCTAAGTCGCTGTCGAAAGCAAGGTATATTCTGCGTGACTGGCTGTAGCGCGAAATTAGTTTTATGTGACTGGCTGTGAGTGAAGTACCGCAAGCCGCTACGCAGTTCTTGATACCGTGTGCCTGTGCTGAAATCACGTCAAAGTAGCCTTCCATGATGATTGTGCTGTCTTCTTCTTTAATCGCGTCTTTCGCGTGGTAAATTCCGTATAATATATTACTTTTATTGTAAACAGGCGTATCGGGCGAGTTTAAATATTTCGGGTTTTGTCCTTCATCAAGCGCGCGTGCGCCGAACGCTACTACTTTTCCATTTTCATCAATTATCGGGATAATAATGCGATGTCTAAATCGGTCTACATATCCCTCTTGTCGCTCTCGTTTAATGATTAATCCGGCTTTTTCGAGGATTTCTTCCTCAGCTTCTTTTTTCAAGGCTTTTCGCAGCTCTTCATAGTCGTTAGGAGCGTAGCCGAGCTTGTATTCACGGATTATTTCTTCTGTAATGCCCCGTGCAGTAAGGTATTCCATGGCTTTTTTGCTGCCCGGTGATTTTTGGTCAAGCAGGTTTTTTGTGAAAAACTCTGACGCCATTTGTGTTGCCATCAGAATCTGCAACTTGAGGGGTTTTGTGTCGTGGAATTTTTCATATGCCGCAGGAAGCTCGATGCCAAGGATTTCCGCTTGTTCGCGAATAACTTCAGCGAATGATTGGTTGCGTGTTTTCATTAAAAAGCTTAAAACATCGCCGCCCTCGCCGCAGCCAAAGCACTTGTAGATGCCCTTTGCCGGATTTACAGAAAAAGAAGGTGTTTTCTCATTGTGAAACGGACAACACCCCCAGTAGTTTTGTCCTTTCTTTTTGAGAATTACACTTTGTGAAACAACGTCTGTAATCTCCAGACGGTCTTTCACCTGTGCTGTTACTTCTTCCCACGTAGTTGTTACCATTATATTAAACCGTTCACTTCCGCTAGTTTATACAGATAATCGTCATTGTTTTCTTTTTGGATAAATTTTGGCATAAAATACTCATCGTATTTTTGTACGGCATATCGGTCAGACATGCCCGAAAGATAGTCGCAAACGCAGCGTTGAGTTTTGATTTCGTCAAAAGCGCGTGATAATTTTTCGATTTTCCCCATGTAATAGTTGAACAATTCTTTCACTACTCTCTTAGCTATCTGTTCCTGATGTTTTGCCGCTGAATTAAAGTATACATTTTCAAACATCCATGCCCGCATTTTATTGAAGTAATAAAAACCTTCTTCCGACAGTGTAACTGTGTTTTTAGCTAAACTGGTCTCAATAATATTATAAATCATTTTATCCATTCGAGTTACTTTGTCGCTTGAAAGGTAGTTTTTACAGTCCTCAGGCAAATCATCCCATGTAATAATTCCCGCTCTGACTGCGTCATCAATGTCGTGATTTATGTAGGCAATTTTGTCTGCAAATCTGACTATCCGCCCCTCAAGGGTCTGGGGCATTACATCTCCATTATGGTGGAGTATGCCGTCGATTACTTCCTCTGTTAAGTTGAGTTTCTCCAAATGTTTGACTATTCGTACACTTTGCTCGCCGTGGCTAAAACCTTCCAGCATAAGCTCATCAAGCATAAATTCGCCGGAATGCCCGAAGGGCGTGTGCCCAAGGTCGTGTCCTAATGCGATGGCTTCGGTCAAATCCTCGTTTAAATTCAACGCTTTCGCAATTATACGTGCAACATGCGCTACTTCAAGCGTATGAGTGAGTCGTGTACGGTAATGGTCGTCATTTGGAGAGAAAAATACTTGTGTTTTGTGTTTTAATCTTCTAAAAGCTTTGCAGCTTAAAATTCTGTTTCTATCCCACTGGAATTCAGTCTGAAAATCCGGGATATTCTCAGGTTTTTCACGCCCGCGTGTTTCACAGCTCTTTTGAGCAAACTCGCTTAGATTCGCTTTTTCTTTTTCTTCTAGTAATGATTTTATACTCTCTGATGTTTTCATATTTCCTTAGTGTGCCCAAATCCTTCAAGCATGTGCTTCCCTGACAATGAACATTATAACACCTAAATCAGAAGCTTCAACTTATCAGGCTAAAACAAGTTCAGTACGTAAGTTAATAGTATTTTCTCGATTTTATATTATAATGATGAAGTAAATTGTTAAAAGGAGCTATAAATGGAGATTAAAGAGTTATTCACGATAAGAAACGTATTTTTTATAGCACTTTTAATTTTCGTTGTGTATTTTATTATTCAAATAAAAGAAATAGCCTTATTGTTTTTTGGCGCTTACGTTATAGCGTGTTCGCTGACTCCGCTGGTGGATAAACTCGAAAAAAAGAAGATGAATCGCGGTTTGGCTGCCGGTCTTGTGGTAATACTGACTTCCGTTGTTGGTGCGATATTTTTACTCCCGATTTTTATTGTGTCAATTCGTGAGGCTTCAGCGTTTTTTGAGAATATGCCAGATAAAATAGAGTGGCTGAAACATTTTCTGTCGCATACACAAATTAACGGCGCTACGTTGCTTTCGATGATTAATTTAGAGGAAATGGCTCATTCCTCATCGGCAATAGCCAAAAATGTTTTAAGCAGTTCTATTAATTTCACAAAATCAGTTGGTGAAGGTGTAGCGATTGGTTTTTCAATTATTATGATTGTGTTTTATCTTTTGCTTGATAAAAAGCTGCTGCATAAAGCGTTGTTGAGATTTTTCCCGTCGGAAACCAGAGAAAAAGTTAAAGAAATTCACCATTCTATTGAAGAAAAAGTTGGCGGTTATGTTATCGCTCAATCGCTTTCAATGGTAGTTGTTGGGGTTATTACGGCGCTTGGATTATTAATATTTAAAATTAAATACGCAATTGTACTTGGCTTGATAGCCGGTATTTTAGATATTATCCCAATTATTGGGCCGATAGTGGCGTTTTCTTTAGGAGCTTTCGTCGCTCTACAAAAAGGGTGGCTGTATATTATCCCTGTTGCGGTTATCTATGTAGGCGCGCAATGGATTTCTAATCAAATCGTCAGGCCGCTTGTTTTTGGCAAATTTATGGACATGCACCCGCTTTTAATCATATTTGCGTTTTTAGTCGCTGCAAAATTCTTGGGCGTGTGGGGCGTTATTTTAGCTCCGGCAATTGCATCATTGTTTACGGTTTTGATTGATGAACTATATTTAAAAACCGTTAATCAAGGGAGTGTAGAAACCTCAAATGAGTGAAACTTTTTTATATAAAAGACCTGTTAAAAGTGATATTGATTTAAATATATGGCTTTGTTTCCCTGGTGTTTATGCGTTTGGTATGTCATCTTTGGGTTATTTATCAATTTTTAAAGCATTTGATGTGCAAAAAAAGTATTTTGTAGAGCGTATTTTTACGGATACCAAAATAACCAATAAACAGTCTTCAGAAGTAGATTTGATGGGTATTTCCGTTTCGTTTGAGATTGATTTTTTGCAGATATTCAAAATATTCGATAAGTATAAGATTCCGTACAAATCGGCTGACCGTGAGGAAGGTTATCCTCTTATTTACGGTGGTGGGCCCGTTTTGACAGCTAATCCCGAGCCGTATGCTGAGTTTTTCGACTTTATTATGATTGGCGATGGCGAGGAGGCTAATCTTCGGGTTGCTGAGTTTATTCGTGCGAATAAACAATTATCGAAAGAGGAGCTGCTCAAAAAACTGGCAGAGCTGGGCGGAATCTACGTGCCTGCGCTTACGGAATTTGATTTTAAGAATAATCAAATCAGAACGCACGGAAAACCTTTTACGGTGCATAAACAGACGGTTGAATTGACAGAATGTCTTGCGACACCGATTTTGACAGAGGATAGTTTTTTTCCTAATACGCATATCATTGAGCTATCGCGTGGGTGTCCGATGCAGTGTAAGTTTTGTATGGCGTCTTATTTGAATTTGCCGTATAGATACGCGAATTATGAGCAGATAATTAAAAGCATAGAGCTGGGATTGCAATATACAAATAAGATTGCTTTCTTGGGCGCGTTGGTGTCGGGGCACCCAAGATTTGAAGACATTTGTGACTACGTGTACCAAAAAGTTATTAATGGCCAGCATATTGAGCTTTCAGTCTCTTCGTTGCGAGCTGACAGGGTGTCTGAGAAAGCTGTGAAAACACTTGTTGCGTGCGGGCAAAAACACGCAACAATAGCTATAGAAGCGGGTAGTGAGCGTTTAAGAAAAACTATTAACAAAAATATCACTGAAAAAGATATTTTCCATTTTGTACAAAAAGCGAGTGATAATGGTTTAAAAGGCGTAAAAATTTATGCAATGATTGGATTGCCGACTGAGACTGACAAAGATATTAAAGAGCTTGTAGATTTAATGCTGAGATTGAAAGCGAAGTATAAAACGTTTGATTTTACGGTTAGTTTTGCAACGTTTGTGCCTAAAGCACATACTCCTTTCCAGTTTGTAGAAAGGGAAAAGCCCAAATCACTTGAGAAAAAATATAACTATGTCAAAAAACATCTTGCCAAAAAGGGTATTAAAGTGCGCGTTTCCAGTATAAAATGGGATGACGTTCAGGCTCTGTTTTCGCGTGGCGACAGAAGATTATGTGATTACGCAATAGAAGTCTATAAAGCAGGTGGTAAATTAGGTGCGTTTAGGCAAGTTTATAAGAGTATGCAGAAGAAAAAGCTTTTGCCTGATTATGATGAGGCGGTTTATGCAACAAGGGATCCACAAAAGAATCTCGCCTGGAACTTTATAAAAATTTCACCCGGCATCGATGAGCTAATCGAAGAGTTTGAAGATTTAGCTTAAAATTTTTGTGAATTAGGGAACCCACCCCAACATTAATTTCCCCAAAAAATAACTCGTACTCACTGGAGAGGAGTACGAGTTAAAATTATCTTAAATTAAAAGATTAAATATATTGCTTATTTGCAAGCAGATTGAGCACCGCAACCAAAAGCAATAGTAACTTTTTCTTTAGGGTTAACCGCAGTTACTCTGTTGCCTTTTGTGTCTACTAAGTACATAAGCTCATCACCTGTGTATTGAAGTAAGCCTGTTGTACCTGATAATGCAGTACCAACGAAGTCTACAGGAGCTAAAACAGCTGTTTTAGTTGAGTCAAGTAAACTACGTCCTGCTGCTTTGAATTCAGCTCTGCTTAATTCACCAACGGCAACACCAACACCTTGTGTAGTGCCTTCAATAGCGTTACCAACGTTAGCAACCATGCCGCCTAATGTACGACCTGTAATACCGACTAAGCCACCTACTAATGCGAATGGCGCTTCTAGCGTTCTAATTATTATGTTAGGTTTTTTCTCAGTATTAACTTGTGCACTAAGCATTTGTTTTGGCAAATCAGCTTTGTTGCAATCGCTTTCGATACGGTTATAAACCATTCTCAAAGCGCCTTTGCATTTTGTTGAAGGACGAACTACCTCTACAACTTGACCGTATACTTTGGAGCCGCATGGGAATGCGCATCCGTTAATTGTTATTTCTTCGGTAGTTGTAGCAGCGAAGTGGTCACCAACTTGTGCTGATTTTGCGCTGATTTCGTCGTTGAAACATATTTGTAATGTAGGAACGTTAACGATTTCTTCTCTTTCTAAGAATGCTGCTCCGCCTGTGCATTCGCAATCATCCATAGTGATTTTATCGTTAGTGTCATAGCCGATAGCTACACGCACGCCTTGAAGCATAGAAGCTAGCTCAGCACGTGACGCATCTCTTTGTGGGCTAATTGTGTTAGGCATTGGGCTGTTTTTCAACGCGCCTGTTTCAAGAACTTTCGCTACAGGTATTTTTGCCCAGCCTGGAACATTTGCGCCGTCACAATATTGGCTTAAAATGCTGTCAGCTTTGCAATCGTCCATAGGACAGTTGATACCTTTAGCTAAGATAGTCATAGCTTCTGTTTTTGATACAGGTTTGTTCGGTTGGAATGTTTTATCCGGGTAACCGGCCATTAAACCAGCTGTTACAGCTTCGCTAATAGCTTTGTGGCCCCAGAAGCTTTTTGGTACGTCTTTGAAGCAAGAGCAAGCGTCGGTTGTTGCTTGTGCGATATCAACATTTAACCCTTTTGTGATCATTGCAGCCATTTCTGCTCTTGAGATAGGCAGATTAGGTTTGAATGTTCTATCAGGGTAACCTGCAATAATATTATTAGCAGTTAATCTGTTGATGTCACAACCAGCCCAGAATCCAGGTGGGATGTCTTCAAACGCAGTAATTAGGGGAGCTGCTGCACCTGTTACGGGGTTGTTTTGGATAGTGTATGGCACGAATGATTTATGCAATGCTTCCATACTGTTAGAAGATTGGATTTCAATCGGGCAATTTGCACCATTCATTTGGTTTTCGCATCGGTTTAACGCTGCACCGCCGCCACAGTTACATCCGCAACCATTACCGCTGATAATAGGGATGTTTGCTGCTGCGCCTGTCATTTCAGGGCATGTTTGACAGCCTTTAAGAGGTACGCCTGTACCTGCACAACCACAACCACATGGAGCTGCTGCACCTGTAACTACAGGAGCGTTAAGATAAGCACCATTAGCGTACATTGCGCCATTGTAAGCATAGTTCAAGCCATCATAGCCTAAACCCATACCGTTTGCTTCCGAACCTGTATAGTTAGGGCCGCCGAATACCCATTGAGGATATGCATATACTTGTCTTTCAAGTACGTCACTACATCCACCCGGGCAAGACGCTGTTGCAGGGACTGCAGGTTTGTCACAAGCAGTTTTGCAAGGTGCATTTTTGTCAGCACAACGACATTTTGGCTCGCCGCACTCACATTTTGGTTTTTCCTCAGCACATTTAGGTGCTTTGTCGCATTTTGATACTTTTTTGCAACGTTTTTCTTTTTTCTTGCAGCCTTTGTCCGGTCTTGCGCATTCGCATTTATCTACCGGACAGCCGCAGCCGCAGTCTTCTACAGGAGCTGCAAAACCACAATCTTCAGGGATTGTGTTCAATGCACCCGGACACGGAGCCGTATCAGGGGTTATTGGAGTATTACAGCCGGGCAAAGGACAAGCTGCACCTGTAACTACAGGCATTGTATCTGCCATAGTTAAGGTCATTGTACTCGCAGCTATTCCAACTGTTAAAATCGCCGCAAGCGATAGTTTCTTAATAGTCATTTTTCCCTCCTTACGTAAGAAATTATACAGGATGCTCCATTGCTGGATTACCTGTAGCTATTGTTTACTCTATAAAAGATTTGTTATCTTTCATTTTTATATATGAATTATGAAGGCGAAATTACCTATTAATCATTACCGAAAAAGGTTATCTTATCGGGCTATTTGAAAATCTAAACTCTGAAACTAATTAGTAATGAATTTTTTTAGGCTATGAGTACATCAAACTAAGATTTGATACTAACCGTCTGAGAGTCTTCTTTAAGAAAGTTAAATTTTAACTGATAAAGCAATAGGCAAATTCACTTTTTTATGATATGCTCAAAACCCAAACACAACAACAATGTTCCCTTTTTTAACATAAGGAGACTCTTATGGTCGTTAATTTTAAAGGTTTTTCAGAACTCGTGAGCACGGGAGTTAAATGTATTGGAAAAACAGGCTATCGCGTCCAATCTTGGGAATCTGTAATGAACGGTAATCCGCTAATCCAGCAAATTACGAAACATGTATACTATGACGCAAACAATGAAGGGGTTAAATTTGTCACCACAACAAGGCGAAACAGAGGTATAATCAGAGATATTGTGTATTCTAACGGGGATTTTCGCCATATTGAAACTCAAGAAGCTTATAGGATAACGTCTGGCAAAAAAGGACTCAAAGAATTTACAAAAGTTGAGCATTTTGCACCTGATTCGTATCTAACCCATGAAATCAACCGCTCAAAGCCTTCAGCCATTATAGTGGAAGAAATTAAGAAAGCGTTGAATAGAACTTGTAATAGAATAAAGAATATAATAAATGGCTCTCTTGGGAAAGTATCCGGCAAAAATAACTCTAACGCGGTTGAGTTTTCAACGATGGACTCGCATATCACTCACCGCACCCCGGAATCTTCTTTGTCTGCCGATATAATTAATAAAATACGCAAAGAGTTGAATAACCAGTACAAAGCGTATAGAAAAATTGCCAATATAGTTGATAAGTATAACTAAAAAAATAGAGTCTGAATTTCAGACTCTTTTATAGTGTATAAAAAGTTTATTTTATTATTCTTCTGTTTCAGCAGGTGCTTCAGCTGTTTCGGCTGTTTCTTCAACGGCTTCTTCTTTTTTAGCTTTAGCTGCTTTTTTCTCTTTTATTTCTTTAACTTCTTCTTGTACTTCTTCTTCGATAATTTCGTTTTTGATTACTTCAGAAGCGTTTACGATTAAAGCGATATCAGCTTTAACTTTTGAAGTTAATTTGATTAAGATTCTGTACTCGCCAACTTTATTAACTGCTGAGTCAACGGAAATATTCTTTCTATCAAGGTCTAAGCCTGTTTTTTCTTTGAGTTCTTCAGAAATTTTCTTAGTTGTAATTGTACCGAATAATTTGCCTGTTTCACCGGCTTTTACCGACATTTCAAGTTTGCCTAAATCTTCAATCTTTTTAGCTACTTCCATAGCTTCCTGATGTAATTTTTCTTGTTTAGCTTTGATGCGGGCTATGTTTTGTTCTCTCTTTGCTAAAGCGCCTTTTGTCGCCATTTCAGCCATGTTCTGTGGTATTAAAAAATTTCTTGCATAACCGTCTTTTACTACTATAACATCGCCTGTTTCGCCCAGGTTTTGTACTTCACGTTTTAATATAACTTGCATTTGTTAAGTCTCCTTACTTATTTTTAACTATGTTTATAATAGTAATTTAAACAAAATTATTTGTCATGTACCTGTATTATTGGTGGGCTGGCGAGGCCACCCTATAGTTTTGTCGGTGTTTCCCCTCTCCCCAGTGCGGGAGAGGGGTTGGGGTGAGGGGTACAGCAAGTTTCAAGGATTAACTTTTGTTAATTTTACTAATGTAGTTATGTACACGTATAAATTGTGTGTAACATTGTTGCAGAAAGGCTGTAAAGGGTGTGCACTGCGCACCATTATATTTCGGTGCGTGGGACGCACCCTACCTACTACAGTTTTGTTGATATTTCCCCTCTCCCCTATGCGGGAGAGGGGTTGGGGGTGAGGGGTACAGCAAGTTTTAAGGATTAATTTTTGTTAAATTCGTAACTTGTTAGCAAAAGCATCATTTTTCAGCGAATGCGCAATAAAATTGACACCTTGCTTGAATAGAATTACAATAAATTCAATATATAAGGTGGGAGAAATTTATATGAGCAATAATGAGCAGTCTGCACAACCATTTGAAAACAACTCCGGTCAGGGTGAAAATGTGCCAGTACTGGACATAGTATCCAAACGTTTCAACTGGGGTGTGGTTTTTAGCCCACTTATTTGGGGATTTATCCATAAAAAATATAGTATTATATTTATTATTTTATTACCGATGGCTAGCATATTTTTTGCAAACCTCAATTATACTGTGCTTCCCATAGTAATATTAATAATTTTTCTTTTATTACTAGCTTGGTTTGGTACACAAGGCAATAAATGGGCGTGGCAATCAACCTCATATAAAAATATTGATGAATTTCACAAGGTACAAAAACAATGGGCAACAGCGGGTGTGGTGTTAAAATGTCTAATCATAGTGTATTTTTTATTACTCCATATCGCATTCTTATACTCCTCTCCGGGACATCAAAACACCCACATTACAGGCGTTAACAAATCATTTGCTACTTTGAATCAAGCCATATCGCTGGCATCAACAGAAAATAATGTTAGTCCTGCTGATTCAACTATTGGTACAAGCACGAGTGAGCTGATTGAGCGAGTATTTGTTCCGCTAATGAAAATTTCGCAAAAATGGGATAAGTGCTTCCAAACACAAGATGCTTTTGTATATTGTTTTGTTCCTTCTACGCCCGGTTGTGGAGATATACCCACAAACCCAAATGATGTTGGCGATAATGCTTGTTTCATAGTGACAGTGGATGTGAATGGCTGGGCTAAAGAACCAAATGAAATTACTATAAATCCATATAAAGATAAGCACAAAGACCAATTCGTACTATATGTATACAAAAACGGCGTTGCCGGTGATAGTGAGGTTACAGGACCTATATTAAGAGGTGATGTTAAGAACAAGAAGGCAAGAGGTGGAATTGCGACCCAAAAAACACCAATATCTCCCAAGCCTAATCGCGACAAAACAATGTGTGAAACTTGCGGCACCCTTGATAAATAGGGCTATTACTTCAATATAAAATGTTGCCAGTTGTTGGGTGTAACAAGTTCAATTGATGAATTTTCGTAGTTTTCAAGGAAATTTGTCGGTTTTTTAAATTTAGCCTTGGGATTGAATTTGAACTCAAAACCTTCAAGTTTATCATTTGAGAATCTTTTTTGCTTAAAGCCATCAAATTTGTCATTATAATAAAAAAATTATCAGTAATTTTTATATCATAATATAAATTTTACCATTTTTGCTCTAAAAAATGCAAGGGAGCTATATTTCAATGGTGCGATTACGGGCAAATGGCTTCCCAGTCGATGTCGTCCTCATCGGGCTCGCCGGGCTCACGGATTGTGTCGCCGTCCTCAACCATTACCTGCAAAATAAGACTAAGCTGCTTTTTATAATGCATAAGTGCCAATTCTCTTGTTGGAGCGCAGTATGCGAAGTTTGGTAATTCTTTTATCTCAATGTAGTGATAAGGCTTGCCGTTAAAATCAAGGTCGGTGCCCTCAACCAGTGTCCAGTCTAGCTTCAAGTAATATTCTAAATCTTTTTTGACTTCACTATTCATCTGATAATGACTTTTCGCTCAATGGTTGTTTTATCATAATGCCTTCGCCACCGATAACGTCAGCCTGCTTGCCGTCCAGGTACAAATATATCGGTTTTTTGGGGCTATTTGCCAGAGCAGTTTTTATTAATTGCTGGACGCGGCTGTAAAGGCTGTCAGCACCACCACCGTATTGAAAATCACCGTTTAAATCTATGATAATTTTGTCAGCAGTTTCTTTAACGGATAAAACTTTTGTGCCGCGAGGGATTTCACTATAATATTTCTGATTGTTTTCAGCAGAGTTAGGGCCTTTTAATAACTCTTTTATCGCCAATGATGTTTTGCTTTCACCCACAGGGATTTCGCGATGGACTTGTTTAAACACATTTTGTCCGTCATCTTTTACATATAAAAAATATAATGTAGCGTATTCTTTCGGTTTTTCATCTTTTTTAGCAGCTTGAGGTTTGGGAGGTTCAGCTTTTTCAACCTTTTCGGCTCTGGTTGGAGGTGCTTGTCTCTCGGTACCGAGTTTGTCTATTATTCCGTCTTTTGCAAAAATAATAATCGCAGCGATGAGCACAAAAACAAAGATTTTTCCTGCATTAGAATTACCACCACCTTGGCCGCCACCGCCGTTATTGCTGCCCCCGCCGCTGGCATTACCTTTAGATTTACTATTTGCTTTTTTAGGTCTTCCCATCTGAAACTCCTTATTTTAAGGGTAATTCGGAATTTTTCGGTGCAACAAACAACCCTGTGATTATTACCTGATTATTTATTATATTAACATTTTTTATGTCCAAAAGGGAAGGGATGCCTACTGTTTTTTCGAGACTTATTTTGAACGGATTGAGTTTATTTATCATTGGCAATAACAAATCTGCAGGGATTGCGCCGGATTCATTGATTTTTGCATTAGCAAACGTCAGTTTGCCATCAACAACTCTCAAATCAAACTCATAGACTATTTCTTGGCTCATTACAGATAACATAGTCGGCATGTTCACTCTCATTGTGTATTTTATTTTGTTGTTAACAATTTGTACCTGCGGTTTTTCAATTTTTATTAATTTATGCCCGCCAACCTTCAAACTTGCGCTTTTGACATATTTTTTGAAACTTTCGGACTGCAAGGTTTTTTGTAAATCATCATTATTGACCGTAGCACTGAAATTCAGGATGAAATCCTCATAAATCAATGGCGGTTTGTCTTTAACAAACTCAATATGATTATATCCACAAACGGTTGAGGCTTGGAAATTTCTCACATACAGTCCACCCATGTTGACTTCGGGAGTTTTTAGTTCAAGTGATTTGAACTTGCCGCTGGCTAAGTTGGCTACAGTGAAGGTTTTCATGCTTACGTCGAATTCCGCGCCTGTGTTTTTATTCAGGTTATGTTTTATAATGCTCTCGGCAGCGTGACGTGCGAAAAAGTTGGCGCCTGTCACTGTATGTAAAAACGTGCTTGCGCCGCCGCTTATCGGGTAAGGCTCTTCGCGGCAAGCATAGTTAATTTCTGCGTTTACAGCCGGAGAAGCCAATAATAGAACCGTCATTATACCAATTAATTTTTTTATCATACTAATACCTTTTTCATACATATTTTGCCGTTTTGAATTTTACTGATTGCTGCTATTTTATTGTCTTTCAATAGCATTAAATTTTCATCTTCGCTATAAATTCCGTTGTTCTCAAGAGCCTGTCCGTGCAATATTTTTGCGTATTCCTCATCGGTAAGCTCCTTACTCTTACATGATAAAACTTCAACAGGATTAATCAAATAGTTTTTTGCCTCCTCAATCGTCGTAATTTTCTCCAGTTCTACCGAAGTCTTGATGCCGAAATCCCCTGACTGAGTACGGATTAGTTTTGTCATTATTGCGCCACAGCCGAGGTTTTGACCTAAATCATGCACAATTGAGCGAATATACGTGCCCTTTGAGCAAGCGACAAAAATTTCGGCTGTTTGGCTTTCAGAGTCAAAGTTTAGGAGTTTTATTTCATGAATTTTTACTTTACGTTTTTGAATGTCGGTTGGGACATTGCCTTCTCTCGCCAGTTCATAAAGTCTTTTGCCCTGATAATGAACAGCCGAAAATGCAGGAGGTGTCTGCTCAATTTCTCCCTCGAAAACCTTCAATGCTTCTTCTGCAGTCTTTTTATCAACTTTTTTATCTGAAAATATTTCAATCTCACCTTCGGTATCATAGGTATTTGATATTCTGCCAAATTCCAGCGTGCAAATGTATGCTTTGTCGTCGTTGAGAAATTCCAGTAGTCTTGTTGCTTTTGAGATTGCGATTGGTAAAACGCCCTCTGCTAAAGGATCTAATGTGCCGGCATGTCCGATTTGTTTGATTTTTAGCACTTTCCTTAGGCGTGCAATTACATCAAAAGATGTTATGCCGCTCGGTTTATAGATATTTAGAAATCCAAACATTGTTTTGACCCTTTCATTATTCTATATAAAACGGTGCGTAAGACGCACCCTACTTTTATTAAGCTTGTAGTGACATCAACAGATGTTATGTCGCTTGGTTAGTATATTATTTGAAATTCCACATTATTTCAACTTTTTTGTAGGGTGCGTCTTACGCACCGACATTATTTTTTTATTCATAGTCAAGTGAATTAATATTCTTTATATCTTCCTGACTACCCCAATTTTCAGAATAATACTCATCATCAACATATTTCCTGAATGACGAGTATTCCCAGTCAATTGGAGAATTTGAATAATCATGCTTCACCGGGTTGTAATGAATATAATCAAGATGTTTTTCCAAATCATCCTCATCTCTTATTATATGGTCATAAAAACGTCTTTGCCATATACCTTTTTCTTTTCTTATCTTTCGACTATCTGAAATACTTTCATCTACGTATTTTTCATCAATTTTGCGTGTAAAATTTCTTTTAATTGTTCCAATGATTTTGGGAAAATCATCGATATTTTCAGGATTTAGTATGATATGAAAATGGTCAGGCAAAACCACTACTGCAATAATATCAAAATGAAATTTTTGCATTGTCTCTTTAAAACAAGCACGCAAAATTTCAATGTTCTCAATCAAAATAGGATTTCGATTATAAGTAACAACAGTTATAAAAACATTATGGTTTTCCAGATAATACCTTTTATAATTTGGCATAATGTAATGGTAACATAAATATTTCGGTGCGTGAGACGTCCTTGGCACTTTGCGAGCATAGCGAGCATTAGTGACAATAACTTGGTGAGTTGTGCAAAATACTTGTATTTTGCCAATGAAAGAAGCACCCTACAACTAACCCATCACCAAAATTCAAATAACCCGATGGGGAATATTAGTAAGACGGGGCATTTTTTTTGAGTTGGATGTTTTTATTAATAAGTATAGGAAATGAAAGGAAGCTGATTATGTCAGGAATTATACGTAAAATTATCGGATATATACACCCTACCCCCAAAACTTTTGGAGAAGCCCTTGAAGAAGGAGTAAAGTTAGCAAGAAAAGAATATGTAGGTCTATATCCTAAAGCTGCTGAATCAGGAGCAGAAGTTGTAGAAAAAACTGCAGAAAAAGTGACACACACAATCATTGATGGCAAAGCTGTTCCAGTGAAAGCACCTAATTAAGTTTGTAGCTGTAGGGTGCGTCTCACGCACCGATAAATTGAACTTATTACAATTCGCCGCGGGAAATTTTGTCGATTAAGTCGGTTACTTTGCTGCCGCGCTCAAGTGAATCATCAGGAATAAACCTTAAATCAGGCGTTACTCTCAAACGTATTCTTTTGCCAACTTCGTAGCGGATTTTTGATTTGTTTTCTTCCAGAGCATGAATAGTTTGTTCTTTTTTCGCTTCGTCTGTTGTGAAAACAGAGTAATATACCTTTGCAAAGGAGTTATCATGCGACATTTCGATGTCGGTGATTGAGATAATGCCGCTAATGCGCGAATCTCTGATGTCTTTGAGCAAAATATCCGAAATTTCTTTCATTAAAGTTTTTCTTACGCGTTCGTTTCTTAAAGACATTTTACTGACTCCTCTGTGAATAGACTGTTAAAACACTATACTAAGCTGACTTTTTCAATTTCTTCGGTTGTGAAAACACGAATGATGTCGCCCGGCTCAATTTCGTTATATTTTGCAAAAGAAATACCGCACTCAAAGCCTTGGGCAACTTCTTTTGCATCATCTTTAAATCTTTTTAACTGGTCAATCTGACCGCGGAATATTTCGACTCCGTTGCGTTCCAGCACAGCAATTTTGCCTCTGACGATCTTACCCTCGGTGACGTAACAGCCTGCGATCTTGGTCGTTTTACCAACTGTAAATATTTGTCTGACTTCGGCAGCGCCCAGCTCTACTTCTTTTATTTCAGGCTTCAACAGGTTAAGCATAGTTTGCTCAAGTTCTTCTAATGCCTGATAAATAATGTTGTATTTTTTGATAATAACATGTTCACGCTCAGCAGCAGCGAGTGCGTTACTGTCCTCTTTTACGGTAAACCCGAGGATTATCGCGCCACTGGCAGATGCAAGCATAACATCGGCTTCGGAGATGTCACCAACTCCAACGTGTATGATTTTTGTGATAATTTCTTTTGATTCAAGCTGACGAACGGCTTGTGCTACAGCTTCTGCCGCACCATTAGTGTTAGCTTTGATAATTAAGTTCAATCTTTGAATTTCGTCTTCACCATCACCCACAACCTCGTTGCGTATATGAGACGGTCTCATAGATTCTAAGCGTGTGTTGCGTTCTCTTTCTTTACGTTTTTGCACGATAGTTTTCATTTCACGGTCGCTTTCGACAACTTCAAAATGGTCGCCGGCTTGTGGAACTTCATTTAAGCCTAAAACTTCAACAGGTGTTGAAGGACCGGCTTTTTTGACACGCTCGCCCGAGTCAGAAAGCAATGCGCGAACTCTACCGCCAACTGTACCGACAACAACGCAATCGCCTGTTTTCAATGTACCATTTTGTACAAGTAATGTTGCAACAGGACCTTTACCTTTGTCAAGATTGGCTTCGATTATAACACCAGCAGCAGGAGCTGAAGGGTTGGCTTTTAAGTCTTGCATTTCAGCTAAAATTAAAATATATTCCAACAATTCGTCAATGCCCGTACCTTGCAAGGCGCTGACTTTTTGAGCGATTGTATCACCGCCCCATTCTTCGGGCACAAGCCCGTGTTCGGTCAACTGTTGCAGAATTTTGTCAGGATTGGCCGTTGGTTTATCAATTTTGTTTACAGCAACGATTATAGGCACTTCTGCCGCTTTTGCGTGATTTATTGCTTCAATGGTCTGAGGCATTATACCGTCATCAGCTGCAACAACCAGAATAGCTATATCTGTTGCTTTTGCACCACGAGCACGCATTTCTGTAAACGCTGCGTGACCCGGTGTATCAATGAATACAATCTTCTTATCTTTTTTGTCGTCCAGCAATACCGTATAAGCACCGATAGACTGCGTAATTCCGCCGACTTCGGTTGCTACAATTTTATGCTTAGCGGCTCTGATAGAGTCGAGTAATGTTGTTTTACCGTGGTCAACGTGACCCATGATACTCACGACAGGTGCGCGTTTTTTCAACAATCTGACATCCACATTGGCCAAAGCTTTTGCTTTGGCTTCTTTTTCAAGTTCTTCCTCCATAAAGGATTCTAAATCCTCATTCAGAACTTCAAGTTCAAAACTTTCACAAACTTTTGTTGCTGTAGCGAGGTCAATGACTTGATTCACCGTAGCCAAAA
>JAVBNU010000069.1:0-4729 GCA_031551265.1 Candidatus Gastranaerophilaceae bacterium
ACGAATCAAAAGCATTTAGAATTCGGCCGGAAAAAGCCGGTACTGTGAAATTTGTGCAGGGTGATATTTTGAAGTTAGGCGAAATTGCTGAGCCTGAAAGTGCGAATGTCGTTTTATTCAGAAATGCGCTTTATCACTTAACAACTGATGAGCCGATGCCAGGGTGGAAAATTTTGAGAAAAGAAGAAGATGTAAGGCCGATTGTTGAAACTGTTGTTGATAATATACGCACATCACTCAAGAAAAATGGACTCTTTGTAATTGGTACACATGATATGGATCATGGGTTACTGCATGACGGATTATTGCATAAAACCTTGAAAACGAAAGGATTTAAGCCTGTATTTAAAGAAAAAGGCGGTATACTTAATGATGGCAAGTACAGCGTTTGGAAAAAAACATAAAAAAGAGGCGAGATATAAGCGCCTCTTTGGTTTTATGAAATATGAAATTTATAATCGTGAAGAGATTGCTACGATTGTGATTGCATTTCCTTCATGGCCGTAGTGCCAAAATATTTTATATGCGTCAGGAAAAATTTCAGGGTTTTCTGCGTAGGTTTCATATATTGTGACGCCCTGTATTTGAGCTAATAAGTTAACCTTCTGGGTATGCAACTCTGAGTTGGCAGGATTGACTTCTAAATAATTTAAAATTGCGTACACTGCATCCATTTTGTTGACAAGTGCAGAGTTGGTCTCTAGGTATTCCAGGTCATTATCTGCGCGTTCTGTGAAAATCAACTCAAATTGGGGCGTGCCATATGGATTTTGGTGATAAACGGCAGGAGTTGTTTGATTTTGGTATGCCGAAAAGCTGCTGTAATCAGTATTCTGGGCAGGCAAAATGTACGTTGTATTGTAGTTTACGGGTTGATAATAGTTTCCGTAGTAATAATTATCGTAATAAAAGTCCTCATAGTAGTATGGAGTGCCGAAAGTGGTTGAGAAATAGAAAGAACTGTTGACTGTTGGTTTATGTTTTTCTATGTATTTTTCTGTATGGCGACGAACAGGCATGTGTGTATTTTTACGCGTTTCTTCAGCTTTTTTTCGCTCATGTTCATGTTGTGCACGTTCTTGTTCTGCTTGAAACTTTGTTTGTCCTTGGTGCGGACGGTCAAAGTTATCTTTTACGGGACGTGTTGGCTGTGAAAAATTATTGCCATGAGTAGGTCTGTTTTGTGCATTATTTGGGTGGTTTGGTTTTGTCTGTGGGGTGGAGTTATTAGTTGGTACATTGGGCTTGTTTTGTTGAGTCGGTTGTGTCGGGCGCACAGTGTTAGCCGGTTGTGTTGGTTTTGTCGGTTGGCTTATATTATTAACGGGTGTGGTATGCACAGGCTGTTTAGGTGTATTTGGTTTGCTTTGTTCACGGTCTTGGCGAGCTGCATTTTGTACAGCTTGTTTTTTAGGTTGAATATTACGTTCGATGCTTTGTTTAGCTCGTTCTTGGTCCTGGCGAGCAGAATTTTGCATGGCTTGTTTTTGTGCTGCACTTGGCGCTGCGCTGGCTTGTGCAGGGCGGCTGGCTGGCTGCTCCTGACGTTGACGCTCTTGAGTAGGTTTAGTGTCTTGTTTTGGTCTTTCCTGGCGTTCACGGTCTTGACTTTGTCGTTGATGTTCTTGATTTGAATTACTATGACTTGGTCGTTGCCCCTGATTATGCTCGCGTTTTGCAGGCTGTTCCGCAGTCATGCCGGCCGGTACTAAAAGACACATTAGGATAAAAACCATTAAAATCTTTTTCATATTTATTCAACTCCTTTTCTTTTTATAACGAAAATTATTAGAAAGAGTTCATTATAAAGACGGAATTTTAATATTTCGTAATCTTAAACTTATTATAAAAAAATAAAAAAAGAGAATCTATCTAGATTTTCTTTTTTATTTGGTGGATTTAGTCCACATAGCATAATTCTCTCACGTCATCCTGAACTTGTTTCAGGATCTGAACAAAAGTTGGGTTTTACCTATGAACTCGCCCAAAATGGAACTCCACAATCTACAGATGCTACAACCGGGTTGGCGCCGCAAATAAATTCAGCATGACAGAACGAAAAAAGTTTTTATTCAACGACAATAAAAAAGAGCCCAAGGGCTCTTCTTAAAATTTGGGCGTTGAGAGACTCGAACTCCCGACCCTCTCGGTGTAAACGAGACGCTCTACCAACTGAGCTAAACGCCCTTAAATATCGTTTGTAAAAACTATAATACAAAATAAATATCTTAAGTCAATATTCAAATTTACTACAGATAATTTTTTTATGGTTTAATAGTTGTATAGAATTTAGATATGGAGAACAATATAGAATGAACATCGGTATAATGGGTTTGGGAACAGTAGGTTCGGGGGTAGTAAAAACACTTCGGAACTTTAAGGATATTACTATCAAAAAAATTGCCGAAAGAGATATAAGCAGAGCAAGAATCATAGGCGGAATTGATGAATCAATTGTTACCAATGATGCGTTTGATATTGTGAACGACCCTGAAATTGAAGTGGTCGTTGAGGTTATTGGCGGTGTTAATCCTGCGTTTGATTTGATAAAAACAGCTATAGATAATAAAAAACATGTAGTTACGGCGAACAAAGAGTTGATTGCAAAGCATGGTCGTGAATTATTTTTATTGGCAGAAAAAAATAATGTGGTGATTATGTATGAAGCGGCAGTGGGCGGCGGTATCCCCATAATTATGCCTGTAAAAACATCATTGCGTGCCAATCGTATTTCTCAAATTGCCGGAATATTAAATGGTACAACAAATTACATTTTGACAAAAATGGGTGAAGAAGGCGCTGATTACGGAGAAGTTTTAAAAGAAGCCCAGAAATTGGGTTATGCTGAAGCTGATCCGACTGGCGATGTTGAAGGCTATGACGCTGCATATAAGATTTCGACGCTTGCTTCAATTGCTTTTAATGAGCGCGTTGATATAAATAAAATTTATAAAGAAGGTATAACAAAGATTACAGTCAATGATATGGCGCATGCAAAAGAATTAGGCTATAAAATAAAACTGATTGCTCTTGCAAAACGTGATGAAGAAGGCCATACAGATGTTCGGGTTCATCCGATGTTGGTGAATTGTAATTTGCCGCTTGCTCAGATTAATAACGTGACTAATGCGGTTATGTTCAAAGGATTCCCAATTGGTGAAATTATGTTTACAGGCCCGGGTGCAGGCGAATTCCCAACAGCCAGTGCTGTTGTGGGTGACATTCTTGCTCTTAGCGCAGATATGAAGTTTAATCAAACTCCGCTGCCAATGATGCGTTGCGGGCATGCACAAGACCTGTCAGATAATGCTAACCAAATAGATATAGCTGAAACTTATAACAAATATTATATTTCGCTCAACGTTGCGAATGTGCCGGGAACAATAGGCTTGGTCGGTACTATTTGCGGTAAATGCGGAATAAGTTTGTCTTCGCTGCTGCAAAAAGGTGTGAACGCTGACGGTACGGCAGAAGTTATTGTAATAACTGAAAACTGCAAAGAGCAAGATGTGCAAAACGCCGTTAAAATCATGAGTGAAGAGCAGGCAATTAATACAATTAATAATATAATCCGTGTAATGGATTAAGGAAGGTCAATATGAGCACACTTTATCAAGGTTTAATAAATAAATACAGACAATACTTACCGGTTAGCGATGCGACTCCCGTGATTACACTAAATGAAGGTAATACACCATTGATTAAGGCTGACAATCTGGCGAAGAAAATCGGCTTGGATTGCGAAATATATTTAAAATTTGAGGGCTTAAATCCAACAGGCAGCTTTAAAGACCGTGGTATGACAATGGCCGTGTCTAAGGCTGTTGAAGAAGGTTCGAAGGCTATTATCTGTGCGTCAACAGGTAATACAAGCGCGGCGGCTGCGGCATATGGCGCTAAAGCAGGGATTAAGACTTATGTACTCATTCCTGATGGTTATATTGCGCTCGGCAAATTGTCTCAGGCTATGATGTATGGTGCTGAAATTATTGCAATTGAAGGTAACTTTGATGAGGCGCTTGAGCTTGTTTTGGAAATTTCTGAAAAATATCCGATTACTTTGGTCAATTCGGTTAATCCGTACCGTATTGAAGGACAGAAAACAGGTGCTTTTGAAATATGCGAAGCTTTAGGCGATGCTCCCGACTACCATTTTATCCCTGTTGGCAATGCGGGCAATATTACGGCATATTTCAAAGGTTATGAAGAATTTTTATCGCTTGGTAAAATTTCTAAATTACCTAAAATGATGGGCTTTGAGGCTGAAGGAGCTGCAGCTATAGTGCGTGGTGAAAGAATTTTGAAACCTGAGACAATAGCCACTGCGATAAGAATAGGCAACCCTGCAAGCTGGAAGCAAGCTGAAAATGCACGTGATAAGAGCGGTGGCGTGATTAATTTTGTTAATGATGATGAGATTATCGAAGCATATAAAATGCTTGCTTCTTTTGAAGGTATACTTGCTGAACCTGCGTCTGCAGCATCAGTTGCGGGTGTTATTAAAGCTAAAAAACTCGGACTTATTCAAGAAGGTTCAAAAATAGTCTGTATTTTGACAGGTAACGGCCTTAAAGATCCTGATGCGGCTATTAAATATTCAGCTGCTGAGGTTAAGAAAACATCATCAAAAATAGACGATATATTGAAAGTGATGAGCCTGTAGTTCAGTTATATACAAAAAAGTTGACTGTGATTTTTTTTGTTGATAAACTTAGCTATAGCGAAACGC
>JAVBNU010000047.1:0-8085 GCA_031551265.1 Candidatus Gastranaerophilaceae bacterium
ACGTTCCAAGGGTTGGGCTGTTCGCCCATTAAAGCGGCACGCGAGCTGGGTTCAGAACGTCGTGAGACAGTTCGGTCCATATCCGGTATACGCGCAAGAGAATTGAATGGAGTCTTCCTTAGTACGAGAGGACCGGGAAGAACGAACCTCCAGTGTACGGGTTATCGCGCCAGCGGTAAACGCCCGGTAGCTGTGTTCGGAGCGGATAAGTGCTGAAAGCATATAAGTACGAAGCCCACCATAAGATGAGTTCTCTCACAGCACAAGCTGGTAAGTCCCCAGGTAGAAAATCTGGTTGATAGGCTAGAGGTAGAAGTATGGCAACATATGCAGCCGACTAGTACTAATCGGACGAGGGCTTTTCCTAAAATTGCGCATCAGCGCAAAATTAGATGAATTGCGCCTAGCTTAATATTTTATGCAGCTATCAGTGTATAATCCAATTGGATTATTACGCGTGAGATTGTCGCTTTTGATAAATCTCCGCGAACAATAATACTCTTGGTGACTAAGCGGTAGGAAACCACCCGTTCCCATCCCGAACACGGTCGTAAAGACTACTTGCAGTGACAATACTCGGCGGATGACCGCCCGGGAAGATAACCAGTTGCCAAGTCCTAATTTTAATAAACGGAGTTGAACTCAGCAGAGTTTGACTCCGTTTGTTTTTGTCTAAGTCTCACATAATTGAAAGGAATCACAAAATGAGAGTAAATTTAAACACCAGCATCTACAGTGTTACAAACCGTCAAAATAGCTTTGGTTCTTATAATGATTCAAAGCCGACAGCAGGTTGGACATCGCCAGAAGTCGTATCAGATAGCTGTTGGTTTCATCATATCGGTACAAATGCTGAAAAAGGGCGTAAACTTTTTTCTGAGTATTTGGAAAAAAATGTAAGAATGTATAATCCTAATAAAGATACAGTTTGCTTAGTTTCAGATACTGTATCAGGAATGAAACCTCGCCCAAAAGGAATAGACGGGGAATTGATAGAAATAAAATTTATTAAACATGAACGTGGGCTCCCTCATGTAGGTCGTTCCGGTAAGCAAGTGATTGGTGCATATATAAGTCCAAATGACTCACCAGAGAGAATTTGCGCACAGCTTTTCGGAATGTTCCAAACTCTCTGTGAGCATGAAAAGTGCTCAGTTGACTATAAAGCTGAAAATAACACTTGGTATTCGTTACCGGGTAAAGAAAGCAGACACTAATGTGGGGCAATAGACCACTGCTGCTTTTTCGGTGCGTGGGACGCACCCTACACTACCCTAAATAGTTATACATAATTGAAAGGAATATGTTATGCGTATTAATCCATTATCTAATTCAAATCAAAGCTTCAAAGGAATGATTACATTTTATCCTCTAAGTGTAGACGCCAAAAAAACAAATGCTGAAACACGAAATAATCACAGTGGTAACTTACTATGTCTTTCAACAGAGGGACTGAGTTTTGACGGCGCTGAAGGAGCAGCAGGTTCGACTTGGACCTATCTGTATCATGGTCCGAATACTTATCTTTTAAACATGAATGTGCTTGATTTTAAAAAAATAATATATGATGATGCGGTCAACAGTTCAGCACCGGTTGAGATTCGTGACAAAGAGATATACATAGAAAGACTTAACAAAACTGTCTAAACTTTTGGATTGGTGGGCAATAGCCCACCCTACGCCTACTAGTTATACATAATTGAAAGGAATATGTTATGCGTATTAACCCATTATCTAATTCAAATCAAAGCTTCAAAGGAACGTTAGTTATCCCAGTTGCTAAAAAGAACCCACTTGAAAAAACGCATGTAGTCTATACTACTGCTGATAATGTGGCTTTTCATCTTTATAAAGGTGATAAGGAATCTGATCCATTAGGACTCTCTGCACGTCTTAAAGTTGGCTCTGATGTATATCTTTTTTCCGATGATAAAGCACGAGCAGCAAGATTTCAGTTTCATAAGGCTCTTAACTGTTCTGACAGTTACGAACTTGACATGCCGGAAGCAACGTTATTGGAGGCCCCCCTGTAGGTGATGATGTTTCGCAAAGTCGAAGTAGGTTGGCTTTGACAAAACAAACTGCTGAGCCTTGGCGAAGCGAGTGAGCTTGGCTCCGTAGTTGACTATTGTTTGCTGGCGAGTAGCCTTGCAAACAAAGGAAACGTAGTGTTAGCCCAACAACATTAAGGCAAAAAGTCAAACCAAAAACTTGTTGGGGTAGAAACCCCAACCTACATTCTGCATTCTAAATAATAATGGTGCGTGGGACGCACCTGCTTCTACTGATATAAAAATTTTATAGATGAGTTGGATGAAAACGTCCAAACCATCTTACATTTTACACTTGATTAAAATAGCAATTGTTGGGGCGACACACCCTACATTGTATCTTTATCAGTCATTTCCATAATATTTTCGAAGAGTTGTTCGGGTTCAACTAATTTATTCTCTAAATTTACGATTAGCCTGTTGTAATTCAAATCAGCCGGCCCCCATTTTTGGGCTATATTACGATAAAATATCGCAACAACGGGGGTACTCACGGCAACAGCTAAATGCAGGCAGGCTGTATCAACTGATATGAATTTCGAGCATTTTTCAATAAAGCATGCTGTCTGTTCAAAAGATGTTTGCCCGACCAAAGAGACAAAAGGCGCCTTACATTCTTTTTGCAAATTTTCGACATAAAAACAGACATCGGAACCGCCGACTATGGCGACTTTATAGGAAGTTTTTTCATTAATTAATTCGATAAATCTTGCTACATCACTAACATTCATCGTTTTGAATTCATGAAAGCATGCCGGGCAAATGCCCAGAATTTTCTGACCGCACAAATTATTTTTTTCTATTAGTGAATTAGCAAATGTATTGTCCTCTTTGGAATAGCCATAGCAAGTTTTGAGATTTTCTTTGTAAATTCCTAACGGTTTTAGGCATCGCGCGTAGTGTTCGGCGACGGGAATATCTCCGATTTTTTCTTCTTCTGAATGAGGTATTGTATCGGTCAAAATTAGCTTGCGACCTTGGCCGCTTCTGCCGATTCTTTTTGGAGTCAGCGAGCACAGTGATATAAAAGCGCTTCGGAAATGATTATCCAAAACAACCATCAAATCAAACTTGCCAATCAAAGATGTTCCGAACTTTATCATTTTAAAGAAATCATTTTTGCCTTTTATGCGCTCGTAAACATATCTGTGTGAGATTTCGGGAATACCTTTTGTGGCTGGCAGGCCTCTTGGTACAGTTATGACTGAGATTTCGGCATCAGGATACGCTTTTCGCAGCTGCGCAAAAACACCCGTTGTATTAATCACATCGCCCAACGGTCCTAATATGGAAACTCCAATTTTTTTATATTCTTTCTTCTGATTAAAAAACATATTATTTAGTATATATATGGAATATTCAAAAAGCAATAATTTATGTATAATTATAAAAAATTAAAAGGAGTGAACTATGAATACTTTATTGAGATGGCTGGCATACGCTCTTGCCATAATATTAATCTCTTACATTATTCCGGGTATTGAAGTCTCAGGCTTTGGCTCAGCATTAATTGCGATAATTATTATCGGTTTAGTAAACGCGTTTATCAGGCCTATTGTCGATTTTATAACTTTGCCGATAAACATTTTGACGCTTGGCTTGTTCAGTTTGATAATAAACGCGTTATTACTTATGCTTGCAGGTTATTTGTCGCCGGGCTTTGAAGTCGAAGGATTTTGGAGCGCGTTTTTTGGCGCAATTTTGCTTGCGATACTCAGTGTGCCAATAAATATGATTGGCGGCAAAAGGGATTAAAGAAAAAAGCCGGCATTTCCCCTGCCGGCTTGATAATTTTATAGTGTTTCCCCATATTAAATTTTGTGAGTGTGCACAAGCTCGCGATAAGGCTTTGATTTGTATATAATTTTACCGTTTGGCGCAACTATATACGATCTACCTGTGTTCACCGCTGATATGACATAACGGCTGTTTTCTCTCGCGCGGAACACGCTGTTAGCCATTAATTGCTCTTTGATTAGCATACTTTTGAACCATGCCGGATTACAAATAGTTACAAGATAATCCGCTCCCATGCGAACCTGTTTTGCTATCAAGCCCGGGAAGATTACCTCATAGCATATGGACGGCGCTATTTTGCCGTGAACAGTGTCGACAACCTTAATTTCACGGCCACGTACAAATGGCTCAGGAATTAGCTTATCAAACAAGTTTGTCTCAATAAATTTAGGCAGCAAATATCTTGGCGTAAATTCGCCAAACGGCACGCGATATTGCTTGATGTACTGTGTCGCAACACCTCTATCAAATACATACGCTGCATTTGCCGGTCTTTTTATACCATATTCGTCTTTAGCATAATCAAACATGCCCATAATAACGGTTTTTCCTGTGCCGCCAATGTAATCGTGTACATATCTGACGAATCGTTTGTCATAGGCCTTGACTTGCTCATTAGAAGCAATTTCAGGATAAATAATTAACCCCGGAGGAGACTCATAAAGGAGTCTTATATAATGCCCTTTCCATGCTCCTTCATCACCTAGCTCATTCATGTTAGTGTTGGTTTGTATGATGGTAACTTTGAGCTCTTCACTTGGTAATTCTTCACTCATAGCATAAAAGCCATACGCAAATAAAACCGCAAAAATCATCACCACAACAGAAGCACGTTTCGGATATAGAACAAATTTTTCTGTATTTTTATTTTTTTCAACCAAACAAAATGCGAGATAAACATTGACAAACACTATTAAAAATTCAAGCCCTGCACCTTTGATAAATTTAACTATCTGAATAAGGTGTAAATACTTGTACTGTGAATATTCAATCATTGACCACGGGAATGCAAGCTCGCCCAAGGATAACAATTTGTTGGTAATTAAAACCCAAAAAATACCAAGCAAAATCGCTTTTGTTACGTTGTTAAAGCTGGCATTGAGAATAAATTTGGCAAGTATACCAAATAGTCCGAAAAACCATCCTGTATAAATACTAAGGCAAATCAGTACAATCACTGAAATCATGTACGTCTGAAAAGTGCTCAAGCCGGCCCATTCCATTGTCCAAATATGGAAAATCCAAAAAATGGTCACCATATTAAAAAAGAAGCCGAATAAAAATGCAAGATTCATACTTTGTGCAATAGTCTTGCAACGACGCATACACAAAAACAGAGGAATCAGCACAACCCATGCCAAAAATCCCACGCCATACCCCGGCATAGTAAGCCCGGCAATCATGCCGGAAAGTATCACAATTCCGGCTAATTGCTTGAACGTATATTCGTGGTTAGCAATTTTATTAATAATATCCATCATGTTCTATCCTCAAAAATCTAATATTAACTATTTTTTCTTTTTGTCATCTTCAACCATATCTTGAGTTGCAACATCTTCACTTGCAGTCTCATCTTCGACATCAGACTCATTTCCCTCAGTCTCCGCATCCTCTACATCATCTTCAGATGTTTTTTCTTGCTCTTGAGTTTCTTCACCGTTATCTTCATCAGACGCTTCTTCGTCCACAGTTTCTGCTTCCTCTGCACTTTGTTTACGGGCAGCTTCAGCTTCCTCAATCTCCTCTGTAGTTTTTGCTCTTAGTACAGGAATATTCAACATCAGTGCAACTGAATCGCCTTCGCCTGCCAAATTAACAGCAAATTCTTCCTGATCAATTTCTACATAGCGAGAAATAACATCAACCAACTCAACACGCATTTTTTCAAGTATACCCGCATCAAGATTCGTTCTGTCCTGCATCAACACCAATTTAAGTCTGTTTGAAGCAATCTCTTTTGAGTTTCCGTCTTTTTCCTGCTGGAAAAAGTTCAACACTTTATTATATATATCTGCTAAAATATCTTTCATCATCGCTCTCCTCTTATGCCTTCTTACCTTTGAATAACTGTTTGATTTTAGCGATGAATCCTTTCGGCTCGTCTAAATCCATAAAGGGTACATCTTCACCGGTAATTCTTTTGGCAACATTGCTATAAGCTTGACCGGCTAATGATTTTTCATCATTTACAATAGGCTCACCTTTGTTGGTCGATACAATAATTCCGCTATCTTCAGGAATTATCCCTATTAAAGAGCAAGATAAAATGTCAGTAACATCCTCAATACTCATCATATCGTTTGCTTTGATGAGGTTAGGACGCACTCTGTTGACTAAAAGTTTATAAGATTGAATTTCTTCTTTCGCTTCTAATAAACCAATAATTCTATCAGCATCGCGCACCGCAGACATTTCAGGAGTGGTAACAACAATAGCCTCTGTAGCGCCTGAAATAGCGTTTTGGAAGCCTTGCTCAATACCTGCAGGACAATCAACGAGAATAAAATCGTTGTCTTTGCTCAATTCTTCGCATATTGATTTAAGTTGTTCCTGAGTAACTGCAGACTTGTCGCGAGTTTGCGCCGCCGCTAAAAGACACAGGTTAGGATTTTTCTTATCTTTAACTAATGCCTGTTTTAACTTGCAACGCTCTTCAACAACATCAACAAGTGTGTATACGATGCGGTTTTCAAGCCCCAACAATAAATCTAAATTTCTTAACCCGATATCTGTATCGATTAAAACAACTTTATTACCGGCACGCGCTAGTGCTGTACCTATGTTTGCGCTGGTGGTCGTTTTACCGACTCCCCCTTTGCCTGAAGTAATTACTATTACTCGACCTGTCATTTATTTACACTCCTTTTCTGTGTTTTGATTATTCATTAATTTTAAACAGTACAATCGTACCGTCAATTACCCTTGCCTCTTCCGGCACAAAGCTTGTTGATCTATCTATAAACAATGTTTTCGTGGAATCAGGACGACGCGAGTACCAATCTGCAATTCTCAACTGTATTGCGTTCATTTTCAACGCTCTGATACGCGCTTTTTCATTGCCTGACGCGCCGGCATGAGCAATACCGCTCAAGATACCCCAAACTGTGATGTCTCCGGCTGCGTTAATCTCGCACCCCGGGTGCGCATCTCCGATAATTACAATATTACCTTCGTAATTCACTGCCTGCCCTGAGCGCAATGTCTGTTTTATATACATCGTTGGCAAATTATCAATCTCAAAATCCTGCTCTGTATACTCATTTTCAGACTGGAGCATTTTTTCAATTTCGCGAGCATCAGGTTGGTGATCCAAAAGCTCTTCAAGCCTTTTTTCTTCATCAAAAATAATATCAAGTTCATCATGCATTTTCTGACTTTGCTCAATTGTATAATTTATTTCTTCTGTTGAATAATCGTACACTTCCTCATGTTCGTCAAATTCATCTTGAGAAAGCTCATTTGTGTCCTCAACTTTTTCCTCAGGCACAACTTCCGTTGGCGTGATTATGCTGGAGAGATTTTCCTCAATGGCCTCAGCGCTTACTTCCGTATCAGTCGGCTGAGCGTCAGGGTTAGCGACAATAATTCCCATTGCCAAAGCTGCTTGTTGAGTTTGCACGGACCTTGTCTCCAAAATACTCAAATTAGAATTAACGCTATTAATCAGCGATTTGATACTCAAAAGCTGTGATTGATTCAACTCAATATCGCCCAGTTTTAGCAAGACTTTTTTATTTTTAACCAAATCATTTTCTAAAATAGTACTAAACTCGTAAATAACGTCTGCAGCAGTTTTCACGTATCCCAAATCTATTACATAATTATTGTCATTAAACGACGTTTCCATAATATTCCTTACTTAAACTCTCCTAATAAAAGAATATATTAAAGGTATATTTATTACAATTTATGTTAACTTTTTGTTGCAATTTGTATAGATAAATTTCTAAACTGCTCTGTACACTTGCAAACAAATTGGTGGGATTTGTTTTGTCACATAATCATTATCTATAACCAAATTCTCACTGGTGTCGAGATTGCCGCCGTAGCGAGCATTTTCGCTATTCAAAATTTCTTTATACACATTTCTTTCTTTGGCATCAACATAAAAATCAACATACTGAGGCTTATCGGAAAAATTTAAAAATATAAGTAATTTCTCTTCCTCTTCACCCTCTTTATCCACACGCTCAAGAACGAGTGTTCTGTGGATATTATGCACACGCTTAATTTCAAT
>JAVBNU010000070.1:0-6996 GCA_031551265.1 Candidatus Gastranaerophilaceae bacterium
AACAAAACGAGGAATATCTTGTGTTCTGACAAAAATAATAGAATAATTTTTGTCTTTTGTGGTGACTTGCAGCGTGCGCTCATCTTTGCTCGGGAAATTTAGCCCTGCACACCCCAGCAAATCATATATTTTTTCGGATAATCTGCCTTTGTTGGGTATAGCTATTCTTAATACACTCATTTTATCTTCCTTTTCTAATTTCTGCTAATCAGCAATTATAATCGTGAAATCACTTTCGTTACAATAAATTTTGATAGGGTCATACACAAATTGTGAGGACTTAAGCTCAGGGATTTTCTTCTTTAGCCACTTAACAAATTCACTCGATACGTCGGCATTATGCGCGATTATCTGTGAATGCGGCAACTGAGCACGACCGATACAGCTTACGTCATATCCGGCTTCTTGCAATTGCGATTTGATTTCCATCGCCTCAGCCTCTTTGCTGTACGCGTATACCAGTCCGGCTGTCAGAAGCTTTTCAGGCATTTTAGTTTTAGTTCTATAAATTAATCTGTCCAAAACAGCCTGAGTTTGCTCGGGCTCAAGAATCCAGTAGCTGATATAACCTTTTTGTGACGGTGCTCCGGGTAACGTAGCCACTTCAATTTGTGACATATCTATACTGCGCATTAATGCGACCAAATGCGACATCTCATATAGAGTTAAATCTGTTTTACAATATTTATTAGCAACATTAAGAACCTCAGGCACTTTTGGAATAATTTCGGGAGTTTGCAGTTTCTTAAGTAAGCTTCTTAAAAACCATTGCTGCCTGCTCGTTCTTGAAATATCACCCATCGTATCATGACGGAAACGAATGTAAGATTCGGCAGTCTTGCCGTCCATGACCTGCATCCCTTTTTTAAGTTCAACATGGAGCTTGCCGGCATAATCATGGTAACGCATGTCTTTTTCAACGTAAACTGGTACACCATCAATTGCATCTACTAATTTTCGGACACCTTCAGTATTAACAATGACATATTTATCAATATGAACACCTAACGTTTGTTCAAGCGTTTTTTTCGTCAACTCGACCCCACCAATGGCGTGAGCAGCGTTGATTTTCTGTATACCATTATTATCAGCGATATAGACCTTGCTGTCGCGTGGAATAGAAACCGCATTGATAGTCTTAGTTGCAGGGTCAACATTTAGGACAATAATAGTATCCGAGCGGGTTCCATCGAAAGGATCCGCATCAAAACCGTTTGAGTCGACACCCAAAAGCAGTATGTTCTGTTTTCTATTAAATATATTAAAGTTATATTTTTTTGCTCCATCGCCGAAAAGAGTCCCGGCTTTACCTGATTTATCCTGCAAAAATTGCCCCAACTCTGAAAACGGCACGCTAGATTTTTTCATCATAAACACAAGAATTGCAAACAATAAAAGTATTACAAAAGTGAGTATTAATAATAAAACCAAGAAATTATTGTTAGATTTTTTCGTACTTTTTTTATACTTCAAAAGTGCGCTGTATTGTCTCTCTTTATCACTAAGTTTGTTCATTTATATGTCCCAGGAATGTTTCGTATAATTAATATTGTACTTCAAAAAATTTATATGCAAATTTTTTTATATTTTTTACAAAAGAAAAGCTTGAATTAATGCTAAGCTTTTGCAGAGTTGTTTTGCATTTCAGATAATTGTTTTTTACCTGTAAGTTTAGTCATAAATCTGTACCACATACCAATCACACCGGCTTTATTATGGTTGTCCTCTTCAATTTTCAAAATTTCATCTCGAGAGTGCTGCAAGATAGGCATGCCAATAGCTTTTCTTGTCACAAGTTCTTGTAACGTTGTACACGCAGCAGTTACAGCAGACATACCGAACAGCGATGAGTGATAAAGCACTGTAAACGTACTGTTAAACAAATCCATCAGCAACAACTGGTAGAAAAGAGCAGACACTCTTTGAATAGCACGTTCCTTAGCCTTTTGAGTCGCATCTTCCTGATTCTCTCCCTTAGACTTAATCATAACCATATTGTAGTTATCAGCAATCAGGAACCACGTGGTAGCTAAGCTCGACATCATTTTGACCAATGTCGCCAACTCAGCATTTGAAACACCTGACTTAGAAGTGCCATTAAATGCCGACAGCATGTGCGAATTCATATATTCAACAAATTCATCATGTGACATTTTATTTTTGATTATTTTTCCATCCGCCGCTTTTTGTGGAATTATTTTTTCTTTTAGCGCCAAAATACCTCTTGACGCATCTTCAAAACTGCCTCCTTTACTTTTGGAAGCTTCTTTCAAGAAGAATGATTTAGTACTGGGAGCCGCTACCTCAAAGAACAATCGGAACATTTTAAACGGAAATTTCAATGTGCCGATTATGAATTTTACCGGGTTAATAACCAGATTAATCAACGCTTTATATTTAACATCCTGATCAGCAAGCTCAATAAATTGGCCATCATATGGTTTTTTATTAAGTATATTTTTTTTATAAAATTCTGCTTGACGGTTAAATCCAAGATTTTCCAGCTCTGCAACAATTTCTTGTGCGTCCTTTAATTTAATAGAGCTTTTTTGCTTGGTTATCATGCCATAGAAGTTCTGGAACGGATCAACAACGAATTTAAAGGATTTTTCAACAGGAGCGAACTTTCTGGCATATGTAATCGCAAAACCAGCCGCAACCAACCCTAACGCTGCTTTGCCAAGAGTTTCAAAACAGAATAAACCTTTTTCTTTTGTTTTATTTTTTTCGCCGGAGAACTTTATGCCTGCTGGGTTATTAACCTTACTCAATGAAGGAATATCTTTTCCTATTGAACTCCAAATACTGTTATTAGCTTCAATCATTATAGGCGCTGTGCTACCTAATTGCACAATATTATTCGCTGCAGTCTGGACAGGAGGCAACTGAGCGTTGTTTTTCTTTTCCCGCTCTATTCTCGGGTCAACCTCGTACAACTCAGCAGCTTTATCTTTTGATATAAAGGTAATCGGCTTTTTATTCCATAGCCTTGACGATGTTTCGGCAAAAATAACTGTTCCTAAAGCGATGAACGCAGACGCCCATTTACTATTATTAACATATCTGGATAATCCCCCAAGCAGCGTCAATTGTAGATACGCAGCCAGCCCGACACGGCTGACTTCTTGTCTGAACCTTGTTTTGTGCTCTTCTTTAGCTTCTTTTTTATTATCATTAATTAAACTGGAAAGATTATAAGCATCGTTGGCGAGAAAAAATGCAGGAATAAAACCCGACACGATCCTGTTAAGCGAACGCTCTTTGACCGCGTCATAATTACCTGTTTTCGAACTAAACATAGTTTGAGCAATACTGTTCAACGAGTTTTGGAAAGCGGTTTTTTCTTCAGCGTTCAAATCCTCAAAGTTTTTGGAAGCAGGAAGCCGTTTGTATATCGTATCAAACAAATCAGTTATCGAATCAACCTGAGAAGCAATAGCATTCTTACTTCTGTGATTTTGCAGAAGCGCGCAGTCATGAAAACTATCGACGATACCCATGTTTTTTATAAGTGGAGTTTTTTTAAGAATAGCCGCGCCAAAATCGAGTAAATCCAGCGGCATCTTCGTAAAAGGATAAACCATACTTTCAAAAAGAAGGTCAAACATTCCGCGTTCGCTGATTTTCAGACATGATTTATTTTGTTCGTAATGAAAGAACCGTCCTCCCGTTTTTTCAATTATATTACCAATACAAGACTCAACATGTCCTCCAAGTTTTTTATCCAGATGACAGGTCATATCGGCAATTTTATATAGATTTTTAGTATCTGCGAAAGACCCTTTAAAAGCAATCTCTTGAGAAGATTTTTTTAAAGGGTCAATAAGTTCATTATTTTCATTATTCTTGAATTTTACAGCGCTAATCGCAGCCCTACGTTCGTAGAATGCTCGATTGTGATCCGATATTCCAAAATTAAATCTGCTACGATAACTTTCCATGTTTGAGTTCTTCCTGTATAATTATTGGCATGGGCATGATGCATTTTCAACAAAACTTGGAAGAAATTTTACATTTGTAATAAAAAAGCAGAGTGTTACAAATCTTCATTAAAATTTGTAACATCTTGATAAAAAAATTTACATATATATTAATGACCTCAAGAATGTTGCAAGATGTATATATGACGGATAATGACACAAAGTCAAGCTGTATTGTAAGGATACAAATGCAAAAAATTCCTGCAAAAAGCTATGACAAAATATCATTTATGATATATAATATATAATAAATAGTATACAGTTTTTCAAATAAGGAATATGAAATATGAGTAAATTTAAAGTTTTTGGATTGTACATCCTTATCATTGCTGGGCTTTTCGCCTTTACAGGAGGTTCTTGTTATGGCGTAAGAAAAGCACACGGTGGCGGCGTTCCCACAGGCGGCTACTGTCCGGCTCCATACGCCCATATCCCTTGCGATCCTACACTTAACGGCACAGCGAAACAATGCTGTAACTGCCCGGGTGCACAATATCGCAATTCGGAAGCGTGTCAAAGATGTATCAACGGTAAAAAAGTGTGCCCTAACGGCATGGCTAAATTATTCGGCCTATGTAAAGTTGCAGAGGATTGTATCTGTAACAACGGCCAAAAAACCACATCAGGCTTATGCTGCCCGGGTCCTAATGGTGGCCCTACAAACAGCATGTCAGATTGTAATTGTACAAAAGATGACGATTGCGGTTCGCCGTATCTATGTATCGGGGATTATTGCTGCCCACCGGCAACACCAAAATTATGCTACGGCTCAAACAAACCCCCGGTAAAATGCGACTGCTGTTCTACATGTACAGGGCCAAATTCGTACTGCGTAAACAATCAATGTTGCCCTGAATCATTAAAAGCACAATTAGACGCAGATGGTAAATGTTCTAATGGCAACTACCCTGTCGACTGTGCTTGCGATTGTAAAGTAGATGAAGATTGTCCGGCAGAAAAACCAGTTTGCGCAGGCAAATGCTGTCCTGCAGGCACACCAAAAGTTTGTCCTAACACAGGCCAAACACCTGTAGATTGTAGCTGCTGTTCTAAAGACGCAGATTGTCCCGGCGGCGGTAAATGTCAAAATGGCCAATGTATTTGTACAGACGTATGCCCGGGTATGTCAGTTCCTTTAGTTTACACCCTTACAAATGGCTGTAACTGCGGATCAGGCGGCTGTACAAACACTTGTAACAATGGTGTAACACCTGCAGTCACTTCAAATCCACCTTGCAAATGCTGTACGCCTAATTCAACAGTAGACTGCGCCGGCGGTATATGTGACGAAAACGGTACATCATGTAAATGCCCTGCGAGCACTCCAGCAAAATGCCCGGATGGTTCAGTACCGTCGTACCCTAACTGCAGCTGCTGTTCTGGTGACGCTGAATGTAATGGTGGTGTATGCGTACCGATGGATGGATATCCTAACGTAAAACAATGCTGCGCTGCAGGTACAATAAAAACTTGTGTCGCAGGTCCAAATAAAGGCAAGACCGTAACCTACCCGACATGTGCCTGTGGTTGCTCTGCGACTTGTCCGGCTGGTAATTGCCAACCTGACGGCAGATGCAAATGCGACAACGGCGAATTCACATCAGACTCTAAGCCATATTGCTGCGAAGGCGGTGGTGCGGTATCAAGTAAAGACAAGTGTACTTGTTCTCCACTCACTTGTGCAGGTGTATGCGTAGGCAATGCTTGCTGTGACCCGGCTATCACATTAACATCCGATGGCAAATGTCCAAATGGGTTAAATCCCGATACCTCAGGTGCACCTAGCGACTGTAAATGTTGCCATAGCAACAGCGAATGTCCTATTACAGGTGGCGGAACCGGTATTTGTACAAATGGCAACTGCGAATGCGGAGTAACATGTACCAACGGACAAAAAGCAACTTATCCTGATTGTCAGTGCTGTTCCGCAGCAAACTGCCCAAGTCCTAACCACTGTGTCAACGGTACTTGTTGCTCTAAAGACACGCCTGAATACTGCCCCGGCACAGGTTTACCACCAGTAAATTGTTCTTGCTGTGGTGAGTGTAATTTACCTAACAAATGCGTTAACGGTGTATGTTGCTCATCAGCCACACCTGATACATGTAGCGATGGTTCATTACCTGTTAACTGTAAATGTACATGCCCCGGCGTAACTTGTGCGGCAGGAAAACAACTACGTGAAGAAGATTGCAAATGCGTAGACTGTTTAAAAGACGCTGATTGCCCTGGCGGCGCGTGCGCGGCTGACGGAACATGCTGTTACGCACCAAAAACAGTTTCAGGCGGTGTTTGTAAATGTCCGGCAAAAACTTGCCCATCAGGACAAACTATGGATCCAACAACATGTGAATGCGTAGCGGGCTGTGCAGCTTGCGTAAACGCAGACTGTGTTAACAACCAATGTCGTTGCTTAAACGGTCAAATAGCAACACACGGTGTATGTTGCCCTTGGGGCGGCCCTGCACCGGGCGGCGAGTTATCACAATGTTGCGGCAACGGTGAATCACCACTCAATGGCCTTCCTAAAAAACAAGGATGCTGCCCGGCAACATATGTAGTACCTTGTCCGGCAGGCGGCTGTAGTCAATGCGCAGGCACAACATGTCCAGAGGGCGTTGGCGACGGATGCGATGATGGTTAATCAATAATAAACATATAGCGAAAAAGAGACCTTAACGGGTCTCTTTTTTTTGTGTTATGGCTCTCGACTAATTCCCTCATGCTCTTCCCTTCATGCATTAGTCAATATCGAGTGTATGCCTTATCAAACTAATTCGATGACAGAATTAGCTAACCTATACAGGCATGACAAAAACTTATATCGTGAATAAGCGGAGTACCATGTGATGATATGCCACTTACTTCCGTATCAAGAGTCCTCCAATGTTCAATGTCGTGGCATGACGCAAAGTGTTGCACTTCCATTTAGAATCCACCCGCGTGTAATTGTAACAATATGTAACGAAAAAACAAAACTATAGCAATTTTATATATTATTTATACTTTATATATA
>JAVBNU010000061.1:0-16790 GCA_031551265.1 Candidatus Gastranaerophilaceae bacterium
TATGATGAAGAAAATCCCTTCTATCACAATAGTTTAGCGTTTGCGCTTGTGCAAATTGAACACTACGACACGGCGATTGAACATTATAAAAGAGCAATAAACTACAATCCTGAAAACGAGTGGACAGCGATTGTTTGTCAGGCTCTAGGCTTAATTTATTATCAAATAAAAGAAAATTTGGAGGCGGCTTTGGCATTTTACGACATGGCAATTGTTTTGGACCCGAAAGCATCGGATGCACTGATTGCAATCGGTGATATTCATTTTGATCAGGACAATCTGGATGATGCGATAAAAAGCTATTGTGATGCTGTCAGTATCGACCCTGAAAATGCAAAGGCTTATGGAAAAGCCGGCATGGCGCTTTGGGAAAAAGATTTTGTCGAAGAAGCAATTATTGCGTACAATAAAGCGATTAAGCTTGACCCGACTTATGCTGTTGCGCTGAATAATCTTGGCGTTATTTATTTAGACGGCATTGGTAACACAAAAGAATCAATCAAGCTTTTTGAACAAGCTATTGATATTAACCCAAGCTACGTGCTCGCCAATTTCAATTTGGGCAGAGCCTATCACGCTGTCAATAATCGCACACTCGCCGCTGAATACTACCAAACTGCAATTGATTTGAATAAATTGACTAACGAACTCGATGAAGATGACGTTCTAACCAGGCTTTACGACTTATTCAAAGTTAGCTAATCATCGCCAAATAAAATATTCTCAGCTTGATCTGCAACCCATCTTGCTGTCTCATCTTTTGTGTATTCTTCCATTTCTTCATTCGTCAAGATTTCTTTGTATGCCTCTACTGCACGTTTGTCAACCGCATCATCCCCTGAATCAACAGTTATTTTAAGAGTGGAGCCTTTTTGTCCGTCAAGTCCCAGTAAATCCAGTGCATTCGGGTTCTCCAAAACTATTTTGCGCGCAGGAAATGAGATAGTCAGATTGCTTGGTGAAATATCGTTCAAAAATTTGTTTAACATAGTTATTTTGCTTGCAGGTCGTGCATGAAGCCCGCTATACAGGCCGACTTTAACGTCCTCTTCGGCATGCCCGAACGATACACTGTCTTTAGCGACAGTGTTCAAGTAGTTTACGTTATTATTTTTTGCTTGATAATTATTTTGGTAATTAAATGTCATTGAGTTTAGTGAATTAAGTTTCATTGTGATATTTCCTTTCATATTTCTTTGCTTAGTTGAATAAAGTTAAAACATTAATTTTGTTGCGCATTTTGCTAAAAAAATAAAAAATATATTACAAAAGTTAACAATCTATACTAATTGATATAGAAAATATAACAATTTGATGTATAATTATATAAGTAAGGTAAGGAATCACGTTAGATATCCGATAAAGGAGAATAAATATGGCAAGAATTCTTGTATCAATGCCCGATGAATTTTTAAACAAAGTAGACCAGATTGCTGGTGATGAACAACGCACAAGAAGTGAGTTAGTACGCGAAGCTTTAAGAACGTATATTAAGCGTTCAAAATTACCTAATCCGCGTAAAGCCATAAATAACGCGAAATTGTTGGAAACGATTTTAGATTAATGGAAGTTCTTTCGATAATACCTGTGAGAGGTGGCTCAAAAGGTATTCCCGGAAAAAATATAAAATTATTATGTGATAAGCCTCTGGTAGCGTATACTATCGAGGCTTCTCGTAATTCTAAATATATTACGAGAACTGTTGTTTCCACTGAAGATGAGAAAATTAAAGAGGTCGTACAAGGCTTGAATGCCGAAGTAATTGATAGGCCTCAGGAATTAGCAGAAGATGTGACTAAAACAATACCTGTTATGCTGCAGGTTGTGGAAGCTCTTGAGAAACAGGAAGGTTATGTGCCCGATATTGTTGTGCTTTTGCAGGCTACATGCCCGCTGCGTGACGAGCATGACATAGATAAAGCATTTGACATTTATTTTAATACTGAAGGTTGTGACTCAGTATTTTCAGTGACAAAGCGCGGCACTACGCATGCCCTTTGGCGCAAAGAACGTGACAACGAAGGCTATCGCTGTCTGTACGATTATCGTAACCGCCCCCGCAGGCAGGAAAAAGAACATCACTACGACCTGTATTGTGAGAACGGCGCAATTTATATAGTTAAAGCTGATGTAATGAAAGAGGTTAAAGATTTTATAGGGTATAGTCCGGAGCTTCTTGTCATGCCGCCTTGCATTGATATTGACGAGGCCGCAGACTTTGAGCGCTGTGAAGAAATTCTGAAAACCCGTGAAAATAATCCGTAATAAACCCTTTATTTTATCCTTTGTGAAGAATATAATGTCATTATGACGAATCTTAATGAACTATTAAACCAGACGATAGAATTCGAGGCAGCACCACAGGATTTGTGTTTAAAATGCGGACGTTGCTGTAGTACTATAACATCGGTGTACACGCGTTCTGAACTTCTTAAAATGGCAAACAACAATGAAGAAGAGGCGAAAGTTTTTATTAATACTTTCAAGCCGTACTCTGACGTGAATGCAGCCAAAGAGGCGGATTTTGAACATGCCGGGCAAATTTTGGATAAATTAAAATCCGTAAAAAAATCAGAGTTGACCTTTTATTACTGTCCGTATGTATCTGAGGATAAACTGTGTAAAATATATTCTCAGCGCCCTGAATGTTGTAAACGCGCACCAAATAACGGCTGGTCATTATTTCCGCCGGGCTGTGGCTATGAGGGGTGGCAGTTTGAACAGCGCGAAAAACATAAAAAACATGTGCGCAAACTCAAAGAAGCATTATATGAATTGGAATTATTGATTTCCGATGACAATTCAGCAATGACAGAGGAATCAGCAAAAGATTTGAAAGAAAAAATTATAAACAAAATTGCCAGCTATCAGGAGTATGGCGCAGATAACTGGTAAAACAATGTCATTCTGAGGCAGCGCCGAAGAATCGCATAAACTAGCGTACGATGAGTTGAGTAACCTTAAATAGACAAAAGGGAAGTATAAATTGAAAAAGACATTAATATTAGTAGACGGGCATGCCCTGGCTTTTAGAAGCTTCTTTGCACTGGAGCGCACAGGAATGAAAACAACGGATAAACAACCAACCTGGGCAGTTTATGGCTTTTTTAAAGCGCTTTTTGATATCCTTAAAAATCCTGATATTAAACCCGATGCGATTGCAGTTGCTTTTGACGTCGGCAGACAAACTTTTCGTCTTGAAACATACCCAGAATACAAAGCTAACCGCGTCAGCATGCCGGATACGCTGCACAGCCAAATCGGGCTTATAATCGAAGGATTGGAAGCTTTTAATATCCCTATTTACACGAAAGAAGGTTTTGAGGCTGATGATGTAATCGGTACAATAACTGATAAGGCTGCAAAACTAGGGCATAAAACTCTTATTCTGACAGGCGATCAGGATGCTTTTCAATTGATTGACGAGGAAGGGCTAATCAGAGTGTTGATTCCCTCTAAAGGCGAATTAATTGAATATGACTGTGAAAAAGTATACGAAAAGCTGCATATTTATCCTAATCAAGTAGTGGATTACAAAGCCTTGAGAGGCGATACATCGGATAATATTCCGGGTATTCGCGGCATAGGTGAAAAATCAGCTGAAAAGTTATTAAACACATACTGTACGCTTGATGATATTTATAAACATGTTGATGAAATTAAAGAAAACGCGCTTCGCACGAAATTAATTGAAGGCAAGGATGCTGCTTATTTGAGTCAATTCCTCGCAACCATCAAAACTGACGTGGATATAGATTTTGACTTTGAACATACGAGTCTTGAAATTAAAGATCTTTCGACGGTAAACGCTTTTTTACGCAAAGTTCAATTTCATAATTTTTTACGTAACATTGAATCTATCTTAAAACCCTTCAGCACTCATACTGCACCTGCAACGCCTCAAGCCGCAACTTCTCAGTCCGTGTCGGTAATGCCGGCAGGAGCGCCTCAGCAGTTAGGCTTCTTTGATATTAACCCAAATACTATTGTTGATGCTGACTGCGGTAATAAACCTATTGATATTGCTCATGTTATTGTTGATACGCAAGACAAATTCAATGAATTTTTGAAGCAGCTTGATAGCCACAAATTATTTTCTATGGAAATTGAGGTCACTTCAGAAGATTTTTTATACACAGATATTGTTGGGATGTCATTCGCTTTTAACCCGCAAATTGCTGTAAACAGTGATGCAACGAGAATTGTAATTGACAAAAATACAAAATCTGAAATGTTTTGCTATTATATTCCTCTGTTTCACCAAACTGGTGAGCAGCTCGACATGACAGTAGTTTTAGAGAAACTTAAGCCATATTTTGAAAATAAAAAAATTGCGAAAACAATTAGCAACGCTAAAAATGAAATAAATTATCTGCGTAAATATGATATCACATTGGAAAACGTGATTTTTGACGTTACTTTGGCCAGTTATATTAAAGATCCTGCGCGCAATCATGATTTGAATGTTCAGTCACTTGAACATCTTGAATTTTTGATTCAAGACCCTGAAAATATGCTGGGTCGTGGCAAAGACCAAAAAACCTTTTCGGAACTCAGTATTGAGCAAACTTCTTGCTATGCCTGTGATAATGCGAGCGTTTCGTTGCAGCTGACAAAATTCTGGGATGAAAACCTTGAAGATGACGAAAAAAACATACTCTACAATATTGAAGTGCCGCTAACATACGTTTTGGCCGATATGGAGTACATTGGTGTTTCCATTGACGTAGACTATCTAGGCGGGCTTTCTAAAGAAATTTGTGCTAGCCTTGATGAAGTTGAAAAGCAAATTTACAAAGATGCAGGTGAGGAATTTAACATTAATTCGCCTAAAAAGGTCGGCGAAATTTTGTTTGATAAATTACAACTCAAAACAAAAAGCCGCAAAAAGACAAAGACCGGCTATTCCACAAATGCAAAGGTTTTAGAAGAACTCGCCGAGGAATATGATATTGGCAAAAATCTTTTGCAGCAGCGTCATTTGACAAAACTAAAGACGACGTACGTAGACACTCTGCCTGAACTTATTTCGCCGATTGATGAACGGATTCATACAACATACAACCAAACAACGACTCTAACAGGACGTTTATCGAGTTCTAATCCGAATTTACAAAATATTCCAATTCGTACAAAACTCGGAAATCGTATCAGAGGGGCTTTTGTGCCGAAAAATAAGGAAACATCTGTTATATTGTCTGCTGATTATTCACAAATCGAATTGCGACTACTTGCACATGTCTCCGGTGATGCAAACTTGATTGAGGCGTTCAAATCCGATGAAGATGTTCACACTATCACAGCCGCAAAAGTCTTTGATGTACCTCTTTTTGAGGTTACAAAAGAAATGCGCAGCAAAGCTAAAGCCGTAAACTTCGGAATCATATACGGGCAAACAAGATACGGACTTTCTAAGTCGATAAATATCACACCGGCCGAGGCGCAGCTTTTTATAGACAAATATTTTCAAACTTACCCGAAGGTTAAGGCATATATGGAAGCCACAAAGGCCTTTGCATATGACCACGGTTTTGTCGAGACAATGTACGGACGCAAAAGATATTTACGTGATGAACTTTTCAGCTCGAACTTCCAAATAAAAGAATTCGCGGAACGTGCAGCTATAAACCAACCATTACAGGGTGCTGCGGCAGATTTAATTAAAATTGCGATGATTAATCTCCACAAAAAACTGGAAGAGGGTAATTTCAAGTCAAAAATTATCTTACAGGTGCACGATGAACTGGTTTTGGAAGTTGAAAAATCAGAGCTGGATAAAATCTCAAAACTTGTTAAAATAGAAATGGAATTAAATCAACCACTCGAGGTTCCTCTCAAAGTTGATGTGGAAATATCAAACAGCTGGATGGAAGGTGACGCTAATTGATGAAAAAGATAGGTTTGAGTATTATAGGGGGAATGTTATGTGGGCTTTTGGCAACTGCCGTTGCTGCGCCTGTTCTACAGCCTGCTGTGCCAGTGAGTAATACCCAACAAAATTTGCAACTGCAGCCTCCTCCTCCAACCACTCCAACATATACAAACGCTGTAAATTGCACTCAAGTATATCCGATTCCATCTGAAAAATTATTTTATTTAACGCTGGCGAGTATCAACAACAGCAATTTTACGCCCATTGAAGCCCAAACTCGCGCAGGAGTTGTCCTATTCAGCGCTAACAACAAACTTTTTCTTGCAACTGTTGCAAATATCGACAATAACTCTTCAATGCTAAAAATTTCACCGGCAGACAACAGCTACTATTTTGCCCCGTCAATCGTAAACAATTTATTTTACTACATAACATTGAACACGGAAGCAAAGCTAACAACAGTAATCAAAGGTAAATAATGATAAAAATCGGACTCACCGGCAATATTGCCGCAGGAAAATCAGAAATCGAAAAAATTCTTAAAGCCGAAAATATACCGGTGATTGATGCTGATGCGGTTTGTAATGAACTGCTCACAAACGATGAAAACGTGATAAACCAAATAAAAACAACTTTTTTACAATATGACATCCTTGATGTGAACAACAATATTGCTAAGAAAAAACTTGCTGATTTGATTTTTAGTAATGAAGTCGCAAAAAGACAACTGGAAGGAATTTTACACCCTTTGGTTAAGCAAATAATAAATAGGTTTTTTGAAGAACACAAAAAATCGAACATGGCAGTTGCATCAGTTGCGTTGATTTTTGAAGCAAACATGCAAAATATGTTCGACAAAATTATAGTCGTAACGGCAGACGAAAACACTCGTCTGAGCCGTCTAATGGCAAGAAACAATTTGCCACTCGACAAAGCTCAGCGAATGCTCAAGTCTCAGCTGCCTGACAGCGAAAAGCTGCGGCAGGCCGATTACGTTATTCATAACAATTTTGATTTAGATAACCTGTATACCCAATCAAAGTCGCTTTTGGCTGGCTTAGCCTGTGATATCTAGCCTTTTGCCCTGTTGTGTCATTTGTGCCGAGTCAAGTTTTTGGTTTGGCTGTGACTGATTACTGGCTGTAATCGCTGATGCCTCTTTAGGCCCTTGTGTGCCTTGCGTTTGCTGTGGCTTGGTTGTACCACCGGCTTGCGAAGCTCCTTTTGTGCTGCTAACGTCACCTGATGAAAGCTTGTCACCAATTTGTGTCGAGTTCTGCCCCTGTGGTTGTGCCTGTGTTGGTGCAGAGCCTTGGACTTTTGATGACATGTCTTTTATCTTAGACATATCGAAGCCGCCTTTTACCGCTCCTACTGACATACGGTGTCCTCCATTTTTATCCGATACTCGTAACAATTACGTTTTTCATAATTCTCGCATTAAAACATAATTATCCCCTATATGTTTAAAAAAACAAATTTGAGGCTTAAATTGCAAATCTTGATTTTTTTGTTACATAAATTTACAGAAAAATGGCATTAAAAAGTGCCTCTTGTTGAAACAATGAGACATTTTTCAGTTTTTTTTAATTGTTAAAATATTTTACGCGCCTTTACTCCGAGCGCATAATTCTCAAGTCACCCTGAAACTTTTATTTGAGTAGTTATATTTACGTCTAATTTATATCGCCATTTTTAGCGTTTCAGCGTGACATACAACGCTCAAAGTTGCGTGAGTTCTTTTTCTAATTTTTGGAAAACCTCATCCAGTTTTGCTGGATTTTTTCCGCCGCCTTGCGCAAAGTTAGGTCTGCCACCACCCTTGCCCTCAGTAGCTGCTGCTATTTCAGCTACAATTTTACCTGCGTTAACACCTTTGTTTACGAATGTATCAGTAACTTTAACAAAAATGCCTACATTACCTGTTGTTGCACTTACGGATGCTAAGATGATAATGCTTTCGCCTAATTTAGCAGCCAACAAATCCATGCCTGTTTTGACATTAGCTGCATCAATATCTTCGATTTTAGTGATAAACAGCTTGCCTCCATTGATGTCTTTAGCCTTAGAAATAAATGTTGCGAATTTGCCTTTTGTCTGTTCTGCTTTTAGGGCTTCCAATTCTGCGTTCAATGCATTGTTGTCTTCAACAAGTTTATCAATTCTTGCAGTGAGTTCGCCCGGTGCGGCTTTAAATTTTTGTGCTAAGTCATCTACAATTTTGGCTTTTTCACTGAGCAAATCAACTGCATTTTCACTGCTGACAAGCTCAATACGTCTTGTGCCGGCAGCAATTGCTGATTCGGATACTATTTTGACGAGTCTGATTAAATTTGTATTATCAACGTGCGTGCCGCCGCACAGCTCCTGGGACACATCGCCGATTTTTACGACCCGAACATCATCTTCGTATTTTTCGCCAAACAGTGCCATCGCGCCGGTCTTTTTCGCGTCCTCAATATTCATAATGCAAGTATTCAGTTCGATACCCTGTGAAATCCATTGATTCATTAGGTTTTCAACTTTTTGAAGTTCTTCTTTACTCACTGCACGTGAGAACGAGAAGTCGAAACGTGTTCGGCCGCTCTCTACTTGAGAACCGGCTTGTTTTACTTCATCACCGAGCACTTTTATCAAAGCAGCCTGCAAAAGGTGCGCAGCCGTGTGATGTGCCTGAATTTTCTTTCTGCGTTCGCAATCAATCTCAGCGCAAATGGTGTCACCGATTACAACTTCACCATTAATCACATTTGCTCTGTGTACAAAAAGCTTGTTCACTTTAAATGTATTTAATACTTCGGCTTTAAATGTATCGTTTTCTAAAAATCCGATATCACCGATTTGCCCGCCTGATTCAGCGTAAAATGGTGTTTTATCGAGGATTATATCAACAAATTCGTCTGCTTCAATCATTGCAATAATTTTAGCGTCGCAGACCACATTTTTATACCCTATAAACTCAGTTGAGCCGAGTTTATTTTCGATATCAACATACACCAAATCGTCAGTCAGACTGATTTTTTGTGTGGCAGCTTTAGCGCGTTCTTTTTGCTTTTGCATTTCTGCTACGAATCCTTGGACATCAACTTCTAAGCCGTTTTCCTGCGCTATTTCAACGGTTAATTCCAGCGGGAAGCCAAAGGTATCGTACAATTTAAACGCATCTTCGCCGCTAATATTTTCTTTTTTTGCCAGTAATTCGTCAAAAAGTTTGTAACCTCTGTCAAGGGTTAATTTGAAACGTTCTTCTTCGGTTTTAATAACTTTTTTAATTTTATCTCTGTTAATTTCTAAATCAGGATAAGCCCCCTTATAATGCGTGACAACGGTATCGACAATGTTGTACAAGAACGGTAACTCAAGTCCTAATATTTTACCGTGGCGCAATGCACGTCTTAAAATCATTCTCAAAACGTAGCTGCGACCTTCGTTGCCGGGCACAATACCGTCACTTATCATAAATGTTACGCAACGCGCGTGGTCTGTTATGATACGCAGCGAGATATCGGTTTTTTCGCCCTGTTTATAAGGAGTTTTAGCCATTTCTGAAACTTTATCCAAAATCGGCCTGAGTAAATCTGTCTCAAAAGTGGACATTTTGCCTTGTACGACCATTGTTATACGCTCAAGCCCCATGCCGGTATCGACGTTTTTCTTGCTTAGTGGCGAGTAGTTGCCCTCCTCGTCTTTAAATAAGTCTGTGAATACTAAGTTCCAGATTTCAACCCAACGGTCACACTCGCAAGTATCTATAGAACAGTCATCAGAACATTTTAAGTGTGCGCCTAAGTCGTAGTGGATTTCAGAGCAAGGCCCACAAGGACCTGTTGCGCCAGGCGGTCCCCAGAAATTGTCCTTTTTGCCTTTGCGCAAAATCTTTTCAGCAGGAATACCAAGAGCTTTCCACAGTTCAAAAGATTCATCATCATCCTCGTAAATGGTTATCCACAGTTTTTCTTTTTCAAGCTTTAATTCCTCAGTTACAAACTCCCAGCTCCAATCAATAATTTCTTTTTTGAAATAGTCGCCAAAGCTGAAATTACCCAACATTTCAAAAAATGTATGGTGACGCGGAGTTCTGCCGACATTCTCAATATCAGAGTCCTTACCGCCCGCACGTGCACATTTTTGACAAGTCACAGCACGTGGAGGGTCAAATTTCGGCTGCTCAAGGCCTAAAAATAATGGCACAAACTGCAACATGCCTGCAGTTGTTAACAACACCGTAGGATTGTCAGGTACAAGGCTCGAACTCTCAAAAAGTGTGTGGTTATGCTTCTCTATAAAGAATTTCAGAAATTTGTCTCTGATTTCATTTCCGCTTAAATAATTAGTCATAAATTCGTCTCTTTATTGCTATTTCATTGCTATGATTTTATAACAAAAAAAAGAATAAGACTATAAACAATTAATACTCAGTTCCCAAAGAAGGTGCAATAGTGATGAATTGGCGAATCAAGTTACTATCCCATTGCACGTTTGCACCTACTTGAAGAATCTCGCAAGCTCTTTTCACTCCCAAACCTTTACGATAAGGTCTGTCACTAATAAGCGCGTGATAGCAGTCTGCGATTGCGACAATACGCGCTTCTATCGGGATTTCCTCTCCTTTTAAGCCCTCGGGATAGCCCGTTCCATCCCAGTGCTCGTGGTGGTACTTAACCATTGGAATTAAATCATGTAATGATGCATTTGGCGCTAAAACCTTCTCAGCACCGATAATCGGATGCTGTTTCATAACATCCCACTCTTCCTCAGTCAAATTAGCCGGCTTTCTCAAAACATTCTCAGGAATACCGATTTTACCGATATCGTGGAGTAATGCGCCAAGTTTAATACGCTCTACTTCTTTCTCGGGCAAATTTATTGCTCTAGCGAGCGCTTCAGAGTACCTCGATACTGAGGTTGAGTGACCTTTTGTGTAGGTATCTTTGGCATCAATCGCAGCAGCCAGCGAGGTTACAACCTCAATCAAATGGTTTTGTGATTTGATTTCTGCACTGTTAAATTTGTCGATTAATTCCTCGTCAAAGTTAATCCCTATCTGAGAGTGACGTTTCGCAAGTACTGAGGCGAAGGATTGGATAGCCAGATCGTCCCAAAAATCAAAATCATCGGAGCATACAATTGACGAAATACCGTTGCGATAGCCTTTGCTCATTGAGATATACATTGCTTGTTCGGCGAGAATCAAGAGCTTTTCTTGTTCTAAGTTAGATTTTGGATAAGTCGCCATACCAATTGAGACTTTAATAGGCCCAACACCGTCAATTGATGTACAAGACAGTAAATATGAAATATATTCAGCGAGGTATTTAGCCTCTGCAGCGTCGGTTTCAGGTAATATAATCGCAATTTCATCACCGCCGTAGCGCCCGGCAAAATCATTCGGACGTGCATTTTTCTGTACAATCTGTGCAACTTTTTTAATAATTTCATCGCCCTTAGCGTGCCCGTGAACTTTGTTAATTTGAGAAATATTATTGACATCCAAAATCATAATAGCCAGTGATTGCTTGTTCTGTTCAGCGTTTTGCAGCTCGTTTGTCAAAACTTCCTGAAATCTTCTGTGTGTACTCAAACCCGTCAAAGAGTCAATATTGGAAGATGCATTACCGTTTTCTGTCAGCTTTTCGTTCTCAATTGCCAGCCCCATAAAATTCGCTACTAATTCATATAAATCCGAATGCATTTCGGATGAATTGTCACCAACCATAAGCACGCCGACGATTTTGTCTTTTACCGTTATCGGAACTAAAATCAGCTGTGAAGCAGGCAAATACGGGATATTCAAAAACGTATTATCTAATAACGTAGCTTTATTTTTGCTGTTAAACACGGTTACTACAGGATTATTCTCTTCGCTCAGGAAAATCCTTGTAGAATAGGTGCTCCCGACTTTATTGACCAATTTAATATTTATATAATTTTTTTCTTCGTTATACACGCCCAAGGCTGTGTAAAGTGTGTTTAAAGCATTTACGAAAATATTATGCAGCGCGTAAAATAAATCGTTTGTAGTGGTTTTGTTTTTGAAAGCATCATTGACGTATTTTAAGAGCACAGAATAATTTACGGCGGTGTAGGCTTTGCTGACATAGTCATTATAGCCGCCATATAATCTATTCATGGTAGGATGCGTGTTGAGTTCAGAGTTAATTTTGCCGGTAATACCTAAATTCTCAATGGGGTTAGTGATATTACCTTTGCTTTCAACTTCTACAGCTTCGCCTTCCTGCGATATATTAAAATAATTCATTTGCCTTCCTGACACATAACCAATTGTTTCAACTACAGCAGATAACTGCTGATTTAAAAATATAATTGCATACCAACATTAAACTTAATAAAATGATAGCAGACTTATATCATTTTTGCAAGGTCAAGCATATATTCATATTAGCCACTTGGCCTATAAATAAACGATTTTTCTTTTTGTTTACATAACTTAAAACAAACTTTGATAATAGTCTTTAATTAGCACTGCATCGTCCTCCATATAAGGACTTTCGCACACTAAAGCACCTTTGATATGGAATTCTTTGAAAGCCTTCAATAAATCCTTGTAATTCATATCACTTTCTTCGAGCATCAAATGTTTTTTCTCGCCTTTTGCAGAGTACTCAATTCCGGCTAAATGCGCGTGGAAATTATCTAATGCGTATTGTCCGATTTCTTTGCCAATGTATTCAAAAATTCGTGCAAAATCGCCATAAGTGTTGTATTCACCGCCTGTTCGAGCGTGCAGGTGCGAAAAATCGACACAAGGCAGCACGTGCTCAAATTCTTTTGATAATCTGACAACTTCTTCTAAATTGCCCCATTGTGTAGCCTTTCCGGTTGTTTCAGGCCTTACCCAAAGTTTAATTTTCTCATCTTTCAGCGCTTTTTCGATGATTTTGTTCGCATCATACACTTTTTTATAGACATCTTCCGGCTCTTTCCCCATATAATATGCGGCGTGATAGGTTATGCTGTAAGCATTAAACTTGCTGGCAGCGACAGCTGTTTCAATAATGCGCTGAATGCTGGCTTCGATTTTTTCTTCTTCCTGAGAGTTGAGATTGATATAATAAGGGCTGTGAGCAGTTGTTATCATATTGTTTTCGGCTGTTGTGTTTTTTAGAAATTCAATACTATCAGCGCTTATTCGCACACCGTGCACAAATTCAACTTCTAATCCGTCAAGTTTCAAGTCGGTTAAATCTGCGAAGCCTGCTTTATAGCCGGTAGGCTTGCTGCGTCTTGGTATACCTGCCGTTAAAAAATATAATTTATCCATTATGAAAATGTTTCCCCCTTCTGCGGCTTATATAGCTTGATAAACTCCGTATCGTCGCAAATTAAATACGAGCCAAACTGCAACACTTTTATATAAATTGTGCCATTACCCGTCGCAATCCCAAGCCCTTTTTTGGATTCAACAATCGTGCCGGGTTCAGCCTTTGTATTCCTTCTGTCGGCTTTAACCGACATAATTTTTACATTATTATGGCGAAAATTAGAAACCGCAACGATAAATGGATTTAAGCCTCTCACAAATCTCTCTATCTCATCTGCGCTTTTGCACCAGTCAATGAGATTGTCGACATTGTTTGCAACAATGCTGTCAGCATAGTGAAATTCGCCGTTCCACTGCGCTACACGCGGCAGCGAGCCATGCAGCTCATAATGCGCCAGCGCCATCAAAAGCATATCGGCAGACATAAAATTGAACTGGTTAAATAGCATCCCCATTGTCTCATTGCCTTGCAGTGCCACTTTTTGTTGATAAATAATATCGCCTGTGTCATAAGTATCATCCATAAAATGCAGCGTTACGCCTGACTCGCCCTCGTCATTAATAATCACGCTGGAATAAGGGTTTGGCCCCCGATAATCAGGCAGCAAAGAGGGATGACAATTAATAAAACCATCTTTCGCACACTTTAAAAACTCGCATGGAAACAATTTGTTATACGAACAAACAACAGCAATATCTGCATCTAAATCTTTTACTCTCTCCAAAAAATCTTCATCACACAGAGACTTTTCGTATGAAATAATATTCGCACCATAATTTTTCAAAAAAGAAATGAAAAAGTCGTAACAAGGATTTTTGGGTGAAGGTGGCACAGCACCAACGATATTTACGCCGGCACGAAATAATTTGTCATAGCAAACTAGCGCCATATCAGGCATTCCCACAAATAAAACTCTTTTTTTAAACGAAATATCTTGCAACATACCCTCCTGCAAAAGCCGCAATCAGGCACACAATGACGCTGGATGCAATATAAAACAACGCGTGTCCGTACATTCCGTCTTGAATATATGTCAAAGTTTCCATCGAAAATGTGCTGAAAGTTGTTAATCCGCCGCACAGCCCGAATGTCAGCATTAATCGAACTTGCTCCGAAGAGTCAATTTTTGACATAAAATAAACGTATAAAAAACCAATTATAAGGCTGCCTACAACGTTGACGCAAAAAGTAGCCAAAACAGAGGCAGGGAATCTGTAAACACTAAAAAGCACCCACACTAAATATCTCAATACCGAGCCTACTCCACCACCTATAAATACTGCTAAAATATTACTCATATCGACCTCTGTAATGATAATAACACTTCAACCTTATTATTCAATATAATTTTGCTCCCTCACCCCTCCAACCTTACGTTCTCGCATGTCATTCCGCAACATGTTTATCGAAGACTTTGTAAAAACGGTTGTTTGCGGAATCTACAATCGCGTAGTTATGAAATTCCGAATAATCACGAATAATATACATTAAAATGCTCCTTGATTTGGAATGACGTATAGTATTGTAGTTAAAGATAATTGTTGGGGTAGCACATCATTCTACCCCAACATCGATTACGGTGCGTGAAAAACACCCTACAAACTATATAAAAAAGCCGGCTGCAAAGTCGGCTTTTTTAGTATACTTATTGAAATTTACTTCTCTTCGTTCCAAGAATACATTTTTCTCAGCTCGTGACCTACTTTTTCAAGCGAATGTTCTTTCATATTACGTCTTGTTGCTGTGAAGTGAGGACGTCCTGCTTTGTTTTCCAAAATCCATTTGTTAGCAAAAGTACCGTCTTGGATTTCATTTAGAACTTTTTTCATTTCTTTTTTAGTTTCTTCCGTGATGATACGTTTACCTGTCTCATAATCACCGTATTCAGCTGTATCAGAAATTGAGTATCTCATTTTTGAGTAGCCGCCTTGGTAAATCAAGTCAACGATTAATTTCATTTCGTGAATACATTCGAAATAAGCATTCTCAGGAGCGTAGCCAGCCTCTACAAGAGTTTCGTATCCAGCTTGCATTAAAGCTGTCACGCCGCCGCAAAGAACTGCTTGCTCACCGAATAAATCGGTTTCAGTTTCTTCTCTGAATGTAGTTTCAAGAACGCCGGCTCTTGAACCGCCAACACCTGCTGCATAAGCGAGCGCAACATCCATCGCTCTGCCTGAACCATTTTGATGAACTGCAACTAAGCAAGGAACGCCTTTTCCTTCAACATATTCTGAGCGAACTGTATGTCCCGGGCCTTTTGGCGCTATCATAATTACGTCAACATCAGCCGGTGGAACGATTTGCGCAAAGTGGATATTGAATCCGTGAGCGAAAGCTAAAGCTTTTCCAGCAGTCAAGTTTGGCGCGATATGCTCTTTGTATACGTCAGCTTGTTTTTCATCCGGTAATAATATCATTATGACGTCAGCTTGTTTTGCTGCTTCAGCGACAGTCGCTACTTTTAAACCTGCTGATTCTGCTTTTGCCCAAGATTTTGAACCATTGTATAAACCAACAATAACATTCACTCCGCTCTCGTGTAAGTTCAGCGCATGAGCGTGTCCTTGGCTGCCGTAGCCGATAATAGCTACTTTTTTATCTTTAAGCAAACTCAAATTGCAATCACCTGCATAATAAATCTTTGTCATAATAAATATTCTCCTTCAAATCTTAACGACTTCCTATGTGTTGATTTTATTCTAATTTAAACATACCTCAACATCAACAGTTTTGTTTGAAGCGCGCTTATGGTATTATCTTGTTAGTAGTCAGGGAAGGTATTCAATGAAAAAATATTTGAGTCTTAGTCAAAAATTAAGTTCAATTTCAATTTATCGGAATATTTTAGACGATACTTTGATACAAAATTTCCAGCAACTTTTCGTTTGTTTTGATGAGGATGACGACTACTATGAGCGAACTTCACATGTTTTGGATATTTATAGCCAAATCTGCCGTCAACTCTTTAATTACACCTCTAATGGTGACTTATCGGCTTATTTGTACAGTTTGATTTTATATGATGAAAATATTTTTTCCCTTGAATGTGCCAAAAATAATTATCAAAATACATTCACAAATATCAAAACTGCAGCCGAAAATGACGTTAAAACGTTGTGTGAATTATCAATGCTGAGTTCAGGCGACGTTATTGAGTTTATTTCAAAAAAATATAAATTGAGCAAAGAAATACTTGAAAATTTGCCAAAATATTCTATTAACGAACAAATGCAGCAGCATTCGTTTGATAAAATTGTAAAATTCTATGAAAATAATGGCACAGGAATTTTTGCTAAGTACAAGGCATTTATTTTAGAAAAAAATTGCGTACTAAAGCCTGTAGTGAACTATGATACAATAACTTTGCAGGATTTAAAGCTTTATGAAATGCAAAAAAACGCCGTAATCGAAAACACGCTTGCATTTATGAGCGGGCATCCGTACCATAATATTTTGTTGTATGGTGACAGAGGATGCGGCAAATCATCAACAATAAAGGCTGTTTTAAACGAATACAAAAACGAAGGTTTACGTATTATACAAATTGCAAAAGAGAATTTGTGTGAGTTGAGTAACCTGACCGAAAAATTAGCGAAAAACCCGCTTAAATTTGTAATTTTCGTGGATGATTT
>JAVBNU010000075.1:0-26323 GCA_031551265.1 Candidatus Gastranaerophilaceae bacterium
AAATCATAGATGCCTTGATTAAAGTGATAATGCGGCTCAAGCTTTGAACGCAAAAACGAAATTTCACCGATTTCATAGCCTTTACCGCTGGATATCAAAATTTCATCCACAGGCTGAACACGGAAGAATAAAAACTGATTAATTTCACCATAATTTTCACCTTGAAAAACCATTTTTGAACCCGACGCGATATAAACACAGCCGTGCCCGAGCCGATTGTAGCATAAAGCCTGTTCAACAGCTTCTTCCAGTTGTTGCGGCGTGACAGAATTTTTTTTGATGTGATAAAATTCCAAAATTTGATTTATATGATTAATATCACTCAAATCAGCCGACCTGCGATATAATGCAACCTCCAAAAACTTCTTTGCACATTCAGAGGGCTTACATTCGTTACGCGACGCAGGCTCCATATTACCGGCAAGTCTCAGCTTTGTGGCGACATATTTTATCATCAGCCGTGACCCACAATGGTTGCCGATTTCATCATGGCTGAGTAAAAATTTTGTACCTTTATACGGTGGCACAAAGTATTTCGCCAAATACTCAACATTTGGATAAGCAGGCCAAACCTCTTTGTCCAAAGTATTCGCCTCAAGCGCATGGCTGAAATTGAAATCCCAGGTTTCATCACCACCAATATTTTTTAATGATGTATCGTTGTTTTCAATTTTAGCAATAGTTAGAAGATGCGCACTTTCAGACGAATTATCTATTTCCTCAGGATTCAACTCCTCTGTAAGATGGTCATAAATTCGGTGATCTTCCCACGTAACCGGCACATCAGGGAAATGATAATCCATTTCGGCTTTGACAAGCTTCATAGTAATATTCGAAAACATCGTAGGCGACTGGTCACCGCGTATAAAATCAAAATGGTAATTTTCAACAAGCGAAAGCGGTATATCAACGATATAATGCCGAACCTGCTTAACATCGTCGCTAATAATTTTTACAGGCGAGCAATCACGGCCTTTTTCACCTTCTAAATTAAATGAGAAACCACCCCAGCTTCTAGTACAAGAATTTTCATCAGTATTCACATTTTCATAGGGCCCAAAATCAAGCAGTACATTCCCAAACTCAATCGAAATATGACTAGGCACCCAGTCAATTCCTATATTTATTTTCTTTTGATGGCAGTAATCAACAAGACCTTTCAGCGCATCATTTACTTTATCAATATCAGCAACATTATCGAGCATATCCAAGCCCCAAGCGCGTGTTATAGCATACTTATCGACACCGTCATAACCCCAGTTAAAACTATATGTCCCCTCCGCAGGCATCAGTAAAATACCTTGAAACCCTTGCTCTGCGACCTCATCAACAAATTTTTTAAATGATTCAATCGGTCCTTCTTTTGTCGCAGTCGGCAAATGCGCCTCTATATATGAAAATCTTGAAAGTGGCGTCAGAGATTTATTTTTTACACTTACACGCTCTGAAATTTTACCACTGAGCCAATCCGACTCTTTTGCAGACCATTTATACGCGTCGTTATCATAAATTTTTGACCAGCTGAAAATATGCGGCTGACAATTCGAACGAGGATCTTTTCTATATATTTTTTCAGGCTTACCATCTATCGTTTTTGTCAAAATATAACGGTACATGTCGCCATAAGCAACCTTATCCTTTGGCGCAGCGCCTCTGAAGATACCATCCTTATCAGGAAGCAAATCAACAAAAACAGACTTACCATCGTTTGTTTCTGACTCCATGTGCCAAATAATTGCCCATTTATCAATCAAATGACTGCCCGCAAAACTAACCTCATCCTGAGGTTTTCTGATTTCTACAGAAACTTTTTCAGCATAGGGCGCCCAGACAGCAAACTCGAAATTACCATCCGTATCCGTATATACACCTAATCTTCTGTTATCAATCATATAACCTGCCTATATAAATTATAACAAAAAAACACTTATAACCTTCTAATCGCATGGACATAATTTCAAAAAAAACTATTTAGGGAAATAAGGGCTTTTGCCCCCGTTATGTAAATTTTTATTAACCTAAGCGCAAAAAAGGGCAATTTTTCGCCTTAAATCGTTTTTATAAAAATAAGGGGTATTATGTCTATAACTTAATTGAGAAGAAAAATGAGTTATAAGTCGAAAAATGATGGCAAACTAAAAGTAAATGGCTAATTGTAATTAGGCATCAGTAGTTTAATTGCATAAACACTTTTATATGCCAACAAGAAAGAGAGCGAGATTATGTGCGAGAGATGTCAACGACGAGTATATTATCAGCAGCCGCAGCAAAGGCAGCCTGTTCAACAACAGCGTACACAACAACCGCAGCAATATTCCGGCGGTGTAAATTCGCGTGGCTCAGCACAACAAGCCAGCCAGCCTCAGTATAGTTCTTATCCTAACGGACAAAGAGCGAGTCAACCTCAGTATAACTCTTACCAAAATGCGCCTATGCAATACCGAGGGGGTCAGGCTACACAAGAACAATTCCAACAAAGCGCTCTCCCTCAAGCTCCACAACAATACTCATCTCAGCCAATACAACCACAAGCACCGAACAAACAACCTGACGCGACAGGCAACACAGGCGAGAAACCTGCTAATGTGGAACCAAAGAGCCGTGGATTGAGTGATGAGACAAGAGAAAGATTTAGTGCACCGATTGGCGAAGAAGAAAAACAAAAAAGAGCGGCTAAAAAAGCGGCTGCAAACAATACAGAAGCTGCAGCAAACAAGCCTGATAACAAAACAGCTGTACAAAATAACAACAATGCAGTAAACAAACCTGATAGCAAAACACCATCTGGGGAAAACAAAACAGCCGCACAAAATACAACACCTAAAACACAAACGGCTCAAAATCAAACGCAAGGCTCTGAGGGCAACTCCCAACAACCTGCGTCAAAAAATATATTTGCTAATGCAAAACCTGCGAACACTAGTACGCCAAACGCAAACGCGCCAAATACAGCGAATCAAACACCAGCGCAAAACACAGCAGCAAAAAGCACAACCGAAAAAAAGAATGGACTTAGCGCAGAAACCAGAGAGCGATTCAGCGCACCAATCGGCAAAGAAGAGAAAGAAAAAAGAGCCGCTGCGAAAGCTGCCGCAAATAAAGCAGCCGAAACAAATGACCCGAACTTACCATCTTACAAAAGTGTCGAAAGAAACTCACCTGAAGGATTTGTGGGGAAAAATAGAGGCATCGAGCCAAAACCAACCGATTTTCAAAAAGGATCCGTAAAAGATCTTGCAAGCGCAGGCGGCACAAAACCATGCTCTGACACAGAGGCTATGATTCGTCAAGAATCGGGTTCGAATGAAAATATTCAAAAACAATGCTATGACGGCTCACTCCAACAAGCAGCAGAATTTGCCGCGAAGTATGGTGAAATGAAGGGGCTGGACACCGCTGTAAAGGCTCTGGAAACCTTGTCCTTTTTTGGTTTTAAGGGCTTAGCTAGTGATAGCAATATTGCAATGAAAGCCTTGAATAAAGGTTTATCTGAAGGTTTAAAAACACAAAACGAAGCACAAAGAGCACTAAAAGAGGGTATCGATACAATTAGTGCTAATTCACCACTGAGAGAAGCAGCGAAAGAAAATTCAGAAAGAAATAGTACCTATATAGACCAAGCTTTCAAGGCCACCTCTGACCCTGAGAGTGTCGATTTGCTTAAGTTACCAAACACTATTACAAAAACATCAACTGCCGATGGTCAAACTAAATTTAATACAAGTGATGCAAATAAATTACGTGATGATTTCAACAGAGATCGCGAAAGCGGGGCGCTGAAAAATAATCAGGAACTACGCGATAAATACATGAAAGAAATCATAAACCAGACTGACATGAGAAATCAGCTTGAACTTGCAAAAGCACACGCAGCAGTGGGCGCTGAAATGCCTGAATTCAAAACCGATGCAGGACTCCAAAAGATGATGGACGGTATTGACAGAATTAATCAAAATCGCGCACAAACAGGAATCATAGCCAACAATATGACACCTGAAAGAAGCAAAGAACTTTTGAATGATTTGGATAAATGCAGCAACGACATTGAAAGACTGGCTGCACTCAATAAATATCCTGAGATATCAGACAAAATGGCAAAGACATGCGTATCAGAAAAAGTCAGCAATGGTCTGAACTCATGGCTGGGTCTTGGCAACGGCAATAAAACAACCGCGAACAAAAAGGATGCCACACAAGAAAACAAGGTTAATCCTGATTTAGCAAATGTTGTATCAGAATGTCAGGAATACAACCAAAAAGCCGAATATCAGATTAATGACAGACCAAGCTCCGTAACACACGCAGACGTTGAGGATTCAAATGACCCTGCCATTGATGGACCGGCAATCGGAAAAATTGAGGGTACCAATATTTATAAATTAAAAGGCGACGGCATACAAATGGGTGCAACTACCGAAAACATGCGATACATTGATGCGCCAAACTACAAAGGTAAAATTGAAGGACCTAAAGACAAGGCTGCAGCACTTGCTGATATGAAACAATTTGTACAAGACGTAAATTCAGGAAAAATACAAAAAGCTCCAAGCAATTTCGCGCCAAAACAAACAGTAGCAGGCTCAAAATTACCACCGGCTCCAGCAAACTGGAAACCAAAATCAGAACAAGCAAACACTGCCTCAAGCGACAAGTCAAATATACAACAGGCATCATATAATCAGCCATCTACATCAACAGCGTCAACAAACGCCGCAGCAACCAGCCAATCACAGCAACAGACTTCAGCAAGCGCTGCATCAGGACAATCACAGCAACCGGCAAACGCAACCACTGCTAATCCAAAACCAGCGAATGTGTCTCAAGACGTACACAACAATATGGTGTCTCAAGGCTATCACTACATTGGAAATAATAGCCAGGGCAGACCTGTTTATTCCAAAACACCCGTACAAAGCGCAGGAACTGCACAAACACCTAACGCCAACTCAAGCCAGCCTTCAGGCGTAACTGGCGCAGCAACAAGCCAATCACAGCAATCATCTGCTAATGACAAGACTACATCTATGGCAGCAAGCACAGCCACACAAAACCTTTCACAAGCAGGCCAAAAACTTGTCGCACAGGGATATACATATTTAGGTAAAGACTCCAACGGTCACGAGCGTTATCAACCACCATCAAATAACGGCTTAAATACCAGAGCTAACGTAACAAATTACCGACAGCCGCAGTCAACAACGACGCGAGCCAGCAATACTTATTATCAACAACCCAGATATCAAACCAATCAGCAAGTATACAGACGCAGATAATTAATGAAAGAAAATTACTATGGTTGATACTAATAAAATAGCATACAAGCCAATCGTTCCCCCGAAAGGGTCGAGTGTAATGCAGAACAGCGACAGCACTTCTGCTCCTTTGGCTTTAAACAAGAGCAAAACACAAGACGAGTTTGTACGCAGTGTACCTGCCAATACCGCCACAGAGAAAAAGCAAACGCCGCAGGCTGCGCCTCAAAAAGAGCCCCAAAGCACACCCGAAGGAAAAATTCTTGGCTTGATGATGGGTGATGATGACAAAATTCGCAAAGAGGCACGAGACGCAGGCATAAAAGGCGCATTAGATACAGCAAAAATGATTGGCGGCGCTTGGGGAGTCGGCTCTATGGGCTTCGGACAAGACGAAGCCAAGAAAAAAGGGGCTGAGGCAGGTAAAACTATTGGCGAGCGCTCAATCGCAATAAAAAACCTGATTCAAAACCCTTCAACCGTCGATACAAGCGTTTTATCGGACAAAATGAAAACCGAATTTGACGACGCAATGAAAAAAGAAGGCGGCATGACACGCGATGAACAATTCAAGTTCGCCAAAGAAATAATTAAAGAAAACGAAGAAAACGTTAAAAAACAAATCGAACAAGCTTTCAAAGACAAATGGGCCAAATACGATGAAAAAAAACACTACAAGCCTAATGAAAGAATGGAAGAGCTTAAAAAAGGCCTCGACAGTCTTGAAAAAGCAAATCCCGAACAGCTAAAAATATTAACCAATAATTTATCAGACGCAGAAATCCCACAAGCGCTAAAAGACTTGCAAGAAGGTACTTCAATGGAGCGCTTGAACAAAATTGCTCAAAAATACCCGCAAACCCTGTCAGATTTCATGGACGCAACAACTGCCGGCAAGCTTGGCAATGGACAAAACGCCGAAGCGTTCAAAGAAGATTTCAGCAAAAACAAAGATAACCTCATGAAAAGTCTCAGCCGTTTAGAAAAATCGAATCCTGAAGTGTGGAACAAAATTAAAAATAAAATTCCTGAGTTCATGCAAAAATTAGAAAACCCAAACTCTAATAACAATACAAGTTATACGGATATACCTCAGGAATTCCCTGATTCAAGCAAAGATTGGGAATACTATCTCAAAAAGAAATACAAAATAGCATAAACCTTTTGTAAAATTTCATTAATCTTTTGTCGAAATTTGAAATTCAACACTCACGGATGTTTTTATATCTATATAGTATTACATCTATGATTTTGAAATGGATAAATATATTCAGCTTTGTTGCTAACGAAAAATAGTATTATTTTTTGTTCAATTATGGCCGAATTAGTAAACGTGAAAGTGAAAAATTATGAGTGACACAAACAAAAACGAGCATTACACATCAAAGCAGGCAGATTACAGTGATTCGGATTACATGAATCAAAGTCAGGACTTCCCTGACCCCACAAAAACTTGGGAATATTATTTGAAACAAAAATATAAACTTGCCTAAATATTAATAAATATATACAATAATTGTTCGCTTTTTTTCTTTTAGATATAATTAAGTTATTGGAAAAGGAAAAAAGATGAAAATAGTTGCGCAAAATTTAGTAAAAATTTACAACGATAGAACTGTTGTAAATGATGTCAGTTTCGAAGTTAATAAAGGAGAGGTTGTCGGGCTCTTAGGGCCGAATGGAGCCGGAAAAACCACTACTTTTTACATGATTGTAGGACTGGTAAAAGCCAATCAGGGACGAATCTTTATAGATAGTACTGAAATTACCAAAATGCCGATGAATAAACGTGCCAGGCTTGGTGTTGGTTATTTGCCTCAAGAGGCGTCAATCTTCAGGAAATTATCTGTTGAAGATAATATCAAACTGGTTCTTGAAATGAATGAAAAGCTCAATCCCAAAGAGAAGAAGGACAAGCTTGAGGAATTATTGCATGAGTTTGGGGTCGCTAAATTACGCGACATGCCCGGCCTGTCGCTATCAGGCGGCGAACGTCGTCGTGTAGAACTTGCACGTGCTCTGGCGGCAAGTCCTGAGTTTATATTGCTTGATGAACCCTTCACCGGTATTGACCCGATTGCAATCCAGGAAATTAAAGAAAATATTAAAAAGTTATCTAAAGAAAAAGGCTTAGGCGTTCTCATGACAGACCATAACCCCAAAGCAACTTTATCTATTACCGACCGCGCTTATATAATTTTCGATGGAAAAATAAGAATTGAGGGCCGCAGCGAAGATGTCGCTGTAAATACAGAAGCGAAAGAGTTCTATTTAGGAAAGGACTTCCAACTCTAATGCGCATAAAAGTTTACGACAAATACATATTTAATCAGGTCATGCTCGCAACATTAGTATGCATTTTGTTGTTCACAATCGTATGGATTGCACCTGAAACGATGCTTAAAATAATTCAACGAACAATGAAAGGCTCGTATACCATCGAAGTCGCGATTCAACTGCTCGCCTTTGAAATTCCAAAAATCATGGACAAAGCCCTTCCGATTGGTATTTTTTTAGGGTCACTATTCACTTTCGACAGACTCAGCAAAGACTCAGAGTTAACAATTTTTCGCTCAGTCGGACTTTCATTTTGGAGAATACTCGCCCCGGTAATCGCACTAAGCATTATTGTGACAATGATATGCCTGTACGTTAGCGATATTTTGAGCCCGTTTTCCTGCAACAAATTAATGCAGCTCAAAGACGAAAGCAACCGCTCAAACTTCGTTTATGTAATTAAAGATAAGACTGGACACCCGCTCCAAATAGTCATACTACCTGATTTCGGCACTGACGGCGTAAAAGAGCCGGTGATTATGAATTTTTCAAGCAAATATTATAACGATGCAGCTGTACTGCAAGAACTTGTCATTGGTGAGCATGCCCAAATTAAAGAAAACGAGCTGATTGTCATGAGCGGCAAAAAATACACTATTGACGAAAATGGAATATACAAAGCCATAACCCCCCTTGAAAACGAAAATGTCCTAGCAGCAGATAAAGCAAGCATATTATACGAATTATCCAATTTTAAGCTAAAACGTGAACGCGATTTGACAAACAAACAACTAATCAGATATATGAAACTACTAAAACAGGAAGAATTGAACGACGAGTTCAACGATATCTTAAACAAATTTTTGCAAAGATACTTTCACTCGTTCATGTGCATACTTTTTGCAATACTGGGCTGTATTTTAGGCTTTTCCCAACCAAGAGAACAAAGGCTAATCGGGTTTACCGTTGCAATCGGCATTACCTTTTTATATTATATAACCCTGCCAATGGTTGATATGCTGGCAGAAAAAAGCATACTAAGCCCACTGGTTACATCAACTATCCACCCATTTATGGTATTCATGGCAATATGTCTCGCTAAAGTTATTAAGGATATTTAATTAACTATGAAAAAAAATTTATTAATCATGGTACTTATATTGACTTGTATTTTAGGGTTGAAAGCCGAAGCTTTTGGACCGGGATTCAATTTTACATTCGGCGGCGATGAAGCACGCATAGATGCATACGGCATGTTCCCCGGCCAAGGAGCAATACCACTACCTCCGGCAAGAATAAAACTCGGACAACCGGATATAAGTGTTAGAGAGCCCAAAAGAGGCGTCTATGTAGTAGAGCTGAACACAAAAGACAGCAAGCTTAAACTTGAACCCTATGTTGTGGTCGGCACGGAAACTAACCAAACTGTCTTTGAGACAACAAAAGCAAAACTCGTTTTCAATGCAGGTTTTTTCGACCCAAAAAACAAAAAAACAACATCTTTCGTCACACGATACGGACAAATTATTGCAGACCCGAGAGAAAATGAAAATTTAACATCGAATCCTGAGTTGATACCGCATTTAGACACAATTTATAATCGCACAGAATTTCGCATCCTCAAATCAGGAACACAAAAGAAATACGACATAGCACAACACAACGATCCAATCCCCGAAGGCTGGTACCTAATGCACTCACTGCAAGCCGGCCCTGAACTCGTGCCTCAATACAAAGCAGAAAACGAGTTCTTTCTCGTAAAAGACTGCGAAAAAGTCGTGCGCGACTCAATCTCCGTTACCAAAAAAGCCGCCCGCAGCGCCATCGGCATAAAAGACGGCGACGTATTCCTAATCGCAGTAACTACAAAAAATCCCATGACACTTGATGAATTAAAAGACTTTTGCATGTCCCTAGGACTCGAAAAAGCAATGGGCTTCGATGGTGGTGGCTCAACATCACTCAACTACAAAGATATTCAAATTATCTCCGACAAAGACAACACCGCCCGCAAGCTCAAGTCGTTTTTACTTGTGTATTAAGGTAGGGTGCGTTTCACCCACCATTACGTTATGTCATTTTGTTCTGTAGATTGGGGTATTTTTGCCCACCTTTTAATATTTTGTCATACCGGAATTTTCTGAAAGAAAATATCCGGTATCTTTTCAGCGTAGCATTTATTTTCTAACCGGAAAGATCCCGTGTCAAGCACGGGATGACGTGTGTGTTGGGCAGTAAATGTAGGATGGGTTGGACGTTTTCATCCAACCCATCGATAAAATTTTTATATCAGTAGAAGCAGGTGCGTCACACGCACCAAAAAAGCTGAACGGTTTGCGTGTTCACAGAGAGTTTGGAACATACCAAAAAACTGTAAGGTGGGTTCCCTAACACCATTAAATCTTAAATCTTTTCGTGGTTGTCAGTGCCGCCTGTGATCAGGAGGTTGTGTTTTTTAGCCAGTTTTAGTGGCGTGCTTGCGAGGTGGAATTTTATTATCCCGCGGTGACGTTTGTATGGATAATAGGCTTCGATAGCATCCAGCCCCATGTTTTGTAATTTTTTTACAAACCCGTCTAAATAAAAGCACCAACAGCATGCCGGGTGCGCGAGCGAGGCTATGCCGCCTGCGTTGTGGATGGCTTGGATTACTTTTCGGGGATCTCTGTATGAGAAAAATCTTATTATATCCACTTCGGTTTCGCGCTTTGTTTTTGCACATAAGCTCAAAAGCTCTTCATTGTGCACATCAATTCCATACCCGAGAACGTGTATTAAAACGCCATGAAACCAACAGTCAAATTCAACGGCCGGGATAACAATTTCTTCGTTGAGGATGTTTGTCTCGTGGTAGGCTTTTACGGTGTTGTGGTCGCATATTGCAATGTGTTTGTAACCCTTTTCTTTTGCCTGCTGCACGAGCGCCTCAGGGTGCTCTATCCCGTCAGAATAACAAGAGTGGACATGCAAATCGACATTGGTCGCATAGTCCTCTTTCGTAAATATTTTTAAAAGTTCTTTTATTTCAGCCATAATAATATTATTATAATAGTATAAAAAAATGGTGAGAGATATATGGCTAAAAATGAGAATATGAGTGTCAGAGTGTTGCAAATATTTTTCAGGGCAATTAAGTTGTACGTACTTAATCTGCCGAAATTCTTGCGGTATATGGCGTTCCCTGTTCTTGGGGTTTTGGTCGGGTGTGCTTGGAATATCGGTTTAAGTTACTGGCTGTCTGTTGGAACACAAACTCCAGATGGTGATTATGTATTTTTATTTAACAGCCCGTTAATTACTTTTCTCATTTTTCTAATATTACTAGTCCCGGGATTTTTTATTTTATGCAAGGCATTTTACGATTATATAGTTGCGATGGTTGCGCTTAATTCCGCTGCGTTGGATTTGGTCGCGACAGACACACTTTTGAAGCCTGTAAGAGCTTATAACTCGATTATCGAGTACAGAGAAAAGCAATATTTTCTGTTGATTTTGATTTTGTCGATTGCGTATTCGGTTTTGGGCTTCCCGCCGCTTTTAATCGCATTTGTTATATATTCTTGTCTTGTGCTGCAAGCTTTTGCTGCTGATGATAGATTTTCAGCGATTGACGCACTTGTCAGAGGTTTCAAAATCGTACCGGGTAATGTTTGGAACACAGCGTTGTTATTGCTTTTGTTGTATTTATTCACATATATAATTGTGCCGGAGGTGATTTATTGGCTGCTTGATGCGGGTAATATGACTAAAGATTTGAATGCGCCTGTTATCGCTTTGATAAATAACATGCCGTTGAATGAATTGTTTTTGGTACCGATAAATACGATAATACAGAATTTTGGCTCTAGCTTTGCGATAACAGCCGAAATGGTTGCGGGTGCGGTTACTAAAATGACAATAATTAGTATTGTTATCGGTTTTACTCTGCCAATTCGAGCGATTGCGTGTACTCTCTGGTATAAAGAACTCGATTTACGCAATTCATCAGGCGCAAGCGCCGCTAAAAAACTTGCCAAAAAAGCTAAAGAACAAGAAGAATAATGTTTAAATGTAAAAAATGTAATTCGGTTGATAAATTTGAGCTTATGTACAGTCCTGACTATAGAGGTGAGCGCAGGTTTAAGCAGGAATATAATACTGATGGTGATATTGTTATAACTGTTGACGGCTATAAATTTATTCCTGATTTGGCTTTTATGAATACCCATGCTGTTTGCAGATATTGCGGGCAAATTTATGTATGGGATTATGACTAATTTCCACTCACATACTGCTTTAAGAGTATTGAATTTTTGTTAAAGGCAGCTATTATAAAATTATGTACGAGTACGACATAGAAAATGAAGACACAGAGCTCAAAAAAATCGGGCTCGAATTAATGTTTTTAACTCCCGAAAAATGTTCACATGCTGATGGAATTTCGGCTGTTGAGTTGTCTAAATTATTAGATATACCCTCTGAAATTGTTAAAAAGAAACTTAAAATTCTGCATGATAAAGATATTGTACAAGTCAGAGGAATAAATCCGAAATTATGGAAGTTCGATGAATATAAGTTCCAGCGCATGGACGAAGATGATGAAGTGTTCAAGCTGCTGTGCAGTTTTGATGATGTAGATTTCGACAGATATTTCCAGTTTTAAAAAATTGAAACATAAAAAAATAGCACAGGTCAGATTCGAACTGACGACCTCACGGGTATGAGTTGTGAGCCTGCCTTTTCGCCATTTTCTACAATGTATCATAAAGCTTTATAGAATAAAAGTTTTGACTATTTTGGCTTTTGTAACTTTTCGTAATTTTCAATCATTTTTTATGACTTTTTATAAAAAAGTTGAATTATTGTTGAATTAATTTTTATACTTCCTTTTCTCTCTCGACAAGTTCAAAATCATAACCAAGTACATCGAAAACCTTAAGCAATTCAATATGTGGGATAGTGCCTCTTCTGATTTTCCTAGCCAGGTTTTCTATGCCTTTGTCGTACCCGTATTTTTCATTCAATCTCTTGACTAACGCTGCGTATTTTACTTTTTTGTGCAGCATCAGTATTCGTACTTGTCTATTAAGTTTATCAGCATCAATCATAGTCCACCTCATTTTTAATTCTACATCACTATATACGTGCTGGACTTGAAGAACGGGGAGCTATATTAAGTTTTATAACTTTATCCATATTAAAGTAGGAAATAAAATCATAAAGGTGGTAAAATAAAGCCGTGAGTGTGAACATATATTTACAAAAAGGAGGTAAAATTATGAATAAATCTATGCACACAAAAGCTGAAATGCTTTCCAATGCAGTGGTCGTCTACATCTATTGCCCGCAATGCCAACATGAAGAGCAGGAAATCAACAATTTTGATAAGATTGAGCAAATTAAAAGTAGAGGTATCAACATCATTTGCGCTTGTTGTGGCACAAAATATAATGTAAAAGGTTTTTATCGTTTGCCTGCAGGTAGGGATATAACACACAAATTAAGTGCATTTGAGTTTATTAAGCTGATAAAAAATAAAACTTTTGACCTTAGGCAATGCTGCAACCTTGATTTAGATAACAACTGTGGTATTGAAATGTTTCAGGATGGAATTCCGGCAACATTACAAGAGGTCAGTCTAACTTTCCAAGAAGCTCCTACATCTTCAAAGTGGGAAGATTAACAACTATTAAAAAATGTAAAGTTTTCATACTACAGAATGCCTTTAAAGCAATTTTAGTTCTTCACCATGCTTAATAATTTTAAGTAAAAAGGTTTTTAATGAAGATAGTACACCCAAATAGCTATAATAGCCTCAATTCAAATGCTGACTGGGGTCAGCAGTCTTGTGCTGCAAAAAATCAGGTTAGTTTTAAAGGGATTGAAAGTGCTTTTGGTGGTGGCAAGAGAGTTGCTATTAATCATTATGATGACGTTGTTAAGTTTCTCAATAGTAAGTACGGTAAGTTTATTCAAAATCTTGAGAAAGACATACCTACAGACGTATTCAATAAGGTTTTTGAGGGAAAAGCTATTCATGATGAGTCCATGGGGCAGAAGTTTGTTAATAGTTTCTTATACCCGTTCACGGGTATGTGGAAGGATTTGTACGGTGGTGTAGTTGGTGGTTTGGCTAAGAAATTTCCGAAAAATCTAACATTAGAAAAATGGAGTAATGCAGAGTTCTTGCAGAAGCACCGTAATAATAAGGTGTTACGTGATAATGTACAGTCATTACGTGGGGCGTTAGAAGAAGTCAATAAAATTTATGGTGAGATTCTTGCTAAAAACAATGGTGTGAGACCTGATGATTTTGAAGAATTGGTTGTAAAACAGACAGACGAACTACTACGAAACTATATGAGTAAAAAGACAGGCAACTATAGTACACCTGTGGAACGGTCTTTAAATCGCTTGGTGACAGGTTTAGTACCTGCATTTTTCCTTGCTATAGATGTGTATAATATGTCATTACGTAATGGTATGACAAAAAAAGAAGCTAAAGCTAGTGCAAATCAACGTTTGACACAAGAGTTCATACGTGCTGGTGGTACAGCTTATAGCACTTATGGAACATTAAATACGTTTGACAGGCTCACAAATACCTTTCCAAGAGTAGCCCCAGTTATAACAACTGGAACGGTCGCAATAGTTGAGAGTGGTTCACGTTTAGCAGTTGGTAAAAACTTAATTCCTGAAAAACTACCACCACAACCTCAAAGACTTAAAAATATAACCTCAATAAATCAATTCCTGCACCGAGAAAATAACGAACAATTGTATTGGTTAGACTCACAAGAGCAACAAAATCAACGGAAGCACCTACTAACGCTAAAAAATGCGATGATATTCGTTGCAGCTAGTGTAATCGGTGGTTTTGCGTGTAGGTACGGTAAGCAACAAATTCTAAAAACAGATTTTGGTAAGAATATTTTAAAACAACGCGACAATTGGATAGATAAATATTTTAAGGTAAAATTAAATGTTAATGCTGAAGATATGGAAGCTTTCATAGGTAAAATTCAAGATACAGAGTTTAGCAGTTTAGCTAAAAGATACAGACGCACTATTACAGCGCATGAGACAGATATACTTCGTGATAGAGTTTATAGGTTCAATAAAATAGATAAGTTAGTTAAAATCCCATTCACAAACATGGAAGTACCATTAATTGAGGTTGCTAAGGTGGTTTTCGTACCCTTCAGGTTGGTTAAAGACCTAGCATTGATACCATATAAGCTAGTGTCAAGCGTTGTATTAACGGTTGCTCAAGTCAGCAAAACAAAAATAGGTAACAATATTGCTAAGTTTCTTGGAGACAGTAAAAAGCCATCTGATGAGTTAGCAATGCTATCAACTGCATATCAAAACTATCTACGTAAAGCACCGAATTTGGATGATAAAGAATTTGCTAAGTATATGGAAAATTCGGTTAGGGCAGCCTTCAACAAAAATTCTAACTCTGCTATCGACAACTCAAAAATAGGCAAAATGACAAAAAACATAGTATCAATGGTTACTCTGTACTTTGTAGTTCTCGATGACTATATCCTTACATTGAAACAGACCAAAAGCCAAGACCAAGCTTCTCAAAAGGGTAGAGAGAGATTCGTACAAAACATCATGAGAATGGCAGTACAATTAAGCCTCATGGACTTGTTCAACGATATATTCAGGCTGCAATACAACAACTCTCTGGCTGGCGCAATGCACATTGCTTTTTGGAACACGATAGCAACCGACATCATAACTCGTAAGTTAGTGGGCAAGCCGATTACCCCTATGTCAAAAGAAAAACAGGAACTGCACGAACAAAAAACAACGAATGGAATCGCTGGTAAATACCACAAATTCATCAGCAGGCTTGCAAATTAAGGTAATTTTTGCTTTAATAAATAAACGGATTTATTGAGGAAATGGGACATGAAAGTATCGGGAATTCAGGTAAAAACCTGCAACTTTGTCAACTTCGGCACTATTAACGAGGCTGATAAAAAACGTGCAATTAGAGAAGGCTTTGAAGAAAAAGAAGTTTTGCAAGCTGAAAAGATGAAGTATTTTAATTTTTACTATTCCTCAAATGGTGACTTCAGGGCTGAAAGAACTGACTTAGAATTTAAAGATAAGCTTGCTATAATAAGATTTAATGCTGTACCTCAATTTATGAAGAAAAAACTAACACCTGATAACCTAGGTGATACTTTGGAATGGCTACAAAGAATTGAAGATACAGAACTTGGTGTAAAACCACCTGCAAAACCAAGAACAAATTTGGACAACGATGAATACGACTCTTATACAAGGGGTGGTATTTTTAGCCGAAGCCAAGAACGTGAAGACGAACTTTACGATAAATGGCCACTTGGTGATTAATTTGATGCTACGTAAAATGATATAGTTCAGTCAACGTTTTTACTATGTCTGTTGAAGAGTTTATTTTATTTAATCTAGTATAATATGGTGAAAGCTCGCTGCTTTGCGTAATTATGTAATACCTTTTTAAGTCATCTGAAGCATTTGATTTCGTAAAATTATTAAGCAGCCTCAAATAATCAGGAATATCCAAGGATGAAAAATCTGGCGGTGGAGGGTCTATCAATGCTATACTCTTAATCTTCACTGCGTCAGCTCTTTTTCCTTCAAGTTCTTCCATTGTTGCTAAAAGCTTTAAAAAACCTTCCGCATCAGCAAAATATTTTGAGTTTATAAGTTCTTTAAAGTCATTATTGTCTTTAATTTTGTTATAGATATTTTCACGATTGCCGTAATAGCCATATTTGGCTAATTGCAAAAATCTACCATTCTTATAAAGTGTAGCGTTAAATTCTTTTTCATTTTCAATTTTTCTTTCATCATCAAATAAATCAGGACGATATTTTTTGTCTGTTGCATCCATATCTATTGTTCCATCACTTCTATATACAGGTTGGTACGTGTCTCTTGGGATAATAGTGGGTTGTACCGGCCTAGGTATATAAATCGGATAAACTGGACGTGCAACAGGCTGCATCACCTGTGGATATGACACATATTGTTGTGGCATTTGAGCTGGATATGGTTGCCTCTGATATTGATAATAAGGGTTTTGATAGTTGAACATATTTACTGGTTGCATTTTTTAAATTCCATTTCTTTCAATTCTAAAATATTTTTAAAACATACCACCATCAGGATCATCATAATCAGGTGAGTCATCGTCATCGAAACCATCATAATCTGAATCGGGAATAGTCTCTGTGTTATTTTTTGCATCACTGATTGGTGCTGTATTGTCTTGTTGTTCAATCTCATTGTCTTGTGCTGAATGTCCTTGAGGTGAAACAGTAACATCATGCCCGCTATTACTCGCAGAATTATGCTGACTGTCATTTAACATTTTTGTCCCAGTAACACCTGCAGCAGTTCCACCAGCACCTGCAGTCAAAGTATCTCTTACACTACCTTTATTTTTGTCTTTATTTACAATCACCAACCTTCCGCCAGGCTCTACTATATAGGTATTGCCATCTTTACCTTTAATTCTTTGAGATTCAGGATTATCAAGAATTCCTTTAAAAGATGCGATTTGATTATCTTTAGGTATGCCATTAAGGGTGGACAATAATGTCGTAAATTTACATGAACTTATGGGTCTTATCACAAAAACCTCCTTTTGCTTTTTATTATTATATCCACATAAAAATCGTGATAAAAAATAGTTGCTAATTTTTCGTTCAAAGTGTTACAAAGTGTTACAATTTCAACAAAAAATGGGCAAAATCTAGCAACTTTTTTTCTTTACATGTTATTAAATAATCGTAATGTGTCGTTTTTAGCAAAATATTAATATACTGTGTAATAAAAAATGAAAGAAGGTAAGAAAAATGGTTCGTATAGATAATATATCATTTTCAAGTGGTCAGTCCCGTAATAAAAATAAATCTAGCAATGTGAATAATTACAACAGTACTCACAAACTAACACTTAATAATTCTTTAAGGCATGAAATCAGATCATCAAGTAATAGCTTTATCAATAAGAATTCATACAGTCCTGCTTTTGGGGCGACATTTTGGGGCAATTTAGTAGGTGGTATGGGTGCAGGTGCGGCAGCAGGTGCGGCAGGTGGTGCACAAGTTGGCGGAACCGTTGATTTAGGTACTCTTGGTACTACCCTTGGTGTTCCGACTGCCACAGCAACCGCAGTGGGTGCAGTTGGTGGCGCAATTGCTGGTGGTTTTGGCGGTATAGCTCGATATTTCCATCAAGATGAAGCTGAAAGGTTAGAAAAAGAAAATAAACGCCTCGAAGAAGAAAAAAAGAAGATTGAAGAAAATAAAAAACAAGCGCAAGCCGCAATGGATCAAGCAGATGCTAGAAACAAAGCTGCAATGCAAAAAAATATTGAAGCCATAGCCGAAGCTGAGAGAATCAATGCATTAAATTCAAAATACAACACAAAAGCTTTAGACGAAAAAAGAGGAATCGGATTAGGAAAAATAGCTGGATACTCTGAAGACAAAAAAGCTTTAAATGAAGCGTTTATATCACCATTTATTAAAAGCCGTACAAATCCTGAAATATGTGAAAATGTCCCTAATGGAGTATTACTATATGGATTAACTGGAAACGGTAAAACAACAACTGCCATTGCTTTAGCCGAACAAGCACTTCAAGCTGAAAAGTCTTTCCTTGATAAAGATTATAATCACCCTAATTTTTATGATTTATCAAATAAAAAATCTGAAGAAGTTGTAAAAAATCTTGAGGCGATTACCCAAAAAGCTTCAGCAGAATTTAACAAAAAAGGACAACGAAGTATAGTATTTATAGATGAATTTGATGGTGTAGCATTAGCAGAGGATAAACGAGGATATAATGCAACTACAAATGCTTTTCTTAAGACCTTTTTGAATAATTGCTCAAATCTTGGAATAACTTTGATTGCCACAACAAATCACCCTCAAAATATTGAAGAAGCATTTATTAAAAATAGACGAAGATTTGCAGTGCAAACTGCTTTAGAGCCTCCTGTAAAAACTGATATTCAAGATATACTGGAATATTATCTTGATGGCTTAACAGATGAAACGGTTAAATGTTATCGTGTGGCTGAAATGTTGGATCAAAAAGCAAAAGAACGTAATGAAAAATATACTTGTTCAAGTATTGAGGTAATTGCAGAAAAAGCTAAAAAACAAGCTCAAAAACAAAAAAGATTAGTTTCACAGAATGATTTGCTTTCTATTATTCAATCGACAAATCCGGATTTGACACAAAAATCTTTGAATAAATTCAAAGCAGATTTTGAGCTTATGAGTAATGGTGTAACTTATGATGAATATTTAAAAAATAAGGAATAACTGTGACAACGTCATTGATAGACATAACATTAGCAAAAATAAATGCTCAAAAAAATGTACCTGTCTTACCAGTATCAAAAAGGAAGCATACAATACTTTATGATGCTGGGATTGTTTCTGGTACGACAATTGCAGGAGGAGGTACTGCGGCTTGGGCTACTACACATAATTTTAAAAAAAATGCAAGACCAAATTTTATAGTTTTTGCTAAGCAACAAATTAAAGATTTTATAGAAAAATCTGCTCCACGTTATAAAAGCAGTCCAGGAAGATATTTGCATCTACTTAAATTGCGTGAAAAGTCCTTAGCAGCCATCCCAATTAAAAATCTTGATGCAGATGAGCTAGATTATCTAATGCAAGTTAATCAATACAAACAAGAACGCATGAAAATACAAATGACTTTCCTAGATAAATTTACCAAAGAATTAACTTCATCGATCACAACTAAAACACTGTTAGGTATATTATTAGGTGCGGCAGTTGGTGCAACTATTGTTGGAGCAAAATACTATTATAATGCCAAGAAAGAAGGGGAATGAGTTTGATTATTACAAACAATCGAATAAATTTTCAAAATAGGATAAAAGAATTTAATACTAACAATTTATCCTGTCATAAAAAAAAATCAGTTGCTTTTAAGGGCGAGATTGTCAATGGAAATTATTACACAGATAGGGAATACATTGATGCTATGCAATATAAAAACCATGATGACGTTACTGTAAGTAATTTTGTTAGCAGATATGGTTTTTTTACCTATGTATTTACTCAAGCACCGGAAAGGCATGTTGCTGAGGTAAAAAAATGTATAGCCGATATTAAAGCAGTGGAGAGGCGAGAGGCGCAGGCTCGTGCTGAAAAGCTCCGTCAACAAGAAGCCGAACAAGAACGATTGAAGAAAGAACTTGAAAAAGCGCGTGAAGAGTCGCGAAAAAGAGAAGAGGCTATACAAAATGCTATAAAACAACAGCAAAATCGAGGCTTATCACGGTGTCAATTGCCACAATATATATTAGATAAATTGGTGGAAAATGTTGTCAATCCATTTGCAGTTGATCAGTTGAATAAAAAAGATGGCTGGCGAACAGAAGTGCCAAACGCAGTGCTTTTATATAGCTCAAGCCCTCAAAAAAATGAACAGATTGCAAAAGCTCTAGGTGAGCAAATTTTACAGGATAAATATAGTAATAACTTTCATACTGTTTCCTTGGAAAGTAGTAGTAATAGTAGATTTGAAGAAAATCTAAAAACAATAAAAAGCAATGCTGCCATTAACTATCAAAGAACCGGTCAACGAACTATAATATTCATCCCCAATTTTGATAAGATAGCTACAGATTACGACACACCACATTACAATCCAAAACTTAATGGCTTTTTAAAAGCCTTTATGCTTGATTGTACAGATAATGGGTGTACAATTTTTGCGACAGCGCAAAATATTAACAATATAGAAGAACCTTTTTTAATAAACAAACAAAGATTTTCTGTTAAGATAAATTTATAATATGAAGGAATGCCAATGCTAGTAAATATTTACCCTGCGCACAGAACAAAATCAAATTATTTACAAGAAATGTCCTCAACAAAGACAACTCGAGGACTATCTAGGTTTTCGACTAATTGTAATCATACATATTGTGATACAGTAAATATTAGGTTTGGCTCAAATTCGTTCAGAATATATGATGATCAGACAGATTTTGCAAATGACAATGCCAATGTATTCAGTATCACTCAATTTAATAATCTGCATTCTAAGCTAATGCAACTACGAAAAAGTACAAATGTAAACGAAAAAGAGTATTTAGGCGATGATGCAACACATTATCGAGTGAACGTGCCAACTATGATAACGCTTGCTGAGAAAACAAAATTAGGTACTGCTATCTCAAAAGTCGTTGATTTATATGACAATTCAAAAGCCGATAGTATAACAGCAGAAGATCTTGTATATTTGGGTGATAATGCAAAAGCAGGCAGCGTTTCAACATTTAGGATTTTTTTAGGTGACAATTCAGAAGCTGACAATATTATGGCTAATACTGCATGGCTTAAAGATAAAGCAAAAAATTCTACTGTTACTGCTGATGATATCTTTATGCGAAATAATTCTACAATAAGAGATGCCCAAGTAAAAAACAGCATTCACATGCGGGATAATGCTTCTGTACAAAATGTTATTATTGAAAGTGGTTCTGTTGAGGTTAGAGAGGGTGCTTCTGTTAGCAATTTGATTGCCTCAGAAAAGCTTGATGTAACAGGTGACGGTACTATTGGGAATATATATACAAAAGGGCAAAATGTATTGTTGCACGGCCCTGTAAACTTGAGAGGTAAAATCCATTTTGAAGACGCTGAGGGCGTTGTTGTCGTGCAAAGAGAACCCTATGCATCCTATCCTAATATAAATCCCTCAGATATTGAAAATGGTAAACTTCAATTTTTAATAAAAACTCAAGACGGATATATTATAGCAAATCCAAAAGAAGTTTTTGAAAGTGATGTAGCAAGGATTGGCAACACTTGTTTAATAGAAAAAAACAATTCAACAAGTCTAACTCCCGCAAATCTGCCAATGAAATATGAGATGTTTGGCGATTTAGAGGAAATAAAAACTACTGCCAGTTTCGTAAACAAAATAATAACTGATGCTCAAAGAAACAATGCTGTCTTCGCAGAAAGACTTTTAAACAGTGGTTTTTATGATGAATTGCAAGAGTATGAAATTGAAAACAAGAAATTACCTGATTTTTTCATTGATATAATTGAAGGAGCTGGTGCTTCACAAAAATATACCCAAAGATTGAAAAAAGAAAAGCTAATTAAATTATTCAGTGATTCAGCTACTGCCGATAAAATAGTTTCTCTTACACAAAATAAAATTAACGATTTAGTTGAGCCGATTGAACGGGTAAAACAAGCTTATAGCAATTTGTTAAATAATGAAGCTGACTTGAATCAACAACATAAAAAAATACTAAGAGACTGCTCTAACAGCAAACTTTTTTATCAGTTAGTTATTTCAAAAACAAAAAATACAAAAGATCCAACAGAGATAGAAGTAAACGTGTATAATATTTTGAAATGCTTAGTTGATGAAAAAAATGAACTTGAAGCTAATACCATAAAAAATATTTTTGAACCTGTGCGTAATGTAGAAACAGTTCTATCAAACTCTGATAATGTTCAAATTAAAAGTAGTATTTCTTTTATATTTAATATTTTACAAGAAAAAATAAATTCAAGTTCACCAATTGATGCAGAAGACACAGTTGCGAGAATTCTTTCATTTAGTAAATTTGTTAGCAGAAACTCTTGGGGAATGGATAAATCTTGGCAAGGCATTGTTAATGAAGCACAAGATTATTTTAATAAAGTTGTATTGGATAGGGTAACTGCAAACAACATAAGATTATTGTATTCGATGCATGCAAAAATAGCTGAAGGCGCTGATAGAACGATACTTGATACAATTAATGATCCTATTTTAGATACTATTGAGCAAAAAGAATTTGTTGCAAGATACAAAAATGATTCCAATTTAAGAGTTTTGCTGACTAATACAGGAATAAATAAACAAGAGGCTATAAGCAAATTACTGATGTTGGAAGCCATTAATACAGATATTTATAAAAATAGACTAGAGTTTTTTATGCATAATTTGAGCATTGAAGCCATACAAACAAATCCTGATATTGCGAGTAAATTTTTAGAATTGATAGATGCGGAACCTCATAAATTGAACGATAAAGATAAATATAGACTCCTTTCATCAATTTCTAATGAAAAAATGAGATTTTTCGAGGCTATCATTTTCAAGAAATGGAATGAAAATGAGTTGGCAAGGTATATGAGCGCAAACTTTGTAATAGTTGACCATGAATATAATATTAATGCACAGGGAAGACATATAAGGAATGAGCTGGTGAATGTTAACTCCACTCTTGAAAAAATAAATATCAATATTGAAGGTCAAAGTTATACATTGTTAGAACTTTCAAAAAATATTGATAAAATGAGAACACTGCAAGATAAAGAATATAAAGAATTATATTTCATTGCGGAACAACTTGCAGCGATTAACCAAAATACAGCTAGTATAAAAGCTAATACACGAGCATTGGTGTATAATGCAATGCAAAATTCAAAAATGAAAGATCCTGAACTTTCAAATGAGATCAAAAAATTGCTACCGGCTGCAGAGCAAGAGTCATTATCTGACTTCTTAAAAATAGTAGATATAAAGGCGAAAGAAATAAAAGACAAAAAAAGAAAAGAACAATTTAGAAATATTGGCATTTTAGTTGGGGTAGGTGCGCTGGCAATTGCTGTAGGTCCCGCAGCACCAACTATAGCAGCTAGCATTTTTGGAACAGGAACTACTGCAGCGACATCAGGAGCTACTATTATTGCCTCAATGGCTGAATCAGTTAAGCATGTATCTATGTTTCAAATTGCAGCAAGCGGTTTGAAACCTCCTGTGGTATAATAAAAAAGGAGGGCAAATTAAAATGACTGTAAATGTTGTTTCACAAACTAATTATCATAATTTTCACCCACTTACACCTAATATTTCTGCCAAAAATCTGCAATCTTACGGAAAGCAAAGTTTTGGTAATAGCGCAAGTACCAATGCTGCTGGTTCTGATAAACAAAGCATAACAACAGAAACAATATTAAAAACATTAGGAGCTATTGCAGGAACATGCTTAGCAGTGGCATTATTTGCGTTGGTGCTTAAGAAATAATTACCGCAAAATGCCGTTCCAAGCTTTCAAAAAAATATCAATTAACAGAGAGTCTTCTTTGTTATTATAGTAGAAAGGGTTATGGGTTGGCATTAAGGTATCAGGATGAAGTACTTCTGTAACTTTTTTCGTTATAAATTCAGCCACAACTTCCATTGGATTTCCGCCTACGAATTTTCCAGTTTGGGGATTTGTCTCGCCAGCCGCATAAGTGCTTATTTGTTTTTTTATAATTTTTGAAGCTTCAGGAGTGTAAGACATATTTTGCATCTTAATTTGATGACTTAGCCCTGATATAAAAGGATTTGGGTCATAATGGCGACCATTTAGTGAATTATATCTTTGTAGTGCCATTGGGCAAGTTCCATCATATCCAAATAGTCTGTATAATAAATCTGTATGAATATTATGCACCCATTCGTGTATATGAGTATGTAAAAAATGGTTCGATGAACTCCAGCCACCTCTATAATGTTCTTCAGCACAACGGTCAATATCTGTGAAAGTTTTGTATTTATCGTTAAAAAATAATGACCTTAACTCAAAAACAGGTTCATTTTTTAAAACATAACAACTGTTTGGAATGCAAAATCCGATTGCGTCATCTACATTCTCAATAAGTGTTTGTCCGGGTGTAAACATTCGTATTTTAGGAGGAACTGTTGAAAAAGGTACACCAAGAAATTCAGAAAGCTTGCTAAAAATATCTGCAACTGTGCCAGCACAACAAGCTGCAGCTCTATTATTGTTGAATTTAGCATCCACACCGTAGACGGTTTTAAATGAATCTTCTATATTTGGAGCAGAAAGATATGCAAACATTCTTTTGACAGCATCGTTCATGCCTGCTTTAAAACTCATATTTTTATTAGTATTAATGTTTTTATCTAAGTTAATTATCATTTCCATACTCGTCTGAAGCTATGATTATTTAAAATCCCTAAATCAATAAATTTGCTAGTGCTTGCTTGCTTTTTATATACTAATTTAATAAAAATTTACATATTCTTTATTTTATCAGGCTTGCAGCGGGTTCAAAATAGGGAGAACGGAATAAAATCCACTTATAAAAACAACAGCGACAATTTTGACGATTATGGTGATGGTGACAGATAGTTAGCAGAAAAATATTGAGCTTTATGGATTTTTTCTCGGGTTTTGTGTATGCTTGAGCAGTAAACAGTTGGTTGTGAGCGGTAAGAGTTGAAGTTTAAAAGATTACCTTATATATTTTGTCTGATTATACTTATGGTTGTGTTTTGCTTTTCAAATCGTTCGAGTGCTGAAAATGCAAATGTTTATAAGGTTTTGCGAGTTATTAATGGTAATACAATATACCTAGATTTCAACAATGATGGCAAAGCTCAACCTGATGAAAAAGTATTAATCAATGGTATAAATGCTTTTGAGGTCAAGCCATCTTCTGCTCTTGATTACCAAATGAATAACTATGATTTGACACAAGATGATGTGTTAGGGCTTGGTTATTTAGGCAAAGAATTTGCTAAAAAAGCGTTGTTATCCAAGCAAGTTGAAGTTAATTACACAGGTGAAAAACAAGTTGACGATTACGGGCGCCACATAATGTCAATCACATATAACAACAAGGATTATGCACAAGAGCTGCTCAAATCAGGTTTAGCAGTAGTCTACAAAAAATCGAATATTGCCGAACAGCTACAAAACTATGAAAACATCACAAAAATTAAATCTAATGTCAAAAAAACACAAATTTATAATCTGATTTTGCTGAACAATAGAAATAACAAGTACCACAGCCCAACCTGTGAATATGGTTTGATGAGCAGTAGTGCGGAATTGGTGAAAAAATCAAGATTTTCCAAGTATAAACCTGCAAATTGTTGTTCAGGTTCTTTTAATAAAAATCATTTCGACATTAAATCATCTTATATAAAACCTGAAAACCTGGTATATCGCCACGAAGAATACCGACTTCAAATAGAAAAACTTATTGACAGTAAATACGTTGAATCTGATAGTTATGTCAAATTATTTTTTATTTATCCTGCGAAAAAGTACGATTCAAGCGGTAATACAACTGAAGCAGGTGCTGCTCTCGCTAAAATGATTGACGAAACTAAAAACACATTAGATATGGCTTTGTTTGGATTTGAGAACCAACCTGAAATTTTAAACGCAATTTTAAAAGCGCAAAAGCGAGGGGTACAGATAAGAGCGGTTTTTGACATAAATTACAAAGGCAACAACACGTACCCACATACGTTTGACGTTATAAATAAACTTGAAAACGGCACAGTACGTACAGATTATGAGGTTGATTTTGCCGAATATAAAAAGTTATTGAGTGAAAAAAAAGACCCTAATAATACAATGCCCGGTGCGCTTATGCACAATAAATATGTAATTTCAGATATGCAAAAGGTTTGGACAGGCTCGGCGAATGTAAGTGACACTTGCACAGGTGGTTATAATGCAAACATAGTAGGTGTTGTCAACTCAAAAATCGTGGCGTGGCTTTATACTCGCGATTTTGAATATATGTATGTAGATAATAAATTTCATAAAAATAAACCTGAAACTTATTTGCAGGACGTAAAATTAGCAGATGGCAGTGAGGTACAGGTGTATTTTTTGCCGGGAAAAGCCGCAAATGCGCAAGGACTTGTTCCAATGATAAAAGCAGCAAAGCAATATCTGTATGGCTTGACGTTCTTTTACACAAATATGAGTCTGATAA
>JAVBNU010000015.1:0-43856 GCA_031551265.1 Candidatus Gastranaerophilaceae bacterium
TTTTGAGCGCTTTTGAGGTTATCAATATAGTCTCGCTCCACTGCCGAAAGTTCATCAGCTGTGCGTTTGCGATATTTATCATATTCCTGTTCTGCCTTAGCTATAGCTTGTTTGTGGCTAACTTTTCCTGCATTTTTCAAAACGCCCTTGCCATAGAGTTCTATAAATTTGTCCAATTCTATTACCCAGTCTTTCATATACATAGGTTGTCTATTCTCTGCGCGCAATTCTGCGAGGTCAAAAAATGCTGAAACCAGGCGGTTAAGGGTTCTAAGTTCATCTTCTTTAAGATAATTTTTTGCTATCCCAACTTCACTCTTTTTAGGTTGTTCACCTTCAAATACAGTCATTCCCATATATGGTAAATCTGCATTTGCGCGTTCAGCAATAACTTCCGGTGCTGTATGTCCGTGCGCTGCATAGTGAATCTTATTTTGTACTATTTTGAAAAATTCTAGTGACTCAGGTGTTTTAGGGTTGTAGTCCATACTTGTTGAATACAAGTCAAGTATTTGCCTGTAGAAGACCTTTTCACTGGAGCGAATGTCTCTGATACGCTCTAAGAGTTCTTTCCAATAACTACCACCACCAGCTTTTTTAAGCAAATCGTCATTCATTGTAAAGCCTTTGATGAGATATTCTTTAAGGGTTTGTGTTGCCCAAATTCTAAATTGAGTACCACGTTGTGACTTCACTCGATAACCGACAGAGATAATAACATCAAGGTTATAATGAGCAATGTCTCTTGAAACCTGCCTGTTACCTTCATTTTGAACTATCCGGAAATTCCGGATAGTTGCATCTTCAATTAATTCGCCTTCTTCGAAGATGTTCTTTATATGTTCGTTAATCGTTCGTACATCTTTGCCAAATAACTCAGCCATTTGTGCTTGTGTGAGCCAAACAGTTTCATTTTCCATTCTTACATCAATTTTTGTTTGCCCATCCTTTGTCTGATAAATAATTATTTCATTTTCCATGTCATCTTCCTTTTCTCTTGGTTGCTCGCCTTAAACGGCGTTACGGCCTTGCTCATCGCAAGCCCTTCAGCCTCTGCTCGCAATCCGCTTTTTGTTGCAATTTTGTTGCAGTAAATTCTAAAAAATCTTAAAATTATACAATACATTATAAAACATAAAATCCTGTTTTGCAAGTCTCTGCTTTATTATAAAGTGTTACAATTTTTTGTGAATTTTTCAAACTTAGCGACTGAAAATCCCTGTGTCCTTGGTTCGATTCCGAGACGCGGCAATTTTTTTGCTTAAAAACTGGCACCTGAATCGAACCAGGTTCTCCCCTCTCACAAAAGTTGACATTTAGTCAACTTTTGCTCGGCAGATTCCGAGCTTCTCTCATCGGAAAAATACAAGTATTTTTCTCGATTCGCCAAGTCATTATCTCTAATGCTCACGTTATTCGCATAGAGCTAAGGAACGCGGCAAATTTTTTGCTTAAATTTAAATCTCCTGTAGAATAGTTGTTAATATACTAATAAATTGTTATAATTGAAGGTTAGCAAAGGAGTTGTGTATGCAAAAAATAACTATTAAAACTACGATAAACAACGAATTGATAGATATAACAGATACCATAAGGGATGCTGTACGTTCTGCAAAAGTTAAAGAAGGTATTTGTCTTGTATACTGCCCGCACACGACAGCTGCGGTTACAATAAACGAGAATTGCGATCCAGCAGTTAAAACAGATATTCTGGCGGGCTTGAGCGAAATAGCGCCAAACCTCAAGGAGTATGAGCATTCTGAAGGCAATTCCGATGCGCACGTAAAATCAAGTCTTATGGGTATTTCGCATATGTTTATAGTCTCCGGGGGAGTCCTGAGGCTCGGACAATGGCAGGGAATTTTCTTTACTGAATTTGATGGCCCGAGAAAAAGAGAAATCTGGATTCAGATTGTAAGCAATTAGTAAAAATAGAATATTTTCTTAAACATTCGTTAATAAAGGCTAAAAAATAAAACATTTTTGGTTTATCATTATTGTGTGAATATATTTAAAACATTTGAAATGCTTTTGTCTGAACCTTTGAGTCTAATCCGCAAGCGGGTTATACAGATTTTGCATGTCGAGACAAATATTTTTGCCAGAAAGATTCCGATGGCGATAGATTTTAACGATGATAGCGCCCAAATTACTGTTTTTAATAATGAGAAAGTTTACAAACTGCTGACAACTGTTATGCACAAAAGAAAGAAGACCGAGGATGCCGATAAAGTCAAGCTTTATAACTAGCGCGCAAACACTTGAGCAGTGCCCGAATTTGGGTTTGAAAGAGTTTGCGCTAATCGGGCGCTCTAACGTTGGTAAGTCAACATTCATAAACACGCTTGCAGGACAACATAAACTTGCGCTGACAAGTAGCAAACCCGGTAAAACCAGATTGATTAATTTGTTTAATTTCGATGACAAGTTTATTATTGCCGACCTACCGGGCTACGGGTACAGTATTGTCGCAAAATCAGTGCAGGAGCAATGGCAGAAAAATCTTGAACATTATTTACTCAATCGTGAAACACTTGTGTCGTTGATTCACTTTATTGATGCGCGTCACGAAATCCAGAAAAATGATTTTCAAATGCGTGAATGGATTGAAGCAAACGGGCTCCCCGTAATTACAGTGATTACGAAATCTGATTATTTAACTCGCAATCATTTAAATCAACGTATTGCTCAGGTACAAAAGGCTTTTGGTGGTGAAATTTTCCCGTTCTGCAAACAGGGTACTCAGTACGCAAAAGCGATACTAAAAGAGTTGACGTCGGATGATTACAAGGTGTGTCGATGAAAATTGCGCTTTTAAATCACGGTTGTGCTAAAAACCTTGTGGATTCAGAGTTAATGCTTGGAATGTTAGTCGATGCCGGCTATGAGATTACGTTGAATGATGATGAGGCAGAGATTGTAATTGTGAACACGTGTTCGTTTATTCACGATGCTGAAAAAGAGTCAGTGCAGTCAATTTTGTCGGTTGTTGCTAAGGGCAAAAAAGCAATCATAACAGGCTGTCTGCCTCAAAAACACAAAAAAGAACTATACAAAGCTATTCCCGAGAGTGCGGCTTTTGTTGGTACGGGAGATTTGGATAAATTAATCGAAACTGTTAAAAAAATTGAAAAAGAGGATGAATTTATTTATGAAATTTCTGACAATCCTGTTTATAAATATCCTGAAACTACAAACAGACAGCAGATAACGGTTGGTGCGAGTTCGTATCTTAAAATTGCTGACGGCTGTAATTTTAAATGCGGCTATTGCATAATCCCGAAATTACGCGGTGATTATTCATCACGTCCTATTGAAAATATTGTCGCTGAAGCGCAAGCAATGGCTAAAAAAGGTGTTAGTGAGATTGTGCTCATTGCGCAGGATACAACGAGCTATGGTGTTGATTTGTACAAAAAACCATCACTTTCGCGCTTGCTCAAAGAGCTGGACAAGATTGAAGAGCTTGATTGGTTGCGTATTATGTACACATATCCGTCATTGATTGACGATGAGTTGATTGAGGTGATTACGCAATCAAAAAAAATTGTTAAATATCTTGATATGCCGCTACAGCATTCGCATCCTAACGTTTTGAAGCGTATGTTGAGACCGGCGTTCGATTATCGAAAATTAATCGAAAAGATACGCGCTAAAATCCCTGAAGTGGCTCTCAGAACAACCTTTATCGTTGGTTATCCCGGTGAAACAGAAGAAGAGTTTGAACATCTATATAATTTCATAAAAGATATGAGGTTCGACAAGCTTGGCGTGTTTGAGTTTTGCCGCGAAAAAGGGACGCACGCTTATAAACTTGAAAATCAAATACCTGCAAAAATAAAAGCCAAGCGTAAAAAAGCATTGATGCAGTTGCAGCAAGGTATTTCACTTGATATAAATAAATCTTTAATAGGCAAAACATTGCCTGCAATAGTTGAGGCGATTGATGAGAAAAACGGGCAGGTAATTGCTCGCACGTATCGCGACGCGCCAGAAGTTGACGGTTTGTTATACATCGACACTAAAAAGGATTTGATGCCGACTGATATTGTGCAGGTCAAAATTACGGACACTGACGAGTATGACTTGTACGGAACGATTTAAGAAATAGGCTGTTTGTAGGTTGGGGTTTCTACCCCAACAATTTTGGGTGGTTAGGGAATTCACCAGACAAATTAATAATAACGTTTCCCGGTTGCCTGTTGAATGCAATATCCGTTGTCCTCAACGCTGTGATGTAGGTGATCAATCCGTAGGCCATCGTTGATGCGTGCATTCTTTAATGCCCTTAGCGCGTCATATATTAATTGTTCATTTGGTGTTTTTTCCGCTTTTGTAAGCTTATCCATAGCTGCTATGGATTCACGTATCAGCTCGCGGTCATGTCGTTCCAGTTCCTGCCATTTTTTACAACCATAACTATTGCTTGGGTCGCGTGGGTCGCCTTTAACAGTGCGAGCACCACACCCAAATTTAGTGGAATAATTGCTATTCATTGCATTAATTTTCATACTCAAAACCTTTCAATATAATATGTCTATTTTGTCTCTTATATTTGTCTAAAAACCAAACATAAAAAAATTTGCTACCTGCAAAAAATTTTGTTAAAAAACTGTAACACTATAAATATTGCAGACAGTCTTCGTAGTTTTTTACTATAGTGACCTTGTTTTCTATTCCTAAAGCTCTAGCATCGACATTGAGGACAGTTGAATTTTCCTCTACAGCAATGATTTTGATACCTTTTTTAGCGCATTCCAGAACAGATGCGTTTCCTAGAGCATCTGCAGGAGTGATTAAAGCGGCTAGGTCATCAATGGTTATGATAACCTCAAATGCACCCCCCTTCCGGCCCTTCAGGCCACCTTCCCCCGCAAAGGGGGCAGGTACAGCTTTAAAATGGACGAGCGCAGGCGCGTTTTGCAGTCCGAAGAACAAACACGGCAAAAATGTTGGCGTAATGTATTCGGCAGCTGCTTTAGGGTGCACAATGTCAGGTTTTATTGTTACATCATCAAACGCAGGTGCGTGAACGCAGGGTAACATAAGATTTTTGCTCAAGTAATGAGAGATAATTCCCTCCACGCCACCGATTATGTCGACTCCATCGCCGCTTTCATAAGCACTGTCATTGTCAGCTTCTTCAAAGCGACAAACGACGGCTATAGCTTGCGCGCCTTTGCCTTTTAATATTTTTCCGGCTCTCAATAGTGTTTCAGGATTGGTTATGCCGCCTGATGAAATCCCGCTTTCGTCCTCAAAAAATTCAACACCAACTGGCTCATCGGTCAAAACATAGTCCATAATATCTATGTCGTAGACTGTCTTTGCTGCGTTTATTGTGTTTATATGTATGTTCAAAACCTCTTTTGAAATTGCAGCATCGAATATAACCCCGATTTTATTGTTTTTTGCGGGTTTTAATCCTAAATTGCCTTTGCAGAATTCATTTATTGCCCAGCCTTCGACATAAAACATATTGTCAGTAATACCTGAAAAGCAGGCAGCGTTGACGACATTGGGATTGACAATAAGCGGTATTTTTTCAGCTATTTTTCTGGCTTCAGGACTTGCATCACCCGCATAGCCGCCGATTTTTGCGCCTATGCCTGTTGGTACGATGAATGCTGCAATTTTATTGAATTTCAATGCTCTCACCCGGCGTCATAATCAAACATTGTTGATTTTGCGCTTCGATTAGTTTTTTAAATTCCATAACATTTGCGTTAATTAAATCAAAAGTTTGATAATGCATAGGAACGACTTTCTCTACTCCCAGCCACTTTGCTGCAATAGCTGCATCTTCAACGCTCATCGTATAGTGTGAACCAATTGGCAGCAACGCAACATGAGGTTTGTAGATTTCGCCAATTACCTTCATTTCTGCATTAAGTGCGGTGTCGCCGGCATGAAAAATCTTAAGTCCGTTAAAATCAAGCAAAACACCTGCAGGGCAGCCTGCATACACGCCATCGGGAGTTGAGCTGCTATGAAAAGCAGGTAAAAATCTTGCAGTGCCCCAATCAAATTTTATTTCACCACCCAGACCTGCACCAATTGCTGTCGCACCATGTTTAATGCAATAATTAGCGAGTTCAAATATAGTAATAATTTGCGCATGGTTTTTCTTGGCAATCGGGATACTATCGCCAAGATGGTCACCGTGACCGTGTGTTACAAAAATATACTCGACGCTGCTTTCATCAAAAGTTACTTTTGCAACAGGGTTTTGCGAAATGAAAGGGTCAATTAAAATGCCGGTGTTATCGCTGTTTATATAAAACGCGCTATGGCCGATATAGTTTAGTTCTATGCTCATAAAAAACCTCTATGTTTAACGTTTTCATTATAGCATAGAGGTAAAATGTAGTTTATAAGTAAAATTTTAGTCAACCCGAAACTGGCTGCCGCCCCGGCCATAAATTGTTGGATACTATAGTTAGACGTGTATAAACGGGGTCTCATAGTTATGGGATCCCGCATATTAACGACAAATGTAATTCCAAAGTTTGGCGTTGCGGGACGGCGTATAGATAAGTGCTATCTAACCATTTCGATTTGCTCGCCGATTTTTTGGAGCATACTAAGTTTATCGGTTGCGTCTTTTAATTCTGAATCGCCACTTTGAGACAAGAAATTCTCAATCGAACTATATTTTGCATAGTACTCATCAGGGCATTCTTTTGCTTCGCGAATTTTTTCACCGATTCGGATGAACGCATCAGCATAATTTGGGTCAAATTGCGTACCTGAGCAGCGCTGGATTTCTTCAATCGCAACTTCATGAGGCAGAGCGCTGCGGTATGAGCGCGTTGAAGTCATAGCATCATAAGTATCAGCGAGCGCAATAATTCTTGCGATAAATGGTATATCTTCACCGGCCAATTTGTGTGGATAGCCGCGTCCGTCCCATTTTTCGTGGTGGAAATTGATACCATCTGTAATGATATCAAATTGTTTGATGTTATCAACCATCTTTTTACCTTGTGCCGGGTGAGTACACATGATTTTGTACTCTTCGTCATCAAGCTTGCCATTTTTGCGCAAAATTTTCTCAGGGATACCGATTTTGCCGATATCGTGCAACAGACCTGCTATTTCGATTGTTTCAAACATACTTTCATCAATGTCTAACTCTTTTGCAAGCATCAGAGAGTACAGCGTAACTCTCATTGCATGCCCGTGGGTATAAGGGTCTTTCGCGTCCAGTGCGTATGAAATTGATTTAATTGTTGTGTAGTATAATTCCTTTAATTCATTCAGGATAAATGCTTTGCCTGAGCGCAAATCAAAGTTTTCAATACCTGTTTGCACAGTATTTTTGAGTTCTTCCGGCTCAAATGGTTTTTGGACGTATTGATATAAATGACATTCGTTGATTGAGTCAATAATAATGTCTACGTCAGTATTCCCGGTTAAAAGGATTTTAACGATGTCAGGATACTTTTCGTTTACAACTTTGAAAAACTCAGTGCCGGTCATAACAGGCATTCTCTGGTCACTTACAATCAGACTGATTTCATCGCCATTTTCTTCCAAAACTTTGCACGCTTCCTGACCGTTCACGGCTAACAAAATATTGTATGAATTCCTAAAAGTTCGTTTTAGAAGCTGCAAGTTGTTTTCTTCATCGTCAACCAATAAAATTGTGTGTTTTTCCTTACTTCTTTGAAAATTTAGCAAATCGTTTATGCGCGATAGCGAACTTCCTTCTTGTGCTATTATTTCATTTAACATACCTTTATCCTTATCTCGTTGCTTAATTATATATCGGCAAATTTTGAAAAAACTTTAATAAAACACCTTAATTTAATTACGAAATGTTACGATTTTGATAAAATCCACATGACTAACCAAATAACCAACGTAAAAGTTTGTGATATAATGGCATTACGGGGATTTTACGAAGAGGGCATGGAATGAAGGAGCATGAATACAAAATTGGCAGAACTTTTATGGGCAGACTGCCGTACCAGTGCGACTTATTGGACTCAATAACGGAGATTGTCATCCAAAAAAATGTCAAGGCAGGATACATAACCTTAATCGGCGCAGTCACCACAACCAGAATAGGGTATTTTGATATTGTCGAAAAAAAATATAATTACTACGAAAATGCTTCTCAGGACAAGCCTTTTGAGATAGCTTCCTGCTCGGGAAACATTTCACTAAAAGACGGAACTCCGTTTGCACATTTACACATCGTTTTTTCAGATAAAAATGGAGACTGTCATGGCGGGCATTTGATGAGCGGGACGAAAATTTATGCTTGCGAATATGTTATACAAGAATTGCTCGGAGAGGACTTGAATCGTTCTCTTGACGAGGTTACAGGACTTCAATTATGGAATTAAATAAAAAAATTATAGAAATTTTTCGTAACATTGTTAACAAAAGTGGCGAAATTGGTTCATTATTTTTTTTTACCGGTTTTGTATTGGTAACGGTAATAATTATGATAAATTCTAGAATCACACCACCACAAGTAAATACCTCGATATTTTACATTAACGACATCCATGGCCAAATACCGAAAATGGAGCAGTTGGTCAATGCTGCGCAAGCATACGACCGTTTTGTAAAATCAAACGAGGGCAAACTTGATTCGCTGAAATTGTCGTCAGGTGATACGTTAATAGGAGAAAACCCGGCGATTGGTCAGGCTGCTACCGAGTTTGAAAATATTATAGGAATAGACGTTAAAGTTCTTGGCAATCATGAATTTGACTCAAAATCTGAAAATTTGCCTAAGTTTTTGAGCTTGTCAAACTCCGTTAAAGTCGGCACGAACATGAATTTCGAACCCGGCTCGCCAATCAAGCCATACATCCACAGCTCGTATGTTAAAGAAGTTAACGGCAACAAATACGGTTTTCTGGGCATCGTTCCGACTGATTTGGCACTTCGAGTAAAGAAAAAAGAAACGCTCAACGGCGTCACCTCTGATGATGATGAGCGTACATTAAAGGATTTGCAAGCTGAGGTTAATAAGCTGCAAGAACGGGGTATCAACAAGATTATTCTGCTTTCTCATGCCGGTTATGATCTTGAGAAGAAGGTTGCACAACGAGTTTCCGGCATTGACGTAATTTTAGGCGGTCACTCACACGACTTGCACAAAGGCATCGTAAATCAAAAGAATTTCTTTATGTCACCCGTGAATGAGCCGGTTGTAATTACTCAAACAGGCTGTAACGGCGAACGCTACGGGGTTTTGGATGTATCATTTAATGAAAAAGGTCAAATTATTGCCGCGAACAACAATGTATTAGAGACTAATCTACACGAGAAAAATCCCGCTGCGGTTGCGAAAATGGACAGCTATCTTGGTAAATCAACCGTCATAGGCAACGTCAAGTATGCTGAACCGTTCCCTGAAGATCAAATGCTGGAGGAAAACCCGTTTGCTGACTTTATTTTAGACGCGATAAAATCTGAATTAGACGTGGATGTTGTTTTCATGAACAGCGGCAATTTACGCGGCAGCATACCAATGGGCAGCGTATCAGATCGCGATATTTCGAGTATTTCTCCGTTTAAAAATTTCATGTGCACAGCATATATTGACCAAAAAGAACTTGTGCAAACAATAAAAAATGGCCTCAAAGCCGCCCAAACAGTAGAAAAGAAGCCAGGGTTAGTTCAAGTTTCAGGTCTACGCTATGTTGCAACCGACAAGGGCGAATTGAAAGAACTTTATTTTATTGATAAAAACGGTAAGAAAAAGCCGATTGATTTCAATGATCCGGATGACGATGTGAAATATTTAGCTGCTTTTGATGATTTTTTAGCACGTGGTAACGAAGGCTTTGACGGGCTTAACAAGATTGATGATGATGATACTCGAAAATATGATTTTGACAAAGATCATTGCGCGATAGAGTACATCAAAAAAATGAACGGAAAACCTTTTGATATCAAAAAGGATGGTCGGGTTACTATCATAAAAGCCAAAAACAGCGAGACAACACCGGCGATTCAGCCGAATTTTACATATATGAAACCTTCATCGGACCTTCGACACTGGCTTCAACAAATTGCTTCGCATAAGGATTTGTCTTTGTCAAAAGCTCAGTAACCGTGCCGCAGAAAACGATTTTGCCGTCATAAATCATCATGATTTTGTCAGCACAGCGTTTAATTGTCGAGAGTTGGTGTGTAACAACGATTGATGTCGCGTTTAACTCTTTTTTGAGTTCACAAATATAATCTTCAATAACAGTTGATGCAACGGGATCTAAGCCCGAAGTCGGTTCATCGTATAAAATAATTTTCGGGTCGGTTACAATCGCTCGTGCAAAGCTAACACGTTTTTGCATACCACCTGACAATTCGTGTGGTAAAAGTTTCTCGATACCTGATAAACCAACAATTTTAAGCTTTTGCGCGACGATTTCTTCTAATTCACCCTGAGAATATTTGCCACGTAAGTCCTTACGCTCTTGCAGCGCAAAAGAAATATTATCAAACACATTGAGCGAGTCAAGCAAAGCCGAATACTGAAAAACCATCGCAACATCGCCCTCGCTGAGTTTAATTTCACCTGAATCAGGCTGTATTAAGCCGCAAATAAGTTTCAAAATCGTACTTTTGCCGGAGCCGCTAAAGCCAACGATAGCAAGAATTTCAGAATCAGCAACAGAAAAGGAAAGTTTGTCCAAAACTTTTTTATTCTCGAATGATTTTGATAAATTCTTTACTTCAATTGACATTTGGACTCAATTCCTTCGCCTATACATAAAATATTAACGCAAACATATAGTCAAGTATAACTATAGCAAGAAACGACCATACAACAGCTTTTGTCGTGGCTATACCAACACCTTTTGCGCCACCTGAAGCCGTAAAGCCGCAAACTGAGCTAATTAGGGCAATTGTTGCGCCGAAAACCGACGATTTAAAAAGGCACACGCCGATATCCTTCATATAAAGTCCTTGCCAAACGGAGCTTATGTAGTTCAGCCAGCTCACATCAGCTGTGTAGTTAGAAACAAGCCCTGCACACAGCACGCCAAACGTGGAAGAAATAATAACAATCAACGGCATCATCAAAAGTCCTGCCATAACTTTTGGCACGAATAAATATCTCAGCGAATCGACATGGAGCACCTCAATCGCATCAATCTGGTCAGTGACACGCATTGTTGCAATTTCAGACGCCATTGAAGAGCCAATCATCGAAATTATTGCAAAACCCGACATAATAACCCCGATTTCACGCACCATAACCATCGAGACCAACATCCCAACATACGCCCCCCCGCCCTGTTTCACCATTTCCGGCGCTATTTGCATCGAGAGAATAATCGAGACCATCCCGACAATCGACAGCGTTATCGGCAGCGAATCAACTGCGAATCTTGAGCTTTCATAGATTACTTGTTTTAAATTAATCTCAGCACTAAAAATTAATTTCATTACTTTATAAAAATACTGCCCCATCTCGCCTAAAGTCTCAACAAATTCTACAAGCTGATTTTTGATTCGCAAATAAAGCTTGAATGTGGCTGATTGTTTTAAAATGCTGATAACATTTTTTTCCATAGACATTATTTTAGCCTACATATGTTTTTTTTGCATCTTTAATAATTATTTAGCTATTAATGTTGGGGTAAAACCCCAACCTACATTCTATGCATCATTTCTGAATGACGGTGCATGTACGATAAGCTCGTCTGTCCAGCTTTTATTTCTTTCTTATTTTTTAAAATTTGTCAGAAATTTTTTCACATTCTAATTTGATATGAGGGATTAGTACCAACAAATGGCTAATTTTCTCGGATTCTGTGTAATATTCACAATAACCATTTATAATCTCTATAAAATTCTCTATATTCAAAATTGCAGTGAATATTTCATTATAAACGTCTTCAGAAAGTTCATATTTACCTATCTCATTTTGCGTAATTATATCCATACTAATCCTTTATATTTATTATTATAAAAAATTATAGCATTTTAGGCTGAACAATCAATTCCAATGTTTATTATAATATACATTATAGTTTTTATTATAATATAGGTGACTACGATATAGATATAATACGAAATAAGAGCATGCATAATTTTGAATTTTTAGAAAAAAATACTTATATGTTTTAAACTTTGCATCTTTAATAATTTAATTTTAGGTTTAAAATATACTTAGGACGACTTGAGGAAAAAATGGAAACATCAAAACAGAAACCTATTGGCTGGCTTTCAGCAGCGCATTTGGTTGCAGACACATATACCGGATTTTTGAATCCGATAATGCCTTTTTTGGCGGCAAAGCTCGGCTTTACCATGGCGATTGCGACTGTTGTGATAAGTATTTCTCATATTTTTTCATCAATGCTGCAGCCGGTTTTCGGTTTTTTTGCCGACAACATGCTGAAAAGGTTTTTCATTTTTTGGGGACTTTTATTTGTTGCAATATTTATCCCGCTGTCTGTTTTGGCTCCAAATGTAGCGATTTTGACATTTTTTGTTGTTTTAGGCAGCATCGGCTCAAGCTTTTTCCACCCTCAAGCGCTCGGGTTTATCGTAAGATTTTCTCAGACAAATTATATAATCAACATGGGTATTTTCATGAGCGCCGGTACGTTGGGATACTCCTTAGGGCCTGCCTTTGCAGGCATGATTACGCAGTATTTCGGACTTAATGCAATTCCTTACTCGATGTTGATGGGGATAATTGTTGCTGCATTTATGTTCAGGTACGTGCCTAAAATTTCGGCTATTGATAAAAAACCCGAGCGAAAAGAGTTTTCCAAAACTTTCAAAGCAATTTTCAGCAATAAAAACATAATGATTTTAGTAGTTATTTCGATTATGAAATCAATAATCTCAAACAGCTGTTTTATTCTGCTGCCGTTTTTATGGAAAGATATGAACTACACGCCCGGTCATATTGGTATGTTTTTGTTTGCATTTATTTTTGCGGGCTCTATTGCATCGCTTTTGAGTGAACGCATTGAGCATATGCTTGGCTCAAAAAATGTATTTTATCTCTCGATGCTGACAATGTTTCCTTTAATGCTGCTGTTTGTCAATTTGGTGAACGTAAACTCAGTGTTGTATTTTCTTGTGTTCATCACGATGGGATTTATCACTATGCTCGCAACACCTGTAATGATGGTAATGGCGCAGCGCTTGGTGCCAGAGTTCAAAAGCATTATCGCCGGCTTTATCAATGGATTCAGCTGGGGACTATCGGCAATTTTTCTGACTTTAGTCGGATTCATGGCGCAAAAATATGGAATACCGAATGTATTAGTTATAGTATCATTTTTGCCGGTTTTATGTTCTTATTTTATCAAATTTCTACCTGACAAAGTTGGAGATTAGGCGCTTTGTTGCTGCCCTTTTGCAGTTGGGGGATAATAAATATCGCGTGTCTGCCAAATATAAATTTCAGGAACGTAGTCTTTGCCTCTTTTGACGAATTTGACACCGCCTTCAATATCTTGCGGTTTTCCTGAACCAACTTCTTTTTCAATTAATTCAGCTATGTTGGCAATTTTTTCGATTACAGGATTATAGTCATTTTTGCTGCGATTGAACACGTCATAATCTTCGGAGTAATTAGTGTGCAAATAAGTATCTTTTTTGGAATCATCCATAAGAACGCGTGTTATATCTTTCATACGTCCTTTTGTTGCCATCATTACACGCTCAGAGCGTGGCGAGGACTGCTTTTCAGGGTTTCTTGAATACGTAAATAAATATGGATTACCGGCAAAGCCACAGTCGACGCCTTTTGAGAGCTGGACGAGCATTTTTTGTTTGTCATTTTTCTCGGGATCGCTGGTATAAAGCGTGAACGTATAGTCTACAGGCATTACCTTTTGGATAATTACGTTAGGTTGGATGAGTTCGTGTTTGATTTTATAATCGTGGCGCATCCAGTATGCAAGGTCGGTCCATTTAGACGCCCAAACGTGTTTAACACCTTTAATCAAATCGGCTTTAGTACGAATACCGGCGATAGAATCATACAGGCCTTGTGTCGGGATTACGGCTGAATCTTCCCCGCCAAAAGCCGAACGCGCGATAAAACAATCATCTATTTTGGCGCGGTATTCACCTACGCCTTCTTCGATTGGTTTATATATTTTTGCAGCTGCGTCTACATTATCGCCATCAAGCAGTTTATATCCCATCTTTTTTTCAAATCTGTCAACAATTTGTTTTTCAATATGAGACGGGATTATCATATCCTCATTAATCACTGTTTGCAGCTCTTTCAACAAATCCAATACATCGGCATTTTTATTTTTCATTCTTTTGTTAATTTCAGTGACAATAGAGTGATAACAATTTTTTTGTCCTTTTTTATAAGGAGCATCTTTTGCCGGAATACCGTATTGACGGTAGTTTATCGGGTGTCTTTTTATATCATCAATTACGCCGGCTGTGACAACAAAGAATGAAGGAACTTTGAACGGCGCATCATCTCTTTGAGACAATTTCGTGAGTTTACCAAGGTTAAAGGATTTTAGTCCGACATTTTCCTGTTTAAACCCGGGCTCTTCGTGCGATATCGGCTTTCTTATCAATCCTGATTCCAAATCATCGCTGCTAATTTTATTATGCACCTCCGGAGTTAGTTTTTTTATGTTTTTAATGTCAACTTTGCGTGAAGACGACTCAATGCGAGTAAATGCATTTTCATTCGCTTTAAAGAAATCACCCATTTCTTTTGCGCTGCCTGAACCATTTTCAAAGAGGGTCAAAACTTGTCTGTTACGCAGCCTTGAGACAACGTGTCCAAGCACATCAGTGATTTTTGAACTGTTGAGAGGTGCGCTGGAGACAATACCCTTGATGCTTCGAGGCAAATAGAAATTTGCAGTGTTATTTGCTAAATCTTCGTACAAAGGGCTAAAGTCACTCATATATACTATTCTTGGCTCATCGCCATGGTAATTTTTTACCTCTGTGAAGTATTCATGCTCATCATTCACTATCACGATGCGGCCTTCTGCTTTGCCGCCCGCAACATTGTAATATTTGCCAAGCATATGTTTGCCTGCGATTTTAACGCTGTTTAGCTGCTCGTCATTAAACAATTTTCTAGGCTCAATGTTCTTCAACGCAGCCGGCAATTCGCAGTTATCGGTCGATTCCATGAGCTCTGCCTCGTGCGACATCATGTTTGTAATACCTAAATTTCGGTTGTAGGTATTAAACTCAGTGATTTTTATATCTTCAAAATACTTATTATGTTCATAATTCAAAACAGGTATTCTAAAGGTAAAAAAGCGCTCGTGCTCTGCTTTTGGCACGACCAAAACTTTTTCTTCAGGCTCTCCCTCAGATACAGCTCTATCAAAGGTTCTGACATACTTTATTTCGGCTTCGGCTTCGTGGTCTTTTGCTTCAATTTCGATTATTAATTCGTTTCTATCCGTGTCTTTACTAATTTTGACGGCATAATCGTTTTTTGCCGGAGCCACAGTGCTCATTTCTGTTTCTGCAACGTCAATCTCAGCGTCTGTATTTTGTGCAGAGCTTGTACGTGAAACAGGCAAATTATACGCTTTGTGCGCTGTAATGGGGATTCTGACAGGCTCAGGGAATGTTGATCTTCCTAAAGTTCCCGGTGCGACTTGCAATTGAGCTTTTGTCTCATCTTTGCGCATAGTTGATTTAAAACTTAAATTTGTTATTGATTGTATTTTCATAGCTCTTATTCAAACTTCCATTTATTAATTATATTTGAATTAAAGCCCAACATGAAAAAAATTGCCATAAAAATTTGTAAATTTATGTTAAGTTTTATCTTTATTCGTGGCACAATTATTTTTGAGGGTATTTATATAATTAGAAGGTTAAGTTGATAAATCATGCAAATTTCAGCACTGCCACAGTATAAATCACGTCAAAACAACGGAACATCTTTCAAAGCAACTCGATTGTTCCCTGTTAATTTGTGTGAAAAAGCTACAAAAAAAATTATACCGGCTTTTTTCACTGAAATAAAAAAAACAGAAGATTTGCCTGAGATTGAGACAATCACCCGACGCTGGCACAGACTTGATATCGAAGCTTATGCGAAAAGATTTTTTGACAGCTTCAGAGAACGCCACCCCTCTGCATTTAAGAACAACTTTTTTGCAATTGAGATAGATTCTGCCGAAAAACCTTTTACTGAAAGAGTAACCACTTTAATAAAGACATACATGAATTGCGGCTACCGAGAATTAGGGATTTTGCAAACAGATCCTGAATTGTACAAAGGATTTGGTGCCGGAGAGGTCGCAATGTATAGTATTGTTAAAACAGCCGGTGATGCATCTCAGATATTTTTAACTTCGACCAATCATGGCTTTTACAGAAAAATAGGATTTAGAGAATTACCAATCGAAGCGCTTGAGAAAATGGAACGATACTTTTTTCTACCCAGAGCTGAGTTTGGTTCATTTACGAAACGTGTCGCACAAAAATACGGGATGAAAAACGAATGATAAAGCCTCTTGCCACCAGCCCGAACATAAACTCTCAACCATCGTTTAAAGCAACTCGATTGTTCCCCGTTAATTTGTGTGAAAAAGCCACGAAAAGGCTGGTGCCCGGCTTTTTTACTGAACTATGCGAGAGTGATATACCACAACTTGCACCATTTCTTGAAAAATGCATTAAGCAAGACAAAACCTCGTATTTCGAGATATTTCGCAATCGATTCACAGGATATTTAAGAACTGGCTGTAATAAAAATAAATTTTATGCGGTTGAAGAGGCAGATAACAACATTGTTTCGTTAGTAAATACAATAGATCAAGCACGGACAAGAGACCTCTATCTATTGCTGACGAACCCGAATTACTACGAAAAAATGGGCGGGGGAAAATTGGGAATGTACGGTGCTCTCCGCTCAGCGCCTGATAATACTCTCAACCTTGTGATACATTCTCAAAATAACCCTTTTTATGTGCATCTGCAAGAACAATTACCACATGAAAATATCATGGTTTATTCAAATTTCAACGTTTTCACCATTTGGCGCAGGAAATTTAACGATTTCTTAAGCCATATTGAACAAACCCACAAATTTGGCAGAGACTAGGTATTCTGCGGATTGAAACATGCAGCCCTGCTTTTGGAGTTAATTTCTTCCAACTCGGGTACTTTTTTATCGCAAATGTCAATTCTATACTTGCATCTGGGGTGAAACCTACAGCCGGGGATGTCGTCAGTGATTGATGGCGGCTGTCCTTCAATAATCTCTAACTTGTCGGCATTTACATCAGGCACAGCCTTTAAAAGTGCCTTTGTGTAGGGATGTTTAGGCTTGTCGAATAATTCTTTATTTTGTGCGTATTCAACGATACGTCCTGCATACATAACAGCTATTTCGTCAGCATTTTCAGCAACAAGCCCTAAATCGTGCGTAATCAGGATTATTGATGCTGAATAAGTCTCTTTAATTTCCTGCAAAAGCTTCATAATTTGTGCCTGAACAGTAACATCCAGCGCTGTTGTCGGCTCATCAGCAAGAATAATTTCAGCCTTGCACGCGAGCGCCATTGCAATAATTACGCGCTGTTTCATACCACCCGAAAACTCGTGTGGGTAAGCCTTCATGCGCTGCTCTGCGTCAGGAATTTTTACTTGTTTAAGCGCTTCAATCGCAACTTTTTCGGCATCTTTGCCCTTCAAATGCTGGTGTAAATAAATCACTTCAAGCAGCTGGTCACCGATTGTATAAAGCGGATTTAAAGACGACATCGGGTCTTGAGGAATAAGAGCAACTCTTTTCCCTCTGATTTTTTGCATGTTTTTTTCGCTCAGTTCCAGCAAATCTCTACCGCCATATTTTATTTCACCACCTGTTATCGCCGCGTTTTTAGGCAGCAAACGTAAAATTGACATTGCTGTAAGAGTTTTGCCCGAGCCGGACTCGCCAACAATCGCAAGCGTGCTTTTTTTCTTTAGTGCAAGATTTATGTCGTATAAAACGGGCTGAAAACCAGCTTCAAGCTGGAAACCCATGTTTAAATTTTTGATTTCAAGAACATTCATAGAGTTATTTTATTACACTTTGCACACAATTGAAAGGGACGATGGGCTAACTACTTTTGGAGCAATTGTAAGGTGGGTTCCCCAACCCGCCAACATTTTTTGCAACTCAGCACTCAGTCATCCCGTGCTTGACAAAGGGAATAGCAGAACCGAAGGTGATGCTTGTGACCCTGTCTTCGTAGCGGAGCGAAGTGTGACACGGGATCTATCAGGTGAGGAAGCGCAATACCAAGCTGGAAAGATACCGGATATTTTTCTGTAAAAAATTCCGGTATGACAAACAAAAATAGTGTGTCGCTCGTTTGCAAAATCATATAGACTTTGTAACAATATATTAATTTTTTCTTTTTGTACCCGAATTTAGTAGCAAATTTTTTTATGTTTGGTTTTAAAACAAGTGAGTATAGTTTTCAGCATTGGACAGAGAAAGGAAGAAAGATGATTAAAGTTACCCCCAATTATTCAAACAGCTACACACATTGTACCACGCAAAATAGCCCATCATTTAAATCAAACCCGAGCGACCCGTTTTATCAGCCTGAATTCGCAGCATTTCTGCGTTCATTAAGAACAAGTGGAGAAGTAGATCCAAATGACGATATGTTTCGAGGTTTGGAGTTAAACCCACATGAAGAACTTGAGCGAAATTGTAAAGAGATGGGCTTAAGATTTTATGATGATATATTTGAATCAAGCGCAGTTCAGTGTTCACACTATCTCAACAAAATGGTATTACCTGCTGTAAAAGATAGCAAACCACAGTCGCTTTGTGACTTAGGCTGCGGCAATGGCGCTGTAACACGACTCATAGCTGCAGCATTGGATATCCCGTCTGTTGTAGGTGTAGAAAACGGAGAAAATTGCGGATTCCATGGTGGAGAATATGTCGAAAGAGACGCTATAGCCTACTTGCGAAGCACCGACAAAAAATTTGATATGATTTCTGTGTGTATGCCCGAATCTTTACGTCTTGAAGATTCTCACTTTAATATAAACCCTAGGGACCTTTTCAAAATTGCACCGAAAAGACTCAATGATGGCGGACACCTGTTTATATATGCCGAAAAGAAATATAAAATGGATAGACTGGTAGGCAAGTTAAAGAAAAACAATATTAAGTTTGAAAAATGTGAATATGATTCAACTCAATTGCCCAGAGGCTATTACAACCAATCACCAAACCTTGCTATTTTAGTTAAAAAAGAAGAGCTTGAAAAATTGTATAGTAATCCTTCAGCAGCAAAAGTAAGACCTGCAAAAAAAGAGACAAAAAAACCTGAATTTAATACAATGGATGATGTGTATGATGCTATTCGCACCCAGCCAACGCTGGTTCAAAGAATGGAAAAAGCATTAGCAAGTGAAGAGGCTAAAGAGGTTTCGTTTAAAGAAGTTAAATTCAGCACATTCCATCAATTGGACGATGGGTTCTATTATGGCAGTACGTTAAATTGGAGACCAACCAGAATGGATTACATGGTAGGAGCATATCGTCCTGTGGCTCGTGAACAATTTGATAATGAACGCGAGCATATGCTTGTAATTGCATACAAACGCCTTGAATTGTTAGCTGAAAAAGGGATTAGGACTATTATTAATTTTGATGCTAAAAACGAAGTAGAACTAGCTGCACAGAAGATATTTAATGCCAAACCAGAAAATGAAAACAGAAAAATAGCAATGATGCACCTTGATGTCAAATTGGTCAACCCGACCGGGCCTCTACCAACTAAGGAGAAAGTGGAGCAATTTCTAAGTGCAGCTTTAAATCCGGCGGAAAGACCGGTGTATGCCTGCTGTGGCTCATGTGATATGAAAACTCCTCACATGGTTGAAATATACGAAGCCGCATTGGCAAGACAAGGGCTAGGCTAAGAATAATATATAGCAAGCGAAGCGTGTAGTACGCATCAGCATAATGTCATACCGGAATTTTTCACAGAAAAATATCCGGTATCTTTCCAGCTTGGTATTGTATCTCTTCATTGGATAGATTCCGTGTCACACTTCGCTCCGCTACGGAGTCAGGGTCACAAGCATCACCTTCGGTTCTGCTATTCCCTTTGTCAAGCACGGGATGACGCGTGTTAAATGGCAAAAAATTGTAAGCTTGTAGGTTGGGATTTCTACCCCAACAACATTCCAGATTGTCGGCTGGGTTGAATTTTTTAATGCCCTGATTTCAAGTTTCAATTATAATTAATAATCATGGGGGAATTTAAACATTACAGCGTGATGGCAAAAGAGGCGGTTGATGCGCTTGATTGTCAGAGTGGAAAAATATATGTAGACGCAACCTTGGGCGGGGGCGGCTATAGTGAGCTTATTCTGCAAAAAATCCAGCCCGACGGCAAACTGATTGCGTTTGATGTTGATGATGACGCGATAGCAGCGGCGAGTGAACGATTAAAAGATTACGAAAATTTAACAATAGTTAAGGACTCATATTCAAATATTAAAAAAGTTTTACAAAATTTAGGCATTGAAAAAATAAACGGCGGGATTGTGTTTGATCTTGGCGCTTCGTATCATCAACTTACTTGTGCTGAGCGTGGTTTCAGCTTTAGTAAAGATGCGCCGCTTGATATGAGATTTGACATGCAGTCAGATTTTTCGGCTTATGATGTTGTGAATTCATACAAAGAAGATGAGTTGGTTTATATTTTTCAAAACTATGGAGAAGAGCGTTTTTCTAAGCGCATTGCAAAGGCTATAGTTGAGTCACGGAAGAAAGAAGCTATCAAAACAACACAGGAACTGGCCGAGTTGATTAAGGCTGCCACACCCAAAATAAAAAGCGCTATTCATCCTGCTACACGCGTATTTCAGGCCATTCGCATTGAGGTGAATCAAGAATTGAAAAACATTAAAAATGTTCTTGAGGACATAGTTACAATATTAGATGTTGGTGCTATAATTTCTGTAGTAAGTTTCCATTCACTGGAAGATAGAATTGTCAAACAATTCATTAGGGGGTATTCGGCGGCATGCCGATGTGATGTAAATCAGATGATTTGCAATTGCGAAGGGGCATTATTAGAAGCTATCACGAAAAAACCGCTAATGGCGAGTTCCGAGGAAGTTAGAATTAATCCGCCCTCACGGAGTGCTAAATTAAGAATAGCTAGACGTATTTAAAAACTAGAGGTAAAATAAGTGGGAAGAGTACATCTAAAAACACACAACACAGTTCAAGATGTAGAAATAAGAAAGTTCGAAGGCACGGTACTTAACGGTTATTTTTTGCCGTACAAAAAAACAAAAAAGGAGATAGCTATTTCCAAGGTTAACCTGACTTTAAATATAATTTTAGGCATACTGATTTTATTTTCGGTTGTCAGTTATTATTTCATAACTTCAAGTGAGATGAAACTGAATGAGCTGCGCAAAGAAACGCTGTTGCTAAATGATGAGAACTTGGAACTCCAAAATCAACTTGATTACTTAAAATCGTACAATAACGTGAACCAAACAATGCAAAGTAAAAAAATCGTACAAAAAGCAGCAGAAGTAGTTGAAGTTTCAGCAAAGCCCGAAGAGATTAACGTCAATGATAAAAGATTTTTTAAACATGATCTGCGAAATAAAGATGTACCAAAACACCCGTCATCAATGAATTGGTCATTGGGATATTAATATTTAGTAACTTTTTGTTTTGCGTATAAATTGTTTATTGTAGAATAAACATGTTGTTGGCATAGCCTCCAAACATTGACAAAAAGATATAAAATATGGAAGATTGGCGCCAGAGCGCGCGAAGCAAGCGAATTTAGATTCGTAGCGCACAGTGCGCACAAACCTCCCGAGTGAAAACTAAATAGCATGGGAGATTAAGCCGAGGTATCGGTTACAATTCCGGGTTAGATAGGGTAGCGTACGCTACCAACATTGACAAAAGAATAATAAATATAAGGGAGATTAGCGCAGTTGGTAGCGCACTTGATCGACATTCAAGGGGTCACGTGTTCGAGTCACGTATCTCCCAGTTTAAAAAAGAGAGTTCAGAGAGAACCCTCTTTTTTAATGCAAATATTGCGCTGTGGGCGGGCTTTTGCGGCTTCGGTTTTCAAAAGAGAATTCTCTGATGCGATTTTTTTAGATTTTTAAAGAGAGAAAGAGCCGAAATTCTCTAGTTGAGATTTCAGTAGCCCCACTTTTCGAATTGTTTTGTTTTAGAGTTCAAGAAAAAGAAAAAAGCCTCAGTTGGTGAGGCTTTTATAGAGTAGGGATTGTTATAATCATGCACACATTTTAAATAATTTTTGCACGGTCATGTCTCTGTCTTGAGTTCCGTTTAGGATATTTTCAGTAATTTCGGGCGGTAGGAATTTCAACTTCAAAACTTGTCGTATGTATTTTCTGTCCTTCAAGCCTTCTTTGCGTTGGATATCGGTTACATTTTTGGCTTTGCCTGTTTCGAGTAATTTGTGCCAAAAGTGGCATCGAACGATTGCTTTTATCAATACATCATTCGGCGCTGGGGGTTGTTCTGTATCATTTGAGATTATTAGGACATTACTGCCGAGTCGAGAGGTTGTTGCGATTCTGATGTTTTTCTTTATCATCAGTGGATTGTGGTTTTTGGATTTTATTTCAGCCGGAATTTCATCGCAGCATGCGAAGTTTTCAAGCATTTTTTGGATTTGATTTCTGCACAAACTGATTTCGATCCATTCTTTTGAAATCGTAACTTTGTCGAGGATTCCCCTGATAAGTCTTGGATTTGTATAGTCTAATTTTTCAAGTCTATCTAATATACTGTTTTGATCTGCTACATCTAGGTTTTTAACGTATTTCTGAATCTCTTTTTTGTTCTGTAAATATTTTCGAATGTTATCAATAACAAATTTTTCGATTTCACCGGCTGGGATTTTTGAAACGCTTCCGGCTTGGGCTTTTTTGAATTTCGTTATCGCTTGACTGACGTAGTAGCGGTATTTTCTGCCTCTCGTGTTGCTGTGGCTCGGTGACATTATGTAGCCTTTGTCGTCAAAAATTTTGCTGGCCAAAAGCGAGTTGGAGCCGGCTTTTGTATTGCAATCTTTGTCGACACGATTTTCGAGTAGGAGCTTTTGTGCTTTGTTAAATACCTCTTCGTCAATTATAGCTTGATGTTCACCGTCATAAATATTTTCTTTGTGCGCAATTTTACCAGTATATGTTTTGTTTGCCAACATATGGTACAACTGCCCTTTGGAAAAGGGTTTGTCGCTTCTCGTTTTTATTTCTTCGTTTTCTAAATGTTCCTTCAATTTTGGAACGCTCCCCAGCTCCAAATATTGCTCAAAAATATCCTTAACTTTCTCGGCTTGCTCTGAATCAACAACCAATTTTTTATCTTCACGAATGTACCCTATTGGCACTTTGCCGCCCATCCACATACCTTTTTTCTTTGAGGCAGCAACTTTGTCTCTAATTCTTTCTCCGGTAACTTCACGTTCAAACTGTGCAAATGAAAGTAGGATATTCAATGTCAGTCTGCCCATTGATGTAGTGGTGTTAAAGTGCTGTGTTACAGATACAAACGAGGCTTCGTGTTCGTCAAAGACTTCCACAATCTTTGCAAAATCCATCAAAGAGCGTGTTAGTCTATCCACCTTGTAAACCACAACAATGTCAATTTTGTCGTCTTTAATATCCTGCATCAATTCTTTAAACGCTGGTCGCTCCATTGTTCCACCTGAGAATCCTCCATCATCATAATGCTTTTCAACCAATACCCAGCCTTCATGTTGCTGTGATTTGATGTAGGCTTCAGACGCCTCTCTTTGCGCATCAAGTGAGTTAAAATCTTGCTCTAAGCCTTCTTCTGTTGATTTTCTTGTGTAGATTGCACATCGTATCTGTTTTTTCTTTTCATTCTTCATTTTGTGACTCCGAAAAATTTCTTACCATTCCAACGTGTTCCGGTGATTTCATTTGCAATTGCAGAAAGGCTCTTGTAATTTTTGCCACGATATTCAAAACCTTTGTCCAGGCTCGTTACTTCGTGCTTTTCGCCTTTGAATTCTCTTATCAACCTTGTGCCACTTGTTAAATTAAAGGTCTTATCCTGCGCACACCCTATTTTTCTTGTTTTTTCGTATTCGTTAACGAGCCTGTTAATTTTTCGTTGAGTTTGTGTCGATAGTCCGCCATATTTTCGTTGCCAAGTTTTAAATTTCTGTTCCACCTTTTGTTGCTTCATTTTCATCTCCTGCATTGTATTTAGTTTGGGCTCATTGCTACTTTTGCAATATGCATGTAAAGTACCTGTCCGCCTTTGAAGGTCATTCGTTTTTTGATGTATGTGATGGCGCCCCAAAGGCCTGCACCTGCGTCTTCAAGCTGCTTGTTCATCTCGTCGATGCTCAGGCTGATTTTTGAAATGAGTGAGTATTCATCCACATTGTCATAAAACCGTCCGCAGCCGTAGTATTCTTTGTAGCTTTTTGATTCAACTTCGTTCATTTTGATTTCGCTTAATTTCATTGTTTTATCTCCTTTGTTACTGTATTAATCGCTTCCAATCGCAGATTAATCAAGTGTTTCAGGATTGTTCCGTATCATTCGGACACATTGCGGTCAATGTTGATTTTGATGCCATATTCTTCAAACAAAATCGTTGCGGTTCGTTGCTCGTCCAGCGTGAATTTCAAATCAAAATTTTCACTTATGTTATCAAGCTGCAACCCTGCATCCTTTGCTAAGCGTTTCAGTAATTTTGTTTTAAAGTTAACCTCTTGTGGGCTTTCGCTCCAATTTTCTTGCAATGAAATTATCTGTTCAAAGTTTTTGTTTAAAAAACTTGCAATTTTGTATTCGTAAGTCATTTCCTACCTCTCTTAATTCGAGAGGTAGGGGCGAAACGTAGCTTTAAAAGCCTCTGCCATTTGAATCTGAGTTTTGGCGGCTTCTTCAAAATTCGCTTCGTTGGTGATGTCGATTTCGACCTTTTGTCTTATCCGGCTTGATTTTTTACCATCAAGTTCCTGCCAATCAATTTTTCCTAGCGATTTTTCAATAGCCTTTTTGTGTTCAAAAAGTGAACGAAATAGTTTTTTATCATTAGCAATAAAAAGTTCACAGGCAACATATTTCTCTTTCGTGTTGATTGTCGGAGTTATTGAAATTCCTGTTTTGCCTATAGATATCGTCTGCCAATGTTGAGGTGATGGTTTAATTTGAAGATCTGAATTCAATGCATCACAAATCTCAAAATATTTTTGCCAGTACTTTAACTGGAGTATTTTGCTCGGCGCTTCAAGATTTCTTTTGACACCCGACTTTTGTATGATTTCAGGCTGTAAAAGAATTTCAAAATCAATCTTATCCTCATTTTGTACCGCCTTGATAAGATAAATGCCAAATCCTTTGCGGAATTTCGAGTTCAAAAATTTAACCGAATGAACAAGCTCCTCTTTTTCATTCACGATAAACCAAAACAAATGGTTGCTAACATCCAAATTTATCGGTGTATTATGCAACAAAGCGCACAAACCCTCCTGACTCTGCGTTAGCTCGGCTTTTATCGTGATAACCCTGTCCTTGATGCCACTTCCCAAAAGGGCATCAACAACTCTGGACGAGTTGGCTTGCACATACTCCTCGAAATTCTTTTTGCTCTTCAATGCAGTCTGCGCTGCGACCTGCGACTCTGCTTGTGTTTTTTCTGACATAATAATATCTCCTTTTGCTTTGTACACAAGCATCTATCGCTCCATCCAAACCGGAATGGAAGCTATTCAGGAGATTTCGTATCATTCGGACACAGAATTGTCGGATTTATAATTTTTGCTATATTTATGAATATCAGGGAACGTATTGGTTAATTTTGCAGTTCTACGCCTGTAATGTAATCGTCGTGCATGTTTTTCTATCATTTTTTGTTTTTTATCTTGCTCTCTTTCTTCAGGTGTCATTTTTTTTAATTCTTGCCTTCGCTTCTTTTTTGCGTTCATTCTTTCCGTTTTCAAGGCAGCACGAGGTGATAATGATACAGCCTTTTTATTGTTATAAAGATCCAAGAGAACATCTTGCTTCACTTTATATAAATATATATTGTCCCCATCTTGGCATATTACTAATTTTGCTTTAAAGACATCAAATTTCTTTGAGTCGTGAACTTCTTTTATTATTAATTTGCTGCTACCTTGATAGTATTCTTTTCTTGAACGTTTAACAAAATCTTTTAAATCATATATTTCATCGGATTTGATATTTAGGAGTTCAACAAGCATTGACAGAAGCCTTTTTTCAGTTTTGGTATAAATTTCACGTTCTTCAACAAAGGTCTTCTTACATTCTGTGCATTTAAACCTTTGTGTCCCTGCCTTCGTTTTGCCATAGTTAATTGTAATATCAGATTCACAGTAATGACAGCGCATTATTACCATCCTTAATTCTTTAATAATTTCAAATTTTAACATAAATAAAAATTTGCAACACCTATTGTCCAAAACGTATTGTTTTTAAGAGGTAAATCCCGAAAAGCACTGTAATTATTGACTTTTTTGTCTTCCCAAAAGCCCAGTATATAATACTGTACTAAAATGCTATGTGGCATTTTTGAAAAACAAGGAGAAATCCAATGACTGCAAGTCAAAACGACTCTTCCAACTTCCGGAGTATAAATGTGGAGTTACAAGTTCATTACATCGCAATATCGCTTTTGAAAAATTACAAGCGAAATGCAAAAATTCATTCAAAAAAGCAGATTGCAAAACTGGTTCAAAGTATGCAAACATTCGGTGTTGTCACACCAATTCTTGTGGATAAAAATCATGAGGTAATTGCCGGACACGGCAGGCTAGAGGCTCTAAAACAGCTTGGTTACGACAAAGTTCCTGTGATTATGCTTGAACACTTGACCGAAGAACAGGTTAAGGCTTACCGTTTAGCGGATAATCGCATAGCCGAAGAGGCCGAATATGATGAAGGTCTACTTAAAATTGAGCTTCAAGAGCTTATTTTGTCTGATAACATCATTATAACGGATACCGGCTTTGATATTGCTGAAATCGATGAAATAGTGATTGAAGGCTATGCTGAAAAGAAGGAAAAAGTCGATAAGGCCGATGAACTTGAAAATCCGAGTGAAATCGAAGCAAAAGTTAAGCTTGGTGATATTTGGAAGCTCGGGGAGCACCTTCTGCTATGCGGTGATGCGCTAAAAGCCGAAAGCTATACAGAGTTGCTCAAAGACGAGAAGGCAAAACTCGTGTTGACCGATGCACCGTACAATGTTCGAGTAAACGGTCATGTTGGCGGCAAAGGTAAAATTAAACATCAGGAATTCGCAATGGCCAGCGGCGAAATGTCAGACGAGGAATTTGAAAATTTTGTCAACAAATTTATGGCGAATTTAAAAGAATTCTCAACTGATGGTTCGTTGCACTACCTTTTCATTGACTGGCGTGGCCTGAAAATATTCTTGAATGCAGGCTCTAGGCACTACAAAGAATTAAAAAATATCTGCATATGGAACAAACTTGTTGCAGGGATGGGAAGCCTTTACAGAAGCCAATATGAGGCAATTTGCGTATTTAAAAATGGTACAAAGCCCCACGTAAACAATATTGAATTAGGCAAAAATGGCAGATATAGAACAAATGTTTGGAATCACAAGGGCATAAGCGCAACAAATCCAAAATCGCTTGAATTGCTTAAAATGCATCCCACAGTTAAGTCAGTAGGGCTTTTGCACGAAATTTTACTTGATGCATCTTGCGCAGGAGACATTGTTTTTGACTGTTTTGGAGGTTCAGGAAGCACTTTGCTTGCCTGCGAACGAGCTAAACGCAAGGCACGGCTTATTGAAATTGATCCGCATTACTGTGATATAACCCTGTACCGCTGGGAAAAGCTAACTGGCAAAAGGGCTGAACTTATTGAAAACATCGGAGATAAGAGCTATGGAAAATAATCAAGAAAATAAAGACTACGAGGTTGGCTATAAACGCCCACCTCGTAAACACCAATTCAAAAAAGGATGCACAGGTAATCGCAATGGGAGACCCAAATTGATTCAGGACTTCAATACTGATTTTCAGCAAGAACTTGAGGAAATTATTACCATTCAAAAGGACGGAAAGTCAAAGCCTGTAACTAAACAACGAGCGTTGATTAAGATACTCATAACAAATGCCTTAAACGGAAATGTGGGGGCTATTAAGCTCGTAACAGCTGTTTTGAGCAAGTTACCTGTCAAAGTTGAAGATCTGGAGAAAGATCTGTCGCCAGAGGATGCACAAATATTAGAAGACTTTATTAAAAGGAGAATAAATCATGAGCAACAATAAAGAAATACTTAATGCCGCTCTTAGAAGCGATTTTTACACATTTATACAAAAAGCATTTAAGGAAATAGACGACTCACAAAAATTTAAGAGTAATTGGCACTTAGAGCTCATTTGTGACAAGCTTGAGCAGTGCTACAGAGGGGATATAAAGCGGCTTATAATAAATATTCCTCCAAGAAATTTGAAATCGCATTGTGCTTCAATTTGTTTGCCTGCGTTCATACTTGGTCACAATCCAAATGCTAGAATAATTTGCGTAAGTTATTCGCAAGATCTCGCCGATAAACTTTCACGCAAAACAAAAAAGCTTATGGAAAGTGATTTCTACAAGAATGTTTTTAAGACAAGGCTTGGAGATAAACAAACGGAAGGCGAGTTTGAAACCACAAAAAATGGTTTTAGGTACGCAACTTCTGTAATGGGTTCGCTTACTGGTATTGGGGGAAACTATATAATTATAGATGACCCAATGAAAGCTGATGATGCAAGCTCTGAAACAATCCGAAATAGTGTCAATCAATGGTATAGTAATACTCTGGCTTCTAGGCTTGATGCGCCAAAAGAAGGTGTCATTATCCTTGTAATGCAGCGTTTGCATATGGATGATTTGACAGGATATTTGATCAAGCAAGGAGGCTGGGAATTACTGTCATTGCCAGCTATTGCTGAAAATGATGAAAATTTCATACTATCAGATGATAGAGTAGTTGGTAGAAAAGCTGGAGAGGCTCTTAATCCGGAACATGAGCCCCTTGAGATCCTTGAACGCAAAAAAAAATTAGATGATGGCGCATATAATTTCTCAGCACAATACCAGCAACGACCTATTCCAGAAACAGGCAATGTTCTTGATTTTGAGTTATTTCAATATTATGATGATTTGCCATCAAGTGGGCGTATTGTGCAGAGTTGGGATATTGCGCTCAAGGATGGCGTAAAAAATGATTATTCAGTCTGTATCACAAGCCTTTTTGATGGTGAAAAGTATTTTATATTAGACGTTTTTAGGGAAAAACTCGACTTTCCTTATCTGATTGATAAAATACAAGAATTAAAGCAGGCATTCCACGCAAGCGATATCATAATAGAAGAAAGTTCTGTGACCTTACATTTATTACAACATCTCGAAAAGCAGGGATTGTTTGTAATCAAATATAGACCCGTTGGAAGTAAAATCATTAGGGCAAACAATGCTTCATTACCACTAAGGGCAGGCAAAATATTCTTGAAGCGAGATGCCAGTTGGCTTGAGTGCTTCAAAACTGAAATCATATCATTCCCAACAGGTCGGCATGATGATCAAGTTGACGCCTTTACACAACTTGTTGGCGCAACAATTTATATCCCATCGAGTACCAGCAGTGCCATTGGCCCAAGCAAGTATGACACCCAAAAACAATTACAGTACTTGCAAAATCGTGAGAGAGTTAAACACAAGCAAACTCCCAACAAGTCAAGTTATACGTATCAAAGAGGCCTACTCAGAAGGTTCTAGGCTTGATAAATAATCTAGGGCAGGGTTTATTCAAACTCTGTCCTATTTTTTCTGTTTGATGTTGTTAAAACTCTCAAGCGTGGCTTTAACAACAGGCAACAAGGCTTCAATTCTTTGATTGTCGCAGTTATAAATGATCTGTGACAGTTCTTTTTTGTGAATATTCATATCCGGTTGGGACATAACTCCAAAGGCCTCTAAAGGCAAGCTGAGTATCTGAATAATTTTGAGAAAATTCTCGGCACTTGGCGAATTTAGCCCACGTTCAATTTTGCTCAGGTAGTTAGTCGAAATGCCCACAGCTTCTGCAAGTTGCTCTTGCGTCATACCTTTGTCATTTCTTGTTATTCGTATTTTTTTGCCTATTTCAATTTTATCAATCATATATTACCACCTTTGACTATTTTAAGTAATTTATGATTAATACTTAACGGATTATATGATTAATTTTGGTTAAAATTGATACTATTTGACTTGTAGCGGTTTTAACAGCTATAATCAAGGATACAGGTATTATGTCGCATTTTGTCGTACATGCCTGCTATGATAAAAATATAAATAAAAAGAGGTGCAAAGAAGTTATGAACGAAAGCAGAATAACACAGCAAGAAATAAACGATACGCTTCAGGAAATTCTTAAATATTGTGGCATGGGTATTCGTGGAGTTGGAGCAAATAACGAAATACATGTAGATATAGCCTTAGGAATAGAAAATTTGCATTATCAGCTTGGAGAAGACTTTTTAGGCAGAAGTTTCCATTCAAGTTATAATTCGCCTTGCCCGAGCATTAATAGATATACTCCCACGCCTGCACTTATGTTTCTGGCTGAAAAAATACTTAACAAAGAGCGATACAAAAAAATTACATCCCAAACAAGCACCGGAAAAATTTTATATCTTATAAAGGAAGAAATATGGGAAGAACTATTACTCGACGAGTGGCAAAATGATGTCTTGGTCTCAGGGGGTTGTTCGCCTTCGGGGGATATAAGAATAACCACCAATAGAGAAAATACAAATGATGCTATATGTTGGTATGCAATAAACAATGACGGCAGCGGACGTGTTTCTCATTGCCAAAATTTTGAGGGAACATCATATGGCCAAAAAACTTTTGATCCTGTGATAAATTTGGCAAAAGAACTCCGTAAAAAAGAAACAAAATGGCAAAAATTTATCAATAAAATATTCCATCACGGCAATTATATTTTTTCGAGTAGGGATGCCATGATATTGCTGGATGAAATAATAAACATCACAAATAAGAGGGAGAACAATGTCAAGACTAACTAAAGCAAACGAAATAATTGAGCTGGCAATGCTGTTTCAGAACAGCTATTGCGGTTTGAGTATTGAGGATATTCAGGGGCATTTTGAATGTTCACGCCGAAGTGCAGAACGTATGAAAACTCTACTGTTTGATATGTTTCCTGACAAGATTGAGGAAGTACAGACAAACGAAAAGAAAAAACGCTGGAGATTTGTTAAAGGTACAATGAATGCGTTGATTTCATTCAGTACCGAAGATTTTGCTAATCTTGAATACTTGAAAGGTCTCTCTAATGACGAAACTCGACAGAAAGAACTTGATGAGTTAATTTCAAAAATCAAAGCATTGACCCCACAAAAAAATCTGCGTACACTTGATACAGACATTTCAGCTATTCTCGAAAGTGAAGGGTTTGCGGTCAAACAATATTCAAGAGCCAAATCCGACCCGAAGGTTTTGGAAGGCATCCGCAGCGCACTGCTTGCATTTAAAAAAGTTAAATTTGATTATCCGGTTAATGGCAAAGTATTTTCAATAACCCTCAATCCTTATGGAATGATTATTTCCGACAAGCATTATTTTGTGGGCTTCAATGATTATGTTAACGACTTGAGAATGTATTTGGTCAGCGCAATGAGTAACATTGAGGTTTTGGATGAATATTTTGAACGTGACGAGAATTTTTCGTTGAACGAATATTCCGCACAGTCATTTGGTATTTGGCAGGAAGAAACGCTTGATGTTGTTTTGGAATTTGGTAAAATTGTAGCAGAGGATGTGTTGAATTACCACTTTCATCCAACGCAAAAAATTAAAAAGCTGGAAAACGGTAATATTCGTGTGAAATTTACGGCCGGAGACACGGTTGCAATCTCCAACGAACTTTTCAAATGGGGTGATGATGTGAAAATTCAACGTCCTGAAACTTTGAAAAATATATATAGAGAGAAGCTGGAGAAAGTGCTAAAAAGCTATAAGAGTTGACTTTCGAGCTCTTTAGAGCAATGATTACATATAATCAAATAACATAAATATTAATCATATATGATGAAACAAGCTATCATATGTGCCACGTTTTGGCATAGTCGTCTGACACAATAAAAAATGAAAGGAGCAAATTTTGGAAACAGTTAAGCAGATTATTTTAGATAAGGATGATGACAACATTGAAATTGTCAATAAACCTTATACAATACAACAACTTAGCGGAAAAATTCTTCCAAATGACGTTATAAATGAACAAAATGCTTCTTTTATTTTAAGAAACGAACCTTTGAACAGTGAACAATTTAAAGAATACCACCTTAAAGAAGCGTACAAAAAAATTAAAAAGATTGAGATTAGCAATTTGGGTCGAGTACGCATTACAAATGCAGATGATAGTACAAAAATTGCAGAGCAAATTGATAATGAATGGGACTATGATAAAAATGATTACAAAATAGGATACTTGCGCCTGAAGGAACATCCTGGCTTAGGTTATGTATATAGATTAGTTGCAGAAACTTGGCTAAAAAAAGATCCTGCGCAAGAAAAAGAAATTTTTGATGGCACGAATGCCAATAATTGGGAAGTTCATCATATTACAAATAATGGATATGATAACAAGCCGGAAAATCTGATTTGGCTGAAACGTAAATTACATAATCTAATCCCAAAAAGCAGGTAAAAATGAAAAAATTATTAAATGAATTGAGCAAAAAATCATATCTCACCGATGAAGAATTTAAAGATTACAAAAAGGTTCTAAAAGATGCGTGTGATCCCAAAAGGGAGGGCAATATTGAAAAAATGGGCAAACCGTTTACAAAAACCGGGATGTATCGCCGCACGAAAATTCAAAAACTTGTATGTATGACAAAAACTATACTGGAAGATGAAATTTGGAAAATACACCCAAATTCGCACTATGGCATTGAAGTTAGTAACTATGGGCGAGTTCGCATAATTATAAAGCAAGAAGAGGCTAGTATAATTTTCGGAAAAGATTTTGATATAAAAGCATTAATTGGCGAAAAAATAAATCTGCTCAAAGATTATGTTGATGAAAAAGATGAGGTTTGGACTTTGGCACAAAAGCTGAACAGGCCTGATGTTGAGATTGAAATAAGCAATTTTCGGCAAATAAGAATTCTTAAAGAGTATAAAATACTTACACAATTTGAAAAAAGCCATGAATATGATGGATATTTAGAAGTAGAAATACCAAATTATGGTAAAACTTTAGTTTATAAATTGGTTGCTGAAACATTCAAGCCTATCAATAACATAGCAGGCTATGAGGTTCATCATATTAATAATAATAGCTATGAAAACACGCCGGAAAATCTGATTTGGCTTTCCACCGAAAATCGTAGGCAGATACACTGATGTATGTCACGTTTTGACATAGAAACCCAATATAATGAAAGTATAAAGTAAAAATGAAAGGAAAAAATTATGAACGAGAATACAATAAAACAAGTTTTTAAAAACGGAAAAGTGATGGAATATACACTAGAAGAACTAAAAGCAAGAATTCTGCCAACGGCAGTAATCAATGACCGCTATGGCAAAAATATGAGAGATGAATATAGGATTGAGCCATATTTTGAGAAAACAAAATTTGATGATATTAAAGGTGAGAAATGGGGAAAATTTGCTGACGGGGTTTATGTTAGTGATTTTGGCAGAGTTATGATAAATAAAAAGTTTTATCAAGAAGGAAAAGCTGGTACCGATTTCCTCAAGCCAGAAGATGTTACAAAAATTGAGTATGCCAAAGGAAATGAGATAGATAAAAATGCCAAAGTGACCGGATATTATATAGCCAAACAAAAAGATATATCATATTTAGCTGGTTATTTGCAGCTAGAAGATTGGCGAAATAATTTCAAACCTGAACTTTGGAAGGTTATTAAAGAAGATTTTATATATCAGTTGGTAGCCAAAGTTTGGCTTAAACAACCAGATGACATAAATGAAACTATTTATGACGTTCACCATATCACAAATGACGGTTATGATAATCGTCCTGAAAATTTGATTTATCTTAGACGAGACCTTCATAATCAATTACCGAAATCGAAATAAGAAAGTAAATGAAAACTAAAACTGATAACAATACGAAAGGAAAAAATTATGGACAAAGATACAGTTGTAAAGCAAATTTTCAAAGACAAAACAGCCAAGGATGAAGAATACTCTTTGGAAAAATTGAGTGAACAAATTCAAGACACAGATACAATTAATGAAAACATTATCAGTGATGGCATAGAGTTACAAATATTTTATGACACCAAAACATCCAAGCTAAAGGGAGAAGAATGGAAACAATTTAAAAATAATGAGAAGATTCTTGTCAGCAATTTTGGCAGAGTTAAAATACATAAAGATTTTTATAAAGCAGAGAAGAATGACTTTGATAAAGACGGTTTTTGTATTGCAGAACAAGAAGATGTTGCACATATGGCAGGCTATTTACAATTAAAAGACTGGAAAAGTAATTTTCAATCTGAACTTTGGAATATTATCACGGAAGATTTTATCTACCAACTTGTTGCGGAAGTTTGGCTTGAGAAAGATGAAGATGGACAAAGTAATTATGCAGGAAAGTGGGATGTTCATCATATAAGTAACAATGGATATGATAACCGCCCTAAGAACCTGATTTACCTTAAAAGAGGAGCTCACTGCATGGTTCACAATTTATATTACAAAAATCGAAGTAAGAAAGGAGCAAACAATGCCGGAAGCTAGAATTGTTCAAAATGAAGAAGATAAAGACGGTCTGATAAACAAGCGTGAAGAAGTTGTTGTGCCGCATGGATTTTATGAACGTATTTATATGAATAATGTTGATGGTACATCGTTTGTTGCACTCAGCAACAAAAAAGCAGCCTTAATTGATAATAAAGGCGAGGTGGTTGTACCGTTTGGCATATACGATGATATTATTTTGCTCAAATGCTGTAATGTACCAGAAGGCCACTCACTTTACCAAAAAATCAAAGACGGAGTATATGCTGTCAAGAAAAATAATTACTGCGGCCTTATTAACAGCCTCGGCGAAGTTTTAGAGCCTTGCGCATACGATTGCACACCAAGAGATGACAGCCGCCCGGACGTGTGGTTTTTGTGGATTCCTGACGAGATTATGATGAAATATTCGGTTAAAAATAAAGTTAAAATCATAGGCCTTGGAGGTGCAGGCACGAATGTTGTGGACAAAATAATTCAGGCCAATGGTATGGGCAACCTTGATTTTAGCGGTGCCGATTTTTACGCTATGCAAACCAATATGGATAAATTGAAATTAGTATTTAAAAATAACAAACGACTGTTCCCACACACTCATGTGAGCGACAGAGCTGAGGGCAATCCTGCTGCCGGAGAGCTTGCTGCTCAAAATTCTCGTGAGGAAATAATCGAAATATTAAAGGAATACGATTCCAAAGCAATAATTTTTGTAGCGGGATTAGGTGGCGGCACAGGAACAGGCGCATTGCCTGTGATGATTGAAATTGCACAATCTTTAGGAATTGCGACCATTGCAATTGTCACAACACCATTTAAATTTGAAGGCAAAAGAAGAAGCGAGCAGGCTAGGCTTGGGGTGGAAAAACTTGAGGAAATTTTTCAAGAAATCCGAAAAAACAAAAATACAAATGAGCAACTGTTAGTGCTCCCTTGTGATAAGTTCGATACCGAAGGAATTACGCTAAAAGATGCTTTTGCGGTGATAGACGACAAGCTTGTGGATATGGCATTTGCAGCTTGCAAGATAGGAGCATAAAAATGAAAAAATTAGTTTTATCTTTGACAGTTTTGGTAACTTTTTCAATGCCTACACAGGCTATTGAAATAAAAACTTGGAATATCGTGGCAGATGCGTACAATGCCTGCTATTCAAAGGAAAATTATGCTGATTTTAAATACTGCGCGAGTGACTATCTCGCAAACAAAGCAGGAAAAGCATCTGTGGGCAAATTCGACTTGCCAACTAAAACAGTTCTTTCCGCTGATCCCTCCTTGAGAAGCAAATACGATCGAGATAACAATGAAATCGATGTGTTAGAGCAGTATGGCAAAAATATTGCTTCAGCGGCCAGCTATTGCGCTGCGCCTGCGAACCAGCTTCGCTATGGGAAAGAAATTACGGGCGAGTGCTTGGCGCTTTATATGACTGGCTTGACACGAAATCCGAACGAAGTAGCCAAAGAAATGAAAAAAGACAGCGTTTGGGACGAAGATCTGCAAAATCTTCACGACAAAGTCAAAACCGCTAATGACTACATTCTCCCTACTTTTGTATATGATTCTTACAACACTTGCCTTTCAACTGCACAAAATACGCATGCATTTTTTGCCTGTACCATAAATAAAATCAATGCTTTCAATGGCGATTTTGGTTTTGATGTATATCAACTTAAGGACAAAAAACTCTACAGCAAAATAGCGGCGACAAGCATTAAAAATGGCGATGCACTCGTTAAAACGACATACTTTTCACCAAAAGGTACGTTTCTCGGACTTGTAGACAAAACGCATAATGCCTGCGTGGTAGCTTCAAACAGCGATAAAGAGAAATATTTAACCTGCTTTAAAGAAAAATCTCAGGATTGGAAATATTATGAAACTTTATTCGCCGGAAGAGGCAAAGACGGCCGTGTCAGATATTTGGACAGCCCATTTAAGTAAGAAGAAATCGAGGTAAAACAATGAAAATTACAAGAACACAAATTATAATCGCTGGAACAGCATTATTAACAATTATTTTAATCTGTGTTGGAGCATTCTTTTTGATAAAAACTGAACCTTCAGCTGATTCAGCCACGACAATACCTGACGAAACAGCTAAATATAAAAAACTGGATAATTATTGTGGCTGGCGTGGCAAAGACGAGTCCGGCAAGTGGGTTTATGGTGACGCTTATTTTTATTTTGATGAAGAAAAGGCTGCGGAAGCCTATAAAGAAAGAGTTATACTGCACGCTCTGTATTATATTTTAGCAGATGGCAAATATACAGAAGTAGATAGCCTGACACTCACTCCCTGCCTCGCTAAAGAGGAAAACAAAAAAATATACTACGGCGATATTGTATCATTCAAACAAGTATTTCGTCAAAATTATTTTCAAGAAAATGACACAGTAAATATTGTCGCAGTAGCACAAATTTGCTATACGAACGAGGGCAATTATCCAAACGGCCCTGAATGCCACGCAGAAGGCTTTATTGTAAAAGATGGTGTAAAACCCTATCAGGAATACTGGCGTAAAAACGTTACACCACGGGTCGCCGACTATCCCGAGGGAGTGAGAGAAAAATTGCCAATTTGTGAAAGCGATAATCGATCTCTATGTCCGGAAGACCGTGAACTTTTACCCGGCCTTCCCACTCGCATACAAGCATCATCCTTTGAAATTCTAGGCAATATTTACGACAACCAAGAACTCCTAAAATCACTCTCAGGCCTTCGCGAATCAGCAAAATCGTACTTCGAAATTTCTAGGGCTGAAATCGGGCAAATCCCAAGATATGAGTTTGAGAATCAATAAAGTTATCTTGTAAATATGTTAATTTATTTGAAGCTACAGTTGTAAATTTCTTGAAATAGCCTCTATGATTAAATCATGAGACTTAAAAAGGAATTGTTATGACTAAACAAAAAGAATACCACATACTCTCGTTGAGCGGAGGCAAAGACTCAACAGCGTTAGCTTTTTTCATTCGTGATACTATGCCCGAAATCCACGAAAAAATTGAGTACGTGTTTTGTGACACAGGCTGTGAGTTGCCTGAAACGTATGACTATTTGAATAAATGCGAAATCTTTTTAGGCAAGTCAATCAAGTACATAAAGCCTGTTGCGAGTTTTGACCACCTTATACAGTTACATAATTTTCTGCCAACCCCACGCAGACGCTGGTGTACAGTTGAACTCAAAACAAAACCTTTTCGTAAATATATTCACGATATTTTTCAACAACGTGGTGAAGGTGTAATTTACTTGTATATCGGCATTAGAGCCGATGAATTAAGCCGTGCGGAATATAACAAGTACGGTGACAGCACAATTCGTGAGGTTTATCCCTTCGTTGATTCTCATATTGTCCGTGACGATGTTTTTAACATACTTGAAAAAAATGGCATAGGTTTGCCTGAATATTACAACTGGACAAGCCGTTCAGGCTGTTATTTTTGCTTTTTTAAATCTAAATTATCGTGGATTTTATTGCACGAAAACCACCCTGACTTGTATAAAAAAGCACAAGAAATGGAACAGCCACGTTTGATTGAAGGCGGTTTCGGCTGGAATATTGATTACGCACTAAATGACATGATTAAACCAAAAAACGTGAAGGCAATAAAAGAAAAATACAAAGCAATTTTTGAAAAACGCAACAAAAACAACACAAACAACGATAAAGCACTATTCAGCCTGATAGAACAAGCCGATGAAACCGAAACAGGCAACTGTATAATGTGTCATTTATAGTTTTTTCGTGGTCGGCAAAACTCGCTATCTTCATCAGTCAAGCCATCGTGGTCGTTGTCCATTCCGTCATAGCACGAGTTAATGCTTTCCCAGCTTTCGGGTAAAATATCTTTCCTCAAACACTTTTCAGGTATGCTATTTTTTAAATACATAAAGTTTTTAGCTGCGCCGTCTGCGATTTTTTTGTTGTATATGACAACAACGTTCTCATCATTGTTGGTCGAACCTGCTTTTGTCCAGTTCATCGAGCCACAAATGTAAACATCATCAATAATAGCCGACTTCATGTGCATTTTACCGCCCCAATTCTCAACATACACAGGTATTTCCGCCTGTCTTAAAATAGAGTGCTTCGCATAAAGGTTTTGCGCTCCACTTGCATCTAAAATAACGATTACATCTATGTTACGTGCTTTTGCGTCAAGCAAATCCTGAATAATACCTGCGTGCGTCAGATAAAACATCGGCACATAAATTCTTCTTTTCGCCTGTTGCAGAAGCGGTCTAATAGATTTTTCAATCGGGTCGTGCTTAGGCAAGAAAAACACTGACATTATTGTTTCTTCATCAATTTTTAAATTTTCGTTGTCAGGGATAACCTCTTTGTGTTCGTGGAATTTTTCCTTAGTGTGCATTTGGTCGAGCTCCTGCAAAAACAAGTTAGCAACCTTCCCATCATCAATTCTAACGGCTACGTTTGCGTTATAACCGCCATAACCAGCTGAACTAACATTTGTAGAGCCTGTCCACACAATCTTTTTGTCGATTATGAAAACCTTGTTGTGCATAATGCCCTTTTGCACCAATAAAATCTCTTTTGATTTCAGTGACATATCAATTTCTTTGTCACCTAAATGGTATTGAACCCTTTGGGTATAACCTTTGTACTCGTTTGCACTGATTGTTTCCCAATTTTCAAGGAGATATTTACTTCGAGCATCTTCGGCGACTTTTGTAAAATAAAAATCAGTTTTCAAAATATCTTCACCGAGTGCCTCAATCAGCTTAACAGTGTCGTTGTATTCGTTTTTGTGGTTTTTATCCATATCAGTAACACCACGAACGAGTTTGCCAGCTTTTTTAGCGTCAACAATTGCATCAAAAATTTCAGGCTGCCCGCCTATGCCATATATAGCAAATTCAATACTATTCGCATTTTTTAGGTCACCTAGCAGCCTTTGTGCTGCAGCTGTGCGTGCATAATCAGCAGGGCGACTGTACTTAGTTGGGTCTATAAAATAAACATCAACTTTTTTAGTATGTATATCAGGTACAGGCTTCTCAATATCTGTTGGTAACTTTTTCTGCGCTTTCTGTTTATAACAACAGCCAGCAGGCTCAAAATTAAATGATAAAGTTTTCATTATCAGTTCTGCACGGCTCGACTTTAAGCCATATTGACAATCGCATTTGTGATATTTCCTGCCTGTTTTGTTGACCAGCACAAGATTGTACTTACCTGCTTTTTTAGCATTATTTTTAATTTTTGCCGGTTGTTCATACTCTTTTAATTCCTCCGCCCGAGGTGAACTCTCATCAACTACAGCAAACCCAGCTTTTAAAATTTCTTTCGCAAAGTCTTTACCATTGTCGTAGCTAATCGACACAACACTGTTACCTATACGATTGACCGTAACCTGTTGAAATAATAATTTATCCTTCGCAAACTCCTTGCCCTCATAACATAAGCCTAGCACTTCCTTATCAGTAAGCTTGTATCTTTGTTGTAATTCGGTGTCATCAGGCGCACAAAAAGTTTTAATTCCGTCTATACTATCTTTTTCATTGGATTGTAATTTATTATCATTATTGAAATCAATGTATAAAACACGTCCATCAATGATTTTCATCACTTTGTACGTGTTTATATTCTCAGCATCTGAACGATTTAAAAAGCAAAACACAATCATAACAATAATCAAACAAAATACATAAGATAATCTTTTAAACTTCAACTCTCACAACTCACAACCAACTATTTACACGCCAATCATACACAAAACCTGAGAAAAAATCTATAATTCAAAAATATACAGGCAGTACCCTTTTAAATGATAGGCAATATTTTAAAAGTGTACCCCTCGGCAAAATGTGCCATAGAGTACACTTTTTTGATAAGAATGAAGCCTTATTTTTTACTTTCTACTACCGGAATGCCACAAAAAGTTTTTTGTCTGTTAGGATTATCGACCACTTTTTTAGCGCATTCGAAACAAGCATTTCTACTATCTGGCGAGAAAAAATCATAAAGTTCTGTGATCTCTTTACCGCAATAATCACAATGTTGAGTCCCACTTTCTAACTGTCTTTTGTGCTGCGCTCTATCCATTTCGAGCAAGGTATAACAGAAATTTGCAATTTGTCGGATAGATTCTTCTTTGGTACAGGATTCGCCAGAAAATTGAATTTTCAATCCAATTTCTTTTTTCTTTTTTGGTGCTTGTTTTTTGTCTTTAATTTTCGTCATAACACACCTCCTTTCAAGGGATAAAAATTATATAATTTATCTTTATTAATGTAAATAAATTTTGTTAATGAATATTAAGTGGCATATAGTATAATATGGGTTTTCTTTGTACAATGACAATAATTTAAAAAATGAACATAAAGCAATAAGAATGAGTAAAATAAAAAAATATTGGGTTATCGAAGAATACTATCAGCATTCAAATAGTAAAAAGTTACTGGCTATATTGGATGCTAGATTGTCATATGAAAAAATAATTAATGCAGTAAAAGTATTAATGATGTCTGGCTGCGAGGGCTATAATGGTATTTTGACAGTTAAATCTTTAAAAAATGATCATCCTCATTATCCCCATGTGTGTAGCCCGTATCCAGTAGTTATTGGCGGAGGAACTCATTATTATAAAGCTCCTTACAGGGCATGGATAACTGAATTCAATACAGAAACAGGCGAATATATTGATATAGAACAAATGATATTGAGATATCCGCAAATAATTTTTTAATAAATTATTTCATTTGGATAGCAGTGGTTATTAGATCATTTATTAAGTCATTCAATTCTTTTGTACTTATATAATAATTTTCTGTAAAAACTTTTTCTTTTAAGCTTTTTATAAAATCTATTTTTTCTACAGGTATTGTATCCTTAATATCCTCTATACATTCTCGGATTTTAAGCTCTTTTTCTGCTTTTAAACCCTTAAGATAATGTAGGTCATCACTATTAGAAAGATGTTGGGTATATTGAGAATATTCCCATAACAAAAGATATATTGTATCTAATCCAGATATTAATGGGTTTTCCGGTTCTATATAAATCTCAAAGTTTTCAAAGAACGCATTCAAAAAGTTAGTATCTAAGTACGACGGCATAGGATAATTATTAAAAGTTGGTTCAGCATTATCATCAGGATTTACAGGATTTTCTAAGAAACTTCTACTAATTCTAATTCCAAGGTTATTCAATTGGTTATTATCTTTCAGCAAACCAATGTCAACATATGTTAATTCCGATTGGCGTAATCCAATTAATGTTTTAATTAATCCGAGCACGTCTTTTTCATTAGTGATATCAATATTTTTAACAATTAAAGGAAATATAATTAAAGATTTTTCTTTAATTATATTTTTTGGAAAAACAAAATCAATATTGTTCTCATTAAACCTCGTTATTGCATCAATAATATTTTTTAGAAAAGTTGCACTTCTCCTTTCATTCCAAGATTTTATGTAGTTTCTTGTCACAATTCTATTAGCTTCATTCTCAATATAAAAAAGATTGATTTCTTCCAGTTGATTCACAAGCCTAATTTCCTTTTCGGATAGTTCGACAACATTAAAAGATGTACTTTGAGTTTCTTTAATGATATTTTCAAATATTTGTTGCATTTCAATTAGCTCATTTTTAGCGTTACCGAGATTTAACAATGCCAATTTATAACCATCTTCTTTTGCGATGATTTTACCCGATTGATTTATATAATTTCTCATAGAATAGAAATATTTATTTTGAAATGTTTCTATTCCTTCTGGCAATATTTTTTTATGAAAAGGCCTTTTCTCTCCAGGACAATATTTTTCTCCAACGTTAATTAATGCGTTATTGCGTACTTTTACAAAATCATATATAAAGGCTTGTGTTATATTTTCGTTATTTAGTTTTTTTTCTACAGCTTTAATATTGTATTCTATAAACGTTGTAATATTTGCTCTAGCTTGTACCCAAAAGTTTAGCCATTCATAAACACTTTCGAACTCATATTTAGATAAAATGGCATTAGACCATAATTGTGAAAATTGACTATTAAATCCTATTACAATATTTTTTATAGGCATTTCCTTGTGTGAGCTATCATGGTAATTAAAACAATTTAAGCACTCTAATTCTGGCTTAATTGCATCTGCACAATAAGTTTCATATATAGGCAGAGTTTTGCATATATGTTCTATTCGCTTAACACTTTCTTCATTTGCTTTTTGCACATCTTGGGGCAATAAAATATATTCTACATGAATTACTGTTTTGTCTTGATTTTCATATAAGCTTGCAGAAAGAGTCATTTCTTTCAAGTAATTAATGATTTTATTTCGGTTTTCTTTAGCAAAAAGTGTAAAATTGTCTTGGTCTGTTAAAAACCAACAGTACATTAATTCCGATAGATTTTTTATTCCCCATTTATATTTGTCATTCCAAATATCGTTAAATGATAAATTAGGTAGAAGATTAAGAGAAGTATCAAGATGTATCAACCAACTTATAATATTAGTTAAATTATTAAGGTCATCACATATAAAATTAGAGTTTAAATACTCATAAAGACCTTTTGCATAAAAATAGGCATCAGTTTCATTAATTTTAATTTTGTTCACATTTTGAGATAATTCATGTAGATACTTGATGTTCTCGTTATCCGGCATTACTTTGAGAAAATCTGTTAGTGATTTTACTTCTGCATTAAATTCTTTAATTTCGCAAAAAGGATTTATTTCTATTTCAAAGAACATCAATCCGCTATGTTCGTTAGCATCATCAAAGAATGTTTTATTTCCCTGATAGTAATTAAGAACACTACCAACAAAAATGCCTTGCAATGCATTGAAAAAAAACTTGTAATCTTTACCTTGTGAATAATTCACAAGGTTTTGATAAAACTTCTCTTTATTACCTTTGATGTACTGAGGCAAAACAGAGTATAGTTTCGATGCGTACGATTCATCAACAACTTTTAATATGTTCATAAGAGTTTCACTTACATCAAAATATTCATGTAGGCGTTCAACAATGTGTTGAGATCGAATTGGATGGAGTCCTTCAATATATATATTTTCTTCTGAAAATTTAATATAAAATTCT
>JAVBNU010000066.1:0-7143 GCA_031551265.1 Candidatus Gastranaerophilaceae bacterium
TGCATACCCATACTATGTGATATTTTAAGCAATATGTACTATGTGCGCTTTTTATTACTTCCATGCTTTATATTATACCGCCGTCGGGCTCATTCATCCACGGCTAAAGCCGTGGTGTTCTGTCTTCGACCGCATAAAAAACATTTAAAAAGCCCCACGATGTGGGACTTTTTAAATGGCTCCTTGGGTGGGACTCGAACCTACAACCTATCGGTTAACAGCCGATTGCTCTGCCATTGAGCTACCAAGGAATATAATTTTTTCGGAGGTGAGCATTGCTCTTTAGTTGACCCCGCCTCGTACACTTGCCTAAGGAGCTACCAAGGAATATCTCCTTAATAAACATTATATCAATAAAACATTTATTGTAAATAGTTTAAACTTAGTTGCTTGAAACCCTTGAAATACAAAAAGAGCCGACACAAGTCGGCTCTTTCAAAATAATTGTTTTATTAAATAATACCATGCGACATCATGACTGATGCAACTTTTTTGAAACCGGCTATATTCGCGCCTGCAACATAATTAGCGCCTAAACCATATTCAGAAGCCGCGTCTTTACATGCTTTGAATATATTAGTCATGATAGTATCCAGTTTTTTGTCCACTTCTTCGAATGTCCATGAGTATCTCATGCTGTTTTGAGACATTTCAAGCGCCGAAGTTGCAACACCACCGGCGTTTGCTGCCTTTGCAGGTCCGACAAGTACGCCGTTTTGCAAGAAATAGTTGGTCGCTTCAATTGTGCAAGGCATGTTAGCGCCTTCTCCAACCGCATATGTTCCCTGTGTAACTATTTTCTTTGCAGCTTCAAGGTCGATTTCGTTTTGTGTCGCACAAGGCAGCACTATGTCTGCATGTACATCAAAAATGGAAGCTTTACCGTTCGATGTATCGTGATATTGTGCACTTGGACGGTATTTTAAGTATTCTTTAATGCGCAATCTGTCGACTTCTTTAATCTTTTTGACTGCGTCCAAATCAATACCTTTTTCGTCATATATAAAGCCGTTAGAGTCACTCAATGCAACTACATTTGCGCCAAAAGATGTTGCTTTTTCTGCAGCATAGATTGCAACATTACCTGAGCCTGTTATGACAACAGTGGCGTTTTTCATGTCTTTACCGTTGGCTTTGAGCATTTCACGCATAAAATACAACAATCCGTATCCTGTAGCCTCTTTACGCGCTAAAGAACCGCCGTAGTCTAAGCCTTTACCCGTGAGTACACCGGCCTCAAATTGGTTTTTGATTCTTTTGTACTGACCGAACATAAATCCGATTTCACGTGCGCCAACACCGATATCACCGGCAGGCACATCAAGAAAATGCCCGATATGACGTTGTAACTCAGTCATAAAGCTCTGGCAAAACTTCATAATTTCGTTATCAGATTTACCCTTAGGGTCAAAATCACTTCCACCCTTGCCGCCACCAATTGGCAGGCCTGTTAGTGAGTTTTTGAAAGTTTGTTCAAACGCCAAAAACTTCATTATGCTTTGATTGACGCTTGGATGAAAACGTAAGCCGCCCTTGTAAGGACCGATAGCGCTGTTAAACTGCACCCGGTAACCGCGGTTTACTCTCGTCTGTCCACTATCGTCGACCCAAGGAACTCTAAATGAGATAATTCTCTCGGGTTCTACGATGCGCTCTAGTAGAGCAACTTTTTGATATTCGGGGTGCTTGTCGATAACAGGCTTCAGCGTTTCCAATACTTCTTCCATTGCCTGTACAAATTCAGGCTCGTGCGCATTTTTTTCTTTTGCCGCGCGAAGCACTTCTGCTAAATAATTGTTCACGTTTCGACTTCCTCCTTGGTTTTTCAACTTTTGATTATAACATAAAACGAGGCTTGAAGATGTTAAAATTATATAAAGATTGCGGATGTGGTAAAATAAAGATAAGATTTGAGGGGATTATGTATGGAAAAATCAGGTAAAAAAATATACCCCCCACCCCAACCCTCCCCCGCAAAGGGGGAGGGCGTTACCGACTCCAAAAATGAAACAAGCAAGTTATTGTTTGAAGGTAGCTTAAAATCTAATAAAACAGACCGACTCATTCAAAAGTATATTGAGTTGATTAATTCAGGTGTGTCAACTTGCGAGATTTTGGTGCTTTGTTCAAATCCTGCTAAAAAGCTACATTTCATTGAAGAAGTCAGAAAAAATTGTTCGGTTCCTTATCTCGAAAAGCTTAATATTTATACGTTTCAAGGGCTTGCTTATAATATCATTCGCGATAATTATTGTGTAATTGAAAATTCCCTAAATGACGGTAAAACGAGGATTAAGCCACACTTATCGGGTTTAGAGATTTCTCAGTATTTGCTGAAACAGTGCGTTAAAGAAGCTGATTTCAAAGATTACAATTCAAAAGTGAATCTGATGCATCAGCTTTTCAAACGTCATGCGCTGATTGTGAATAATGTTTTGAATAGCGAAGAGGTAAAACGTCGTTCAAAGCTGATTGGCGAAGCGTTTGCCGATGATGCGGCGATTGTATTGAATAAATTTAAACAGGTGACTAATGAATTTCGCTGCTATGACTATATTAGGCAATTAGCGGTTTTTGAGTATATTTACAAAAATCATGATTGTTTTGAAGGCATAAAATATTTGTTTGTCGACGACACAGATGAGGCGACACCGGCGCTTTTGCAGTTTATTGAACATATTAAGCCGAATCTGCAAGATTATTATATTGCCTACGACCCACAAGGATGCTCGCGATGTGGGTATTTGAGTGCGAGTATGAATGCGCCGTCTATTCTGCAAACAATGTTCGATATAAAACCTGAAAAACTCGAACAGCCTGCCAATGAGAATGTTTCTAGGCTCCAGCAGAATATTACAGACGGCGCACGCAACAAAATTGGCTCAATAGAGCTTACGAGTTGTTCAAAGTACTTGGAAATGCTTGATTTGGCATTTCAAAAAGTACAGGAACTTATAAAAGAAGGCGCCAAGCCTTCAGATTTTGTCATTATATCGCCTGATATCAGCGACATGTTGAGATTTTATATTCAGGAAAAATTTGCGAATGAAAATATTTCATTCAAATTTTTGTCAGGTAGTGAGAAGTTAATTGAAAATGAACTTGTGAAAATTACTTTGACTATAGTAAAACTTGCAAACCCACAGCTGCATATGGATGTGGACGTGCATGAAGTTCGTAAAATTTTGAACAAACTTTTAGGTATTCCACTAAAATACTGTAGTGCAATTCTCCAAAATTACAAGGATTCGGGGAAGTTAAGCCCTTTTGAATTTGCTAATTCTGAGTATACAGAAAAATATGATGTTCTATTGAAAATACTCGATGATGCACCGAGTGAAAAAGCATTGAGTGATAAAATTCTTGCTGTTTTTAATAAAATTTTACCGTTTTATTCTGAAATTGATAAAAAAGACATCGAAAAATTTAATTTCTTTTTCAAGCAGATAATGGATTTTGAGCTTACTTTTTCTGAGCAAAAAAATGAGCCAAGATTTCAAAGTGAGTTGATTGTTCAAACTGAAAATTCCATATTTTCGGAAAATCCTCCTGCGCATGAGTTTTCACAGGAGTTTGATGAAAACACAATTTTGATTAGCACGAAACAAAAAATTGTGGATATGGGTATCCAGTCAAAATACCAAATCTGGCTTGATGTTTCAAATCAGGGTTGGAAAAAGGAAGACATCGGCACAATATACAATTCGTGGGTTTTTCAGGCGGATTGGGATAAAGACAGTTTCACATATGAAGATAATTTCAAGTACACGAACGAAAAAACGGCGCGCGTGTTGAGAAAATTGTTGTTAGCAGCACAAGACAAAGTTTTTGCATATTCAAGTATTTTTGATAATTGTGGCAACGAAAACTATGGCGGGATTTTAGATGCATTGAGTTTTGAGCATAATGATTTTGGCAAACAACAAATATTTATACCACGTGGTGACCAAAAACCTGTAATGAATTACAAAAACGGCAAAATGGCGATTGCAGCAGTTCCCGGTGCCGGCAAAACAACCGTTTTGCAGGGACTTATCATAAAACTTCTGCAAGAAGGCGTCAAAGCAGAAAATATCTTCGTTTTAACCTATATGGAGTCAGCTGCTCGCAATTTTAAAGAGCGTATAAAAAATAATTTTAAATCACTTAATGAAATACCTAACATAAGCACTATTCACGGGCTTGCGTTGCGTATAATAAAGGAAAATTCTAATTTTACTAAGCTCGGACTTGATGAAAATTTCGAAATCATTGACGATATACAGCGTCAGAGGTTTGTGCGGCTGCTTTTTGCTAAAATGCAGATTAAAGAAGATTTATACGATACTTTTGAGCGCGGGATTTCGATTTTTAAACTTGAAAATATTCAAGCCGAGTTCTTACCTGCGCAAAAGAATTTTGATTTGAAAACGTTTATCAAATTTTATGATGTTTATAATAAAAATTTGTTGGCTCAAAATAAAATTGACTATGATGACATGCTGAAATTTGCTGTGAAAATTCTTGGGGAAAATGCTGATATTCGCGAGTATTATCAAAATCTATGTCATTATTTGATTGAGGACGAAGCGCAGGATTCGTCAGTGATACAACAGCGTTTGCTTGAGCTATTAAGTGGCAAGCATAAGAACCTAATCCGCTGTGGTGATGTTAATCAAGCAATTACATCGACGTTTACAAACGCAGATGTAGAAGGCTTCAAAGAGTTTATTAATAACAATAATTGTGTTGAAATGAACCAATCGCAGCGTTGTGCAAAAGATATTTATACTCTGGCTAATAACTTTGTGGAGTTTACGAAGTCAAAATCAGCCTTGCAGGCTTCGTTTTATGATATAAAAATGGCTCCTGTTGCCGGGAAAAATCCTAAAGATACTGAAAGTATTGAGTTTAAACGATTTGAGAACCTTGAACAAGAAAGAAATTTTATTCTGGATGCAATAAAAAATATTTTTATTGATAACTCTAAAGCGACTATAGCCGTGCTTTTACGCAATAATAATCAGGTGCAGGAGTATATAAATTTCTTGGAAGCTAATAAAATTGTGACGATTGCGACTAATGGTGCGTTGTCGCAAAAGACTGTGTTTAAAGTAATTTTCTCCATTTTTAAGGCTGTGCAGTCGCCTTTTAATAATTCATATATTGCCGAAGCATTCAAAACGCTTCAGCATATTGATTTTTACAACACTAAAATGCAACAGCATAAACCTCTCCCCGGTGCGGGAGAGGTCGAATTTGTTAATGATTCTGAACTTGCTTCAGAGGAATTTACAAATTCGGGTGAGGGGTACAATTTTGAAATAACTGAAAAACCAGGCAATTCTAAACAATTTATTTTTGCCGAACCCCTCACCCCAGCCCTCCAATCCGGTTGGCGCGGCTCCCGCGTCGGGGAGAGGGAGCTTGTATTTGCACGCGTCAACCCATCGTTTATTTCACTCAATCCAGATGAGATGGAAAACAGTGACGTGTCAGCTTTTTGGTGGGATTTGAACTATTGGCTTGATAATGCTAATATTCCTGCCGATGAGTTGGCTGTCAAAATAGGGCTTTATTATTTTGATTCTCTTACGGACAAATCGAATGTTTATTTGGTTTCGACGCTAATCAAGAAAATTATGTCAACTGCAAAGACTTTTGATGAGTTGATGCGCAGACTTGAAGAAATCGCTCAGCGCTCAAGTTTCAATGGATTGAAATTCTTTGAGGATAATGAAATTACAGAAAATAATGATGAGACGAAAAGCTATCTTAACGGCAAAGTCCAGATTTTGACAATTCATAAGTCAAAAGGTGCTGAGTTTGATTATGTTTTCATGCCGGAGTTTACAGAAAAAACTTTGCCGCTATCGCTTGAGCACATAAATGTGCGAAAAGACACGCTGTTTATGGAACAGTTGCGTAGTTTTGGCAAGAATTACAAAGTAAAGACTGAGCAAGAGCTGAAATTAAAACAGATTGAAGAAAACGCAAGGTTGTTATACGTTGCAGTTACTCGCGCTAAGAGAAAGTTGTTTATGACATTTTCTGAAAAATATAAATTCTATGGCAAGCTGAAAGATGCAGTGCCTTCATCATTTTTTGAGGAGTTTGCAAGTCCTAAATATTAAATGTTTGAAAAACTCTTTCGTCATGCTGAACTTGTTTCAGCATCTGTCAATCTGTGGGGGGCAATACTACTCTATGCATATGGTAAAAAATATCTATTTTTCTAACTTAGATTTATTACCCAATAGTTCTAAAAAAGTTTTATTAAACAAATCTTCTAACTCTTTTTGATGAAAATTAATATACTCTGCCAAAATAGAAATGTTAATGTGGCTGTCAGAATTATCATCGGAATTTTCGCTGTAAACTAACAAAATTTCGAGTAAGCTTGATATTTTTAAGATTTTTGCTTCAATATCATAAAAGTTTGAATAATTCATTTTTAGCTTTTATATCCTTTAGTTTATATAATATAAATTGTAAGATATAAATTTTAAATTGCAACTATTATATAATAAATTAATGCAAGAAACTAATTTAAAAAGAAAAATAGCAGATAATTTACGTAAATACAGGGCATTAAAAAGGCTCTCTCAGGATCAATTATCTGTGAAATCTGGTATAAGCCAAATACAGATATCTAAAATAGAAAATGAATTGGTTAATTCAAAAATGGATACTTTATTTAAACTGGCTAATGCTTTGGATATTACTGTGAATGACTTGGTGTATTAGAACTGTAGGGTGGGCTCGCCAGCCCACCCCAAGAGTAAGGTAATAAAACAATGACTCACGAGATTTTTTCAGCGCATATGTTCAAGACATTCGATGAGTGTCCGAAAAAATTTGATTTAATTTTCAATCAAAAACTCTATTTGCCTCAAAAAAATGAACATTCTGAGATTGGCGAAAATATCCACACGCTGGCAAATTATTACTTCAAAAAATTTGATATCACAAAAATGGAAAAAGTGCTTGAGGATAAAGAGAAAACACTTTGGGAGAATCTCAAAAATAATATTTTATTGAAATCAGATAATTATTCTGTTGTACCCCTCACCCCAACCCACTACCGCCATGGGGAGAGGGAGCTCTGTGCGCAAAAAGATTTTGTGCCAACTCTTTTAGAGATCGAGGATAAAGTTACACTTA
>JAVBNU010000028.1:0-81313 GCA_031551265.1 Candidatus Gastranaerophilaceae bacterium
AGACGCTAAATGAGATTTATAATTATTATGAGCAAACTCAAGAAAAGTCGAAAGCCTCATATATTATGTTGAATATCGCCCAAATTAATAAAGAGATTTATAAATACGAACAGGCAAAAACGATGTTTACAAGGATTTTGACGTTGGATTGCGAAAAACCGAATAGCTTGCTTGCCCGCGTAAAGCTTGATTTGGCTGAAATTGAGGAGAGCTCATCAAGGTTTCATGTCGCTAAAAATTTGTATAAAGAAGCGTTAGAGCATGCGAAACAGTCCGAGGATTCGCAGCTTTTAGCAGAAGCATACTTTAAATACGCGCTGCAAGAGGACGACGAAGGCAATATTGATTCTGCTATGCAAAATTATTTGAACTGCATAAAAATTTCAGAAAATCCTGAGGAAAACACGTATTTGTCCTCTGCTTATACAAATTTAGCCTCCATTTATTTAGAGCGGAATAATCCGAATGACGCGATAAAGTATTTCAACCTAGCGCTCAAATTAGATGAAAAACAGTCTAATTTTGAGGGCTTGCATTTTATTTATACGAAGTTAGGCGAGTTATACCAAAAAAATAATGATCAAGAAGCAATGACAATGTATATGAAGGCTCTTTTCGCCGCGCAAAATCTCAAAGATGATTTTTACGTTGCATCGACACATCTGGATATCGGCGACTATTATTATAGCCGGCAAAAAAATGAACTCGCGCTAAAATCATATCTTCAGGCACAAAAATACGCGAGACAAAAAAACTCTGTTGAAAACACCGAAAAAATAAGAGTGCGTATCAAAGATATTGCAGTTAAAATGGGTAAACAAAAGTTTAATGAATATATGGATAAGTTGAGAAGTCATGCAAGAAAAAAATAATATAAACATCTCGGAAAGCTGTTTAGACAGCTTGAAGTCATTTCAAAAAGATTTTTTAGAATACAATGCTCATACAAATTTAATCAGCAAAAATGACGCAGACGTGATATTTGAGAAACATATTTATGACAGCCTTGCGCTGCAGCTGTTTTTGGAAAAATATAATTTATCGGAGAAATCTCAAAATCTCATTGATATCGGCACGGGCGGCGGGTTTCCGGCTTTGCCGTTAGCTTTTTGTTATAAAAATTTGAATATCCTGGCTTTGGATTCAACAGCTAAAAAGATTGCGTTCATCACTTCAATGAGAGAAAAGCATAATTTAAACAATTTGAAGGCCATATGTGAACGCGTCGAGGATTTGCCCGATATATTCTGGGAAGATTATGATATAGCGACAACCCGCGCTCTTGCACGTTTGAATGTAATTTTAGAATATACAGTGCCATACTTAAAAATTGGCGGCTACTGCGTAGCTTATAAGTCGAAACTCGTGGATGAGGAAATCGAAGAGGCAAAAGTAGCACTAAAGACTTTAGGCGCAGAAGTTATAGACAAAATACCATACGAATTGCCACTCAAGGAAGATTTCGAGCGGTATTTGGTTGTTATAAAAAAAGTGGCGAAAACCCCGGCAGGATTCCCACGCAAAAACGGAGTAATTAAAAAACGCCCGCTTAAATAAGACTGCTAAATATGCGTTGTTGCCGTTGAGGTACCGTGTTTTATGATTTTTTCAGTGAGATCTTTTTGGTTGACCGGCTTGGTCAAATAATCGTCCATGCCTGCCTCCAGACACGCATCACCATCACCAACCATTGCATTCGCAGTAAGTGCGATAATCGGCAGTCGTCTCAAATTTCTTTCCGCTTCGATTTTTCTAATATGCTTTGTCGCTGCATATCCATCCATAACAGGCATTTGGCAGTCCATCAGTACCACATCATATTCTTTAGCAAAAACAGTATCTATAGCCTCCTGACCATCACTCGCCAAATCACAATCAAAACCCGCATTGCTGAGTATTTTTAACACCAGTTTTTGGTTTATTTCATTATCTTCAACCAAAAGAACTTTTATGCGTTTATCCTTGTGCATTTCTCCAATTGTGTGTTTTGTGATCAGGGTATTTTTATTTTCTTCCTTCGCTGCCGCATATGAAGGGTCTATCACCACCGAAAAGCAATCCAGCAACTCTTTTTTACGCAGCGGCTTGGACAAATATGCGTCAATATTTAATTCCTGCGCCATTTTATGATCACCGATTTGGGTTCGTGAAGTGAACAATATAACCGGTATATTTTTGAAGCGCTCGTCCTGCTTCAACATATTAATCAGGTCGATTCCGTCTTTTTCAGGCATTTGGTAGTCTGTTAAAACTAAATCGAATGTTTTTTTGGAATTTTTTAATATCTCGAACGCAACGTCAACATTATACGCTGAAACAACTGTTGATTTGAAATCACCCATATATTGTCTGACTATTTCCACGTTAGTTTCAATATCGTCAACAACAAGTATATTAAGCCCGTTGAGGTCTTTGGAGAATTCTAATTTTACGTCATTTTTAGTTTGGTCAATCACAAATTCGCCCGTGAAAGAGAATGTTGAGCCTTTACCTACTTCGCTTTCAACGCTAACTTGTCCGTTTATGGCTTCAATAATTTTTTTAGAAATTGTAAGCCCTAAGCCTGTACCGCCATATTGGCGTGTGGTGGAGCTGTCGGCCTGAGTAAAGGATTCGAAAATTCTTTGCTGATTCTCTTTCGCAATCCCAATCCCGGTATCACTGATTTGGAACATCAGTTTTATTTTTTTATCGATTTTGGAAATCAATTTAACATCAATCGAAATTTCGCCTTCAAACGTAAATTTCAATGCGTTTGATACAAAATTCGTCAAAACCTGACGTAATCGCGTCGGGTCACCAATAATTCTTTCAGGCACATCTGAACGACATAATGCCGTTACCTCTATATTTTTTTGTGATGCGACAGGCGAGGCCAATAGCGCAACATCTTCAATGATATAGCGCAAATTGAAGCTTGTCATCTCCAATTCCATTTTACCAGACTCTATTTTTGAAAGGTCGAGAATCTCATTGAGTAATGTCATAAGATTTTCCGAGGATTTTTTCACTTCCTTAGTAAAATCACGCTGCTCATCGCTCAAATTAGTCTGCTCTAACAACTGCAAAAAGCCCATTATCCCATTCATCGGCGTTCTTATTTCATGGCTCATGTTCGCGAGAAATTCACTTTTTGCGTTGCTACGGTGGATATATTCTTTTAAGTCGCGTTTCATATTATTAAATGATTCTGCCAAAACCCCGAACTCATCACTAGAAGGGATTTCCAAATCTGCAATCTCCAAACATCCTCTTGCGACTTCCTCCATATATTCTTTTATTGCATCAAGAGGTTTCATCATTTTTTTCAAAATTATGATATTAATCAGGCTGATACTAAAAACTAAAAATACCAGACACGAAAAAATTACCCATATGTTAAAGTAAAAGCTCTTTAAAATAGAATTATACGGTATTGATACCACAAAACTCCAGTGTTCCTCAAGCCCAGGTACCGAAATTGAATTAAATACACGCAAAAACTTGCCTTCTGCAGTCTCCGCTGTTATCGTAAAACTCTGACCGGCTTTTATTTCCTCAAAATACTCACTCATACCCTTTTCTTCAAGAAAACTTTTTCTGTTTTTTTCAGGATGCTTTGTATCCAGCAAATAGTTACCATTACTCGTCAAAACAGAAATATATCCGTCCATAATATCCATCGCATTCAACTCATCAAGCAGTGACTGCAAAATTATGTCTGTTCCTATCACGCCTATAATATTATTTTGGTATAAAAGCGGTGCAACAACGGACGTCATAGGTAAATATCCCATATCTTTTGAAGTGTCTATATACGGCTCAATCAGCATCATTCTCTTGTTTTCAACAGGGCCGGTAAACCAATCTGCTGTTATATTATACTCATGTGTTTCTTGTCGTATAGGAACAACCAGATTTTTATTTCTTAGTAATGTTATCTCCAAACGCCCAGTCTCATCCACAATGAGAGCTGAGTTAATTTTTTTATTTTTATAGTTTAAATCAGGTTTCTCAAAAACATTAGGCAAAAATATTGTATACAAGTCATACAAATTTTTGTTTTGTTCCATTTCATCATACAATATTTCGTAAATATCTTCATGCGGATTTCTACTTTTGTGGACAGTTTTATATATTATGTTCTCAAGTGTTCCAACGGTTGTTTTGGCCTCAATTATATTTTTTTCAAAATCTTTCGAGTGCGATTTTGAGATTTCAATTGCCAACTCTTTGGCACGTTCTATTTCATTAAAATATGAATTTAACAATAAAATGCCGGCAAAAATAATAAACCCTACAATCACGCACAGCGAAGTTGTTATGTTGATTTTGGTAGATAAATTTTGATTATGGAAATTTTTGAATTTTAAATACCTAAAGACGTTCATAGACACTATTTTAACATTGCATAAAATGTCAAAAATCATTTATTAGCACTATAATTTATAAAATAACGCTCGAAAAGCGGTATATATGACCCAAATCATTTAAAGTCAGCTTATTGTTCATAAACTTTAACATATTCTTGCGCGCTTTTTTCCCAGCTAAAATCACTCTGCATCGCGTTTTTTATCAGCGCAAGCCTTGTGTTTTTATCATGAAAAATATTAAGCGCGATATTCATACACTCTAAAATATCTTCAGGCTCGTATCGCCAAAATTTGAAACCTGTCGCACCATCCAGAGGATAGCCGGTAACAGTATTTTCGAGCCCGCCAACTGCACGCACAATCGGCAAAGCACCATATTTCATAGCAATCAACTGACTCAGCCCGCATGGCTCAAAATGTGACGGCATTAAAAATAAATCACTGCCTGCATAAATTTTCCTGCTAATTTCATCACTATATTCCGTGTTAATTCTTATATTGCGACTCCCTGACGCTAGCTTGGCAAGCGCCTGTTCGTATTTTTTGTCGCCCGAGCCCAAAATTATGAACTGCGCATTCATTGATTTTAGCTCTTTTTTAATTCTTAAAAGAAGTTCAAAACCCTTTTGTTCAACCAGTCTTGAGACCATACCAATCAAGGGTACATTTTCATCAAAATTAAGTCCGAAAATCTCGCATATTTCTTTTTTACAAGCGAGTTTATTCTCCACCGTATCAAGATCAAACTGCTTGACTAAACTTTCGTCAGTTTTTGGGTTATAAATCGAATAATCAATACCATTAAGTATTCCAACGATTTTATTTGAATGTTCACGCAATGACCAGTCAAGCCCGCAGCCAAATTCCTCTGTCTGAATTTCCTGCGCATAGCGTGGCGAAACTGCTACAATTTTATCACTCAAATTTATGCCACCTTTGAGCCAATTAACAGCTCCGTATTTTTCAACGCCTTCGGGCACAAAAAGTTCCTCTGGCAAGCCTGCAAATTCAAGGATATCTTGATAATAAATACCTTGGTACGCCAGATTATGAATCGAGAAAATAATTTTCGACTGCATGAAAAACTCGTCGTTTTTGTAATTTGTTCTCAAATAAGCCGCCGCAATCGCTGTGTGCCAATCATTGAGGTGAACCGCATCGGGTTTAAAGTTGAGCAGCTTTGCGTACTCTAATGCCGCTTTGGACAATATTACATAACGTTCATGTTCGTACAAAACATCCATCGTGGGCGGGTAAACGGTGTCAAAGGATGAAAAATATTTTTTGTTGTCTATAAAAAACACGTTCACATCAGTATCAGGCAATTTCCCCATTTTAAGAGTGCAAAAATATTCGCTTTTGTCGAAAGTGAGTTTGATTTTCGAGTTTGGAATCTCTTTAATATCATATTTTTCGATATCGACACACCCGTATAATGGTGTGAAAATGGCACAAGTCACTCCGGCTTTTTCCAGTGCTTTCGGCAGGCTGCCAACAACCTCGCCAAGCCCGCCAGCTTTCGAAAAGGGTGCTACCTCAGCTGATATGAACATTACTTTCATAAACTTACCTTAGGTTGAATGTGTTGCCAAAAATTGAAGTGAGAGTTTCAAAATTTCTTCTGAATTTTTATTATCGGTTGTGCTGTTTGCAGCGTAATTAATTGCCGATTTAATTTCGTTTATTGAATATCCGAACGAAAGCAGCACAGCCTGTGCTTCACTCACTACATCTTGAGAAACATTTGAGCCGATTTTTTCTTCTATAACAATCGGGGTTTTTTGCTGCCAGTTGATTAACTTGTCTTTCAATTCTAAAATTATTTTCTTAGCGAGTTTCGGCCCAACGCCCTTAGCCGCTGAAAGCGCTCGCTCATCCTCTCTTATAACTGCCGAAATCAGGTCACACCCGCTTAACTCATCCAGCAGAATTAACGCGACTTTAACGCCAACACCTGAAACGCTCTGTAAAATATTAAAAATATCACGTTCTTCTTTCAGCGCAAAACCACACAAAATCATCGCATCTTCACGATGTACAAGTGTGACGTATAGTTTAGCTGCCTCGTTAATCTCGCCAAGCAGGCTGATTGTGCGTGCGTTTGTCTCTATCAAATATCCTATATTATTGCACTCAACGGTCACTGAAGACTTGTTCGAAAGGTTCTTGGAAACTAAAGTACCTTTTATATAATCATACATATCGGTTATAATTCCTCATTTTTCAGCTTTGTGTAAGTATCCATCGCCTCCTGGGCTTTTTTTTCATTGTTCATTTTGGTGTACGTCAGCGAAAGATTATAGTAAAACTCAGATATAGTAGGCTTTATCATCATTGCTTTAACAAAATCAGCTTTCGCGTCCTTGTAGTTGCCCATATTGTAATAACAGCATCCACGGTTGTAATAAGCGAATGCAAAATCTTTATTATGTTTGAGAGTATTATTGTAGTTGAGTATGGCCGAGCTGTACTTGCCGTCTTCCATGTATAAATTTGCCAAATTATAATATGCTTTATAATACTTGGGATTTATCTGGATTGAGCGCTGCAAATGATATGTAGCTTCAATTGGCTTATTATTATCCTGAAAAATATTCGCCATCAACAAATAAATTTCCTCGTCACGCTCACGTTCAGGGATTTTTGAAAATATTTTGTAAGCCTCGTTAATATTATTTTGGCTGTATAACAACACACCCTGCTTTTTCATTATTTCGTACTCAGGCGCCATATCAAACGCACACGCTTGAGACATAAATAAAGCTAATACAAAAAATGTTGTAAATAATTTCCTCATAATAAAATTATACAGAGTCCACAGCAAAAGTCCAACATGAGAGAATATAAATGTGTAAGCCCCACCTGCTAAATTAACATCCAGCGGGGAGTCATCCCGTGCTCGACACGGGATCTATCCATCTTGGTAATATAACATCAAATTGGTAAGATACCGGATATTTTTCTGTGAAAAATTCCGGTATGACAGTAAGTAGTGTGCTTCTTTCGTTGGCAAAATACCAGTATTTTGCACAACTCACCAAGTCATTGTCACTAATGCTCGCTCTGCTTGCAAAGTGCCAAGGACGTCTCACGCACCGACTTTAACTGTGACTTACACAACCTGTGTTGTTTTAAAGTGCAGCTTCGCTATTTTTTTCAATTCGCTTTTGCCGTGTTGCGCGGCGAATGCTTTTGCTTGCTTAATAACGGTATCAGACGCGCCTTTCGAGAGATCCATACTATATCTTTTTTGCAGCTCATCCATTCTAATAACAAACTCGGCACGCGCAACAACCGATGCCGCCGCAACTGCAATATCACTTTCAGCCTTGTGTCTTTGTTCAAGTTTTATTTGACGACCTGATTTCATAAGCGCATTTTTAATCAAACTCTCATCGCCAAACTTATCCGACAATGCGTATTCGCAAGGTTGTTTTTCCAAAATGTTTTCTATTACCCTTGCATGCCCCCAGGCTAGAAGTTTGTTCAGGTTTTTAAATTTATCATACAACTCGTTGTATTTTTCAGGGCCAATTGTCACGAGCGAAAAAATGCTGTTATTCTTTATTTCAGCCGCATATTTTTTTATTATTGTGTCATTTAATTTTTTACTGTCTTTCACGCCGAGCTTAATGAATTTTTCACGATTAGCATCGGTAATCAAAACACCTGCAATAACCAGCGGGCCGAAGTAATCGCCCTTGCCAGACTCGTCCGTTCCGATGTATGTGCTATACGCAGCGCCTGAAGCTTCGTAGGGTGCACCCACCAGTGCACCGGGTGGCAGACTAAGGCTTCGCTGTTGATATATCCCCATTGAGATTTCGAGTTCCTGCACAATTTCGGATACGTCAGCGCCCTGAATTAAAAACTTGCCACTGTTATAAAATATTGCAGTCGCGCCTTTTAGTTTGGCTTTGAATTTTGAGTATTGAAAATCCTCAAACTCAGCGCCTCGCGCCGACAAAAAATTCCTCAACTCCGACTCTTTGTTCAAGTCAAATTTCTGCGTGTATGTGTTCATCAAAATTCCATTTAATACGTAAATATTAAATAAATTATAGCATTAAAAAATGTCTGATGGGCAATAGCACGCTCGGCGTTTCTAACGTTATAAAAATATAAGATTATTAAACCTAATCCAAAAAGAACTGTTCTCTGATGGGGTTTCCGAAAGAATCGTTCATTATAATAGCTTCGCCTTGCTCGGTGTAGGAGAGATTATTAACGTTTGGGAATGAGTCATGCGTGATAGTGCCTTTTGGCAAAGCCAGCACGTCACGTGTATAATCCGAGTTCGGATATTTTAGAATACGCTCGCGAATTGATTTAGGCAGGTCACAAAATTTTTCCACATTAATTGTTGTGGTTTCGTTGTTGATAATAACTTTGCCGTTTTTAATGCCCGAAAACGGAGCTGTTAACTCCGGCAACGTCGGGTCATACTGCTCACTCTCAGGTATAATTGCTTTACCTGTTTCTAAATCATATTCAATATCACCAACAAAAGCACGACCATTTATTATAATGATTTCTTTGTCCATAATTATGCCTCAATTTGTATGTGTATCTAAATTATACACTTGCGAGGACGTCTCTGGCAAATTCAGAGTTTGGCATTTTGGCTATTAATTTTTTTACTTCAGGCTTTAATTTGCTAAAAGTTTGCGGCGGGATACTCGTAGCTTTGCGGTTGCAGCTTACGATTCCATTATGAGTATCATAATTTCTCTCGGCGCCAATACGTTTATTCCATTGGTCAGCGAGTTCTTGGAATGTGATATTCGAATGTGGCAATGAAATAACCAATTGCGGACTGTACGGCGTTGTCGCATTGTTGCGCATAGATTCTGCCGCTGTGTAATTTGATACTTTTACATTGTTAATATTACTCATAATTTCACCCTGCCTTGCTGCTCAGTTATACCCTCTTCTATAAGAATAAAAACATTTTTTTCAACAGAAATTCAGTTTTTCATTTTTTTGTTACAATTCTTAAACTTGATGAGTTTAGACACATTACTTTATTATTATAGCATAGTTCGGGGGCTATGCACAAGCCTCTTCTCCTGTTTGCGCCTGGACCGTACCGTTTTGTGCCAAAGGAGCTTCACTCTCTCCGTTAAGGTCTTAAGTTGACAGTAATTACTTTTCAAATATCATGACATTAGTGAAATATTAAGGAAAATTTATGTTTAATTATATAAAAAATGCTTTTACTGTGACGAAAAATAACTTTGTTCTTGTATCGCAATTCGTGCTGGTTTTCCTTTCAATAGAAATTATCGGAGTTGTTATACTCCTTAAGGCGCCAATGAATTATATGGTGACATTAATTGCCGGTATTGCTTTGTTTATGCTCTCAGTTGCTCTTTTTTCGGGCTGGCTGAATATGATAAAAAACGCTGTCGAAAACCACAAAAAAGACACCAGCGACAAGGCTGATATTTACCTTTTAACGTCACATTTTTTTCCCGGTGTAAGTGAGTATTTTTTGCCTAATTTATTGTTGTCTTTTGTGTATTTTATTTTGTTTGTAGTGATTGCAATTATTATTTTTAATGTGCTTATCCACGTTAAACCTGCATTGTCGATGAACATGGCTGATATTGCAGAGATTAGAAACACATTGATGAACCTCAAACAATTTACGCCCGAGATTTTGACTGCGAAGATGAAAGTATTTTTATTTTGGACAGGACTGGTTAACGCTTTTCATTGGATTTATATGTATATAATGATGTTTTCGTACGCGTCTGAATATAGTAAAAAAACATTCAAGGTGTTTTCAGTTATTTGGGATACAATCAAATTTGTTTTTAAAAACTTCGCTAAAGTATTGATTATATTTGCGCTTTTGTCACTTGTATATTTGGCTTTGTCACTGCTTTCTCTAAAACTTTCACAAAACATAATTCTAAATATAATAGGCTTATTTTTAATGGGTTTTTATATGACTTTTTACGTAACTTTGGTGTTTTTGTTTTATGGTGAAAAAGCATAGAGTTATAGCAATAGTCGGGCCGACGGCAAGTGGTAAAACTAAGCTTGCCATTGATTTAGCGCACAAAAACAACGGCGAAATAATTTCAGCCGACTCACGAATGGTATATAAATATTTCGATATTGCAACGGCAAAACCAACACTGGCAGAGCGTGATGGGGTGCCTCACTATCTGATTGATATTTTGGAGCCCGAGGAAGATTATTCGGTCGCTAATTTTGTCGATGTGACAAAAGAACTTATTGAAAATATATCTGAACGCGGTAAATTACCGATAATCGTTGGCGGCACAGGGCTGTATTTTAAGGTTTTGTTAGGAAATTATAATTTGCCGCGGGTCGCGGCTAATGCAGAGCTACGCGAGGAATTGGAGAATCTTGCAGCGTCTCAGGGCGTGGAAAAAGTACACGAAATTTTGCAGAAGCTGGATAATGAAGCGGCCAAACGTATTCATCCAAACAATCTCGTGCGTGTTATACGCTCAATTGAAATCATTGAGGCTGCGAAAAAACCATTAGCTGAGATTGCAACTAAGGGTGATGTTTCAGATTATGATATTGAATGGATAGGCCTGAATACCACTGAACGTTCAGTTTTATACGAGCGTATTAATCGACGCGTCGATGAAATGCTTGAGCGCGGCTTAATTGATGAGGCAAAAACACTTTATGAAAAGTACGGAAAAATTTCGTCTTTAATGAATACAATCGGCTATCAGGAATTGCTGCCATATTTTGACAACGAGGTAAGTTTGGATGATGCCGTTGATTCAATCAAACAAAACACGCGACGTTACGCGAAGCGCCAATTGAGTTTGTTCTTAGCTAACCCCGACATAAACTGGCGTGATTTATGATTTTATTTATTACCTTGTAGCTGTTCCAATTCTTTAATTGTTTTATCAAGATATTCTTTGTCGGATCTTGAGCTGGAATGTGCCCATTCTTGTTTGTCTGCACGTTCTTTGAACTCCTTAATAGCTTCTTTTAATCTTGAAACTTCTGCTGAATCGTTTGGTTGGGGGCTTGTAAGAGCTCCAATGTATTCCGCACGTTCTTTTTTGCTTTCTTCGCTTCTTATGAAGGGTTCGAGTCTTGAGTCAATGAAGTTTATTCGATTTCCCGCATCAGCCTCTTTTTCGGATAAACCTGCTTTTTGTCGGATACTTCCCATTTCATTTTTGAGTTTATTCACTTCAAGCCAGGCTTCTTTTTGATCTGCTGCAGATTTTAAGTAATTTTCATTGCTTCCCATATAATTCTTGAGGAAATCTTTAAGCTCTGTTCTGGTTTTTTCATCATATTGATCGCTGCCGATGATATCGTTTAGCTTTTTTACTTCAGCATCTCTGTCTTTTTTACCTTTTACGTACCGTGCATCATTATCAACATCATCAAGACTTTCGTAATTTGGATCATATTGTGTGGTAGCAGTTGCTCTAGATTTGGTCTCAGATATTATTTTATTAATTGATTCTTTGAGTTCTTCCTTATTTTCAGTGAAAATTCCTAGGTTTTTAACCGAAGATCCAGCATTATAAAATTTGTCCGAAACAGCCTCAATTCTGTCACTTGCTTCAAAAAATCTGCTTTTGGCATCTTGGAGCTTTTTGGCAATTTCAGTTTCTTCTTTTGCCTCAACAGGACTTTTTTGGGCATCAATTTTGGGTTGTTCAGCCGCGGTTCGTTTATCCCAGTGTCTTATATATTCATTTGCTGAAAATAGCAGATCATCACTTCCCTTGTACTCTTCTCTTTTTTGAGGTTGAGGTGTGGATTTTTGGTCGTTACTTTTGCTTATTTCAAGCCCAAGTTCTTCATTATCATACTTTTGCTCCCTATTAAATACATTTATATTTTTTTTTGCGGTTGCTGAAGCTGCAGGTGCAGAATCATTTTTTTGTTCAGGTTTACGCGTTATTTTATCCGAATCTATTTGCATATTCTCTCCTCTGATTTTCATAAACAATTACATATAATAATAAAAACAAATGTGGTAAAAAAATTGCCTTTTTCTTAGCTAACCCCGACATAAAGTGGCGCGTACCGCAATAATTTTTAGTTTTCGGCTTCTGTGTCATCCTTGTTTCTATAAATACACATCGTATTCAAACTTTAAGTGCACTGTCACCCAGCAGGTCCAGGCATGCAATATATGTTCAAATCGTTGATGTGCGGGGTCTTTCCGGTGTGGAATCTCACGTTGGTAAGATACACTTGTACAAGTATCCTGAGATGTATGGCTCTTGCATCGCCTACATCTCAAGCCCGCACACAAACGCGTTGATATATATACTATGATTGGCGCTGCGGTATGACGTGAAAATTAAAACCAATAGTAAAGTGGCGCGTACTGCAATAGTGTATAAAAAATATCTACGTAAAATATAATTTTTTTTGTAAAACAAAATTTTCGGTGATATAATTTTACTATGAAGATAAAAACGCAGAATTTATTGATAATATTAGGTTTTTTTATTAGTACGTTTTTAATCGTGGCGATTACATTTGTCGCTGTTGTTAATATAAAGGATAAGTTGGAAAATACGTACGCCGAGTTTGGTAAAATCCTCTCGAAAACGCTTGCTGTTGAGAGTATGGAAATTATCAAAGATATGCCGGAGTTTGAACAAACACGTGCATTGCGTACAAAAACCAAATCAATCTTAACAGGCAACACGGATATTTCGTTGATTGAGTATTTTGATAAGGCAGGGAATTTGAAATATTCAAGCAAAGAGGATTTCCCCGAGCGCGCCGAAACTTCTAAGGTAAACGTAAGCGCTCCGTTGATTATTGATGATGATTTTACAGGCCATAAAGCTGTAATCGGCTCGTTGAATATCGGACTTTCCAATGATGGGATTGATGTCGTTTCCAAAACCACGAAAACCTCACTTTTCGTAATTATATTCATTACGTGGGGTATTTATATAGCTGTTATTCTACTGAATTCATATTTAATCACGCGCGAGTTGAACATCCTGCACGCAGGTGTAAAAAAGATTTCAACCGGCCAATTCGGGTACAAAATTGACAATGTACCTGTGAACGGCGAGATAAAAGAATTGTTCAATGCATTCAACGATATGTCATCAAGGCTGCATCAATACGAAGAAAAAAGCGTTGATCAGCTGACGATTGAGCGCAACAAATTCGAAGCGGTTCTTATGAGTATTGCTAACGGTGTTGTTGTGTGTGACAACTATGATAATGTCGTACTTATAAATAACGCTGCTCAAAAAATGCTGGAGGTTGAGGTTGGCCAAATCCTTAACTCCAAAATCCAACAGTATTGTGATACTAACGGCGAACTTTGTTTTAAAGATAAAATCGAGCAGTTCAAAGACACACCACTTGACGTTATGGAGACGAAGCCGCTTGAGTTTAATATCGAAATCGACAAAACTATAATCAAAGCAGTGATATCTCCGATGTTCTCGAAAAAACATGAATATGTCGGCTACATTATAATTTTGATTAATGTTACTAAAGAAGTTGAGATTGACAAACTTAAAAACGACTTTATCTCAAACGTCAGCCACGAGCTGCGCACGCCTGTAACCGTTTTGCGTACGTATATTGATACGCTGCATAACCACGCCAGCAACTTTGATAATGATACAAAGGCCGAGTTCATGAGTGTTATCAACACGGAGGCCGATCGCCTGCACAAAATGGTTAATGAGATTCTTGATTTTTCGCGTCTTGAGTCGACTAATGTTAAATTCGAAAAAGTTAAAGTTGATGTTACACACTTGATTGAAAATTCGATACAAGCTCTCGAGCCGTTGGCGAAAGAGAAACATATTTCGTTCTCTGTCATAAAAGAGCCTGAGTTGCCTCATGTTGTGCTGAATATTGAAAGTATTGAGAGTGTTCTGAAGAATCTTATGTCTAACGCAATAAAATATTCTCATCACGATGGTAAAATTAAAATCCGTGCTGAGGTTGCTAAAGATTCAAGATTTGTCGAAATTAATGTCGAGGACAGCGGTATCGGTATCCCTGTTGAGTATCATAAAAAGATTTTTGACAGATTTTTCCGCGTTGAGAACGACACGCACACAATCAAAGGCACCGGCTTAGGCCTGCATTTGGTTAAAGTCGCGATCGAGCACCACCACAAAGGTGAGGTTTTTGTTCACTCCTCAGCCGGCGAGGGTTCTACGTTTGGTTTCAGAATCCCTATAGTTCCACCAATGGAAGAAGAGCCTGAATACCCCACAGGCGCGATACAGAGTTCTGCACAATCGTAATTTTTTTCAGTAGCAATTTTTCCTATGTTTGGTTTTAATTCATGTATGATAAAACCAGTTAGTTTTTTTGATACAAAAAATATTTCAATACCTGCTCACAAGCAAGCTTTTAGGCTGCCTTCAATGCAATTGAATTGCGATGTAGTTTCATTCACTGCTGCAAAGCCTTTTGAGCCTATAAAATTTGAAGAGGCTCAAACACTGAGAGAAGCTGTTTATTACGCGCACGAAAAATTTGATGTGGATTGTTTTTCGGTATCATTAAAAGACGAAAGATATGACTTGCCCTTTAAAGAGGGTGATTTAGAGATTTTAAACTATATAAATGAGGCATTAACAGAAGCGTATAACAGAACTAAAGGTAAAATTAAATTGCCTGCGCTAATCGCATTAGATGAAAATCTGACTGTTCAAGGAGAAGTTGTACATGCGGCTATGTTTCCTAAAATAACTGAGCTTAAGGGAAAAACACGGTTAAGTGCAGGAATGTTGTTTGCTCGTGATAACATAGATAGCTTTAAGAAAGAATTACGTGATAGAATCGGGTATTTTGTGCAAAATAAATTATTTACGTCAGATGACGAAAAATGCACACTAGTACCACAGTTTTCTAATAGTGCAGATTTCGATAATAAAGCAAAAAAAATAGGTGATTTTTTTGTTAATTCTGATAACGCAAAACTAAAAGATGTGCTTGAGTTGTTATATTTTTCTGAGAGCGTGGACAAAAGTTTAATGGTTGCGCTAAAAAATGGTTTGAGTGCAAATGCTAAAGTTAAAATAAACATTCCTAAAACCAGTGCTTTTGATTTAATTTTCCACGAACTTGGTCACTTACAACACGCAGACTGTATGGGCTATTTCCCGTTTATGACACTTAAAACTAAAAATATTGTGCAGGAATTTGTAAATAATCCAAAAAAACAAATGCTTGCCTCAAATGTTCGAGATTATTCTAATAAATCTCCCATAGAATTTGTGGCTGATGTATATGCAGGCCTGTTAAACGGGTGGGAATTTTCTGAGGGAGTGATGAAACTCTATAAGGAATATGGTGGCCCGATTCCCGAGGTTCATCTCGCTATACAACCATAATCATCTTTGCGCTGCAATTGGAGAATGATTATTAAAATTGTTGCAGCAAAAAAATTTTGGACGGGTTAAGGCATCCCAATATCTTGTTTTCGGTGCGTAAGACGCACCAAATCTTAGTTGGTCTCTTTTTTATATTTTTTGATTGTCAATATATCTTTCTCGACGATTAGCTCAACTTCATCAAGAACAGGGTTAACTTTTAATAATTCCAAAATCGACAACGGAATAACCAAACCCCAACTGCTGCCCATTGACCTTAATTTTTTGTGCATAATTTCTCCAAATGTTAATTCACATATACACATTATAAACATTTTGTTGACACATTGATGTCTACTATGCTACCATTTTAATGACATAAAGGAGCAATATGAAATTAATAACCCAAAACGACGCAGGACTATACGAGCTCACAGAAGAAGTTTATAACGAGATAAACACTGCTGTTAGCAGCATCGAAGATTTAATAGAAATTATATGCTCTTACTGTGAGCACCATGCTGACTATCACAAAATTAATCGCATATTGACGCTGGTTCTTTATCTCAAGTTGGAATGCGAAAAAATTTCTGACAAATTTTAAAAATAGAAATGTTTGACACTACATGGGGCGCTACACTACGCTTTTTTTGTCAAAGCACCACCCTACTTTCTAGATATATTTAGCAATAATATCTTGAGGTGGTTCCCATTTGTCACGTTTCGTAATTTTGCCTAAAGCGTTTAATATTTCATCGGGTTTAATATCGCGGCGATTTGTATTTTCAGAGCTAAACAATATTTTAATTATAGGTACAACTAAAATTTGATTTTTAAAATTTACGGCTTTAAAGATTGAGGCAATACTACTCGAATCAAATGCGTAACTGCCATCTTTATTTTTTGAATCAATTAATGCACCCATCAAATTGTTGGCTATAGAATTATTATATTTATGAATATTCATCATGCAGAGTCTAATATCTCTATCATTGAATCTTGGCTTGCTGTCTTTGCCTCTTGCGTCGACTAATATTTTTGTTAAATCGACAACAATATCTTCGTTAAAATCATTGACGTTGCTCAAATTATTGCGAATATTTGCCGCATTAAATCTAAATTTACCGTCTTTGTCTTTTGCGTCCAACAAGACGTTTAATAGGTTTATTGCAGTCGTAGCATATTGGGGAGCAATATTTTCTAAAATTGAGTTTTTCTCCTCCATATTGAATCTGGGATTACCAAACTCATTTCTAGCTTTATCTAAAAGAGCTTTGGTTTTAGGGGTTGCGTCTTTATCATGCGTACTCATAGACATAAGTTTGTCTATATCACCCTGCACTCTTTGTCCAAACCAGGAGTCCATAGCTGTAAGTACTGCGGCTCTTTGTAATCCCGAAACACCTGTCCATCCATCAGTAGCGAATGACACTCTGATAGTAAAGGTGTCGTATTTATAAATTCCATCAGGCCTTTTTTCATCCAACAATCGGTCAAGTGTCTCAACTACATATTTTTGATCAGTTTTACTGATAGTTTCTAAAATTGCTAATACTTGCTTGCCGTTAAACCTATGTTTTTTTTCACTGGCATCTCTTGCATTGACCAGCATTTTGATTACACTCGGCATAACTACATCTTCACCTTCATTTGGGCTTTCACATTCAAGATATTCCATAATAATGGCCTTTTCTCGGGCTTCAAAACGTCCGAGCATTGCCTCTATGCGTTTAAATTGTTCATTATTGCCGGCAGAATTGCCAAACGTAATTTGAGAGACAAAACTGTCTTTTGGCATAGCTTTATTGCTAAGATTTGGCATACCGAAAGCTGCTTTCGAAGCTATTAAAATACTATTTATAGAGTTTACACGCATTTTCTCATTCCTTAAAATAATTCCCGTCTGATTATTTTAAAACAAAACATAAAAAAATTTGCTAGTAAAAACTATAATATTTACAATTCCTCATAAATTACTCAGGGCGGCTTGGTATGCCTTCGTATTGAGGGGTGTAGAAAATATGAGAGCGTGGGATTGGCCAGAACAAGTACACAGCACGTCCGATGAATCTATCTTGAGGCAAAAGCCCCCAGAAACGTGAATCTGCCGAGTTGCCGCGGTTGTCACCCATCATAAAATACTGCCCTTCGGGAATAGTCATAGAACCACAAAAAGTGTTCTCATCACAAGGAGTATATGACCCTTCGTTTACATATGGTTCATCTATTTGTTTATCATTTATAAAAACAGCGTATTCTCCTGTTGTTGGGGAGATTTTAATTTCCAGCTTGTCACCGGGAATACCGATAACGCGCTTAATATAGGCAATGTCCTTGCACAAAATGCCGGTATAGCGAGCAAAAAGCGACCAAGCATCAGTCGGCAATGTTACGTCAGGCGGGTAGAAAACCATTATTTGGCCGCGCTTAGGCGTTGTATAAAATCTTGAATATCTCTCAACAACAAGCCGGTCTTTTATTTGCAGGGTCGGCACCATTGACGTTGATGGTATCCATCTCAGCTCAAAGAAGAAAAATTTAATGATAATCAGCATGATTATCACGAAAAATGCCGTGTCTAAAACTTCTTTTATTATGCTTATTAGTTTATTCATACTCAACATCCTTTATCATCTCACAAATTGAGATTAGTGACTGTTTATAAATATTATCTTTAATAATATCCAAATTGGCAACTGCATTTGAAATATATTCATCAATCAGCTGCTTAGTTTTCGCTATAGCGCCCGTCTCGACTAGTTTTTCATATAAATTTTCGCTATTCAACTCATCCAAAATATTTTTGTTTTCTTGACAAGCAAAAATCAACGGTGCTGTGTAAATCCCGTTTTTAAAATCGTCCAATGATTCATCGCGTTTGTTTGTGTTCAAGATATTCATTAAATCGTCTTTAATTTGGAACGCAATACCGAAATTCAGCGCGAAGTTTTTAATTTTTTCAAGCACTTCCTGCTCAGTATCGTCAAGAAACGCAGAATACAAGCCTATATAGAACAGCCTTGCTGTTTTATTTTTTGATTTTTCAATATAAGCATCAAGTGACATGACTTCGTATTTGCTAAAATATTGTTCAATTTCGCCGGTACAAATTTGCTTCAGAGCTTCGGAATATATTTTTATGATTTCAATTGAGCCAATTTCAGCGATGCTTTGAAATGCCATTGAAAAAAGGAAGTCACCTGCTATCACTGCCAGGCTGTTATTGAATTTCGCGCTGATAGTTGTTTGCCCGCGACGCTCAGCCGAGTTGTCGATAACATCATCGTGGATTAAAGTCGCGTTATGCACCAATTCAATCGTAGCAGCAATACTATATTGGCGCTCATTTACGTTTCCCAAAATTCCACGCGCAAACATAAAAATTAATGCAGAACGGATTTTTTTTGAAGATGAAAACAAATATTTCATAATCTCGTCTGAAAGTGATGTATTGTTTCGCTCTATTATGTCGGTCAAATAACTATCCAGCACAGCAAAATCATCACTAATGCATGATACGAGTTCTCTATAGTCTTGTTTGCAAACCTCGCTCAAAAATTTCCCTCATAATCTGGATAATTCCATCTTATTACAAACATTAAAAAATGTTAAGATGGATGTATGATAGATTGAATGAAATTGTTCAACTCATCCCGCAACTCATAAAAATAAAATCTAATATTGAGCCGGTGGTAGGGTGCGTCTCACGCACCGATTTCTTTAATTAAACTTATTCTGAGCGATTTGCAGGCCTTCTTTCAGGTAGGCTTCAATTGCTTCGGCTGATTTTGAGATACTTTCCTCAAGCACAGTTTTTTCATCCTGAGCAAAGTTATTAAGTACAAAAACCTCCGAGGGGATATTCACAGGCTGAGGGCCGATACCGACTTTGAGCCTGTCGAATTTGCTTGTGCCAATACATTTTATGATTGATTTAATGCCGTTATGCCCGCCGTCCGAGCCTGATGAGCGAAAACGAACGGTACCCAAATCAAGCGCAATATCATCATACACGACAAACAAATCTTCAATCGGGATTTTGAAAAAATTCATCACCAGCGCAACAGATTCACCCGACAAATTCATAAAAGTCATAGGTTTGATTACCATAATCGGCTCGTCCTTGAAGATAGTTTTTGAAATTTCGCATTTGAATTTAGATTCCATCAAAAAGTTGAATCCCCATTTTTGCGCCAAAAAGTCTACCACCATGAAACCGGCATTATGACGCGTGTTTTTGTATTTATCAGTAGGATTACCCAGTGCAGCGATTAACTTCATTTTAACTTCTTTCTGCCTTTTTTGTTTTATTGAATTGCCAAAATTACCTTTGAGTATGCTCCAGTGTGCTAATTAAAATTTTTAGAAAATAGTTTATATATTAATTATTATGATGGAGGATAAATTATGTCAACAAAAAATAAAGCTATCTTGAATTTAAAGAGCAGCGAAAAGGTAAATAATTTTTTGGAGTCCAACCACTTACATAAAAAAGATTTTGCCGAAATGATTGGTGTGACATTGTCTTATGTATATAACTTAATCGACGAGACCATTCCGTTTTCAACACGCAGCACCACAATCGAGAGGATAGCTGTAGTTATGGACGTAGAACCCGAAGAATTCAGTGAATACAAAATCCCGCAAGAGCCAATCTTGATTGATGAAGCAGTTGAATTTATTAATGATAAACGCAAAGAAAAATTTAGCAGCACTCAACAATTCCTGAAAGCATTTCCACGTAGAAACAGAGTCGAGATAGTCGACTTTTTGCGCGGCGCAAGACCGCTCCCGCTGAACTGGAAAGAGCTTAGTCTAATGGCTCAGGTTTTGGATATCTCAAACGAAGAAATCTACCCGTTCTGGGAAGCAAGACTTGAACAGCTGCTTGAAAATGCAGGATTTAACACCGTCTCAAACGCACACCTGATGGAAGCCATGTTCAACTGCGCAAGAAACTTTGTTCACAAAGAAAAATAGCTGCATTATGCAATCAAAAATTAACTATACACAAGTCAAACGCCGGCTGTCCTTTTAGCCGGCGCGACTTAATACATGCTTTTCAAATAAGCTGACCCTAACCCGAAAGCGAATGCACCAACATTGTACGGTTAAGATTCCCAAGAATAGATGCCGCTCCCGAGTAATCCATCACGGAAGATGTCGATGTCGACATCGGTTTGTTGAATTCTGAGTTCACCTGACCTAATAAACCGGTATAATACTCACGCATTTCATCGCTGGATGCGTTTTTTATACGCTTTTCTATTTCGGTAATAGTTCGGGCTTTGTCATTATCAACATCACCGGTCGCATCAAGTCCGACTTTACCCATAAAGTCGGCCCAGGGGATATATTGCGACCCTGATTTATTCTCAGTGTCACGTGTCTCCGAGGAATCAAGCATACGTTCAATCTGTTGGGTCATTAATTCCTGACTTTTGAGCTGATTGTATGTTTGTTCATCGATTGTTCTGTCACCTGTCGGGATACGCCCCTTGTCGGTCAGGTACGTACGTATACGTAGATATTCGCTATCGCTGTAGTACTGATAGCCGAAGGCATAAGACAACGAGTTTATAGAACCAATCGACACGTTAATATATCCTTTATATATATTGTAGTATATATCAAATGATATTTCAAGTGTTTGTTACAAAATATTAAAAAAGCGACGCTTGTTTGCGCCGCTTAAGTTTATTTAAATCGTCTTAAACTACTTTAAACTCAACGTTTAAGTTGTCGTTAGTTCTGTAATTTTTTTGTACAGTCACTACAACAGCTGAGTATTTTTTGCCGCCTACTTCGAATTCAAAAGTAGCATCTTTATTGTTTTTATAGATGTTTACAAATTCTCTTTCATTCATTTGAATTGATACAGATTCCATACCTTTACCGTATACGGTACCTGTTAAAAGCCCTTCGCTTCTTAGTTCGCGCGGGTTTTTTTCTTCGTTACGTTTTTCTATATTTAACTTAATGGCAGTTGTCATGGGGTTTTCTCCTTTTTGTTTTGTCTATTTCTTTTAATTATATTTGCAAAATAAAATATTTCCAGTATTTTGCAAAAAATATTAAGTAGTTTGTATTATAATTACGTTAAGTCATTTTGAGTTTTTTGGCTCAAAATAATGTAGAGATTGGATTGCCACGCACCTTACGGGTGCTCGCAATGACAAAACACAAAATTCTGTAGGGTGCGTCTCACGCACCGATTAAAAAGATAGAAATGTAGGTTGGGGTTTCTACCCCAACAAATCATAAGGAAATAAACAATGAAAAAACGAGCATTAATAAGTGTATTCAATAAAACAGGCGTTGTAGAATTTGCAAAAGAACTGGAAAATTTTGGCTATGAAATCGTGAGCACCGGCGGCACGTACGACCTGCTGCAAAAAAACAATGTGAAAGTCACAAACACAAACACAATGACGGGTTTCACCGAATTATTAGACGGCAAAGTCAAAACACTGCATCCGAAAATCCATGCCGGAATTTTGGCAGATGTCAGCCTGAAAAAAGAAATAGACGAATTAGCCGCTCAGGAAATTGAACCGTTCAGCCTCGTAGCTGTTGACTTGTACCCGTTTGAAGAAGTCGCAAAAAGAGACTTTACAATTGAAGATTTGATAAAAAACATTGATATTGGCGGCATAACAATGATTCGAGCCGGCGCAAAAAACCACAAAAACGTAGCGATAGTCTCTGATATTGTAGATTACGACTGCATAATCAAAGCGTTAAAAAACAACAAAGGCGAAATCTCAAAAGAGGTTAAAGAACAACTCGCACTAAAAGCATTCAATCGCACATCACAATATGACCGTGTAATTTGCGACACATTATCAAAAGTTTATGAGGTTGAGAACCACAAAACGGTTTGTTTGGAAAAAGTACAAGACATGCGCTATGGCGAAAACCCGCACCAATCAGCGTGTTTGTACAAACAAAACGATATTGCGGATTATGAAATCCTCAACGGCAAAGAATTATCATACAACAACTTGACCGACATGACCGCTGCTGTGGGCATTGTCAGCGAATTTTACGATGTGCCTGCTGTTTCGATTGTCAAGCACGGAACCCCTTGTGGTGTAGCACTCGGCAAAAGCATCGACGAAGCGTATTTGAAAGCCTTTGATTGCGACCCGAGAAGCGCGTTTGGCGGTATAATTGCACTTAGTCAGCCTGTCACGCACGAGATCGCAAGACATGCTTACACAGTGTTTTTAGAAGTGATTATAGCCCCTGATTTTGACGAAGCTGCATTTAACTTGCTTTCACAAAAGAAAAATTTAAGGCTTATTAAATTAAATACACCTTTGCAAGATTACAAAAATATCGCAACCGAAGAGATTAAAGTAACTCCATTCGGCACATTGATACAATCAACTGACATCGCTGAGTTGCGCAAAGAGAATTTTACAGTTGTTTCAAAAAATAAACCGACTGTCGAAATGGTAGAAGATATGGTTTTTGCATTTAAGGTAGCTAAACACGTAAAATCAAACGCAATTGTCATCGCCAAAGATTTCAAAACACTCGGAATTTCAGGCGGGCAAACCAGCCGTGTAGAAGCCGTTGAGATTGCGCTCAACAAGGCATGCGATGGTGCAAAAGACGCAGTGTTAGCGTCAGACGGATTTTTCCCGGCAACCGATAATATTGATGTGGCAGCACAATGCCGTATCGGAGGTATAATTCAACCGGGCGGGAGTATCAAAGACCCTGATGTTATCGCCGCTGCCGATAAATACAACATGGTGATGATTAACACAGGCATCAGACACTTTAGACACTAGCCTTTTTCGAATTTTACGTTATAGCCTAAAATTTCAGCTATTTCTAAAAGTTCGTTATAGGTGACAGTACCTCGCTTAAGACGGTGAGAAAGATTTTGTAATGTATATTTTTTGCCAATTTTTTCCTGCATTTGAAAAGCAAGGTCTTTCATTTTGACATTCTCTTGCGCCAATAGAGCTTTAACTTGTTCTCTGACATACATTTTCATATTAGCAATTATAGCTTTTTGTCAACTAGTTGACAAAAACAAACACTTAAAATAAGATAATGTTTATTAAAGTCAATTATTATTCATTATATTCAACTAATACTAAATATATCTTTACAAGAAGGGTTCGACATGGAAAAAGGCTTGAGTATATTTAAAATTGAACAGAAATTTAAAAATATTAATGAACTCTACAAGTATCTACTAAAAAATGCCGATTTTATTGAGAAATATTGCGAAATAAAAATAAAAAGACCTCTAAAAAAAGGGCTGTTTTATATAACCGGAGTTGAGGCAGTTGATGGGAGAAAAATATTATTTTATGCTACAAAGGAGCTTTTGCCTGAAAGCATTGGTGAGTTGATTGTACTCGCAGGAGCATGCAATTCGAAAATTATTATATTTTTAACTCCAAAAATTAATGCAACACTGTTAGAGCCTATGAACTGGCTTCAAAGCATTTGTAATACAGATATAAAATTTGTACTCATTGAAGTGAGTTTTTAAGTTATTTATTAGTTTTTGGACTATCATCAATTGACATGCCTTTCACGTGTTTGTGGATATTCCAAGAAAAAGCTGTTCCTATAATTACTATAATTCCCAAAACCATAAAAAAAGATGTATCACTAACCATGTTTCAGCCTCCTTAATAAGTCATCTATTCGACTATTCATACTAAAAATATTATTTAAAAAAACTGCATCAAAATATGCACCAATAAGTGCTAAAAACCATAACTTGACAGGTGACATAGGAATAAATAATAACCCAAATGTGCCGCTTGTTATAATTATAACAACGGTTATTAAGCTTGTTCTTAAACTTATTAAATCTTTAATACTTTCTTTTAAGTAATCATCCATACTTGAACATTTTAAATCATCTGGAAAGATAAGGCAATCCTTTTGATGCTTTAGGAACAGAATTGTTTAAATTTGTGAACAAAAACGTTGACTTTGAGCTATGTCTATAGTTTCATGGTAATACTTATGATTGTTATCGCTGTAAAGTTTAGTGCTGTAAACTGATTAGGGTTATAAGTAAGGTTAAGAATAATGAAAAAGCTCCATTAAATATGGTGCATATAAGACAAAAGGAGATATCATGCCAACAATTTCTCAATTGGTAAAAAAAGAAAGAAAAACTATACTTGATAAAACAAAATCACCGGCGTTAATGAATTGCCCACAACGTAGAGGTGTTTGCACAAGAGTATATACAACAACTCCTAAAAAACCTAACTCAGCACTAAGAAAAGTAGCTCGTGTAAGGTTAACTAACGGATTTGAAGTTACATCATATATCCCGGGTATCGGTCACAATTTACAAGAGCACTCTGTTGTACTAATCAGAGGCGGTCGTGTAAAAGACTTACCTGGTGTTCGTTACCACATTGTCAGAGGCACACTCGACACTGCCGGTGTAGCAAACAGAGCACAAGCCCGTTCTAAATACGGCGCTAAAAAAGCAAAAGCGAAAAAATAATAAGAAAGGTATATAAAAGAAATGTCAAGACGTAACAAACCCCCAAAAAGAGTTCCAACAGCAGATTCTAAATATAATAGTGTAGATGTTTCAAAGTTCATCAACAGATTGATGAGACGCGGTAAAAAATCACTCGCTGAAAAAATCTTCTACACAACATTAGAGAGAATTGGCGAAAAAGTGAAAGACGAGCCGACTGAAGTTTTCAAAAAAGCTTTAACAAACACAACTCCGTTGTTAGAAGTAAAAGCAAGAAGAATCGGCGGTTCTACATACCAAGTACCTATTGAAGTTAAACCTGATAGAGGTATGGCTCTTTCTTCAAGCTGGTTAATCGCAGCAGCCAAAAACCGCAGCGGTAAATCAATGGTAGAAAAATTATCTGCCGAATTACTAGACGCATCTAACGGCAACGGTGCAGCTTGCAAAAAAAGAGAAGACACCCACAAAATGGCCGAAGCTAACAAAGCTTTCGCTCATTACAGATATTAATTTTTAAAAATATTGATAAAAAAGAAGCCGTTTTAAGCGGCTTCTTTTTTTGTTTATTATTAATAAATAATTTTTAATTGGTGATATTTTATTTGCATATTATAATGATTAGTATGATAAGAAAATTAATTTATTTAATTTTATTATTCACGGTAATATTTTTATTTAGCGGAGGAGCTGAGGCAGCAGTAAAAATAAATTCGATTCTTTTTGATAACACTGAATCAAGTTTATTCTTAATGACTAATTCAAAAATGCCGCCGGATAACGATATTGTCGTCACATCAGGCAAACTCGACAGCAATCGGGTGTATTACGATATAAAAAATGCGATTTTAACCCAGCCGAACAAAACATGGGAATTTAAAAACACTTATATCGAAAAAGTTCGACTTTCTCAGTTTTCAGTTGACCCTGAACCTGTCGTAAGAGTTGTTTTTTATTACAAAGACGGCTTTAATCCCGACAATGTAAAGGTCATCAAAGCTGACAACATAATCGTCTTTAAGTACAACAATCTTGCGATAAGCGGCGAATATTTTTTCAATATCTATAGGGAAGAAGGTGGCAGCATACCCGATTACTATGAGCCTATGGCGCTCATGAATACGATTGTTGCCCAGCCCGCAGCAGGCACCCCCGACTCAACGGCGGCAGAAAAACCGGCTGATGATTCTCCTGACTCAAAAACGGATTATAAATTAAAATCAAAATACTACATTGATAGAGTTGACGTGCGTCAGGGAAATATTTTAGTCTACGGTATCGGCAGTGCAGGACTTGAAAAAACAATGTATCTCTCAGCTCCGAGCAGGGTCGTTTTCGATTTCCCAAACACAGTTTTGAAACCTGAGTTACATGGCAAAGAAATCCAAATTTCTGAGACCGAGACGCTTAAACTTGCACAATTTGAGCAAACCAAAACCAGGCTTGTGATTACAACTGATTCACCCGACAAATATCGTCCGATATATTCGGCGAATTTGCAAAGTATATTGATTGCGCATGATGACAGGGTCGCAAATGTAAACCTGTTCAATGAATTGGCGCCGATAAAAGATATCAAAACATCCGTTTTAAACGATTTAACTGATGTTCTGACAATAAGTTTCAATGCGCCTGTAATCCACTCGATAAAGCGCGAGAGCAAAAAGCTTGATATTACCCTATATAATACCGAAGGCATAACTCCCACGATGCTCGCTAACGTATTCAAAACGGCAAGGCTCTCGTCCGTGAAAGTGCAAAAATTCTCCCAAAACGGTTACAAAATAACAATCCCTTTGAAAGAAAATTCAATAATCATGGCTTGGGAGACGCTTGATGCTAAGAATTTGAAATTTCAAATAAAAACACCCGTTGAGGTTGTTGTTGCCCCACCTTTACCTACAAAAGGACGTAATACTAAACCGGGAGTGTGTACAATCGTGCTTGACCCGGGTCATGGCGGCGCAGATGTTGGCGCAACACGCGCAGGGATTTATGAAAAAGATATTAATTTGGATGTTTCAAAAAAAGTCGCTAATATACTAATTAACAAAGGATACATCGTGGAAATGACACACTGGCAGGATGCGACACAATCCTTGCAGGAAAGAGTCGACATTGCGGAAGCAAAAAACGCCGATGTTTTCGTGAGTATTCACTCTAACGCAAGCGTTAAGCCCGAGACATACGGTATTGAAACGCATTTTTATCACGATTACAGCAAAAGTTTCGCGCAAGTTGTTCAAAAAAATATGGTGAGCGCGGTTGACGGATACAATCGTGGAGTCCTGCAATCTAAGTTTTATGTCATAAACCACACAACAATGCCGGCGATTCTGGTTGAAATAGGGTTTATTTCGAATGATAATGAAAGGAACGCACTGCTGTCCGAAAAACGTAAACAAGCGACAGCCGAAGGCATCGCAAAAGGTATCATCGAGTTCGTGCAAACGTTGAAATAATTATGAAAAAAGAAGTATCAAAAGAAAATCTATATGATGACCGCCCTGTTGGAGTCTTAGATTCAGGGGTCGGCGGTTTAACCGTTTTGAAGAATCTCGTTGAATGTATGCCCAATGAAAAATTCATATATTTTGGTGACACGAAAAACTTGCCATATGGCTGCAAATCACCAAAACTGTTGCTTGAAGCCGTAAAAAATATCTTCGATTTTTTCATTAAAAAAGATGTTAAAACAATAATCCACGGCTGCAACACAACATCGGCAGTTGTATATGATTTAATTAAAGATGATTATGATTTTCCTATTTATCCGCTTATTCAGTGCGCTTGCAAAAATATATCTGCTGAAAAATGTAATAAAATTGGCATTTTCGCGACACAAGCAACAGTAAACTCCAAAATGTATACAAAATCACTACAAGAAGTAAATAAAGATATAAATGTATGTGAAATTGCTTGTCCTGAATGGGTTAATATCGTTGAAACAGGGACAATGAACGATGCAAAAAATGTCCAAATCATCGGCAAATACGTGAACGAAATGGCAAAATTTAACCCCGATAAAATTATCCTTGGCTGCACTCATTATCCTTATTTAATGGATGTTTTGGCTAAATTTATTGACGCCGGCATGTTTATTAACCCTGCAAAAGCTTTTGCTGATTATATCAAAAAAGACTTATCATCAAAAGGATTGCTGAGCAACGCTCCAAGCGCGCAGAATGAGTTTTATGTGAGCGCGAACCCCGAAAGATTTTTGGAAACAGGCAAAATGTTTTTCCCCCTGACAAAAGCTCCTGAATTAATATAATTTTTATTGTTGGGGTGGAAACCACAACCTACAATTCTATTTCATTTTCTCAAATTTAATTTTATATCCAAGAGTTTCAATTAACAGCCTGGCTTCTTCGTACTTAATTGTGCCTCGTATTAATTTTTCTGAAATACTGTTAGCCGTTATTTTTTGCTTACTTTTAGCTGATGCCAATTGAGCAAGCTTAGTAATTGTCATATTCTCTATTGCAAGTATAGCTTTCAGCTCTTCTCTTATTGGCATTATTTATTAATTCTCCTAAATTCTACTTTGTAACCTAAAATTTTAGCTAAAAATCTAGCTTCCTCGAATTTTATAGTACCTCTTGAAAGTTTTTCAGAAATACTCTTTGTCGTGACTTTTTTCTTGCTTTCGATTGTTGCTATACGAGCTAACTCCGTTAATGTCATATTTTCTAAAGCTAATAATGATTTGATTTCTTCTCTGATTGGCATCTTTTTTTCCCTTAAAAATTAATAATTAATCTAATTATCTTTCATTTGACAATATCTTGTTAACTTGTTATATTTATTCCTATATATCGGAATAAATTCTGATAAAAAGGAATAACTTCTTAACAAACAGGATAAATTTATGGAAATTGAAAAAATGAGTGAATTAGAGACAGCCGTTCATGATACCAACGCATTATTTGAGGTCATGCTTTGCAGCCTGAAACATTATGAAAAAGAGGGTCAATGCACAGAATTGGCTTATTTAGTAGAAATCATCAGCGAACATTTCATAAAAATTATTGATTTTTTTTAACTTCGATTATACGAAGTATATAGTTTTTATTTTGGTTTGAGTATAATAGAGGCAGGACCAAAGGTGAGCTGTTATGTTAGAAGTATTTAAAACACAACCTGATAAATCTCTGAGGCTGATGCCGCTTGAATCGCCCGAACCTGGCACATGGTTTAATATGATTAAACCAACCGGCGACGAAATCAAAAGCGTAACTGATGCTATTGGCGTTGATGCGGACTTTTTGAGAGACGCACTCGATATTGAAGAACGTTCTCGTATTGAAATTGAGGATAATAATTTACTCTTAATCATCAACGTGCCGACGATGGAGGACGAGGACAGCTTCGACACCCTGCCTTTGGGTATTGTTATGACGCCGCATCATATTGTCACAATTTCGCTGCGTGAGAACAAAATCATTTCGTTCTTCAACGAAGACACTTGCAAAATATTCAACACAAACGAGCGTACTAACTTTGTGTTCCAAATTCTCTCACGTTCTACGCGCTTTTACTTGCGCTATTTGGAACATATTAATAAATTAACCGATCAGGTAGAGGTCAATCTACGCAAAACAATGAAAAACAAAGCGTTGTTCCAGTTGTTTGAGGTGCAAAAATCGTTGGTTTACTTCACAACGGCGCTAAAAGACAACGGGATGGTTTTGGACAAGCTTATGCGTCATAAAAAAATGGCAGCAATACAAAATATCATGCAATTCACGGAAGATGACGAGGATACACTTGAGGACGTAATCGTCGAAAACAGACAGGCGCTTGAGATGGTTGAAATGCACCGTAACATCCTGGAAAGCATGATGGATGCTTTTGCATCAATTATTAACAACAACTTGAACATCGTGATGAAGTTTTTGACCTCAGTTACAATCATACTTGCAGTGCCGACTTTAATCGCAAGCTTGTGGGGTATGAATGTCCCTGTGCCTTTTGGCAACCATCCGTTCGGGTTTACTTTTATATTATTATTTGCTCTTTTGGTTGCAGGAACAATCGCGTTTGTTCTTATAAGAAAAGATATGTTTTAATTAGGTTATGAAAAAGAAATTTTTAACTATACTTTTAATTTTTACATCAACTGTTTTGGTTGTTTGGGCGCTATCCCTGACGGATTTCCGTTTTGAGAACCGCGTGCAGGATTTTTATATAAGCCGGTTTGCTAAAACAAGCGACAGAGCCGATATAAAGTTGATTGTAATTGACGATGAATCGGTCAATCGCGTGCGCTACCCATGGCCACGCAATATGTTCGCCGAAATGTTTGATTATTTGCAAACATACGGACAAGCCAAAATTATCGTTTTTGATGCGGTAGTTTCTTCGGATGATACATATAATAAAGGGGCTGACGAAAAGTTTTTCAGAGAACTTCCGACATTCAAAAAACTGGTTGCCGGCTATGCTTTGCAAAGAAGCGAAAAATCACCGTATTCAGACAGAGAAAGATTCGTAAGAGACAGATTTTTTACCACTAAAACAAATATAAAAATAAGAGATATGCGCACATACGTGCCAAGAGAGAAAAACGACGCTTTTTCGAGTTTTCCGTTCGGTTACTTAAAAAATATTAAATATTTAGGTCATGTGCACAATTTTCCTGATACCGACGGTATTTTGAGAACCTCAACACCTGCAATGGAATACAAAGGCGAGTTATACCCGTCCCTAGCGTTGCAAGCATATTCAGTGCTCACGGGCATAAATAATTTTGTAGTAGATGACCACTATCTATGCTCCGACGACAATTGCACCGCGTTCAAAATGCCAATCTCAACAAAAAGAGAGGACCATGCCGGAATTTATTCTATTGTGAACTGGTACAAAATAAAGTACAAAGACGAAAATGCAGGCTTCTCGCACCAATACATACCCGCAATCAGAATTATTGACTCATATCATCAAATAAAAAACGGTGAAAAACCCGATATTGACCCTGCACAGTTCAAAGACGCAATAATATATGTTGGTGGCTGCGCCAACGAAGCAATAATAAGTGATAAAAAAATTACACCTCTAGCCACAAATCAAGCAGGAGTTGACTATCAAGCAACCGTCCTTGAGAACATGCTCTCTCAAAAATTTATCAAAAAAATGGATACTACCCGAAATTTACTGATTATCATCTCTATGTGTTTGATTACACTCATAGCAATCCGTAAATCATCCATCAGAGTCGCTTTGACCGTAACCGCCATTTTGCTGACGTTATATTATATTGCCTCAGTCATTTTGGTCAACCAACGGGTTTTGATGCTTATATTAACCCCGGTTATATGCGAGGTTATTGTGTTTGGGGCAGGTTATGCTTATCAATTTTTCATCGAAGGCAGGACAAAACAAAAACTCCAACGCGCAATGGGCCAATATATTTCAAAAGATATTATGCGTGCCGTCTTTAAAAACATCGACGAAATCGGGGTTGGCGGGAAACGTGCCGAAGTTTCGGTCATGTTTGTCGACATTCGCGGTTTTACAACAATATCCGAAAAACTGCCGCCTGAAGAAGTTACGGAAATTCTAAACGAATATATCAGCGAGGTTGAACCAATTATTCGTAAATATAAGGGCGTTTTGAATAAGTTCATAGGCGATGCAATTATGGCAATTTTCGGTGAACCGCTCCAGGAAAAAAATCACGCAGAAAACGCTGTCAGATGCGCAGACGAAATTTTGAAACGGATAAAAATACTACAACTAAAATGGAGTCTGCAAGGTAAACCCAAAATTGAAATCGGTATCGGCATCTGCACCGGTGAAGTTTTCATCGGCAATATCGGCTCACATGAACGCTTAGAATACACCGTAATCGGCGATGTAGTCAACACAGCAAGCCGTATTGAATCCTTCAACAAAATCTATAAAACTAAATTTTTAATAAGTCAGGAAACTTATACTCGTGTACGTGATATTGCTGATGTTATAATGATTAAAGAAGTGACTATCCGCGGCAAATCACAAAAAATTAACATATACGAAGTATTAAGAATAGTAGAATGTCCACAACACTAGAAAATATAGACTTGAATAAAATCCAGCAAGCTATTGATGTTGAAATAAAACATCAATATATTAATATACGTGGAAACCAGCAGTATTTCGCACAGTTTATTCAAAGCGAACTAAAAATTATCTATAAAAATTCTAAAAAAAATCCAAAATGGATAACACTGATAGAAGCCTTTGATCGTTATGCAACAGAGAGCATGCCGGTACGTAAGCGTATGATTGAGCGGCTGATAACAACTTTTAGAAATGAGTTGTATCAACAAGACAGCCCTAAAGCTGCAGCCGAAAAAGTTGACCTCAGAAATCCTGAAGAATTCGATGTCACATACGTAAAAGGTGTCGGGCCGAAAGTCGGTTATTTGTTCAACAAACTCGGTATTTTCACGGTGATGGACTTGTTGCAATATTACCCCAAAAAATACGTCGATTATTCAAAACGCACACTGATTAGCCAGCTAAAAGTCGGCGAAAGTGTGACCGTTTTCGGGTACATCAAGTCTTGCAGCGCCTATATGACAAAAAACAAAAGCAATTTGAGCATCTTAAAGCTTGGAATAGAGGACGAGAGCGGCGCAATGGGAATAAATTTCTTTTATGCCAAAGCTAACCGCGGACTTTTAGAACGTTACCGTGCGCAATTCCCTACAGGCTGTGGGATTATGATTTCAGGCATTGTGAAACGCGACAGCTACAGCGGTAAAAACACTCTCGATAAACCTACTTATCAGGTCATCAGTGCTGATTTTGACGAACAAAAGAATTTGAATTTAGGACGCATAGTACCTCTCTACCCTTTAATTGAAAAACTAAATGTCAAAACACTAAGAACAGCGATTAATAATGCATTGCAGCAGTTCATGCCGAAAATTGGAAACATTATACCCGAGGTTGTTAAGCAAGAATACAATCTGCTTGATAAAGCTCATTGCCTGCAAGAAATTCACTTCCCGCAAAATATGGAATTAATGGAACAAGCGCGATTTTCTCTTGTGTTTGAGGAGTTATTCATTTTACAGCTCAAACTTATTTTGTTTCGTGAAGAAAACAACCGTGAAATTAACGCAATTCCTATTAAGGTTGCTGAAGACGGACTTGTACGTAACTTTATTAAAAATTTACCGTTTGAACTAACCGAGGCACAAAAACGCTCAGTAAACGAAATTTTAAAAGATTTAAACAGCGAAAAACCAATGCAACGACTCTTGCAGGGTGATGTCGGAAGCGGTAAAACCGTTGTTGCATTGATAATGCTTTTGAGTGCGATTGAAAACGGTTATCAAACAGCCATCATGGCACCGACTGAAATTCTGGCTCAACAACATTACACGAATATTATTCAATGGTTAACACCTCTGGGGCTTTCAGCGGGATTGTTTATTGGAACAAACACCAAAAAACAACGTAATGGACTTGAGCGCAATCTGCAAAACGGACAGACTCACGTTGCAGTTGGTACACACGCGCTAATTCAGGAAAATATAAATTTCAAAAACCTTGGCGCTATTGTAATTGACGAACAGCACAGGTTTGGTGTAAAACAGCGCAGCAAACTGCGCCAAAAAGGTATGTGTCCGCAAATTTTGAGTATGAGCGCAACGCCAATCCCTCGTACACTTGCACTTACCGTGCATGGCGATATGGATATTACCGTGATTAATGAATTGCCAAAAGGTCGCAAGCCTATTGAAACATCATTAATTAAAGCTTCTCAACGCAAAGAAGCTTACGAATTAATCAAACGCGAAGTCATTTCAGGACATCAGGCTTATATTGTTTACCCTTTGATTGAGGAGAGCGAGACTATCTCTGCAAAAGCCGCTACAATTGAGTGGGAGCGTTTACAAAAGACTGTCTTTCCTCAATACAAAATCGGGCTTTTACATGGAAAACTCAAACCATCCGAAAAAGACCAGATTATGAATGATTTTAAAGACGGCAAATATCAAATTTTAGTTTCCACAACAGTTGTTGAGGTTGGCGTTGATGTGCCTAATGCAACAGTTATTATTATTGAAAATGCGGAACGTTTCGGACTTTCACAGCTGCATCAGCTGCGGGGGCGTACAGGTCGTTCTAGCTTGCAATCATATTGTGTACTTGTATCCTCAACATCTTCGCCTGACACGATGGAACGCTTGAAAATAATGACCGAGACAAACGACGGGTTCATCATCGCTGAAAAAGATTTAGAACTTCGCGGCCCCGGTGACTTTTTAGGCACAAAACAAAGCGGCTTGCCTGATTTGTTGATTACAGATTTATCGAAAGATTTAAAAATACTCGAACTTGCACGTAAAGCCGCCACCGAATATTTCTACAACAATGACATCAAAACAAATTCTAAGTTGTACAACATTCTAAACTCAGGCTTCAAATCAAACATGAACGCCGAGTTGTAACCTAACCGCCAACAACCTGAACATTGTCTAAATTCACACGCTGCTTGGCCTGCCACAAGTCATATTGCATTTGTAATCTTAACCAAATATCAGGTTTTGTTTTAAAACATTTTGCGATTTTCAATGCAGTCTCACTAGTGATAGGAACCTTACAATTAATTATATTAGACAAATGCTTGCGGCTAATACCCATCATCAGTGCAGCTTTTGCGATTGATAAATTATATTCTTTTATATAAAGTTCATTTAATGATTCGCCGGGATGCGGGGGATTGTACATTTCCATAGCAGCTCCTTTCTAATGGTAATCAACATAATCGACTATATATACATTGCAATCTTCAAATTTAAACGTTATTCGCCAATTTGCTTGAACAGTAATTGACCATAATTCGCCCATTTTGCCTTTTAGTTTATGTAATCTGAATGACTGAATATCAAGCTCATCTATTGTATCAGCTTTATGTAAATGGGCTAAAATAATAGAGAGCCTTTTTTGATGTATAGCCTGAATGCCCTTTATCGAACCCGTTGTAAAAACAACTCAAGTCCTTTATGATTGAATGACTTAATCATAATTATATTATAACCAATTTGGTTACACTTGTCAATCCGTTTCGCTCTCTAACACGCACCGGGATTGTATCGATACCGGTTCTTAGAACGTTCATTTAATTTTGATTCTGAGACATAAGCTTCGGTTATTTTTTCAACGTTACCAGCAAAACCATACGCATTGCCTTCGTGAAAAACGTCTTTTCTACGGGCAAGCTCACGGCTTAGTGTCTTAGTTAGTAATTCCATTTTATGCATATTTTCAGGGTCACCCATTTTACGAATGCCAAAATGTTTATATAGCGATTTTGCCGTATCTGAAGTACTATAATCGCCACGTGCTTCAACCAGTTTTTTGTAAGCTTCTTTAGGATTATATTTAATTACATCTTTTTCTGACAACAAGCCCATCTGTTGAGCTTTTTTAGTCTGCTCATAGAGTACTTTTCTGTAGTGTTTTCTATAATCAGATGATTCGCAAAAGCTATCTTCAGCCAGATCTAAATAGAAACCTAACCCCATAGCAAAGTCCTCATTAATATCACTGCAATATCTTTCTAATTCACCTTCACGTGCATTACCAAGAATCATTTTGGCTAAATCTTTATCAAAATCAAGATCTCTGGCTAGTTTCTTAACCTCATTAAATAGTTCTTGTGTATATTTTTTATCCAGCTCTTGTTTTTTCTGTTCTTTCTTTACTTTTGTGTTGACACTTTCAAAAGTATCACCTATGCCGGTATAAACTCTACGCGGTTTTTGTTCTTTGTTCGCCCCAAAATTCACACTATAATTAGTATGTAATGTATTAAGACCTAATGTTACTCTCATATTTATTCCCTTTCTCACATGTACGTACTTGTTTTAAGTTCAAACAAAAAAACTTTTGCTACTGTAGAGAAATAAATTTTATAAAACTTAACATATTTATTTTAGGTATTCAGCGAAGTAGAATGGTATTGGAAAGTAGGTTGGGGTTTCTACCCCAACAAAGCAAAATGATACTGGATTGCCACGCACCCGTTGGGCGCTCGCAATGACAAAGAAAAGTAAGGGTGGGATTCATACCCTACCAGAAAAAACTGTAGGGTGCGTCTCACGCACCGAAATAAAAGACTTCGACAACAAAATAATCCGACAGACCCTGAACATCAACGTTTATGGCACAATACACAAAAAAATGTTTCAGGGTGACGCAAAAAATACACAATGAAAGGTAGAATTATGTCATTTAACTCAGTAATTAAAACAATTGAATGGGAAAACAACAGCTCAAAAATGGTCGACCAGACCAAAATTCCGCATGAATTTGTATATGTAAATATCAAAACAACTCAAGAAATGTATGACGCAATAAAAACAATGATTGTGCGCGGCGCGCCGGCAATCGGTATCGCAGGAGCGCATGGTGTTGCGATTGCAGCAATTGAGGCATCAAAAAATAACAATTTAGCAGACTTTTTGAAAGAGTTAAACCAAAAAGCTGAGTACTTGAAAAGCTCACGCCCGACAGCCGTAAATCTTGCCTGGGCAGTGGATAAACAGCTTGAAGTAATCAAAGGCATGACCGACATAAAAGCGATAACCGAAAAGCTAATTGCTAATGGAATCGTGATGGAGAATGAAGATATTGAAATCAACAAAAAAATCGGCGACTATGGTGCTACGCTTGTGAAAAAAGGTGCAACGATTATGACGCATTGCAACGCAGGCGCGTTAGCAACTGTCGGCTACGGGACTGCTCTTGGCGTTGTTCGCTCAGCTTATGCGAAAGATAATACGGTTCAAGTTTTTGCCGATGAAACACGCCCGCGTCAACAAGGCGCACGTATTACAACATTTGAACTGGTGATGGATAAAATCCCTGTAACGTTAATTACTGACGGCATGGGCGCTTATTTCATGAAAAAAGGTATGATAGATATGGTTGTGGTTGGCGCTGACAGAATTGCAGCTAATGGCGATGCTGCAAACAAAATCGGCACTTATATGGTCGCAATTGCAGCCAAGCATCACAATATTCCTTTTTATGTCGCAGCTCCCGTCTCAACAATAGATTTTTCAATAAAATCAGGCGACGAAATTCCGATTGAAGAACGCGACCATAGTGAAGTCACACACATAAACGGTGAAAGAGTCTGCGCAGAAGGTGTTAATATTATTAACCCCGGGTTTGATGTCACACCAAACGAATTAATCACAGGCATAATAACCGAAAAAGGTGTTTTATACCCTGACTACAAAACCTCAATCGCAAAACTTTTTGAATAAGATTGGCGCTACCCCGGACTTCAGCCTTCCGAGTATAGCTTTAGACGTATATGCACGGGGTCACATACTATGAGATACCGCATATTGACAAAGGGAACAGCAGAGCCAAAGGCAATGCTTGTGACACTGGCTCCGCCGGCAAAGCCGTTAGGTAACGTTTGATGTAAACTGCAATATTTGTCGCTGCTGTACGGCATGATTTAAAATATACATTTTTAGAAGCATTGATATTTCGTAAAAAATAATTATTATATAGATATGAAGAAGTTAGTTCTATTAATTTTATGTTTGTTTGCAATGAACACCGTTTTGGCAGATGAAGACTATGCTCAAATTTATGAAAGCCTTCAACCGCCAACTTTCACACTGCTAAAAAACATTGACCCGTTCCAAGAGCAAGACTATTACGATTATGCCTGGGCGCCGTACCCGCTTTTTCGTACCAGCTCGGCATTAATCTTCAAAGACAACACTATCCAGCCCGGCTATTATTTATTGGCTGCACGCACTATGCATGGTAAAGATTACGTTTTCTTCAAAGAACAGGGTATTGTTTCACACGTGATTCCTGTATACAAAAAAGAAAGCGTACCACAGTATTTTTATGACAACGTAATCCCGAAACCGCAAAAAACAAAATGGGAAAACTTCACAACTGCGGTACAGAATAAATTTTTCAAAGCTGCCAAAAACTCCAAGCGCAAGCCGCCTCCTGATTCATATATTCAAACACTGCCTATCGACGATACTTACGTAGTGATTGTTCTATATTACGGCCCACAAAAATATTTTATGCTTTTCAAAAAGCAGCAGTATTAATATTTGTTGGGGCTTGCTTTGAGAATTCGATCAGCGGCGTTAATATTGCTCCCTGCGACTGTCCGTATTACCAAACAAGTTCAGAATGACGTGTGAGTTGAGATTTCTATCGCTAATACTTGTGTATTCGATTTCTTCTATGGTAAAATGGAATCGTTATATAAGTTGAGAATTTATAGTATGAATCTATTAACAAATTTATTTAGCCGTGGTAAAGCAGCTGGCAGCTTTTTGGATACATATCCTGATGCTGTTTTGTTCATAAATTCGGATGGCGAAATTTGCAAAAGCAACAAAAAAGCACAAGAAATGTTTAAGCTTTCAAAACATGAATTAGCGCAAAGAAATATTTCGGACGTTATCGAAGGCGGAATTGTCATCGTAGACAACATTATTTCAAAGAAAAAAATTCAGGTCGGCAAAGCCGTTCTTGATGATAATCAGATTCTCTATATTGAAATGAACGCAGAAATGAATGTTGGCGCAAATTCCAGCAGAACGATTATCACAATGCGTGATGTTACTGAGGAATATATCCAAAACGCTGATATATTTACAGAATTAGAAGACTTGAAAAATGCCAATGTCGATAAAAACGCGGTTTTGGTAAAATTGTCGAATGAGCTGCAATCGCCGCTACACTCTATGGTCGGGTTTTCGCAAGCGCTGCTTGAGCAGTTGGGCGGCCCTCTTACTGACAAACAAGAAAAATATATCAGTATCATTAATCGTAACTCAAACGAGTTGCTGTCGTTATTGGGTAAAATTATTACTATGTCGCAATACGAGAACAATATTTATGATGTGGAATTTGACCATTTTGACCTAATTGACTTTTTGAACAATGATTTGGCGATGTTTAAAAAACAAGCTGCTGAAAAAAATCTTGTGTTCAATATTGATTCTGAGGAATTGGTTCGTCGCAATTGCAACATGCCGGTGAATTTGTTCAAAGTAATTTTACACAATATTTTTGAAACAATTATCAGACATAGCGCGAGTGATACTGTGAGTATCAACTTGTCACACCCGTCAGAGCTTATTTTAGAGGAGTTCAGATTAAATACTCACAAACAGTATGACGAAAAATCTTATGTCCTGTTCACTATCACAACCGGCTCATTTAATATTCTGCAAAACGAGTTTCCATACCTATTTGAGCCATATATGCAGCTTGACAGAAACAACAAAAAATATGTCGATACGTCATTCTCGCTGGCGATTGCTAAAAAAGTTATCGAGGCTATGCAGGGTGCAATTTATATTGAGCCAAGAGGCATACAAGGCATAAGTATCGGGTTTATTATTCGTACAGAACAGACGGAGAACGCATAATGGCTGATGTAGTCTTAGAAAATGTCAGTAAAAAATACGATGCAAAAAAAATTATAGATAACGTCAGCTTAAAAATTAAAGACAAAGAATTTTTGGTTTTAGTCGGCGCATCAGGCTGTGGGAAGTCAACTTTGCTGCGTATGATTGCGGGACTTGAGACGATAACTGAAGGCAAAATATTTATTGATGGAAAATGCGTCAATGATGTTCATCCTAAAGACCGTGACATTGCTATGGTATTCCAAAATTACGCACTATACCCGCATATGAGTGTATACGACAATATTGCATTCCCGCTAAAAATGCGTGGTATGAAAAAAGACGAAATCAAAGAAAAAGTACTTGAGGCCGCTGAAATCTTAGACTTAAACGATTATTTGGAGAGAAAACCAAAACAACTCTCAGGTGGCCAGAGACAACGTGTTGCGCTAGGGCGTGCAATTGTCAGAAAACCTAAAGTATTTTTAATGGATGAACCTTTGTCTAATTTAGACGCAAAGTTACGCGTGCAAATGCGTTCTGAGATAAAAAAATTACATGAAAGACTACAAACAACATTCATTTATGTCACACATGATCAAACCGAAGCTTTGACAATGGGTGATAATATCGCGATTATTGATAAAGGCGTAATCCAGCAAATCGGTTCGCCTGATTATGTCTACAATTGTCCTGATAATATTTTTGTGGGCGGCTTTTTAGGCTCGCCTGCGATGAATTTTATTCCGATAAGCATTTCGGATAATGTCGTTAAACTCAACGATACCGAGATTTCTCTAATAAACGGACAAAAACAATTATTAACTGAAAAAGGCCACGCTACTCTTGGTATAAGACCCGAATGCATTGCGCTTGACGGCGTTGTCAAAATTCCTGTTAAAATTGACATTTCGGAAATGCTTGGCAGTGAAAAAATAATTTATTTTAGTATTGACGGTGCAAAATGCAGCGCTAAATTACCTGCGACAGTAGAAATCAAAGACGAAATGACAATCGCTTTCAATCCGGACGATGCACTTTTGTTCGATAGTGAAACTACAGCAAAAATCGGCTAACTTAAAAATTCAATTCATCCAAAATTTTTGTTAAATCTTTTTCGGCTACGATTATGTTGGCTTCTTTTTTGAGGATATCTTTTGCGCAGAACGCAACACGCATGCCGGCATGTGCGAACATACTCAAGTCATTCGCCCCGTCACCAACAACAAGCGTATCCTCTGGAGTTACGTTTAAAAGTCTTTGAAGAGTTTTTAGAACGGTGCCCTTGCTGTTGTTGAACATCATTTCGCCGCCGACAAGCCCTGTGAGTGACCCTTCTCGCGTGTGAAAAATATTTGAAAACTCAGCATTGAGACCAAGCTTTTCCAGTGCGGGAACGGTTGCGTTTTTGAAACCGCCCGAAAAACATACAACTTTGTAACCGGCTTTTTGCAGCTCGCTGACGGTTTCTCTGCCGCCTTTAGTTAACGGCAAATTTTGACAAATTTCGTCTACTTTTGAGATAGACAGACCTTTGAGCAGCGAAACACGGTAGGTAAGGCTTTCAAAAAAGTCCAATTCGCCGCGCATCGCTTTTTCAGTGACTTCACGGACTTCTTTGTCGAGATTGAATTCGCGTGCCAAAAATTCAAGGGTCTCGCCCTCCATTAATGTCGAATCATAATCAAATACAGCCAGTTTCATTCATACCTCACAGATTTTGCGATATTTGGAGTGGTCACAAATTGTGACCAGTTCATAATTCTTTATTATACATTGTTAAAAATAATTAAGCAAAAGCCCGAAAACTAGCAAATAATTTTTTGTTTGTTTTTAAAATAGATATATTAGGAAGAGGAATTTTGACATGAAAGTATCAGGAATTAACATTTATACTAAAAATTTAAATTTAAACCAAACTAAGTTTGGCGAACCTCGTAATACACGATTTGACATTCCCAAACACCCAGAAATGTGGGGAATGGAGACAGAGGACGAGCAAGATACTCCTAAAAGCGGTATACACTACGGCATTCCGGAAGCACCGAAAGACAGTGACTTCACGCCGAGATTAGATTCTTTCTCCGAGAGCAAATACGGCGGTCTGCCTATCCCGGGTGAAGAGATTTAATAAGCTGAGCAAAATATATTTTACACAAAACGGAACAATTAAGAGGGTTGGATATGAGAATACATTCAGTCGACACACTTCCTCAAAGTATGGCATTTAAACAGGTTGCGCATGATGGCAGCATGCCTGATTCAAGCTATACTAAGGATTCGCTGCCATACAATTATAACAAAGAGCTTCAGCATCTCTCAAATGTTCGAGAGTCTTTGAGAAGATTAAATTATACTGGAAACGAAATCTCGCCACGCTTGAGAGAGTGTTTGGACAGCATTGTAGAAAGCCAGCAAAAATTGATTTTACAACTTGGCAAACTCGATGGCCAAGGCGAATCAATGCGCTTTGAGTCCAGAAAAATAAATAAACTGGCATAAGGGTTTAAATTTATTTGTTTTTGTTCTTAAATAATAGAAATTAAGGACAATCTATGAAAATAATGCCCGTCATTTCTTCTAAAAAGAATATATGTTTTCAACAAAACTGGGAATTCATAAAAGGATGCAGCCCTAACTACTTATTGAGCCCTCAATATTCCCGCGATAATCAGGTGCAAGAAAACATAGAATTTCATTTGAGAGAAACTAAAAACAACAAAGATAATCTCGCTCTGACTTTTTTGTTACAAAATCAAAGCGATATGATGAAACGAATTGTGCATCAAGAGTGTGCTATGGCGCAGCAAAAAGCACGCTTAAAGACTTTAGAAAAACAAATAGACATTATGAACAGTAACTAGCAAATTTTTTTATGTTTGGGTTTTAAGCATGTGTATAGACAATGAGAATAAAAAAAATATGAAAATAAGTTCACTAGCCACATATCTGACGAACGGTATCAGCTTTTCGGCGGAAAAAAAGAAAGTTGCAATAATGGCCTCAGGCAGCGGCTCAAACGCAGAGGCAATTTCAGACTACTTTGAAAAACGTAAAGACGTTGAAATTGAGATTTTTTCAGATAAAACCAGCGCCGGTGTTTATGACCGAATGAGAAAAAAGGGGAAACAAGTACATTTCCTCTCGCCTGAAAGTAACTATGAATTCTTTTCTGAAATGCCCCATGACTTAATCGTTTTGGCGGGTTATATGAAAATGATTAAATCTGATCTGGTCGATTTAATGAAAGGCAAAATCGTTAATATTCACCCTTCATTGCTGCCCGATTACCCCGGCACACACTCAATAGAGCGCGCTTACAACGATAAACGTAAAGAAACAGGTATAACTATTCACTACGTTGACCACGGCATGGATACCGGGCCGGTTATTTTTCAGGAATCTACCGAAATTAACCCCGAGTGGTCGCTGGACGAGTTGGAAGCTAAAATCCACAGCCTTGAGCATCATCATTACCCCCGAATTATAGATAAAATAATTTCGTACCAACCTGCATTTACAGAGCATTTAAAAGAGGTATTAAAATGAAAATTAATTTAGTAAGCAGTCACAATAACAATCTTTCCGGCATGAAGTTCGGGCACAAAAACGAAAATGAGTTTCATGTGCCGGGTCTTGGAAGAGTTGATTTCAATGAAATTAACAACGACAAAAAACTCGTTGAAGAAATGCATCGCGTATGTCGTAATGGCCTGTCAGGAGGTTCCTACCAAGGTGCGGTGTTGGATTTGATGAGCATAAATAAAGCTCTGCTTGATAGAGTCCGTTCACTTGAAGCCCGTGTAGAATACGGTGATATGCCTAATCAGAATAACAAAAATAACGACTTTTTAGAAAGTTTGATGTAGGAAATTAAATCATTTTGAATAAAAGAGACTCAAAAACATTCAACTCTTTAACCGAAGCCCGAAGCTGATTTTGGGCTTCTTTTATGTTAAAAATATCAGTTTTGATTTTGTTCAATAGGATTTTGTTTTCGGGGTTGGATTTAGCAAGATTTTGGAGATAATTTTGAATTGAACACAACACAAACTCAGCGCTAATGCCATTTTCTGAAATAAACCCATAAATTTCATTAGCTTTTTGTATCGCATCACTCACATCGAAGTGTGTGTAATCCCTAAAAAGATTATTCACAAAATCCAAATTATAATATTCACGCGTAAAAGCCGGTACGTAAAAACATTGTGAACGCGACACAATCGTTGAAATCATATCTTCCCTGTCACGCGTTAAAAATATGAAGGTCACTCCCGGGGGCGGTTCTTCAATTGATTTTAACAACGCATTCGCAGCCTCGTCTTGCAAAATACTTTGATTTAACGGCAACGGATACCAAACTTTGCCTTCCTGACATTCCGGCATCTTGAAATCAGTTTCCTCAACCATTTTGAGCGATTCTTTTTGAAATTCGCTCAAATCATTTTGTTCAACATCACAAAAAATGAAAACCCTGTGATAGTCTGAGGTGTTGACGATTGAGTTTTTAATCATGCGGCTTTGCGCTATCGAAATGACTGTTTTCGTGTCATCGTCAGAAGGCTTGTTGTCTGCTTTTGAGATTGTCATGACTGCAGGATGTTTGTTTTCCTTAATCCAGTTGCAATTCACGCAACAACAGTCAGGCTGGGCTGTTTCTTTGCAATTTAGTATTCGTGCTAAGCTTTGCGCAAAAATGTACTGTGAGAGTGTGTCCATGCCATAAAAAATAATCGATTGCGGCATACGACGGTTGGTGTTCTCAAGCGCGCACTCGAAATAATTGGTTAAATATTCAAACTTTTCTTTTAATAATTCGTGAAACACGGTGTTCCTTTTATTTTTGGTGCGTGGGACGCACCCTACATTTTTTAATTTAACATTGCCAACTCCAGTGCAAGCATTGGATTAGCAATCTCGCCGGTTTTTATTTGTTTTTCTGCTTTTGTCAGGTTCTGCTTTAAGTTAATCAGCGCATCAAGCGAAATGCTTCTGAGTTTTTCGAGTCTCAATTTCACAACATATTCATGCAGCTTTATTTTTTGTGAAATTTCAAACGGACTCATCGTTTTTGAATCAATTTTAATAGCGATTGAACTGCGCAAATTCGTGTTAAGCGTTGCAAGCGTCATCAGATAGTGCTGCCTTTCGCTCAATTTCCGTAACTCATCGACTGCCAAATCTTTTTTGCCTTCAATATACAAATCGATGAGCTTGAAAACGTCCTGAGTTTGCGTGCACACAGTTTTTATATCTTCAGGCGTGATTTCTTTTTTAGGGTGCTTGAAGAGTTTTAATTTTTCCAGCTCGCCGTCGAGGTTGCGCAAATTCACACCCACATTGTCAATCAACGCCTTAATGGTGCTGTCTGATAAGTTAATATCTTTTTCTTTGCTTTGCTTTTTAATCCAGTTTGGCAATTCCTTATCGTAATTTTTATATTCAGGAAACTCGACTACTTTTGCGCATTTTGAGATAGTTTTATACAACTTTTTGCGTGTGTCTACTTTTTTGTTTTCATCACGCGGAATTTTGCAGCTGAGCACAACGTGGACGTTTTCATTGAGATTTTCCAAAGCGTTAGACAACGACTTCAACTCATTGTCAGATGCCTCGCTTTTTGCCGACAAAAAAAGTTTTTCACAGTTTATTAAAACCAACATGCTGCCGAACATAAAAGGCTGCGTTGAAATAGCTTCGATGAGTGCCGGCACTGAGGGGTTGTTGTAAATCTTATAACTCATTGCTTGAAACTCGGGGTTAACGAATTTTTTTTTCAATTCACTAACCTGCGCCTCAATGTTAAATTCTTCCTTTCCCCAGAAAAAATAAGAAGTCATAATTTCCCTTCTTGGGTCATACTGAGGCTTTGCCGAAGGATTGCAAAATCTATGCGATTCTTCGCTACGCTCAGAATGACGTAGGTTTAGTCGTCAATTAAAAGGCATGCACCGATAACGCCTGCGCTGTTGCCGAGTTGAGCCGGTACAATTTCAACAGCATCAGCTGACATTTTCATTGCGCGCTCTTTGACGGTTTTTTTAATCGGATCAAACAGGATTTCACCGGCTTCGCCAACACCACCACCGATAACGATTTTTTCGGGGTTCAATAAATTGATAACCGATGTGAGCCCGACACCAATGTATTCGCCCATAATGTTAAATATTTGTTTAGCAACGCCGTCGCCTTGTTTCGCTGCTTCTGCAACAATGTGCGGTGTTATATTTTCAGCATCGCCAGCCATTTCTCTGTATTTTGTCGACTTGCCGCCTGAAATGTAGTTTTTGGCCATTGCAACAATGCTCGGGCCTGACGCGTAAGCTTCAAGACAACCTGTCGCGCCACAACCACAGATGGGGCCGTCATGAATTTCGAGTTTGATATGGCCGATTTCGCCTGCTACATTGCTTGCGCCGCGGACTAATTTCCCGTTAGTGATAATAGCCGAGCCTATGCCTGTGCCGACTGTCAGGCACAGCAGATTTTGGCAGCCTTGTCCTGCACCGTACTTTAATTCGCCTAATGCCGCGCATCTCACGTCGTTGTCTACGCGGGTTTTGATGCCAAATTCGTCTTCCATAATTTTTGCAATCGGAACATTTGTCCAGCCGGGGATATTAGGTAACTCGCGCACGATGCCGTTTTTGTAGTCAATTTGACCGGGGAAGCCAAAGCCGATACCTTCGACAGCGCTTTTGTCAACGCCTGATTCTTTCAGTAAATCGTTAATGGCCTGTTTTATGTTGCCGATAGTGTATTCATAACCCATTTCGGCGCGCGTGTTGACTGAGTTTGAGTACTCAATTTTACCCTCGTTGTCAACCAAAGCTATTTTTACGTTTGTTCCGCCAACATCTACGCCAATTCTGAAATTTCTCATACCTAATCTCTCCTGTTTGCTTAGGACTATATTAGCATAAAAACCCCATGAATTGGAAGATTTTTTCTTACGAACCGGCTAGTTTCATTTTGTCGAGCAATGATGAATTTTGTGTCGATTGCGAGGAGGTATTTGTTTTACTTTTATAGGTCGTAGAAGCAGCCGGAGTATAATTTGCTAATGCCGCTTTGACTTTATCTTTAACAGCCTGAGGTAATGTTGTTCCAATTTTAAGGTTACTTTCTAACGTTAATTGCTGCTTTAATAACTCCCGATCTTGCCATGCCAATGCTTGATATTCGGGGTTATCGCTCAATACGCTTCCGGGGGTTGCAGCAGCAGCTTTTTCCAGTGCTGCTGATTGTGCTGCAATTGCTTTTCTTTGAGCGATTACTTCAGTTAATTCTTTATTTGCGATGTCAAAAAATGGTGACTCCGATTCTGTAGCAGTATTTTCGCCTGATAAAGCCGCTTTATCTTCAGCTGAGAGGTTTTCGTATGCTAAATTATATTGTGTTTTTAAATCCTTTAGCTGTTGTTCATATCGTTCTAATTGCCATGCCATATCGTTATAAGATGATTTATTAGCAGTATTTTCCATTTGGGCTTTTAATTTTGATATGTCTAAATTTAGATTTTCTATAGAGTACCCAATATCGGATAGTGCACTTATAGATTTAACATCATTAACATTTACCGAGTAACCTTGTTCTTTTAGCGATGTAATTTTCGTTTCCAACTGTTGTTGCTGTTCTGCGTACTGTTCTTTTTGCCAGACCATGTTTTGATAAACAGGACTATTTTCTAGTGGAACATTAGGGTCACTCGCGGCTTCCGCCGCTAGGTATGATGCACGATAATCCAAAACCTGACTTTTTTGTTCCAAGGCCATTAGCTCATACGTCATAGAGCTAATCATTTTTGTTGAATATGCGTCTTTTAGTGTTTCTGCCAAGCTGTCATTTGTGCCCGAAGTTTCTTTGCCTTCTGCTCTGGCAATTTTTGTTTCCATTGCCGAATACTGTCTGTCTAACAGCAATAATGCTTGCTCATATTGTCTGTCCTGTAGTGCCATTGCTTGATAATCCGGATCATCGTCCATAACTGCTTCAGGATCAGACGCTAGTTCATTGCATCTTTCTACTGCTGCCTGCTTAAGTTCATATCTAAGCATGACCAGTTCGGCCATGCCATCAGCAATTTGGTCGAGCTCTGTTTGATAACTAGTCAGGGTCGATTGTTTTGTTGAAGGGCTGCTCTCAAGTTGTGTCTCCAAGGCTGCTTGCTGCGTGGCAAGGGCATTATCTTGTTCAACTATCTGTAAATACGTTGAGTTGCTCAACAAGTCAGAATCAGGGTTTTCTGCAAGTTGGTTTATCAACTCTATCCCTTGCGCCATCAGAGCTGCGCGCTGTGCATAAATTTCATTAAGCTGAGCCTGCACTTGTTCAGCGTTAATACCGGCCGTTGCTACAGACTGTTTTTTTGCTTGAAGCATACTGAGTATGCTATTTTTTGTGCTTATTTTGTTTGTCTCAGCTGTTCGCGTTGAACCGTCTTCTTGCAATGTCACATCCGCGTCTTGGGCATTTTTGCTTATGTAGTTGCTGATAGCATCATACTCTTTGGTAGAATTACTGTTATCTACGTATGCTTCAGGACTTAACGTCTTTAAAAAGCTTTCAATTAACCTATTTTTTCCCGAATCGTTGGAGCCTACTTGTGAAATATTCATAGTTGTACCCATACTTATTTATACACTAAATATATAAAAAATATATGCAATGTGAAATTTCAAGATTTGCATTATTTGTTACATTTCTTAGTTTTTGACTCACAAAAAACCAAGGCTAATTTCTAGCCTTGGTTTCTTTATTGGTTAATTTAATTATAGTTTTTCTGCAACCATTAATGTAGTTTCAGCCAATCTTGTTGAATAACCCATTTCGTTATCGTACCAAGAAACAACTTTAACCATGTTGTCGCCAATTGTCATTGTCAATGCAGCGTCAACAGTTGAAGATTCAGATGAACCGATAAAGTCAGTTGATACTAATGGTCTTTCTTCATAAGCAAGAATTTTACCGTCAGCCGCAGCTTTTAAAGCTTCATTAACTGATTCTTTAGTAACAGGTTTTTCAGTTTCGAATACTACGTCAACAACTGAAACGTCAGGAGTTGGAACGCGCAGAGCGAAGCCGTTTAATTTACCTTTTAATTCAGGAAGAACTAAAGCAACGGCTTTAGCAGCGCCTGTAGTTGTAGGAACGATGTTCAAAGCGCCTGCTCTTGCACGTCTTGGGTCTTTGTGACCGGCGTCAAGAAGTCTTTGGTCGCCTGTGTAAGAGTGAGTTGTTGTCATTAAGCCTTTTACGATACCGAATTTTTCTAAAACAACTTTAGCAACAGGAGCCAAGCAGTTTGTTGTGCAAGATGCCATTGAAATTACGTGGTGTTTGCTGCTATCGTATTGTTCACAGTTTACGCCGCGAACGATAGTGATATCTTCGTTTGTAGCCGGTGCAGAAATGATAACTTTTTTAGCGCCTGCTGTAATATGAGCTTTTGCTTTTTCGCCGTCTGTGTAGAAGCCAGTTGATTCGATAACAACTTCAACATTCAATGCTGCCCAAGGTAATGCTGCAGGATCTTTTTCTGCATAGAATTTGATTTCTTTGCCGTTGATGATTAAGCTGTTGTCTGTTGCTTTAACATCTCCGCAGAATCTACCCATAACTGAGTCGAACATAAATACGTGAGCCGCATCTTTAGCTGACAAGCCTGGGTCGTTGATTGCTACAAAATTAATTTTATCAAAAATACCTTCTTTAATTGCAGCTCTTAAAGTGTTACGTCCGATTCTTCCGAATCCGTTGATTGCTACATTTACCATAATGTTACTCCTTCTCTTTGTATAACATAGTAATACTCTATGCTTTCGTTATAGCCGAAACATGAATTTTTATCAAGAGACCTCTGCATAAGTTACTTTTTCTGCGAAAAAGCATCTTGAGCAGGGTCTATGACGTCCAGTTTCGAAGAAGCAAACCTCGCTCAACGCAAGGATTTGCATCTTCTTACATCCGATAGGTCGCCCACTGCAAAAATTGAAAAAAACAAATTTTTCAAACTTGTGCAGTGGGCTTATTAAGTAGAATTAGTGTAGTTTCCACAATTAACATTTTATGGCATGTGATCAGGAATATCAAAAAGCGTAATTGTTGAATTAACCTCAAACCAACAAATTCGTTCTTTATGCTAATATTGAGAAATGAAATACAAGTCAAATATTATTGTTAAATTAAAAAAGAACGTACGTGACACTAAAGGCCAGGCACTGACTCAAACGATTGAGCGCATAGAATACGCCAAAAATGTTGAAGCGCGTACAGGCTCTTATTATGAGATTGTATTTGAAGCAAAAGATGACAAAGATGCGCAAAATATAGTTAGCAAAATTGCGAAAGACATTTTATCTAACCCGATTATTGAAGAGTATCAAATAATCGAAACCAAGAAAGCCTAAAATGCACAAAGCAGCGATAATAGTTTTTCCGGCGACAAACTGCGAAGAAGATACGAAAAGAGCATGTCAGTATTTTGGATTTGAAACTGACTTGATATGGCACGATGACCCTATTACCGGGAATTATGATGTAATTTTTTTACCCGGCGGTTTCTCATATGGCGACTACATAAGCTCAGGCAGACTCGCAAAATTTTCAAACGCTGTCAAAACGCTGCCCGTAGGAAAAAGCCTCATAGTCGGAATCTGCAACGGATTCCAAATTCTTTGTGAAGCGGGACTTTTAGAAGGAACTTTAACCTATAATAAAAATATAAAATTTCTGAGTGAATATTGCTCACTCAATTTCCATAACAAAGACATAACTATCCCAATAGCACACCACCAAGGCAATTATATAGTAAAGAATAAAATGTCAGTGCGTGATAAGATTTTTTTGACGTATAACAATAACAAAAATGGCTCTGATATGGACATTGCAGGATTATATGACAGAAAAAAACGAATAATGGGCATGATGCCACACCCCGAGAGAGCTGTTTTCGAAGAAACAGGAGGCATTGACGGCAGATTAATATTTGAGTTTATAAAAAATGAATGTAGATGAATTACTAAAAGCTTTGAATATCTCACAAACGGATTACGCATATATCGAAAAAAAGCTGAAGCGTAAGCCAAACGAGCTTGAATTATATTTGTTTTCAGCAACATACTCCGAGCATTGCGGCTACAGGCATTCAAAAGAATACTTGAAGAAATTATATCGCCAAAATGCAGTTTACACAGACGAAAATGCAGGTGGCATAACCATTGGGGAGCACACAATCTGTTTCAAAATGGAATCACACAATCACCCCAGCGCAATTGAGCCATTCAACGGTGCAGCAACAGGTATTGGCGGAATCATCAGAGACGTTTTGGCGATGAATGCACGCCCCATAATGCTCTGTGATTCACTAAAATTCGGCAACTTAAAATCCAACTCAACAAAACACATATTCGAGGGAGTTGTTAACGGGATTTCTGCATACGGAAATTGCATCGGCGTACCGACAATTGCCGGCGAGACCGATTTTGATTCAAAATACAAAGAAAATCCCCTTGTAAATGTTATGGCTCTGGGCATTGTCAAAACTGACAAGATAGTAACTTCGCACACACATGCCGGCAAATTGCTGATGTTAATCGGCTCGGGCACAATGAAAGACGGTATTGGCGGCGCTGCATTTGCATCAAAGGAGTTGAGCGAAGATGAAGCCGAAAGCAGCAAATTCTCAATTCAAATTGCTGATCCGTTTATGAAGAAAAAATTAATGGAAGCCATGCTCGAAATTCTATCAGCAGGTCTGGCTGATGCATGCCAGGATTGCGGTGCAGCAGGAATACTTTCATCGACAAGTGAAATTGCGTTAAAGAGCAAATGCGGCGTGAGACTTGACCTTGATAAAGTTCATCTTGGTGACACCTCAATGACTCCTGCCGAAATTATGTTATCCGAAACACAAGAGCGTATGGTTATTGCGACTGAAAGAAAATCTGTCGAGCAAATCGAAAAAATTCTTGCAAAATACGAGCTTGAATCTTCAATTTTTGGTGAAACAACAAAAGAACAATATTATCGACTCTATAAAGACCGTAAATTAATTGTTGACCTGCCTGTCAAAACCCTTACTGACCCGCCATTTATAAAAGTTAAGCCTGAAAAATACACGTATAAAGAAATTGCACCACTCACACACGATTCAATCAAAACAGCAAAATTAAAACAAAATATTTATGATTTTGTCGCTAATCCATGCTTCGCTTCAAAAGAATGGGTTTATTCCCAATACGATTATACTGTCGGAAACCGCACGGCTATTCCGCCTGAAAACAAAGGTTGCAGTGCTTTATGGTTGTTTGAAGAAAATTGTTATATTGGAATAGCTGTCCACTCAAATCCATATCAAGTAGCAATAAATCCTTATCGGGGTGCAGTGAACTTAATTTGCGAAGCCCGTAGAAAACTTATCGCAAGCGGGTTCAAGCCGTTAGGATACACAAACTGCTTGAATTTTGCCAGCCCTGAAAAACCACGTGTAATATTTCAATTCAGCGAAGTTATTCAGGGTCTTAGAGATGCTTCAAAAATATTCGAAATCCCTGTCGTCTCAGGTAATGTGTCATTTTATAACGAATATCACAACTCACCGATTTTACCCACGCCAACAGTTGGCATGATTGGTGTATGCGAAGACTTTAACGCAATTACAAATAACCATTTTGATATCGACGAGACCGTATATTTAATAGGCAAAAACATCAAAGATGATTCAAAAATCGGTGGTTCGCTATATTTTAAACAAATTTACAATCATTTAGGCGAAAAAATTGATAAAAATGATTTTAGTCTTGAAGAAAAACTGGAAAATATTGTACAGGAACTCAAAAAGCATAATTTACTTGCAACCTGCATAAATGTTGGCAAAGGTGGTATTTTCGGAGCGATATTTAAAGGTTTAATAAAAAATAATCTAGGCTTTTCAGGCAATCTTATTAATGCGTCCAACCCTGAAATTTCACTCTTTGGTGAAATACAAAATCAATATCTAATCAGCACCAAAGAAACCAAATTAACCGAAGAATTTTTAAATCTGTATAAAATACCATACCGACAATTAGGCATAGTTAATGGCGAAGAAATCACATTTGACGAGATAATAATCGAAAAAGAAAAAGCTTTCAATCTATACAAAAATTCGATAAATAAATGTATGAACTAAAAATTTATGCTATCTTCAGTGAAAAACCAAGCTCTTCAAGTATTTTTGCAACTGTATCAAATTTTGGAGTAGATTTATTTTTAAATATTTTGTACAAATTTGATCTGTTCAAATTGGTTTTTTTAGAAAATTCAGAAATATTATCACTAGCCCTGATAGCTGTTTCTAAAGCGCGATAAAAGACGTTAAAATTACCATCTTCTATGTAAGATTCTAGAGAAATATCCAAAAATGTTTTGATATCATCTTTCGAGTTTAATAATCTCAATGTCGCATCATCAAGACTGGTACTATTTTTATAATGTTGAGTCATTATTTTGTCCTTTCCAAATTTTTAGATATTCTTTTGCAATTTTAATATCTTTGCTTTGAGTTTTTTTGTCACCTGCGCTCAATAGCAAAACCATTATGTTTTTGACATTAGCAAAATAAATTCTATAGCCGGATCCGAATTTAAAACGTAATTCAGAAATTTCATTATCAATTTTTTTGAAATCACCGAAATTTCCTTCTTCAACTTTGTACAGTCTATTGATAATTCTAAATGAAACAGATTTATCAAGAGATTCAATCCACTCGAAAACCGGTTCTCTGCCATTATCAAGTTTGAAAAATATTACATTTTTAAATTGCATAACTATATTGTATCCTATAACATACAAATTTTCAAGCAGCCTTTTTTATATGAACTATCCTACATATGTATGATTTTTATACTTATTTAATTAAAGAAAAAAACCTTTTTTGACGATTACATGGACAGAGAAGGTGAAAATTATGTTAAACTTAGCCATTACAAATCAACAATTTGAAGAGTTATCTGATCATTCCGATAAGAGTGTACTGATTATATGTGAGTCCATCACATCACAAGCGCTTTTAACTGAAAAATGTATTGATGCCGGTGTTAAAGAAGAGAATATCTTCCACCACAACTCAATATTCAACATTCAGGAAATAATGTGCGATGAGCTGACACACGTGATTATTGACGCATGTTTGTATAATTACTTTGTGTTCAGTGTTTTGGACAAGTATATAAACGAAAGCGACTTGTCTATTCTTATATACCACGGCGAAGACGGGCTAAAGACAATAAGACTGATAACAGATAATCGCTTGTTGCATATCAACAGTATGACAACAACTTTGTTGATGAAAAAATTACTAGACGAATAAAAAAACACTTCAATCAAACAAAAAGACCGACTTATTGCCGGTCTTTTTTGCTATTAATTAATTTTTAGATTAATCACTCCATCTGTTTGTAAAGTCGTAATCTTTGGTGCCAAATGCCCTGTCGTCATACGCAGGATCAATATATGCATTCACTTTACGCCAAAAAGTAGAACGTTTACCTGTGTTAGTTTCTTTATCGCGATACGGGCTGTATATTTGCGCATTTATTATTCTGATTGACTCTTGTGAATAACCCTGATTTTTCATATACACAGCATTTGTCATATCTGTGTTAAGCACTGCTGAAAAAGCCGTACTGCTTGATAAAATTATAATTGATAATAAACAAAAAATTCTCTTCATATTAACCTCACTATTACTTTATATTGTATCTTATTTTTTAAATTAGTGCAATTTAATTTAAAAAATTATTTCAAAGAGTCTCTAACCAAGTCCTCAAAGGATTTTAGCAGGTTTTCCTCAGAAACTTTTTTTATAATCTCACCTTTTTTAAAAATATATCCTTCATTTATACCACCTGCGATACCAAAATCAGCATGTGAAGCTTCGCCCGGGCCGTTTACAGCGCAACCCATAACAGCAATAGTCAAAGGTTCCTGAATATCGGTAAACCTGCTTTCTACTTCTTTCGCAAGCCCAATAAGGTCAATCTGACAACGCCCACAGGTCGGGCACGAAATAAAATTAATACCTTTTTGTCTTAAATTTAACGATTTAAGTATTTCGAAGCCGGCATGTATTTCTTCAATCGGATTTTCCGTGAGCGAAACCCGAATTGTATCGCCAATACCTTCGGCTAGTAAAGTTCCCAATCCAACAGCCGATTTTATAATTCCGCCTTTCAACGTTCCCGCCTCAGTCACTCCCAAATGCAGAGGATAATTAACTTTGTCAGCTATTAATCTGTAAGCCTCAATCGTTGTAAGGACGTCGCTGGATTTGAGTGAAATTTTTATCAAATCAAAATCGTTTTTCTCTAAAATCTCGACATGTCTGAGCGCGCTCATAACCATTTTTTCAGCCAAAGGCTTATCCATTTGTTTTATATCTTTTTCCAAAGAACCCGCGTTAATACCTATGCGAATCGGAATTGCGTTAGTCTTAGCCAAACTCACGACTTTTTTGATATTTTCCTCACTACCGATATTACCGGGATTCAACCGCAGCGCATCAACGCCATTCTCTATACATTTTATCGCGAGTCTGTAATCAAAATGTATATCAGCTATAACAGGAATCGGAGATTGCTTTTTAATCTCCTTCAAGGCATTAGCAGCGTCTTCATTCAAAATCGCAGCCCTGACTAACTCACATCCTGCGTTAGCCAACCCGGCTATTTGTGCAGAAGTCGCAGCCACATCACGAGTATCTGTGTTACACATAGATTGCACGGTTATAGGCGCATCACCACCGATTTTCACACCGCCAATTTCAATTTGTTTTGATTTTCTACGCTCTATCATGCTCGCCCGTTTCTGATATAATTAGCTTGTATTATTAAATTACCATAAAAATAAAGCTGAGGTACGACATGAAAATAGCCATTATTTCGGATATTCACGGTAATATGCAAGCGCTTGAAAGTGTTTTGAAAGACATAGAAATTGAAGACTGTGACAAAATATTTTGTCTTGGTGATCTCGCTATGGCAGGGCCTCAGCCGATTGAAACAATCGAAAAAATACAAGAATTAATGCTGACAAAGGATTTCACAATAATTCAAGGCAACACAGACGAAATGATTGCTGATTACAACAAAATGCAAGTCGAAGCCCTGCGCAAAATGAACGAAATCATGGGCAACGCACTTGAGGATGACCAAAAAATCATACCTGTCAGACAGAAGGAATTTCTACGTCATTTTGACAAAACAAAGGAACTGGAAATAAACGGCGTCAAAATATTTTTAGCACACGGCTCACCTCGCAAAAACAACGAAAATATCTTGCCCGGTATGCCGCTTGAAGAAGTGGAAAAAATGATAGCCGGCGTCGATGCTGATGTTATTTTTGTCGGTCATACGCACTTACCGTGCGGCTACCAAACAAGCACCAATCAAACAGTCGTGAACGTTGGCAGCGTCGGACGTCCGTTCACGCCAAAACCCGACGCCTGTTACGCAATCCTTGAAATTGACGAAGATGAAGAAGGCGAATTTATGGTCAGACACAGTTTCGTCAATTATGACAGAGAAAAAGCCGCAGAATTACTTAGACAACGTGATTTCGCAGGCGCCGAAAAACTGGCAGAAATGCTTATCAGCCCTACCGAGCGCTACCCCAAATAAAAAACAAGACCCTGGCATCTATGTCGTTGACAGGAAGAAAATCCAGGGTTTACGTAGTTATTATAGCATAATTGAGAGAATAAAAATGCACCACTTTAGTATATTTGAAATAGGAATGTTGGTTTGTTTCGGCGCAAGTTGGCCGTTTGCACTGGCGAAAACTTACCGCACAAAATCAGTTAAAGGCAAAAGCCCGATTTTTTTGATGCTCGTAATAATCGGCTACCTTTTGGGAATGCTGCATAAAGCTGTCTACAACTACGACGTAGTGATTTATTTATACCTGCTAAATGCGCTCCTGGTCTTTGGCGATTTGATGCTCTACTACCGTTACCGTTATCGCACAGCATGAAATGTAATCAGTTGTATTAATGTCTTAATTTTATGCTTCATACTTTCTTTTTACCAGAAAAAGAAAGTATGCAAAGAAAACCTCTCGGCTGATTTCACTCACAGACTACCACTAAATTCATTTAAGGAAACTTAACTCACTTCGTTCAAACAAAAGTTTCCCTGTCGTTTATTCATTAAGTGGTAGTCAACTCATTCAACAAGCCGAACAGTAGTCAGGGCTTTGCCATGATAAGTAGCAGCTAGAGATTATATGTAAATTTTTCTTAATAAATGCCCCAAAACTAGCAAATATTTTCGTTTTTGGGGTTTATATAATTGGAAATAAAGTATCAATATAATACTGAATTAAGAGGATTAAAAAAATCCAAACACCCATTACAATGAAAATATTAAAGAAGTTAAGTCTGTGTCAAATTACTATCCTGATAGGTAACCCGATTTATTAAAAATACAATTAATATTGTAGATATATGTGTTAAATTAATATGGAACGATTAAAGTGGAAATTATTGTAAACAGTCCTTCCTTTGGGAAAAGGACACCTCAACCTAAAGCGCTGTGGCGTGGTGTTTCAAGCTTTTTTAAACGGCTGTATCCCGAAAGCACACCTCAGGAGATATCTGAATTTTTCAAAACAGCTGACAGATTCAGAATGCCTGCGAGCAGACAAGTCGGACGCACACATTTTCCTGCAACATTACCAAAACCATTGGTAAGAGATACCTTTGTGCCCGTAAAACTGCCTGCACCGCCCAAAGAAAATTTTATTGGCGGCTCAAAAATTGAAAACTGGAGTGCCGAAGCACAATCAGAGCTAAATCGCATCGCGCAAAAAATAGATAGAAATAACGCTGCAGCGAAAACTGTCCATTACCTCGCCACTGACCAACGCAAATTAATGGAAAAAAAGCTGCTTAACGCGACAATGGCTGATTTGAAAGTGGTGACTGAACATATTGCTCAGCAGAAACGCTCATCAGGTTTCGCTGAAATTTCAGAATGGCTGCGGAAAGAATCCTTCGCGAATAAAGGCTTTGCTAATACGCAGGTCAAGGATTTTTTTCGAATAGCAAAAGGCGTTAATTGGCCTCCCGAGGTAAAAGAGCACTATGCATCCTTCGCCAAATACTGCGTAAACGGCAAAAATACCACTCTCGCTGATTTTGTGCATGCTGCCATTCACGGTGTACCCGAAAAAGCTGCAACAAAACAACCTTCAGTGGCTGAACAATGGAACACAATGTGGAACTACAGACAGAATTTCGAACGCCCTGTAGAAAGCTTCATCGGCAAAATCGTAAAAACTCTCGGGCTAAGCAGTAAGCCACCTGTTTAATGTGTTTGGCAATGCGAAAATGTAGGGGGGGGAAAAACCTCAACCTACTTTCTAAAATTTCTGAGAAATTTTTTCATATTCTAACTTTAAATACTCCAATGTTGTCAGTATTGGACAAATCTTTTCATACTCTAAATTATTTTCACAAAAACCTGTCACTATCTCAGCCAAATTCCCTATAGTGTTGAGGGATAATTCAAGCTCATCGTGCAACTCTCTCGGTATTTCATAATTTCCGTTTTCATTTATTGTGATTCTACTCATATAATTATCCTATTGTGCTATATTTCGAATATCAGTCTTATATCCATAAAACTATTGTACAGATTTTCTTAACATAAGTGTACGTTGTCGAATATGAAATTGATTTTAATATTCGACTTGAAAATAATTCAATTTATGGACATTTAAAAATAAAGATGAGAGATGAGAGATGAGAGATGAGAGCTTAACGTATTTGTAAATTTTTCTTCACAATCTTTTTTATACCCGCAATTAATTTTTGTCAGCTCCTTTGTAGCTATATAAATGTAGTGAAAAAAGGAAAGTTACAAATGGGCATTAAAGCAATCAGATTTTTACTTGGTGAAAGAACTTTTATCAAGCCACAATGGGAAAAAATATCAGGCAAGGCGCTAGAGAAATCAACAATTGGCGATATAGCTGTTTTGAGTGAAAGATTAGTCCAACACGCTCAGGAACAGGGCATTGAAGCACCCGAACTATTACGAAAAGTCGGGCCGTTTATTGAAGCCAACCCCTGCGTAGCAAGTTTGCCGTTGGCTGACTTGAGCGCTGCATTTGTAGAGAAACCGACACAATCTCTACATCGTAGAACAAGCCAGTTACTTGGTTTTGAGTGGGATAGTTCTCTGCAAAGAGTCCTCAGCTCATGCCAGGAACTCTTAGAACTCACGTCTAACCCTGTTGCAATGTTCACCAGACTCGGACAAGCCAGTGATGTGCTGCAGCATCCCAGAATGGCAAAAAATATTGAAAACGCAGAACTGAGCAAAAATATTTTTGATGTAGTATCCGAATTGCCATACAACAGGCGCGAAAAAGCTGTCAAAGACATAACAGCTAAATTCATGGACACCTTCACTCCCGAGATGGAAGCAGCAGCAGGGCCTAAAATGCCGAATGAAGCAATTGACAGCTTCTTGAGCAGCGCAAAAACCATAGCCGAAGGCAATACAGGAAATCAATCAGCGCAGCAAGCAAAACGTGCAGCAAAACCTGACGAAGCCGAAAAAGCATTAGAAGAGTTTGGCAAAATGTTCGAACAAGGACTAAAAGAACTGGATAATTTCTTTGGCGGGCTTTTTGGCGGGAAATAAAAAATAAATTCTGCAATCACAAAAACTTTTTCGTTTAATTTATGTTAAAATAAATTTCATGAAGAAGTTTTTAACTATGTGTATAGTCCTGTTGATGACCTGCCTCTGCGCGAGCGCCGAAAGTATTAAAGTTGCGCAAATTGCAGGCATTAATCTTAAAATTGAAAGTGAAGAAACTGTGCTTATCCGAAAGCTCAATCGTTTTGTGCAGCAAATAAATGAATCCGACGTTGATGTTGTTGTGTTTACAGGCGATGTGATCGCTAATTCGAAAAAAGACGAGTTTAAGAAATTCTGCGAAATAATTAAAAACTTAAAAAAACCATATTATATTGCGCTTGGCGAAAATGATGTACACAAAATCAACGGCATAGCTAAAGACGATTTCATGCGCTATTGGACATACAAAAACCCAAACCAAAACACAGAATCGCCAAATTACTCATTTACGCCCAAAAAAGATATTGCATTCGTCATACTTGATGGCGCCTCGCCTGTAGCAAAAAGTTTGCATGGATATTACAGTGATGCGACGGCAAAATGGCTCGACACAACATTGAATAAAAATAAAACCAAAAAAGTCGTGATTTTCCAGCATTTTCCGACTGTCTATCCTGAAGAAAAATACTCATACACAACTTTAGAAGACGAAAAATATAATGAAGTAATTAAAAAGCACGATAACATCGGAGCCATAATCTCAGCCCACTACAACAAAGATGCCATTATCGAAAAAAACGGCATTACATATATTTCAACTCAGGATTTTAATAATGACTACAAATATCGTATACTAGATATTAAGTACGATAAAAAAATGAAAAAGTCAGATTCAACCTTTGACATCAAAACAGAATTAGTAAAAGTTTATTAGTAAATATATGAAAAAAATTGCACTCATACCAATAGATAACAGACCTGTCTGCTACTGTTTGCCAAAACAAATTGCAGCCTGCATGGATAACTACGAGCTTTTGATGCCCGAACGTGGTTTACTTGGCAGCCTGACAACCCCGGCTAAAATCCGCAAATTAATGGAGTGGCTCGAAGGGCTCAAAGAAGTCGACTACATAGTTCTTTCACTTGATACGCTGGCATATGGGGGATTAGTGAATTCCCGCCGCTCAAGTGAAGTCTACGACGATGTAATCGCACGACTTGAGGAATTAAAAGATATTCTGAAAAAAAAATCAGCAAAAGTTTTTGGCTTTTCAAGTATAATGCGAATTTCAAACAACAACATCAACGAAGAAGAAAAAGAGTACTGGGGTGAGTACGGCAAAAAGATTTTTGACTATTCGTATAATCTCCACCGCTCAAAAAAACTCAATGACAACGAATCTCACAGCAAACAAAGCTGTATTTCCGAAACCATTCCAAAAGAAATTTTAGACGACTATCTCACAACGCGTGAGCGCAATTTGATGGTGAACGAACACTACTTTAGCTGGCTCGAAGAAGGCGTTTTGGACTTCATCGTATACTCAAAAGATGATTGTGCGCAATACGGTTTGAATGTTTGGGAAGCCGAAATTCTACAAGACAAAATCTTCAAAAACAAATACAACGCAATCATAAAAACTGGGGCGGACGAAATCCCGCTTTCACTTATTTCGCGCGTGCTTACGCAAAACAACAAAATAAAAATCTTGCCTGTCTTTACACAACCTGATTACACAAACAAAATTTCAAAGTACGAAGATATTTCTGTTTTGCTTTCTACAATTTCACAAATTGACCTGTCAGGTGCAAAAGTCGCCAAAAATCGGGACGACGCTGACTTGATATTGTTGATAAATAATTTCAAAAACGAACAGGGCGAAATCGTCATGGGTGTTAGCGAAGAATGTTTTGCCGGCGATTTTAAACTCCCTGAAAAGCCATATTTTATAGCAGATATTCTCAATGCAAACGGTGCCGATAATTGTTTCGTTGATAATTTATTTAAAAAAGGTATCAGCATAGAAAACTTTTACGGGTATGCCGGCTGGAACACCACAGGCAACACGCTTGGCAGCGCAATCTGCGCAGCGCTCGCGAAATTCTGCGCCGAAAACGCAAATTTAAATTTATTCAAAAAAGTCATAATGACACGATTCCTCGATGACTGGGCTTACCAAGCCAATGTCAGACAAGCACTAAAGGCCGAAAACGCCGATTTTTCATCCAAAACAATCAAAGCGAAAATGCAGCCATACGAAGAAAAATTAAACAATATTTTATCCACAAACTATAGCAAAATCGAATACGTTTACCCCTGGAACAGATTTTTCGAAGTTGAAATCAGCATAGGTAATGAATAGCTAAAAATATTTTTTGTCTTTTAGCTCGTCAGGCATGAATTGTTGTTTCACATCAGGCGCAGCGTGAGTGTATACATACCCTTCGCCAAAACCGTATTTTGACGCGTCTTTGTAGTGCGAATCTCGCAAGTGCATTGGTGGCGGGAAATCCTTGCCATTAGCAATATCAGAAAGCGCATGGTCAATCGCAACACACGCAGTGTTGCTCTTTGGAGCGCGCGCAACATACTCAACAGCCTGCGCGAGTGGTATTCGTCCCTCAGGGAAACCCAACAACTCAACAGCTTTATACGCGTTGACAGCGATTTCTACGGCTCTCGGGTCGGCATTCGCAACATCCTCTGCCGCACAAACAATCAACCTGCGCGCAATGAATCTTGGATCTTCACCACCTGCAATCATTTTCGCCAAATAATAAATAGCGGCGTCAGGGTCGCTGCCCCTCAAACTTTTTTGAAACGCCGAAGCACAGTCATAATGCTCTTGGCGAGAATATCTAACCTTTTTATTCTGTGAAAGATTTTCAACTAACTCAACCGTTAAAATTTTCTTATTATCTTTAAAACTTGAAGCAAAATATGAATTCTCGACCAAATTCAGCGCATAACGTGCGTCGCCGCCTGAAAAATTGATTATCATATCATAAACATCGTCAGGCACAGCGATTTCGCCATGTTTTTCAGATAAATAACTAAATCCTTTTTTGACAATTGCTCTGATATTTTCATCCTCAAGAGGGCGCAAAATCAATGTCTGAACTCGTGACAGCAAAGCAGGTATAATCTGAAAAGAAGGGTTTTCAGTTGTTGAGCCAATTAAATAAAGTGTACCATTTTCAAGATGCGGCAAAAGCGCGTCCTGTTGCGTTTTTGAGTATCGATGAATCTCATCGATAAACACAATTGTCTTTTTATTATACCTTAGCGCCTCTTTTGCTTTTTCGACGGTTTCTTTAATATCTTTAACACCTGACATAACAGCTGACATTTCAATAAAATTGCTGCCCGAGGATTTAGTGATGATTTTCGCTAATGTAGTCTTGCCGCAACCGGGAGGCCCCCACAAAATAAGTGAAAACAACCGCTTCGACTGCAACAAGTTGTACACAGCCGTGTTTTCGGCAATCACGTTATGCTGCCCCATAAAATCTTCCAAAGTTTCAGGCCGCAACACTTGCGCCAGCGGCACTTGCCTATTTTGTTCTTCCAGACTCGAAAATAAATCCATTTGTATATCCCGATAATTTTACTTATAATAAAATTCTACCATTAACCGAACGGAGTTTGTATGTTAAAAAAAGTTTTGTTAATAATAATTGCCCTAATCCTCTCATTGATTGTAATTCTATTCACCGTGCATCCTGTTGACAAAAAATGTAAGGATACAACCGTTGTTTTTTGGACACTGCAACTAAACACGTTTGATAAGTATATTAACGGCATAATTACGGAATTTGAAAAAGAAAATCCTGATATCAAAATTCAATGGGTTGATGTGCCATATTCAGAAGGCGAAAAAAGAGTACTGGCTTCACTTTTAAGCAACTCAACACCCGACTTGATAAATATAACAGCGGATTTCGCAAAAACACTCGCACAAAAAGGCGCGCTTGAACCTGTTTTTGCCGAATACGTAACTGATTTTAATCCTCAAATCATGGAAACCCTGAAATATGAGATTGATTACACGTCTTTCCCATTTTACGCCACATCTGCAGTGACAATTTATAACAAAGAACTCGCAGAAAAGGCCGGGCTAAAGTCGCCTCCTAGAACATACGATGAGCTGAATAAAATAACGCCTGATTTCAAGAAAAAAACCGGCGCGTATGCGCAAATGCCAACGTTATGCGAGAATGATACGTTTTTAAAAATCTTAAACAAACACGGCATTAATTCGCCTGAAACCCTTAATACAAACTACGCAATCGAAATTTTCAACACTTATAAAGGCTTTTACCAAAAAGACTACATCCCAAGCGAATCAATCACTCAGACTCATCGCGAGGTTTTAGAAAAATACGGCTCAGGTCAAATCGGTTTCTTGCAGGCCGGTCCGAATTTTTTGAATTTGATTAAAGAAAACTCTCCAAATGTCTACGCTAAAACCAGCGTTGCGCTCCAATTAACTGCCGAAAGCGGGCTTTATGATTTTTCGCTGATGAATCTGGCCATTCCTAAAAAAGCTAAAAATCAAAAAGCTGCGCGCAAATTCGCCCTGTTTCTACTGAACAAAGAAAACCAATTAGCTTTTGCCAAGCTAACACCTATTTTGCCTGTAAATCAGGCAGCGCTTGAAGATAGCTATTTTACGTCAATGGATAAATACGATTTGGTTGCCGAAGCACGTATCATTAGCGCATCGCAATTAAACAAAGTACAGCCGCCCGTGCATTTCACGCGTAACCAAAAAGAAATACTAAATTTACTGAACATAACAACCCAAGAAATTTTGTTGGACAAAATGCCGACCGATAAAGCGCTCGAAAAAGCCGCTCAAAAATGGGCTGATTTTGAAGAGTAAACAGCGCTATGATTTTGTCGAACAAAAAGCTGCTAAATTGTGAAAGAGTGTGCCAACATGACAATACTTTCAACATACTGTCATCCTAAATTTATTTCAGGATCTGTACCAACGTGGGAGTGTAATTGTATCTTTGAGTCAGGTTTTTCTGTTTTCTTGTCATTTACTTTTCTCCTTTGCTATTTTAACAAGAATACTTTTTTCCTACTCATTTTACTCCACTTTTTGGGTAGCACATCATGTGAGCCAATATATTTTCCTCTATAGTACACGGCCTCTTTTCTGCTTAGTTCTCTTGATATTGTTGCCGGACTTCTTTTAATAATTTTAGCGATTTGTCTTAAGCTGAGGTTTTGGGCATGCAGGATTGATATTTTATCTCTTTCGTCTGCACTTAAATGAGCTGTCTTTATTGCTTTTTCTTCCATAACTTAACTCCTTTTTACTGGTATCATTATACTTTAGAGTTAAGTGTTACGATTTGAATGCGAACCGAGTTAATTTTTATAATATAATTTATATATGAGGAAATTTGTATTAATTTTTTTATTTATTATTATTTTGGTCGGAATAATTTTTAGTGTTTTTATTGAGCCAAATGCTCTTGAAGTGAAAAAATATAAAATTGAAGATAAAAACTTAAAAGGCTTGAAAATAGTTTTTGCTGCGGATCTGCATATTAAACCTAAGCAACAAAAGAGGTTGCAGCAAATAGTCAGCACAATCAATGCGCAAGAGCCTGATTTGATACTATTTGGTGGTGATTTTGTCAGTGGGCATAATACATGGCAATCAATGCCTCCTGAGGTTATTGCAAAAGATTTAAAGAATTGTAGGTCAAAATACGGAATTTACACAGTTTTAGGCAATCATGACAATTGGCAAAATGCTATAAAAATTCGTCAAGAGCTAAAATCAATCGGTATCTATGTTTTAGACAACGAGAATATAATTGTTAAAATTAATAATAAAACCGTTTATATTGCGGGTGTAGAGGATTTGGTAACCGGGTTTCCCGATATAAATAAAGCTTTGCAAAGAACAAAGCCGCCAACAATTTTGCTTACGCATTCGCCCGATATTTATCCATCGGTGCCAAAAAATGTAACTTTAACTTTAGCCGGACATACCCACGGCGGGCAGGTCAGAGTGCCATTTGTCGGTGCGGTTTCAGTGCCTTCGCAGTATGGCAATCGGTATGCTCAGGGCTTAATTAACGAAAATAATAAAAAAATGATTGTTACAAAAGGTATTGGTACAAGTGTTTTACCTATTCGCTTTCATTGTAAGCCTGAAATTGTCGTAATTGAATTTATATAATTAAAAAAGCCCAAAGTCGAAACCTCGGGCTTTTAAGTATTTATTCAGCTAATTATACGTTAGCAGTTGCTTTTGCTTGATTAACAACATTTTCAAGAGCTTCTAAAGCATCTGCAGGAAGTTTGTCTAAACCTGCTTTTTCGGTTTCTCTTGATTTGATGAAGTTGATTCTGTCTTGCATACGTTTAACGAATTGGTCAGCGTATTCGCTGTTTTTGAATGAAGCGTCGAAGCCCTCGATATTCATTATTTGAATATCTGAGAAGCCTTCCCATTTTTCAAATTGAGCAGAACCTTCAACGATTGATTCTAAAATGCCTAAAGTGTGTTTAGGTTGAACTTTTGTACCCATGAATGTACCTGTGTTCAAGATGTAGCAGTCAACGCCATCAGCTATTAATTGTTTGAATCTTGTGTAGTCCATTTCAAGAGGGTAAACTCTGAATGGATTAGCGTAAGGCTCAACAACCAATGCGTTAGGGTCAACGCCGTCAACAAGTCTTTCTGCGCTTGAGCGTTTTGTAGCAAGTGTAGCACCCATTGCGGAACCTAAAGCTGAACCTGAAAGTTTCAATACAGGCGGGATTGTAGGGTCTTGCATCAACCAGAAAATAGCGTTGATAGGCTCGTTAACACGGTCAACTCTGTTTGGTGACCATAATTTAGACTTAACAGCACGGCCGTTGCCGTTTCTTACGTCTTCTGTTATTGCATATACTTTGCCGTCGGCGCCTTCAATTACACCGTTGTTTTGTTGTGTAATGATGTATTTGTTGTCATCACAGCCCATTGGGTAGTCTTGAGTTTTGTCAAAATATGCAGGCTCTAATGCGATTGTGTATTTGTCATGTACATTGATAACAAACGCGTCATCGTGCAATACTGTGATGTCGTATTTGTCGTTATGTCTTGCGTGAGTGATTGTTGATTTACCTGAGCCTGAAAGGCCAAATACAGCTGCTTGGAATGAATTTCCGTTGCCTAAGTTGTATCTTTTCATACCGCCGTGACAAGAAGCGTAACCGTTTCTTGCAGCAGCGCCCCAAGCGAGTGTTAATGTACCTTTTTTATGCTCGCCGAAGTATCTCATACCTAAAATAGCCGCACAGTTATGTTTTGGATCAAAGAATGTCAAACCATATGGGAAATCAGGGTGCGTCCAGTCGGGATCAGAGAATACGAAAATGTCGCCTTCAGTGATTTCACGTGAATTAGCATACATTTCAGCATAGCATTCGTTGATGTATTGGAAGTTCAACATCCAAGAATACATAACATTTTCAAATCCTTCGGGAATTAATAAATGTGCTTTAATCATGAAATCTTCTTCAAGACCAACAACAACTTCCGTTTTGTACATTAATTTGTCACGTACACCGTAAACTGCTTCTCTTAGGATTGGTAATAAATAACCTAAGTCACAGCCCGGTTCGCCGACGATTTTTCTTGCTGCAGCACAACGGCCAACAACTGTTCCGTCGTTGAACAATAATTGGTTAGCGCCTTGTGGTAAACCAAGTTTTTCAGGCATATAAACAGGCATGCCTGTCAATTCAACCGTACCCGGGCTGCATTTTGCAAGCTTGTAAGCTTCTGATACTGTTTTCACAGTTTCAACATTGTTGCCAAAAAATGGCGCTGTTAGTGTAGCACGAGCTGCAGAAGTAATAGCTTTCAGCTCCTCGGAATTTCTAAAAAATTCAATTGTACTCATGTTTTTCTCCTTTTCTTAATTTATTTGTTTTGTATGATTATTTGCATAATGATAAAAGTATACCCGCTGCAACAGCTGAACCTATTACACCTGCTACGTTAGGCCCCATTGCATGCATCAACAGGAAATTTTGATTATTATATTCCAAACCAACCTTATTGACTACGCGTGCAGCCATTGGAACGGCTGATACACCTGCAGCGCCAATAAGTGGGTTGATTTTTTCTTTGGAAAAGAAATTCATAATCTTACCGAAAATAACACCCATTGCTGTTGCGAATGAGAATGCCAGCAAGCCCAGTATCAAAATATATAGTGTTTGGATGTTCAAGAATTGTGCTGATGATAGTTTTGAACCAACAGACAAACCAAGCAAAATAGTTACGATATTAATAAATTCATTTTGCAAAGTTTTTGAAAGTCTATCCACAACGCCACATTCTTTACATAAGTTACCGAATGCTAATGCACCGATTAGAGGACACGCATCAGGTAATAAAATTACACAGAGCAACAGCACCAAAATCGGGAAAACGATTTTTTCACGTTGAGAAACTTCTCTCAGTTGTTTCATTTCGATTTTGCGTTCAGAATCTGTGGTTAAAAATTTCATAATGGGTGGCTGAATAATAGGTACCAAAGCCATATAAGAATATGCCGAAACAGCGATTGCACCTAATAATTCAGGAGCAAGTCTCGTTGTAACGAATATTGATGTTGGACCGTCAGCGCCGCCGATAATACCGATAGACGCTGCCTGTGGCATTGTAAAACCAAGCCCTAAAGCCGCTAAAAGTACTGCAAAGATACCGAATTGTGCAGCACCGCCCAACAAGGCTGTTTTAGGGTTTGCAATTAGTGGTCCAAAGTCAGTCATTGCACCAACACCCATAAATATGAACAATGGGAATATACCCGTTTCAATACCTGCGTGGTAGATAATTCCTAAAAAGCCGTCTGGCCCTGAAATACCAGCAATCGGAATATTCGCAAGCAAACCGCCAAACGCAATTGGAACAAGCAAAAGCGGTTCGAATTGTTTTTTAATACCCAGCCAGAGTAAAAATAAACATACAACAATCATTATCGGGGCGCCATAGGTTTGTAAAAACCCTTCAAAGCCTGTTGCTGTTACATTTGTGTTCACCATATTGGCAATACCTGTTGATTGCCAGAGGGAATATAGACTTTCTTTAATATCCATTTATACTTCTCCCTATCTGTTATTCTATGCTGACGAGCGAGTCGCCGGCTTTAACCTGTGTACCCGGTGCTACGCATATGAATTTGATTACACCCGATGTTGGAGCTTTGATTTCAGTCTCCATTTTCATAGCTTCCAAAACCAACAATGTGTCGCCTTCGCTTACTCTGTCACCTTCGTTAGTTACCACTTTTAAAACCGCACCCGGCAACGGAGCTTTAACATCAACTTCTTCACCGCCAACGCTGCATGTTTGAGGGCCTGATTCAGAAACGCCTGCCTTTAGTGAGAAGTCGTAAGTTTGCCCGTTAACTGTTGCTTTGTCGCCGTTAAATTTAACGTTGTATGATTTTCCGTTTACATTTACTGTGTATGCATCAGATTTTTCAACTGATTCAGCAGGTTTTGTGCATTCTTCATTTTTTCTAACACCGCAAGTGCCTTCGCCTTTGAGGAACGCGATACCTTTTTCTTTACATGCTGCTGCTATAAATATATTTTCTTCACTTTGTTCAAGCCCCGCTTCTTCAAGCATTTTCTTCGCAGGCTCAGCACCTTTGTTAGAATCTTTTTCGTTTAATTCAATAACCGTTTCGGTTGTAGGCTGCAATCCAAGTTGTTCAGACGCAATTTTAATAATTTCTGCATCGGGTTCAACAGGAGTTTTACCAAAGTATCCAAGAACCATTTTGCCGTATCCGTCAGCAATTTTTTGCCAGTCGCCAAACATAACGTTATTGAATGCTTGTTGGAAATAGAATTGCGAAACAGGTGTAACCGATGTTCCAAAGCCGCCTTTTGCAACAACTTCTTTCATTGCTTTGATTACTTCAGGATATTTTTCCAATATGCCGTTATCCCTCATCATTTGAGTATTAGCCGTTAGCGCCCCGCCCGGCATTGGTGAAAACACTATCATCGGGTCAGTTGCCATAGCCTCAGGTGGCAAGAAGTAGTCTTTCATCGCTTCTTTGAAAATTTCTTCTGTCTCAACGATTTTATCAATATCTAGACCTAAATCGTACTCGGAGCCTCTTAATGCGTGCCACATAGAAATAATATCAGGTTGGCCTGTGCCGCCTGAAACAGGTTTCATAGACAAGTCGATACCGTCAGCGCCGCCGTCTAAAGCCGCTAAATATATAGCCATGCCGGTTCCTGCAGTATCGTGCGAGTGGAATCTTATATGTGTTTCAGGAAGCAAAATTCTTGCTCTTTTGATTGTCTCATAGACTGTTTTTGGTGTTGATGTACCCGAAGCGTCTTTGAACGCTACAGAATCAAAAGGTAGTCCTGAATCGATAATATTTTTTAATGTTTTTTCATAAAAATCAGGGTCATGCGCTCCCTCACATCCGGGTGGTAACCCCATCATTGTGACTGTGACTTCATGTTTCAGGCCGCTATTTCTTATGCACTCTGCACTGTAGATTAAGTTATTAACATCATTTAAAGCATCAAAATTACGTATTGTTGTCATACCGTGTTTTTTGAATAATTTTGCGTGCAAATTTATAATATCTTTTGGATAAGACTCAAGACCAACAACATTAACGCCACGCGATAGTGTCTGTAAATTTACGTCCGGTCCGACGATTGCTCTGATTTCATCCATACTGTCGAATGCATTTTCATTGCAATAAAATATAGGTGACTGAAATCTTGCACCGCCGCCAACTTCAAAATGTGTGATACCTGCTGCAACAGCTGATTTTAATGCAGGTAAAAAGTCTTTTGTAAAAACTCTTGCTCCGTATACGGATTGAAATCCGTCGCGGAATGATGTGTCCATTACCTTGATTTGTTTCTTTGACATGATTATATATTTCCTCTTTTTCTAATTACGTTCTTGTTTTGCGTTCCGGCCACTGCCTGACCGGCGTTGGCTTAGTTACGCTTTGCTGCAGCGATTATGACCGCTATTTCGGTGTCATCTGAAGTTGCTGCTTTTTTCATAATAGGTGCTGCAGGCGCTATTTCAGGGAATATTTTGTTTAGTGCTAAAATTGCTTTTGAGGTTACGCTCATTGCAAACACCAAAATGCACAAGAATGATATTACAACACCCATGCCGATGCCCATTACGATTAAGCCTTCTTCTAAAATTATTTCTACTGACATACCAAATCTCCAATTCTTATAGTACTTTGATTGTTATTTTCTTGTAGCAACAGGGAACCGTCGTTGTTTATGCTTTTTGCGATTCCTTTTTGTTGTGTGTCTAAATTTTTAATAAATATTTCTTTACCGATAAACGAACAGCGAGAAATATAGCGGTTTTTGATGAATTCAAAGCCTGATTTTATGAAGTTATCATATTCTGCGAAAAAAGCCTTAAAAAGTTTTTGCGAAAATTCGTTTTTGTCGGTATTATTTCCTGTTTCTAAATTCAATGAAGTTGCAGGCTGGTCAATTTCTTCTATGTCTGATTTTTCAAGATTTAAATTTATACCGACTCCCAAAACGAAGCCTTTTAACTGATTGCCCTGGATTGAAGCTTCGCTTAATAATCCTGCGATTTTTTTGCCGTCTACTAAAACGTCATTCGGCCATTTAATTTCTGCTTTTATATTATATTCTGCTAAAATTTCGCAAATTATGACTGACATGTACTGAGTTATATTTGAAATAGGTAAATTTTCGTTTAATTCGCATGCCGGTTTTAGAATAATTGAGGCATACAAATTGTCAGGTTTATCAGAAACCCATTTTCTCTTAAACCGACCGTAGCCATCGTTTTGCGTTTCAGCAATAACAATGTTCTTATCCTCTAAATTAGCTATGTTGGTCATTGAATATTCATTGGTTGAGCTCAGCTGTTCAAACCATATTTCTTTGTAGTCGTCCATAACTGCGTTTTAAAACTCGGTTTTTGTAATTTGGTAGATTTTTTTAAAAAAACCCACACACATCTATTATACTATAAACAAAAATAAGTTGTACTAAAAACACTTATCAATTATGAATAAAATTTTTTGGTTGAAAATTGTACAAAAATCCATATAATTAATTATTATGGATGAAAAAAATCAAAAATTTAAAGAGGCTGTCGAACAAGAGTATTCTAAACAAAATTATAAGATTATATATACTGAAAATAATCTTGAGGAAAAATATGCTGTAATTTATTTTACCGGGAACGGTATTTATGCATTCCCCACCTTCGAATGTCTTGAGGAAAATATTCTTAAAAAAGACCGTTATGAATGGGAAAAACGCTTGTTTAAAAAAGCGCAAAAACATATTTTACTTAGAGATTTGCACAAAGCATGGTATATAAAAGGCATAAACAGTGAGATAAACGATGTTGATAAAGTAATTGAGTTTTTGAAAAAAGAAACCGAAGGATACAAAGTCATTACAATCGGCTCTTCGGCCGGAGGTTATATGGCAATGCTCGCAGGCTCGGTTTTGGAAGCTGAATATGTGATTGCTTTTGTTGGACAGTTTATTCTGAAAGACAGAAGAGCTCGACTTGAAGCTGTAAGGTCAAAAGACAATCAACGAATTTTTGGCGACTTAATGTCTCTGGCGAAATACAAAGACATTACCCCGATTATTAAAGAAAAAAATATTCCGATTTTTTATTTTACCGCCGCATTATCTAAAAAAGATGCCCAAGATATAGCTATCGCTAAAACGCTGGATAATATATACATATTTCCTTTTAAGAGTGCAGTCCACGGAATACATTCGTTCATACGTTGGGGAATACCTAAGCTAAACAAGGAAGAACTCCTGAACTGGCATTCTACTATAAAAAGCAAATCAATAAGCATTGTGCTCACTAATTTCAAACTTTTAGGAATGTATGCATTGGTACAAATGATTAAACATCCGAAGAGATATTTAAAACAGTTGTTGTTGGAATTATTTAATATAAATTTGTTCAAAGAAGATGCCTACCTGTAGGGTAACGTAATCTGTCTTAAGTCATGTAGCGCATATCGTGATATATTTCTAAGGTTATTATAGGATAGAGAGTTCTAAAACATCAAAAACAAAATAATATACAAAAATCATTGAGGCCCTAAACCGGAAGGAATATTCGAGGCAATGAATATTCGAAAAATTTTAATCTATATATTAAAATTACCATTTAAAATTATTAAAGAAATTATTTTCTCAGTTATAGCGTCTATTGTAAAAATTAAAGCTAGAAAATTTGATAGAGTTGGTATTTACGAAAATTCCGGCATAGCTCCGAAATTAATAGTATATTTGACTTCTTACAATGCAAGAATCAATTACACTTATTTCTGCATATTTTCTCTCTTGAATCAGAGCCTCAAGCCTGACAAGGTGATTTTATGGCTTGCAGAAGAAGAATTCCCTGACAAAAACGTACCTGAACAGATCTTGAAGCTTGAAAAAAATGGCTTGACTATAAAATGGTGTAAAAATACAAAATCCTATAAAAAGCTTGTTTCAGCATTAAATGACTTTCCCGATGATATAATTGTAACTGCAGATGATGATTTATATTATCCAAAAAACTGGCTCAGAAAGCTCTATATTTCTTATTTAAAAAACCCTGAAAATGTTCATTGTCATCGCGCCCATAGAATTTTATTTGACAAAGAAAAAAATATTTTACCTTATGACAAGTGGGAATTTGAAATTTGTGGTTCAAGTACCTCTTTTCGAAATTTCTTTACAGGAATAGGTGGTGTATTATACCCTCCAAAAGTGTTGCACAAAGATGTTTTAAAGGAAAAACTCTTTACAAAACTTGCACCAAATGCAGATGACATATGGTTTTGGGCAATGGCAGTTTTAAACAATACTAAAATTGAAGTCATTAAGAACAATATAAATGGCTTTGATAATTTTGAAAGATTAAATGCTAAACTCTATAATATAAAGCGATTCGCAGGTCTGTGTGATAAAAATTTATATGAAGGACAAAACGATACTCAACTGAAAAACGTCCTCGACTATTATCCACAAATAAAAGAGACTGTGCTTGAGGGGTCGACACAAGACGCGAAGTAACTGCGTGGCGTTTTGCTTACTTTTAGTTTTCTCTTGGCTTCATGGTTGGGAAGGCGATTACGTCACGGATTGTTGAGGAGTCAGTCAAAAGCATTACGATACGGTCAATACCGATACCCAAACCACCGGCCGGTGGCATACCGTATTCAAGCGCTGTGATGAAATCATCATCCACGTCACATGCTTCTTCGTCGCCTTTAGCTTTAGCTCTTGCTTGGGCTTCAAATCTCATACGCTGGTCAATCGGGTCAGTCAACTCAGAAAACGCATTTGCAACTTCCCAGCCGTTTATACGTGTTTCAAAACGCTCGGTTAATCTTTGGTTATCGCGGTGAACTTTTGCTAATGGCGAAATATCACGTGGATAATCAATAATATGAATTGGTTGAATCAATTGTGCTTCGATTTTTTCTTCGAAAACTCTTTCCAAAATTTTACCCCAGTTATCACAATCCTCAACATCGACATGGAGTTTTTTGGCTTCTGCAACGGCTTCTTCGACTGTGAAGAATTGACCAAAGTCAACACCTGTATACTCTTTAACTGCGCCGAGCATTGTTTTTCTATCCCACGGCGGTGTCAGGTCGATTTCTCTGCCCTGGAACGTTATTTTCATTGTGCCAAGTACTTCTTGCGCCGCTGTTGAAATAATATTTTCGGTCAAAACCATCATTTCATTGTAATCAACGTATGCCTGATAAAGTTCAAGCATTGTGAACTCAGGATTATGTCTTGGTGAAAGGCCTTCGTTTCTGAAGTTTCTGTTTAACTCGAATAATTTTTCGTTCAAACCGCCAACCAAAAGTCTTTTTAAGTGTAACTCAGGCGCGATTCTTAAATACATTTCCAAACAATGCGCGTTATGATGAGTGATGAAAGGTTTTGCAGCAGCGCCCCCTGCAAGAGTTTGCAGCATTGGCGTTTCAACTTCTAAAAAGCCTTGTTTAGTCAAGAACGAACGAATAGTTTGAATAATTTGGCTACATTTTCTCAAAGTATCTTTGACATGGTCATTCATAATTAAGTCGACATAACGCTGACGATATCTTGTCTCAATATCTGTTAGACCATGGAATTTTTCAGGTAATGGCAATAGTGCTTTTGATAAAATTTTGTAATCATTTGCTTTTATACTCAATTCGCCGCGGGGTGTGCGTCTGATTGTGCCTTTAAAACCAATGATGTCACCTACATCGAGTAGTTTCATTGTTTTGATTTTATCTTCCGGCATGTTTTCTTTGTGGCTGAAAATTTGAATTTTCCCGCTGTCATCCTGAAGGTCAATAAACATACCTGTGTTGCGCATTGCCATTATACGGCCTGCGACTGAGTATGCATCGGTCGTTTCTTCGCCGGCTGCCAAGTCTTTGTATTTTTCCTGCAAGTCGTTTGCAGAAATATTTTTATCATATGAGTATGGATACGGATTAATTCCTTTATCTGCTAAATCTGTAAGTTTTTGTATTCTCACACTTCTAATTGCTGCTTGAGACGATTGCGTTTCTTGTATATCTTCCATTTTTCCTCCGGGAATATTCTCATTTATAAATTATTTTATCATCAACAAAAAATTGAGACCACTGCACAAGTCTGAAAAATTTGTTTTATGTCATACCGCAGTGTTAAGCGTGGAATCACAATATAGGCGTTTATGTGCGGTATCTGTCCATCTATCGAGTGCAATATTAAAAACTTTTTATGCGTGCCGGTAAGATGCCGCACAGCCACGTATAATTTAACTTTCCAGGCTGAGACCTGCGGCATGACGAAAAGAAAAAGGAACTTGTACAGTGGTCTCAAATTTATTATATTTATTATATAATTAGAGTCATGAAAAACTAGAGAGGTGTTTTATGGAAAAGGTAGAAAGACAGAGACCACAAGAACAAGATCACAATTTAAGAAGACATAATTTTGATGCAGTAGAAGAGAACTTCACTCCCGAGCAGGCGAAGCTTGAAGCGACTCGCTGTTTGGGTTGTAAGAACGCAAAATGTGTATCAGGCTGTCCCGTTAATATTGATATCCCAAGATTTATACAGGCGATAAAAGAAGACAAGTTGCAAGAATCAGGCAATGTTATTCGTGAAACAAGCTTGCTCCCTTCGGTGTGCGGGCGTGTTTGTCCTCAAGAACGTCAGTGCGAAGGTAAATGTATACTTGGTATAAAAGGTGAACCTGTTGCAATCGGCGCATTAGAGCGTTATGTCGGTGATAATACAGATGTTGAAAATGCAAAAATTAAAGAGTCAGGCAAAAAAGTTGCAGTGGTCGGCTCAGGCTGTGCAGGTATCACTGCGGCTGCCGATTTGAGACGTATGGGACATGAAGTTGTTGTTTTTGAAGCTCTTCATAAATTAGGCGGCGTTTTAAGATATGGTATTCCTCCATTCCGTTTGCCGCGTACGGTTTTAGACAGAGAAATTAATTCGCTTAAAGAAATTGGTGTTAAATTCATACCAAACGTGCTTGTTGGTAAATCAATTACAATCCAGCAATTAAAAGACGATGGTTTTGATGCTATTTTCTTATGTTCAGGCGCAGGCTTGCCAAAAATGTTAAATATCAAAGGAGAAAATGCCAACGGTGTTTTCTCGGCTAACGAATTTTTAACCAGAGTTAACTTAATGAACGCACGCTGCACGGGTGATACTTGTACACCGCTCAAACATGGCGAAAAAGTTGCAGTAATCGGCGGTGGTAATGTTGCGATGGACGCTGCTCGTGTTGCTGTTCGTGTCGGCTATAAGGAAGTTTACATAGTTTATCGTCGTACAGAAGCCGAACTCCCTGCTCGTTTGGAAGAAATCCGTCACGCTAAAGAAGAGGGTGTTATATTCAGATTTTTGCAAAGCCCGACTGAAATTCTCGAAGAAAACGGGCATGTCATTGGCATGAATGTTGAAGTCATGGAACTTGGCGAGCCTGATAGCAGCGGTAGAAGACGTCCTGTACCAACCGGCAAGATTGAGAAAATAGACTTGGATACTGTAATCGTAGCGCTTGGCACGGGCCCTAATCCGATTATTCAAAAATCAGCGTCTGACGAAGGCTTAAGTCTTGAAACTAACAAATGGGGCTACATCATTATTGATGAAGAAACAGGTAAAACCTCAATTGAAGGTGTTTATGCAGGTGGTGATGTTGCGCCTGTAGGTGAGTCAAATGCAATTAATGCAATGGGTGCAGGTAAAAAAGCCGCAGCTGCGATTAATGAATATTTGAGCAAGTAAATAAATTTTATAACATTATAAATTAAAATGGTATTAAAATGGTAAGTGCATTTGTGAAGATTTATCATCTTTAATATTGTTTTCAGAAGAACCATTTACTTTTCTTTCTAGTTCATATTTTTGCCTTACTATTGTCCAACGTTGGGGTAAACCTTGAAAAGTATAGCCATTCATTAGTGCAATATCATCAAATAACATAATTAGTAATTTATCATCCTTAAAATAGTCTTTTTTATAGGTATAAATAATGTTTAAAATTTCAGTTGTAGAGAGTTTTTTGAATTTTGGAATTTTTGTAAGCAAATCATAGTCCATTGAAACGCTACAATTTAAAATTTTTTCAAAATATATTAAGCCGTCAATAAACTTTGTCTTTTCTATTTTATATTTTTTCTCATTACAGTGAGCTAAACAATTACGAAAATCTTTCAATGCTTTAGCTTTACGTAAAAAGTTATTATCATTAGTTTGTACTTTTTCACGGAAAAAATCATGTCTAACTTTATTTTTTAGGAAAACTTTATTGGTGAACAGATTCAATATTTCACTGATATACATTTCGTTAATTGATAATTCTAGTTTATCTGAACTTGTTTTGGAGGAATTATATATTTTTGTGAAAATTTTTCTTTCTGTATTACGGGTATTTAAAGTTTTTAAGTAACGATTAAAAATATTATAAGCATTTTCACCGTAGAAATTTGTGTATTTTTCAACAATCAATTTTTTCAAACAAATTTCGACTTTTACCAATCTTTTATAAAATATTGAAAACTCTGTTAAAATAAACTCATTCATGTATTTGAAACCATTATTATAACTGTAATTATAACCATGTCATATCATTGACATGTGAACAAAATAATGATATCATGAATATATAAGTTATCCAAATATCGCTTTGCGAGAATGAAATTGGGTTGGAGTATTCCAGATGTACCTATTTCGGTTGGATAACTTTTTTAATGCTCACATTGCTATATAGGGGAATATTGTATACAATTATATTGTATTTATTAACTAAATTAAGAGGAAAACAATGACTCAACGTAGTTTTAATCGTGATAACAAAACTTTAAGACCGATAAAATTTACAGGTAATTATACTAAGCATGCTGCCGGTTCGATTTTGGTTGAATTTGGTGACACCAAAGTAATTGTAACGGCAACTATTGAAGAAGGTAAGCCGAAATGGATGGCTAAAGATGACGCCAGAGGTTGGGTTACTGCTGAGTATTCACTTTTGCCATCATCAACAAACACACGTTGTCAACGTGAGCGCACTAAAATATCAGGCAGAACACAAGAAATTCAGCGTCTTATCGGTCGCGCATTACGCAGCTGTATTGACCTTGAGAAATTGGGTGAGCGCACAGTTATTATTGATGCTGATGTAATTCAGGCTGACGGTGGTACACGCTGTGCGAGTATTTGCGGTGCTTTTTTAGCGCTGCGTGATGCGGTTAATTCGCTTATTTCACGAGAATTATTGGAGCAATCACCGATTATTGAAGAGATTGCGGCTGTTTCGGTTGGCATTGTTGATGGAGAAGTTCTTTTAGATCTTGATTATTGTGAAGATTCCACGGCACAGGTTGATGCGAATGTTGTTATGACGAAAAGTGGTAAAATCATTGAGTTTCAGACAACAGCCGAAGGTAATCCTTTTGAGCGCAAAGAATTAATCGAAATGTTAGACACAGCGCAAAATGCAATTGCACAAATTATTGAGAAGTATTAATTCTCGGTGCACACCCTACAAACTCACTGTACGTCATCCCGCAGTGCTAAATGGTGCAATTTTTTGTAACATGTATGTGCGGGATCTGTCTATATAACAAACGGAGTCTTTAAGTGAAACGCTACACCGGAAAGACCCCGCACAGCAATGCCTGGTATAATTATTTTACGTTAAGCGCTGCGGGGTGACAGCTAATTTCATGCAATGAAAAATATTAGTGAAACTTTGCTTTTTTGCTTTTAACGCGAGTGCCTTCGACTTCGTGCACGTTTTCGATGGCGATGAATGCTGAAGGGTCAATTTCTTTGACGATTTCTTTTAGTTTAACGAGTTCTAAACGTGATGTAACGCAGTAGACTACTTTTTTTGCATTTCCGCTGTATCCGCCTCGTGCGTCGATATATGTAACGGAAATATCGAGTTGGTTCATAATTTTTTGTCCGATTTCTTCGGCGAAATCGGTGATAATCCAGGCTGATTTGGAATCCTGAGGACCTTCAATTACCGCGTCAATTACTTTTGATGCGACGAAATAGGTGACGATTGAGTACATCGCGCTATCCCAGGCGTAGACGAATCCTGCAGCGGCGAAGATGAAAACGTTGAAGAACATCACTATCTCACCGACTGAGAAGCCTGTTTTCTTCATTATTGCAATGGCCATAACCTCTGTACCATCGAGGCATCCATTGTTGCGCAGAACCAGACCGACACCGAGACCGAGAATTGCGCCGCCAAAAATTGTCGCAAGAAACGGTTGTCCTGTTGCGCGTGAAAATGCGTCCCAATGCTCAACAAAGAATATTGTCAGTGACATTATGGCTACGGCATAAAAAGTTGAAAATACGAAACGTTTACCGAATTTTTTCAGCGCAAAAAATATGAACGGAACGTTGAACAGGAATGTAAAAGCACCTAAGCTGACTGCGAGACCAACGTGGGTTTTCACGATATAGGCTGCCATCATAGCGATACCTAAAATTCCGCCGTCAATAATTTTATTCGGGACTAAAAATCCTTCAATTGCTAATGCGGCAAGACATCCGCCGATAGTTAAAAATAAGATGTTTCTGAGTAATTTCATCATATACTGATTTTACTACAGTCTGGCGATTATGTATACAATTCTTTTACCAACCAGTTATAAAACTGTGGATTGACTTCTTTGGCCATTGTTCTGGCAGTTTTACCATTATTTTTTTCTTTTAAAATGCGTAATTTATGCACAGTATTTTCGGGTTTTCGCAGACAACAAACGATTTCGTGTGCCGAGTTAAAATCTTTGCGTCGAATACATGCTTGCAGGATATTGTCGCCTTCACAATCTTTGAGTTTTAAAATACGGTCACAATGTTCTTCGGAGTATGCATTTTCGTTAAAAACGCTTTTAATAGTCTCCGCAGAGAATAGGTTGTTAATATATTCTGCTTTTTCCCAAATTAACTTTTCGATTAGGCTTGTTGTTGCGGGAGGATTGGCGTTGAATTTTATTTTCAGCTTTTTGTAAAGTGAATTTGGCTGCCCTTCTTTTTTTGTGTGGAATTCAGTACAGAGAAGGCTTTGTACAGTTTTGGGCGTGCTATGATTTAAAATTAATTCAACAAAATCAGCATCATCATTGGCGATAGCGACATCTAACGGTGACTCGCCCATAAGAGTCCGTGTTTTGAGCAAATATTGTTTGTGTTTATCAACATCTGGGTCGGCTAAGACTGCTTTGGCTAATTCTAATCGGCCTGCTGCAGCAAAATGGTACATCAAAGTTTCGTTTTCACCGCTTGTTTGCATTCTGTAAATTCTTTTTTCTTTTGGCTTCATTTTATTGTGTATGCTGAAAATGAGGTCATCATCACTAATTTTAGCATCTGTAATGGCATCTAAATAAGTTGTGAAAAACATCAAATCCATTAACAATTTTGCAGCATTCTTAAACGAAACGTCGTTGGATTTGGTGAAAACATCATGACTGATGGAGTTATTTGTGACTTGTTTCTCGTAAACAGTGTTGTGGTTGAGTTTCGGTGTGTATAAATTTAGTGTATTTATTTTCATTCTTTGGTTCTTTTCTTTTGTAGTGTGTGTGAATTCTGCTTCATAAAATCAATGAAATTTTTGTATCCCTTGCTTTCTGCGATATCAAAAACAGTGCCGTCTAAGCCTTTTTCGGATAAAATACGTTTTTTGTACTTTAAATTTTCGGGTTTGTGTAATTCGGCCATAACTTCAAAAGCCGAGGATAAATCGCCGCGTTTTATACATGCCTGTAGAATATTGTCACCGTTGATATCTTTAATAGTCATGAGTATTTTTCTGTGGTGTTCGGAAGTTGATTTTTTCGTGAAAGCTTTTTCAATGTTTTCGGGGCTAAAAATATTTTTTATTTTAATTGCTTTACTCAGAATAAAATGGGCAATTTTTTTCTCATTTGGTGAAGTATAGTCTTTATAATCACGTTTTAGTCTGTCAACCAGAGATTCTGCTTGTTTTGTTTCGTCATTCGGAGAACGCTCAAACAGCAATCCTTTGAGGGTTTCGTAGGAGGCGTTATTGACTATAAGTTTTACAATTTTGTATTGTCCAAAATCTACGGCCACATCAAGCGAGGATTCGCCCTCGTTGTTTCTGGTGCGTAGAATTTGTTGTTTGCAAAGGTTTAGGTCTTGATCCTCGAGTACTTTTTTGGCGAGTGAGTACCTGCCTAGAGATGCAAAAAAGTGCATCAGGGTATCGTTAGAGGTAAATTCAGTTCTTGTGTAAATTTGTCCTTTGAGTTTAGGGTTCGCGGCTGACAAATCCTCAATAAATCTGAAAGTTCCTTTCTCAATGAGGTCTTTATCGCTCTTATCGGTATTGCTTACTTCATCTGCATATTGGACAAACATAAAATCCAGCTGGTCTTCCAGCTTTTTGCCTTTAAAAGAGACTGTGTCAGGCTTTGAATTTAAGACATTACTTTTATACTCAGGTTGAAATGACGTATCACTAACCTGATAAGCATTAACGGCAGGCGTTATCGGA